>JBATDG010000103.1:0-26289 GCA_049663345.1 Bacteroidota bacterium
GCTCACGGTCGTCACGGCCTACATCTTCCGCGTCTCACGGGGCAATCAGCGTCTGGCTTTGCTTCTGGCTCTCGGGGGAAGCGCCGGAGTACTTTTCTATGCCGGCTATGTGGAATTCTACACGCCCGTATTCGCCGCGATCACCGTCTATATAATCGCTGCAGAGGCGGCTCTCACGGGAAAGGGGCCGCTATGGCCGGCTATCGCTGCGTTTTCCATCGCACTCGGTGCGCACTTCATGACGCTCGCCCTACTCCCTTCGCTCATAATCATCATAGCAACCCGATCGGATGCGCTCAAGCACCGCATTAATGCTCTGCTTCATTTTGATTTGCGCCGGGGCTTCCTTGCAAGCGCGATTGTCGTAGGAGGATGGATTCTTGTCTATTTTGTCACGGGTTTTGCTGATTCCCCCAGCCGCGTCATCATGCCGGTATACGCGCAGCTGTCGCCGGCCGGAACTCAGGGGTATACGCTTTTCTCATCCTGGCATCTCATTGATTTCCTGAATCTGCTCGTTCTGCTCGCTCCAGCCGCGCTTGTGGCGCTGCTGTGGACATGGATAACCCGTCTGCGTGAAAAAAAATTCGGCGACAGCATCGATGCGTTTCATGCAATGAATGTCGTGGTGTTCACCGGCTTCGCGTTCTTCGCCAATGCATCGCTCGGACTCTCCCGCGACTGGGACCTCCTCGCACCGCTGGGCATTATCACTCTTCTCGCCGCAATCTCCGCACTGCGCCGACGCTATGACGAGCGCGCGGCGGTGGCGCTGGCGATGATCTCCCTGCTGCTGATGCTGCCATGGGCACAGCTGCATCGCGATGACGCTGCGACCGCGGAACGCTTTACGCATATCATGCAGCTCGATGACGCGCATATGTACGGCGATTACGCGCTCAGCGGCTATGATGCGCTGAGGAAGTACCGGCATAGAAGCGGGGACCTGCAGGGAGAAATCACGCTGACAAAACGCATGATTGAAATTCTTGACTACCCCCAGCATTACCGAGAACTCTCGGAAATGGCGCAGTTTTCACACCCGACCGATGCTCGCCAAACCGTTGCTTTGCAGCAGTGGATGCTGGATCGGCTGCTGCTCCGTGCGCAGCGGCTGGTACAAAGCAGTGCGGAACGCGACTACAGCATCTCGCTCACGACTATCGATTCGCTGGCGCAGGCCATCGGGTACCTGGCACTCGGAAACGCTTCGCTTGGCGAGATTGAGTCCCGGCTCAACGATGTTGCACGGCTCACGCGAGGCGGCAGCGGCTTCCCCGCGATCATCGGACTCGCATTGTATCAGAACGCATCCTACGCGGAAGCAGCTCAGCAGTTCACCGCCGCCGCGGCAGCTGGATTCTCTTCACCAAACATGTACCTGCTTTTTGGAAATGCCCTTGCACTTTCGCAGCAGTACTCCGCATCCCTCAGCCGCTTCGAGGAAGGCATTCGGAAATATCCGGAGGACGGCATGCTGCGCTTCACCCTCGGCAAGTACTACGTGCGCGCGCGCATTCAACCGGCACGCGCGGCGGAGCTGTTCCGGTGGTGCATCGACCACGGCGACCCCGCCTTTCAAATCAATGAGGCGCGGCAGCTTCTTGAAACGATTTCGAGGTGACGCGGAATTGTTTCTTACCTCGTGATCCGCCGGTGCATGAGCCGCAATCCGAATACGTGACCTGCGCACCGCAGGGCACTTCTTTTGCCGGTATCAGGGAATCATTGGAGGGGACGCGTTGAAAGCGTATTTTTTGATGCTTTACCTTTTTGAGAGCCACAGGAATTATGTGCGGATTCGCTGGAGTATTTGAATTCACCCCCTCGGCGCAGGGCATCGATGATGCACTGCTGACACGCATGGGCGCAGCGATCGCGCATCGGGGTCCCGACGACGGCGGCATCTGCCGCTCGGAGTGCGGACGCGTGGGACTCTCCTTCCGCCGCCTTTCCATCATCGATCTTTCCGCCGCCGGCCATCAGCCGATGAGTACAGCGGATGAGAAAATCTGGCTGGTGTTCAACGGCGAAATCTACAATCATCTGCAGCTGCGTGCCGAACTCGAGGCGGCAGGCTATCGCTATCGCTCCCGCACCGACACCGAAACCATACTTTACGCCTACCGCCATTGGGGCGAGCGCTTTGTCGAACGCCTTCATGGAATGTTCGCCATTGCACTGTGGGACACGGAGAAAGAAACGCTGTTCCTCTACCGCGACCGCATCGGCATCAAGCCGCTGTACTACGCGCAGAGAAACGGCACCTGGTTGTTCGGCTCTGAAATCAAGGCCATGCTCGAACACCCGGCGCTGAAGCCGGCTGTCAGTCCTGAGGCGATGTACCACTATTTCACGTACATCCATACTCCCGCACCATGGACTCTCTTCGATGGCGTCTTCAAGCTTGAGGCTGCGCATTACGCGCGCATCACGCGCGACGGGGCGATGAGGGTCGAGGAATACTGGGATCCGCTCGGACACCGGGATACCGGTTTCGATTACAATGACGAGGCGGCGGTCACCGCGCGCATCCGTGAACTGTTCCGCTCGGCAGTCGAAAAGCGCATGATGTCGGATGTGCCTTTCGGGGTATTTCTCAGCGGCGGAATCGACTCAAGTGCGAATGTCGCCTTCATGTCCGAGCTGATGGATCGGCCGGTGGACACATTCACTGTCGCAATTCGGGGCCAGGAAGATACGAATGAATTTCAGTGGGCGCGCCGCATGTCTGCGCATTTCCACACGAACCATCACGAAGTGATGATAGACGACAGCGGCTTTCTCGATCTGCTGCCGACGATCGTACATCATCAGGATGAGCCGCTCGCGGATCCGGTGTGCTTCCCTCTCTACCATGTCTCGAAACTCGCGCGTGATAATGGAACAATTGTCGTGCAGGTCGGAGAAGGCAGCGACGAGCAATTCGCCGGCTATGCCTCATATATCCGTGCCGCGCGAATGATGCGCATGGAACGCTTGCTGCGTCCGGTACCGCGCGCGATCACCGGAGCCATTTACGGCATGATGAGTCCGCTGCTCGCACGCATGCTCGTTGACTACCGGCAGAACATCATTCGCAACGTGATGGAAAAACAGCCGGCTTTCTGGGGCAACGCGATCGGATTCTACGAAACCGAAAAACGGCGCGCGCTGAATCTCGATACCTTCGATGGTCTCTCCATCCCTTCCTCTTACTCGCTTGCGGAGAAACGCTTCCAACGCGCAAGGGAAGCCGGGTACGGTGATGATCTGCAGCGCATCGCTTACTGGGAAATCAAACATCGGCTGGCGGAACTGCTGCTTATGCGCGTCGACAAGATCACGATGGCTACAAGCATTGAAGCGCGCGTTCCCTTCCTCGACCACCTGATGGTGGAATTCAGCATGAACATCCCATCGGCGATGAAGCTGAAGAATAACAATCCGAAGTATGTACTCAAGCAGGCGCTGCGGGGAATTCTTCCCGACGATATCATTGACAGAAAGAAAATCGGTTTTGCAGGTTCGGGAAAAAACATGATGACGCCCGAAATATACCGGCATGCTCGATCCCTGCTGCTCACTCCCCGACACGATTATTATAATGTTCCGTATATTCGCGCATTGCTCGATGAGTACGAGCGCACGCATATTAATTTCACGCCACAGCTCTGGACGCTGTACAACTTCGAACTCTGGCATCGCTGGTGGATCGAAGGCGACCGCAGTCTGATCTGAAACGCCTCCAAATCCTTCTGAGACCGTATGCCAGAACAGCAACTTCGTCTTCCATGGATAGATACCCTGCGCGGTATTGCCATCATTCTGATGGTACCTGCCAACCTCGCTCCCTACCTCTCCGAGCCGCATTCAATGCTCTACCGCATTCTCGGCTCCTTCGCCGCGCCGACATTCATTATGCTCAGTGCGGGCATGGTTGTGCTGCGCGGAGAAAAACACAATTTTGCTTATTATCTGAAGCGCGCAGGCATTGTCATCGGCGTAGGTATCCTTCTGGACACCGTTCTCTGGCGAATTTTTCCCTTTACGTCATTCGACGTTCTGTATACCATCGGTCTGGCCATGCCGCTGCTCTACCTGCTGAGGCGCTCAGATCATCGCGAGCTGCTGTATCTCTCGATTATCCTTATCATCGGGACCTACGTCATGCAAGCGTTGTTCGGATATAACGAGGTTCCGCTCGAGGTTTATTTCGACGACTTATGGACGCCCACCTTCGGACGCCTCATGCAGAGCTGGTTCATTGACGGCTGGTTCCCGATCTTCCCCTGGCTCGGCTACGCATTCATCGGTGCGCTATTTTTCCGCACCTTATTCGCGGAAGGCACAGGTACATCGCATCATTTCATCACACTTGGTGCAGGACTGACAATCATCGGCTTCGTGCTGCTGTTCGCGCCGATTCCATTCATACGCAGCATTGCAGACGGCACAATTCTGGCAACGCGGAGCGGATACTCCGAAATTTTCTATCCGCCAACTTTCGCCTATATCTTCACGTCAATCGGCATCGTTGTCCTCTCTTCCACTCTGCTGCGGCGCATGGATTTTAATCCCGCCCATTCCATACTCGGATTTTTCGGGCGGCACTCGATGATGGTGTACATCCTCCACCAGGTGTTCGGCTCGATTGTTCTCCAACCGATCATTGAAAGCTACGGTGTGGAAAGCATTGATTCGGGCCCGCTCTTCACTCTTGTCAATCTCGTGATGCTTCTGCTCATCGCCGCGATCTGCTACGGAATCGAAATGCTGAAGCATCGCTATCCACCCAGATCCACGGTGCTGCAGGTCCTTATCGGAAGGTAGTTTCGCGACAGCTTCACAGCAGTTGTGATCAGCGCAAAGCCAGGCAGGATCGATGCGAAAGCGGGCTCGGGCGGTGCGAATGCGGGCTCGGGCGAGGCGAATGCAGGCTCGGGCGAGGCGAATGCAGGCTCGGGCGGTGCGAATGCGGGCTCGGACCCGTCAGAAATAAAGCCCGTAGTAGACTGCTGAGGGAGTGATGCGCACAGCCGGCGCGGGAAGATGAAAAACGTTCAGTGATTCTTTCAACCAGCGCAGAAAGGCGGAGTCGCCGGGCAGCTTTCTCAAGTCGTAGTCCAGCGCGATATACCATTCCTGCTCTCCCTGACCCACCCCGTCCGCGGAATTGTAGATATTCTTTCCAAGCATGGTGTTATTCGCCCCGTATCCCACAGCGATTCCCAGCCAGTCAGGCCACCAGGGCTTCAGGCTGGCCGGGAGCACATCGGCCACCGCCAGCGTGAGCCAATACGTAAAGCCGTCGTAATCGCGCAGGTAGTCATGCTCCACCCAATTTTTCTTCACCGATGCAGAAGGGTGATAGCTCATCTTCAGCATCACCGGCTGCAGCTCGGGGTAGATGCGCTGCAGATTCGGCCACACCGCACCAACGGTGTTCGCTCCCATGTCCCACCAGCTGAAGCCCCATTTCTCATAGAGCCCATCAGTGATTTCCATTTCGAACTGATAAAGCAGCGCGGTGCCGCTGGACCAATACATTGCGTCCTGCTCCTGCATGTTTGTCCAGCGGAACATGTGATACAGCGCCTGCACGTAGGCCTGCGTTCCCCATATATGCCCTAGCTTGTCCACGTTCAGATCTGCGTTGTACCAATCGTTGAATGTGTGGAATGGCGCTGTCTTGGCATACTCATCGTTATAGAACGTGGTGAAGTAGTAGATCATGATCGCAGCGTTGGCGGCGAACATCGTTCCTCCCACTAGCCAGAGCCTTCCGCTGTTGATCGGACCCACCGTCTCTCCGTGAAGATCGGTTACCATGCGCGAAGCGGATGGATAGCGGAGGGACAGCCGCAGCTGCTGAAGTATCGTGGTGCTGTCTACTTCGCGGGGAAGGAAGTTCACGGCAGCAGCAGAATCCCGCCGCAAAGATTCGGAGCCCTGATCCGTCAATGCGGCTAAGCGGACAGCAGAAAAAGGAATCCCCCTCATCGGCGATGCTGTGATCGCCGCCGGGGGGGAAGTTTCCAATCGGATTGCGGCTGCTGATGCGGAAGAAACTGCTGCATGTGTGAATGCAGCAATAAATACGACCGCATAGACGAACCGCATCAGCACACTATTTCCCCAGGTTCATCGCGGCTTTGAGAAGCGCTGCGACCTTTGGTTCAGTATCTGCTTCCGCGTAGAAGCGCAGGATGGGTTCCGTACCCGAGGCACGGATCAGCAGCCAGCCTCCTTCGACGCGGAACTTGTATCCGTCGGTGGTCTCCACACTGAGCACGGGGAATTTTGCGAGTGCGGCAATTCCCTTTTCACAGGTTGCGAGAATCGCATTCTTGTTCTTCTCAGTCGTGCGGAAGTCAATCCGATCATAGAATACGCGGCCGAATTCAGCGAATATTTCTTCAACCGCCTGACCCAGCGTCATCTTCTTTTTTGCAAGTGCCGCACAAAGCAGGAGATTGTTGAAAATGCCGTCGCGCTCAGGAATATGCAGCGATGTTCCTACGCCGCCGCTTTCTTCGCCGCCGATGAGAATGTTATCCTCCAGCATCAGCTCAGTAACGTACTTGAAGCCCACGGGACGCTCGTAAAGCTTCAGCCTATATTTCTCACACATGCGAGTCACGATATCCGTGACTGAAACAGTCTTGACCACAGCACCCTTTTTTCCGAGATCCTTGTGGAGGTATTTCAGAAGAATGGGAATCAGCAGCTGTGTGCTGATGAAGGTGCCGTGCTCGTCCACGCATCCAAAGCGGTCTGAATCTCCGTCGGTCACGAGCCCGATATCAAACTTCTCATTCTTCACCAGCGCGGAAAACTCGGTGAGGTTTTTCGCGAGGGGTTCGGGAGCAATACCCTTGAAGCCGGGATTGTGCTCGTCGTGAATGCAGCGCACGTCGGGAAGCAGATGGTCCATCACACCAAACGAAGCCCCGTACATAACGTCGTAGGCGATTTTCATCTTCGATTTCTTTATCAGATCGAGGTTGATTTTCTTTTGCACGTCGGCGATGTACGGCTTGTGCAGATCGATCGGTATGATCAGTTTCTCCTTCCGCAGTTCATCCATCGGACGCAGCTTCGGCGCCGTGTTCTTTTCAAGAATCGTCTGCAGCAGGGCTTCAACTTTTTTAATGTCTTTCATCAATGCACTGCCGCCGAATTCGGCCTTGATCTTGAAGCCGTTCCATTCGGGGGGATTGTGACTGGCAGTGATCATCACACCAGCAGCCGCTTTCTTTTTGATAATGCCGAGCGAAACCATGGGAGTGGAAACGACGTTTTCGGCGAGCCAAACTTTAATTCCCTGACTGGCGATGACTTGCGCCACAGCTGCGGAAAAATTCTGTGAACCGAAACGCGCATCGCCGCCCACGACTACACCGTTGGCAATTTTGGGATGCTTGTGATAGTAGCGAGCGAACGCCAGCGCAACCATCCGAACGTTCTCGAATGTGTAGTCGTCGGCAATGACCGCGCGCCAACCGTCGGTTCCGAATTTGATGTCAGCCATAATGCACCTGTCTCAATTGAACAAATATGAATAGCTGAAATTACGAAATTTCACAGCATCGCTGAAATCGCTGGCCAGGCTCTTGTGACAGATTCGTCGAGCAGAGACTCTGCATCCCTCATCGCGTCGGCAATCGACAGCCCTTCCGGTGCGATGCGCTCGACGTGCGCAAGCCCGAATGCTGAGGCGGCATCCCCTTCTACAATCCCCGCGAATGCGGCCACCGGCACTTTGTATGAAGCTGCAGCCTCAACGATGCCCGAGAGCACTTTGCCTTCGAGGCTCTGCGCGTCAAGTCTTCCCTCACCAGTGATAACCAGATCGGCATACGGCAAGGCCTTGTTGAAACCACTGTTTTCACGCACGAACGCGGCACCGGAACGCAGTTCTGCTCCGGCAAAGCAGGCGAGAGCGAAACCAAGTCCACCGGCTGCGCCCATGCCCGCAGAGTCAATATCGACGGCACGCACGTCCCTGCAGGCGATGGACGCGAAGTAGGCAATCGCCAGATCCCAGCTGTTGATATCCGAGGCTACTATCCCTTTTTGGGGTCCGTACACAGCGGCTGCGCCATTATTTCCGCAAAGTGGATTTCGCACATCCGCAAGCGTGATCATCGTGCAATCACTACACTCGGCAGACTCGATGGAATCGACAGCGAGAAGCGCTTCGCGCACTGTTCGTCGCGTTACGTCGCGATAGACCATGCGCATCCCGATGGCTTCGGCAAGTCCAAGACCTGCATCGTTGGTGGCCGTCCCGCCAAGACCACAAAAAATGGACGTATAACCGCGCTCGTGAAGATGACGAAGCAGCAATCCGAGCCCGTCGCTGCGCAGCAAGTCGGGCTGCCGTTCTTCCTCGCGAAGAAGAGGCAATCCTAAGCATGAGGCGGATTCCACCAGCGCACTGCCGCCGGGCAGCTGCAGCCATCGCGCCTGAATGGGCCTCCCGAGCGGATCGGTGACGGTATGCAGATGCAGGCGTCCACCGATCCCGAGATACACGGCGTCTATCGTCCCTTCTCCTCCGTCGGCCTGCGGCATCACAAGGCAGCGGGCCGCCGGATCGATGCGCGCGATAGCAGCGGCAATGATCTCAGCGGCCCGAACAGCTGAAAGGCTCCCTTTAAATGAATCCGGTGCAACGAGAACGTTCAACGGTACTCCGACTTGCTGACGCTCCCGTGCAGCGTCAGCGGCTGATGTGGAATGCCGATACGCCCGCGTAAATCGCGTTGGTGTCGAGTTCTTCCTCGATGCGCAGCAGCTGATTGTATTTCGCAATGCGATCGGAGCGCGAGGCGGATCCGGTCTTGATTTGTCCGGCGTTGCTTGCCACCGCAATGTCGGCGATAGTAGAGTCTTCTGTCTCACCAGAACGATGGCTGATCACAGAAGTGTAGCGCGCATGCTTGGCCATTTCGATCGCGTCCAGGGTCTCGGTCAGCGTACCGATCTGGTTGACCTTGATGAGAATCGAATTGCCGAGACCCTGCTCGATACCTTCGGCGAAAATGGAAGTGTTCGTGACAAACACATCGTCGCCCACAATCTGGCACTTTTTGCCAAGGCGGTCCGTCAGACGCTTCCATCCGGGCCAGTCATTTTCACCCAGTCCGTCTTCAATAGAAATGATCGGGTATTTTTCCACAAGTCGCGCGTACATCTCGATCATCTCATCGGCACTCTTCAAACTCTTGTCGGATTTGAAGAAACGATACATCGCGCTTCCATCGGCTTGCTTCTCATACATTTCACTCGCAGCGACATCAAGCGCGATATAGCAATCATCCTGTGTGTACTTCGCCGCTTCCATTGCCTTGAGGATGTACTGAATCGCTTCTTCATTGCTTTTGAGGTTGGGTGCAAAACCGCCTTCGTCTCCGACGGATGTATTGAGGCCGTCGGCGTGCAGAACTTTCTTCAAGGCGTGAAATATTTCCGCGCCACAGCGGAGCGCTTCCGCGAAGGTCGGTGCGCCGTAAGGCACGATCATGAATTCCTGGAAATCAACTGTATTGTCTGCGTGGCTGCCGCCGTTGAGAATGTTCATCATCGGGACGGGAAGCACTTTCGCATTGCTGCCGCCGATGTAGCGGTAGAGCGGCATGTCAAGGGTCTGGGCCGTCGCGCGGGCGATGGCCATTGAGACGCCAAGAATCGCATTCGCTCCGAGCCGCGCTTTATTCGGCGTGCCGTCGACTTCAATCATATAATTGTCGATGCCGACCTGATCGAAGGCATCCCAACCGATCAGTTCGTCGGCCAATTCGTCGTTGACATTTTCAACTGCCTGCAGAACGCCCTTTCCTCCAAACCTGTCCTTGTCTCCGTCGCGCAATTCCACTGCTTCGCGCTCACCGGTCGAGGCGCCGCTGGGCACGGCTGCGCGTCCGCGCTCACCGCTTTCGAGTTCGACTTCAACCTCTACGGTGGGATTACCGCGGGAGTCGAGAATTTCTCTTGCGAATAAATCAACGATTGTCGTCATGTTGGTATCTCGCTTTTCTGATCTGTATAAATGGTAATTGGAATCGTTGATTGATCGGATATCTCGGTCGGAATTCCGACGCAGACACTTTGGCTACAACGGATGCACGCCCGCTCCGAAAGCAATTTCTGCTACACTCGCCGCCAGAACAGCCGCTTCGTAAGCATCGGAAGCCTCTGAAATCACGCGCATGATGGGTTCGGTATTGGACGCACGAAGATGCACCCATCCTGAAGCGAAATCGATGCGCACTCCGTCGCGCGTATCAATGCGTTCATTTGCGAAGGCCTCCACCGCGCGGCCAAGCACCGCCTCGGTGTCGAGCCCGTCGGTGCTGTACTTGAATTTCCGGATCTCATATTGCGGCAGCGTGGCCCGGTATGCAGAGGAGGTCCCGCCATGGCGCGCGAGCGCATGAAGCACCAGCGCAATGCCAACCAGAGAATCGCGTCCGGCATGCACGGCAGGCATGATAATCCCGCCGCTGCCTTCTCCGCCGATGACGGCGCCATGTTCCTTCATGAGCTTCACGACGTTGATCTCGCCAACCGGGGAACGCAGCACGGCTGCACCGTAGCGGGAAGCCACATCATCCACAGCACGCGTAGTGGAGAGGTTTACCGCTACGGAAAGCCCGTCACTTGGAGAAAGCATGCCCAGCACCGCATCCACAGCGGTGGTCACGGAATATTCCTCGCCGAAGGGGACGCCCTCTTCGGTAAAAAGGACTAACCTGTCGGCATCAGGGTCCACCGCGATGCCGAGATCGGCGTGGTGTTCGCGTACGGCATCACCGAGACTCGAAAGATTTTCCGGAAGTGGTTCGGGCGTGTGTGGGAAAATACCGCTCCCGTCGCAGGCAATCGGCAGCACGTCACAACCGAGAATACCGAGCATGCGAGGAACGATGACCGAACCGGAGGCATTCACCGCGTCTACAGCGATTCTGAAATGCCGGGACTTTATCGCTTCGATATCGACTTGAACCGCCGACAGCACACGTTCTATATGTTCGTCGAGCACATCCGTACGCGGTGATACTGAACCGAGTGCATTCCATGCAACCGATGGACGTTCTCCGTCATCCGCCAGGGCGAACAATGCGGCGTTTTCCCCGGCATCGAGAAAGACGCCCGATGCGTTGAGAAATTTAAGTCCGTTCCATTGTGCGGGATTGTGGCTCGCCGTGATGACAATGCCGCCGGCGGCATCTGTATGCTCAGTGATAAGCTGAACCGTCGGCGTAGGAACTACTCCGCAGTCGATAACATTCACGCCTGCGAACTGCAGCGCTGCGCGCGCAAGATCTGTAAGCGCCTGGCCGTGAGGCCGTCCGTCGTTGCCGAGCACTACCGTACCGCCGCCGCACCAGTGTGCGAACGCGGATACGTAGTTCAGCACTGTATCCGGAAGGAGCGTCTCACCAACGATCCCGCGTATCCCGGAAATACTCCTTATTAACTTGCTCATGGATCGATAACTGTCCGCTGGGCTGAGAAAAGCTGTTTCTTTCAGTTAAAACTACGAACCGACTGCGCCGGAAACAAACGGATGTGAATTTCACTTGCATGAACCGTGCTTCTTTGATAGTTTGCGATGTTATACGAGTTTTTTTATGCAACTTTTTCATTCTATGCGGCAATCGTCTGCGCGATTTGAGCAAATCAGCGGACGCATCAATAAAGTCATGATCGTCCTGGTGACGACCGTGCTTCTGTCGCTTATCCTGGAGTACGGGTTTTACGTCAGCTCCGCCACAGAGCGGCTGTTTGAAACTGTTGATATAATCGTGCTATTGTGCTTCATCGCAGCACAAACCGTGAAGCTGCTGCTCGCTCCTCATCGCTTCGAATATGTTCGGGAAAGAAATTTCGAATACGCCCTGACATTGCTCCTGCTTTTAAGCTTTACGGCACTCGCAATCGTCCCGGATTTCTTTTCCGATATCGCAAGGAATTGGCATCTCCGCGGTCTCACCGCCCTCTTTGTACTCATCGCCCAGATAGTGATTATTCTCAATCTGATTTCCAACGCGGTCCGATTCAGTCGCCGCATCTTGCGGCTTCAGATTCAGCCGGCGCGCCTGTTCATCGGCAGCTTCGTTTTCGTCATTCTTACCGGCACATTCGCCCTCCTTCTACCACGGGCGACGACACAGGGAATCAGCTTCGTCGATGCCTTGTTTACATCAGCCAGTGCGGTGTGCGTGACGGGACTCATCGTCGTCGACACTGCTTCCGCGTTCACCCCGCTCGGGAAGTTCCTGATCCTTCTTCTGATCCAGATAGGCGGACTGGGATTGATGACGTTCACAACCTTTTTCACATTATTCAGCGGCCGGCTGAGCATCAAGGAACGCGTGCTGATGCAGGATTTCCTCAGCCGTGAGAGTCTGGGCGAAGTCCGCCGCACCCTGTGGCATATCGTCAACGTGACAATGATCATCGAGGCCATCGGCGCCGTCTTTCTTTACATATCCTGGGACAATACGGCTTTCCCTTCCACTCAAGCGCGAATCTTCAGTTCCATCTTTCATTCTGTCTCGGCTTTCTGCAATGCCGGCTTTTCGCTATTCAGCGACAACCTGGCAGGCCCCGGTGCAGCAATGAATATGCAGGTGAATATTACAATTGCCGGATTGATCATTCTTGGCGGACTCGGGTTCATCACCATCGTGAATATCGTTCGCGTTCGTCCATGGGCACCCGCCCGTGACCGACTTAACCGACGCCTGACAGCGCATTCGCTTGTCGTCATCGTGAGCACCAGTGTCTTAATCGTCGCGGGAATGCTGCTCTTCTATTTCATCGAATACAACAATACACTCGCCGGACTCAACTGGTGGGAAAAAATACTTGCTTCGTTCTTTCAGTCTGTCACTACACGCACCGCTGGCTTCAACACGATTGACATCGGGGCCATGGCCGTGCCGAGCACGCTGTTGTTCCTCGTGCTCATGTTCATCGGCGCATCACCAGGATCGACGGGCGGAGGCATCAAGACGACGACGGCCTCGCTGATTCTTCTCTCAGCAATAAATCATGTCCGCGGCAAACCATCGATTGATATCGGGCACCGCCACATACTTCAGAGCAATGTTGACCGCGCCTCTGCGACCTTGTTTTTCGGACTCGTTCTAGTTTCGCTCTCGGTTTTCGCTGTCAGTTTGCTGGAACCCTTCCCCATCCTTGATGTGGTGTTCGAGTGCTTCTCTGCTATGGGTACGGTCGGACTCAGCCGAGGGATCACCTTCGGATTGTCCGATCCTAGCAAGTTTGTACTTATCTTGACCATGCTCATCGGACGTGTCGGCGCCGTCACACTCATGATGGCAATCACACGTCGCGCACTAATCAACCGTTTCGACTATCCCACCGAGCAGATCGTAGTGGGCTGATTACCGGTTACTCAGAATATTTGGAGATTTGTTCATGGTAAAGCGTATCGCCGTCATCGGCCTCGGATACTTCGGCACGAACCTTGCACGCGAACTCACGCGCCAGGGTGCCGAAGTCATCGCCATCGACAACACGCTGTCAAAGATCGAAGAAATAAAGGATGAAGTGGCATACGCGGTACGCCTCGACAGCACTGATGAAAAAACCTTGCGCAACCAGGGACTCGAAGAACTCGACGGCGTTATAGTTTCCATCGGTGAGGACTTCGAAAGTGCATTGCTGACCTGTGTATTGCTTCTGGAATTCGGCTGCAAAAATATTATCGTCAAATCCACCTCTCCCATTCATACACGCATTTTCAAATCCGTCGGCGTGCATACCGTGGTAGCCCCTGATCTCATGATCGCTGAACGTCTCGCTGTTTCTCTCGTCAGTACGAGTATACTCGATACGATCCCGCTGACGGAGGAGTACAGTATTATCCAGATCCGGGCACCTAAATTCATGGTCGGACAAACACTGCAGGAACTTGATCTTCGCAAGGAGTACGACGTAAACCTGATTACCATAAAACGTACGCTGAAAGCTCCCGATGGAAGCGATGGTCCCGAAACGATTATCGGCGTACCGCGGCCGGATTCGAAAATCGAGAAAAACGATGTCCTGATTTTAATGGGATCGCGGAAGAGCATCGGAAGCTTGGTGAAAGAATAGCATGCGAGAGGCAAGAAGCTATCCCGCCCTGTTCCACCGGGTGTTCCTTTCACATTTGCTGGTTCTGCTGCTCTGCTTTGCAGCCGCCGTCATTCTCGTCGACTATCTGTTCGCCGAGGGAGTAACGCTCTTTATCCTTCGTTCCCCGATCATTCTCATCCCCGCACTGTTGGCATTGATGGGATTGGTCGGCCTGCTGGCGCTGTGGACGGCGGCTTCGACCGCGGTGCCTCTTGATCACGCATCGACCCTGCTCAATGAATGCGATCCCTCGGAACGCCTTCTGCAGCTGCTCCCGAAAGCCGGGACGGAGGAGGTCGCGCGCCTGCTTATCGCAACCCAGCAGCGGCTCGCCCGCGAGGAATCCCGCACTCCCCTTCGGCCATTGTTTCTCCGGATTGATACACATCTCAATGTGCTGGACTGCGACATCGACACGGCCGCACGTCTCGGCTACACGCCTGATGAACTCCGCCGTCTGAATGTAAGAGATATTCTGAGTGACCAGCACAGCCTGCAGGACTTCAGGCACGTATTCAATCAGCTGAACAATCGCGAAATCGCGATTCCATTCTCCTGCCCTTTCCGTGCGGCCGGGCAACGCATTCTGCAGACTTCCTGCACGCTATATGCGATGCCTGATGCACAAATCCTGCTCATCGGCATAGTGGGACGCTTCCCCTGAAATACCTGTCGGTTAATCCGCGTTTTTCCTGAGACTTATCACACACTCTATATGATAGGTGTGCGGGAACATGTCCACGGGTGTTATGTGCTCAATCGTATAGCCATATTCGCGCAGCAGCGCGCAGTCACGCGCACTCGTCGTCGGATTGCAGCTCACATACACCAGACGCTTCACACCCGATTTTCCGATCGCGTCCACAACCTTGGTGTGCATTCCCGCGCGGGGCGGATCGGTGATGATCACATCGGGAGAGGGCACATCGCGCTGAGCATCAGGAGCAAGGAAGTCCACAATGTCGGCACAAATGAACGATGTGTTTTCCAGACCGTTGTCCGTTGCATTCTTCTCCGCGTCACGAATGGCTGCGTCATTGAGTTCCACTCCGACCACACGCTTTACGTCGCGAGCAAGGTAGAGGGAAATCGTGCCGGTCCCGCAATAAAGATCCCAAACCACATCATCAGCGTTCAGATCGGCTGCCTGTTTGGCCAGCGCGTAAAGCCGTTCGGCCTGCAGCGTGTTCGTCTGGAAAAATGAGGTCGGTGAAATGCGGAAGGTGTTGAGTCCCAGCTGTTCACTGATCGTGCCGTCACCGAAATGCACGATGTCCTCTTCCCCGATAGCAACAGTAGACTTCCGCTGTGTGACGCCCTGAATCAGAGTCGTCACGCCGAATTCTTCTCGCTGTAAAAGCGACGCGTAGTCCGGCATATATTCTTCCATACGCTGGGAAGTGACTAGATAGACCATGCGCTCGCCTGTGTGTTTTGCTTCACGAATAACCAGGTGGCGCAGATTGCCCGTGTGTGTTCTCGTGGAATACGCCGGCACGCCGCGCGACAGGAAAAACTCCCTCGTGGCATTGAGCACGAGATTGCTCTCCGGGGATTCGAGATGGCATTCGTCGATGTGGAGAATGCGGTCGTAGCGCTTCGGCACGTGTAAACCGAGAGCGAACAGCTCTGCGTCGCGGTTCACTTCACCAAGTTCGTCCTCCAGCAGCCAGCGCATTTCACCGAAAGAATATTCCATCTTGTTGCGATAGAAATAGGGGGCGACTGCCGGTAGGGTTTCATTGACGACGACATCCTCGAGCCCGCCGATGCGCTCGAAGGCATCGCGCACGTGCTCGCGCTTCCACACCAGCTGCTGCTCGTAGCTCATATGCTGCCACTTGCAGCCACCGCATACACCGAAATGCTTGCAGGCGGGGGTGACGCGATGAGGGGACGCGACCAGCACTTCCTCTACCCGGGCCTCGGCGTACTGTTTTTTCTTGCGATAGACCATTGCGCTTACGCGGTCGCCCGGCACTGCTCCTTCGACGAATACGACGAGATTATCCACATGCCCAATGCAGCGGCCTTCGAAAGCGGCCTTTTCGATATCGAGAACTATCGTGGCACCACGCTGCAGTGGAGCTGATTCCGGGAGATTTTCAGTCATGAAGGGTTCCATTGGAAAAAAAAAAGGCGCCTCATCGTGAATTCGACTCAATGCAGCCAGCGGGGAAAACATTCTCCCTTATCGCGAACACAAAATCAATACACCGCACGATAACGCATGAGACCTAAGTACAATTCGGAGAGAACCACTTTCCCGACGCCGGCGATTGGCACCGCGAAAAGCATTCCGAGAATGCCGAAGAGCTGTCCGCCGATCAGAATTGCGAAAATGATAATGAGCGGATGCAGTTTGACGCTCTGCGAAATTGTCAGAGGCTGAACAATCGCGTCATCGAGCAATCTGATAATCGAGAACGCTGCGAGAATGATCGGGACCTGGGTAAACGTGCCGAGGGTAATGACCGACACGCTGCTCGCGACGAGCGCTGCTGTTGGTGGACCGAGATACGGCACAAGATTCGCGATGGTTGCGACGAGGCCGATGAGCAGGAAATTCGGTATATCAAGCAGCCACATCGCAAAGGTGGTCAACAACCCGATCACCAATGCATCAGCCACGATGCCGCGGAGATATGCACCGAGCGACCAATCGATTTTGTGCAGAATGCTGAGCGACATTTCGAAAAACTGGTTCGGGACGATTTCTATCATCGACTTCTTGAGCTTTCGGCCGTCTTTGAGCAGAAAAAATGTTGAGATCAGCGTCATGACCACAAAAATCATGAGTCCTAGTACGCTTGAAGCAATGTTGAGGATGTTGTCGAAAAATCCGCTGATGAAATCCTCAATTTTCGTCGTCAGATGCAGATGCTTGACGCCGAGGAAGGAGAAATACCGCACCACCTCACGTTCGAGCCTCGGAATACTTTTTCGCATTTCACCGAAACTGACGCGCTCCTGTAAAACAAACACCTGATCGTAGATCAACGGCGCCAGAAAATATACGATGACGATCAGAGCAGCGAGCGACAATAGCAGCATGACCGCCGAGGCCAGGGAACGTGGCATGCTGCGGCTTTCAAGCCAATCCACTACAGGCGAAATGATAAATGAGAACAGCATAGCGACAAGAAATATCGCGACGATGGCGCCAATAGAATAGACGGTCACCCCGAGCAGGGCGAGTAGCAGAATCAGCAGTAAAACGATCAGAAGCTTGGTATTGGTCATGGGAGGCTACTCATGATCCTTGAGGAACAGTTCGGACCGCAAGCGCACATTTTCCTCGCTCGCCCGATAGAGCCGTTCAGAGAGAATGCGGGAAAGCATCATCACGACCTTTGTTCCGATGCTGGGACGCGTTTCGAGCAGCCCAAGCAAATCGGGCTGGAAAAAGCCGAACACCTTTGTATCCTCGTACGCCAGAGCGCTTGCGGAACGCGGTCGATCATTAAACATTGCCATCTCACCAAAAAACTCGCCTTTCCCCAGCCGCCCTATTTCGGTTGAGCGGCTTTCACTCACAATGGATACCTCACCTTCCTCAATGATGTACATGCCGAGGCCCGGATCACCTTCGCGAAAAATATATTCCCCCGCATGGTATTTGCGGCGGTGCAGAATGCGCTCCACCGCGCGCAATTGTCCCCGGCCAAGGCCTTCGAAGATGGGCACGCCTCGAAGCAGCGTCAGGATATCCTTTTCCCGATCTCGCTGAAAATAATTGCTCCAGAGGAATGAGGGTTCGGCTAATTCGTTTTGATCGGACATGGGGTTATTATTCTCCGATTTTCCATTTTGTACCATCTTTTCCATCTTCGAGCGCAATCCCGAGACTTTGAAGTCCGTCGCGGATGCGATCGGAAAGCGCCCATTGCTTCTCCTGCCTCGCCTCGGCACGGAGGTCGATGAGCAGCTGCATAACCTCACCGAGAAGCTTGTCATCTCCTGCGCTGCTTTCGGTTCTTACGACGCCAAGTACACCAACCGCCGCGCGATGCAGAAGATCGCGTGCGGAATCACGTGAAGAAGCATCCAGCCCGGTGGCGGAATGCAGCACAGTGTTGACATCTCTCGCCAGATCGAATAAGGCACCAAAGCCCGCTGGTGTGTTGAAATCATCATCCATCGCGGTGATAAAACGCGCTTCGTGCGCAGCTACATCCACCGTTCCGGTGCCGACCGGAGAATCCAGCAAGGCATCGTAAAGCACCTGCAGCTTCTGCAAGCCGGTCTTCGCGGCATCGAGCCCCTCATGTGTGAAATTCAGCGGACTGCGGTAGTGTGTCTGAAGGTAATAAAAGCGGATGACTTCCGCTGGATATTTCTCAATAATTTCACGCGCGGTGAAGAAATTTCCTAGTGACTTCGACATCTTCTCGTTGTCGATATTCAAAAATCCGAAATGCATCCAATACTGCGCGAAAGGTTGGTGGGTCAATGCCTCGCTCTGCGCGATCTCGTTTTCATGATGAGGAAAAATCAAGTCGTTGCCGCCGGCGTGAATGTCAAACGTCTTGCCAAGGTATTTCATCGACATGGCGGAGCATTCTATATGCCAGCCGGGACGTCCTTTTCCCCAGGGAGCTTCCCAGACAGGTTCGCCCGGCTTGGCGTTTTTCCACAGAGCGAAATCGACCGGACTCTCCTTCAAGCTGTTCGCTTCCACACGCGCCCCTACCTCGAGATCATCCACATTCTTGCGGCTGAGCTTCCCGTATTGTTCGAAAGTATGAACGCGGAAATACACATCGCCTTCCACCACGTAAGCAGATCCGTTATCGATCAATCCCTGTATGTGCGCGATCATTTCATCCATCGTGTCGGTCGCGCGCGGATGAATGTCGGCGGGACGAATTCCAAAGCGCGCGGCGTCTTCCAGAAATGCCGAGGCGTATTTGTCGGCAACCTGCGACGAGGGCACACCCTCCTCATTACCGCGCCGAATGATCTTGTCATCGATATCCGTGATGTTCATCACGTAGGTGACCCTGTAGCCGCGGTATTCGAAATAGCGCCGTACAATATCCGACATCACAAACGATCGCGCATTGCCTATGTGAAAATAGTCATACACTGTCGGTCCGCAGCAGTACATGCGGACTTCCCCTTCGTGTATGGGCTTGAATTCCTGAACTGACCGGGCGAGTGTGTTGTAAATCGAAATTGGCATGAGATGACTATTACTGATGGCTGATGGCTGATGGCTGATGGCTAATGGCTAATGGCTGATGGCTGATGGCTAATGGCTAATGGCTGATGGCTGATGCCGTAAGCCGGTAATTATCTTCCTGCCTCCTGCGTGCCGAAGGCACTCCTGCGTGCCGAAGGCACTCCTACTGCATCAACTCGCGAGCGCTTTGCAGGGACGCCTCGGTGACCTTGTCTCCACTCAGCAGACGGGCGATTTCACGAATGCGTCCATCGTCGTCAAGGGAAGAGACGTGCGTGGAGGTGCGGCCGTTTTTCACATTTTTTTCAACTTTGAGATGCGCCCGGCCGACACCTGCGATTTGCGGAAGATGCGTGATTGCGATTATCTGATGCGCACGAGCGAGCTTTCTCATTGCCTCGCCTACCTTGCGCGCGATCCCTCCGCTCACGCCAACGTCGACTTCATCGAATACCATGATGGGAATGCCGTCGCGTCCTGCAAAAATGGACTTGATAGCCAGCATGATGCGCGACACCTCGCCGCCGGAAACGACCTTGGCCAGCGGTTTGGGCTCTTCGCCGAGATTGGTCGAGAGGTAGAATTCCAGGCCGTCCCAACCGTACTCGTCGCAATGCACAGGGACCCCATCGCGCAGCAGATACCGCTTGTCTGCGGAAGATGCAGGGATGGATTCCATGCGCGTTTCAAACTGCGCATTCTTTATGCCGAGATCCTTGAGTGCGGAACAGATAGAACGGCCGAGGTGGGTCGAAGCGGTTTCACGCACTGCGTGCAGTGCCGACGCCGCGGTAGCGGTTTTCGCTCGCAGGGTTTCACTCTGCCGCTCCAGGGAAGCTATACGGTCATCGATGGAATCGAGACCCGCCAGTTCTGTAGCCAGGGATTCTTTCTTTTCGAGCAGTTCTTCAAGGGAAAGGCGGTATTTGCGCTTAAGGCCAATAATTTCGGCAAGGCGGTGGCGAAGCTGCTCGGCGCGATCCGGCGCGAAGTCGATGCGCTCGAGATAGTCGCGCATCGTGCGCGCGATTTCCGCGAGTCCGGCAGTGGTGGAAGTCACTTCGAGCTGAAGGGACTCGATCGACGAATCTATGCGTGCGATTTCCGCAAGCAGTTTCTCGCTTCGGCCCAGCATATCCACGACATTTTCTTCGCCATCATAGAGGATGTTCACAATTTCGTTCGATGCCGTAGCCAGCTTCTCGCTGTGCTCAACCATCTTCAGTTCGCGTTCTATCGCTTCGTCCTCGCCAGCCAGCGGATTGACCAGCGAAATTTCATTCAATTGATGCTCGGCCAGAAGCCGGCGTTCGTCGATGCGGTCGCGGGTTCGCCGGGCTTCTTCCAGTTCATGCACCGAAGCTGTGAACGCATGGTAAAGTTTCTGGTAATCCGCGAGCGCGGATTCTACGGAAGGATCACTGTCGAGCACGACCCGGTGAGTTTCCGCCCGGAGAAGCGACTGATGTTCGTGCTGTCCGTGAATGTCGACCAGGCGATCCCCGAGTTCGCGCAATGCGCTCACGGGCACCGGCGTGTCATTGACAAATGCGCGGCTGTTTCCCTTGGCGGAAACCTCTCTGCGGAGGATCAGCTGAGGCAGCCACTCCGCTTCCATTGCCTCGACAAGCGGACGCAGCTGCACAAGCGCAGGCGCGTCGAGTTCTGCCTCCACGACAGCCTTTTCGCTGCCCTGCCGCACCATTGTGGTGTCGGCGCGTTCTCCCAAAACAAGTCCGAGAGCATCAACAACAATCGACTTCCCCGCCCCGGTCTCCCCTGTCATCACAGTAAGACCGGGTCCGATGTCGATGCGGATCTCCTCGATCAGTGCGAAGTTTCTGATAACCAGCGAGGTGAGCATGTGTTTCCCGTCACAGCGATTTGAGTAAAAAAATAATTTACAACCTTCAGCAAGTCACAATCAAGGTAACCGCCCGTCGGCGCATTGAAAAATGCCTCATTACCATCCGGCAACATCAGGGCAAACCGACGAAGGGTACAAAACGTCATCAGGTTTGTCAACATCCATCTGCGACGAACGTTTGGTTGCGTCTGTAAGGTGGTTCGCCCCTGCAGGGCTCATCCTCCAAAAATCCAATCTGTGTAATCTGCCTGCCGCGCCGAAGACTCATCCCGTTCCACGGGATGAGGACGGAGGCGGGTGGTTACTCCTTGTCGACTTCCTCAGCATCATCCTCTTCCGCCCAGAACACCACATCCGGGATATCCCGATGCAGGCCGTGGAAGAAGGCCATCTGAAGGAATGCTTCCAGCCCCTCGATCGCGTCTTCGGTCAGACGGTAGCGGAAATGTGAAGGGACGGCTTCCGTTTCGAGGAGTGTGTTCCGGTCCTCCATCAGGACTTCAACGGCGTGCAGGGCCTCCGTATCGACGAGGTCGCCTGCGGAGCGGATAGCAGCATCTATCGAGGCATCCATCCGGGTTTTCCAGCCGATGAAAATCTCCCGCACCAGAGGCAGCTGCGTCATGTCGAACCACTCATCGATCACATCGATGTGCGCGGGCGAATCGAGACCGCTTCGCTGAAGGTCATCGGTAGTGAGCAGGGCGTCCACCGTAGCGAGCGCCTGCTGTGCATCGCCGCCCACTTGAAGCAATTTCGGGGCCATGCCGAATTTTTCCTTCAGCACAATTTCCGCGAGCATCGTGGGCATGCCGCGTTCACCGAAAAACCCGACGGTCTGAATGCTGTGCAGGCCGCTATTGAAATGCAGCAGCCATTCACCTGTGGCTCCTACGGCAGCCACGCAAGCGCCGCCGAGCAGAGTCATATCGCTTTCGCGCTGCCCGTAGAGCAGCGGTGATGCGAGAGCCAGGTCAGCTTCCGATTCGAAGAGCGCCCACGCTACTTCCGAAGCGGGAAGGTCGCGCGGTTCGAGCGTGGGACCCATCGCCAGCGCAAGAGCGTCGATGAGGGCGCGACTGTGGTCATGATACTGTGTCACGAGAATTGACATGAAAAGCTCCATTGCGACAAAAGACATGCAGCGCATGTCTCTTGTCCAATTCGTATGGGGAGAAAGAATGTTACGTGGTCTTTGCGCGGACGGCCTTCGCTGCGAGTGTACGCAGGTAGAAGAGTTTGGCGCGGCGCACGTGGCCCTGACGGACCTTCACGATCTTTGCGATCGACGGCGAATGAATCGGGAAAATACGCTCGACGCCAACACCGTTGCTGATCTTACGAACGGTGAACGTACGGCGGAGGCCCGGTCCCTTGATGGAGATCACGATGCCCTGATATTCCTGGATACGCTCTTTGTTTCCTTCCTTCACCCGCACATGCACGTTGATGACGTCACCGGGTGCGAACTCCGGGAGATCAGTGCGCATGAGGGATTGTTCAATGAGATCGACTTTGTTCATGGGAAAATACTCCTTCGATTTTATCGTCCTATAGATTCAAATATACAGCTATTTTCGCTTCTTTTTTTCATGTTCCGGTTCGTCTTCCAGACCCTTGAGAAGGTCGGGGCGACGTTCGCGGGTCAATGCCCGTGCCGCCTTGCTTCGCCACACGCTCACGCGTTTGTGATCGCCGGAGAGCAGCGGTTCCGGCACGGTCATCCCGCGGAATTCCGGGGGACGAGTGTAGTACGGACAGTCGAGTTCGCCTTCCATGAACGAGTCGTTCAACAGGGACTCTCCGTCGCCGATGACGCCCGGGATCAGGCGGACCACCGAATCAATAATCACCGCCGCGGCGAGTTCGCCGCCAGTGAGGACATAGTCGCCGATGGAAATTTCCATCGTTACCAGCGCATCTACAACGCGCTGATCGACGCCTTTGTAATGTCCGCAGATGATGATCATGTTATCGTGCATCGAAAGCCGCTTGCACAGATTCTGATCATACACCCGCCCTGTCGGCGTGGTCAGGATCACCTGATCGTACTTCCGCTCTGCCTGCAGCATCTCGATGCATTCGAACAGCGGTTCCGGCTTCAGAATCATGCCAGCGCCGCCGCCATAGGGAGAGTCGTCAAGTGTGCGGTGCTTGTCATGCGCATGAGCGCGCAGGTCATGCACCACGATCTCGGCATATCCGCCTTCCTGTGCGCGCTTGAGAATGCTTTCGCTCAGCGGGCCCTGGAAAAGCGGCGGAAACGCCGTGATGACGTCAACTCTCATCGAGATCCTCAAACAGCCCATAAATGGGCTCGACGGTTATCGTCTTGTTCGCCGTATCGACCTGCGTCACAATGGCAGGGACGGCGGGAATCAGAACTTCGCGGCCCTGATATTCAACCACATAGATGTCGTTGGCCGGGAGCAGCATAACATCACGCACGGTACCACGGGACTCTCCGGAGGCAGTGAGTACCGCGCATCCGATCAGATCGTGGATGAAATGCCGTCCATCGGGCGGAGCTTCCATTCGCTCCTCTTCGACATAGATGTTCAGTCCAATCAGGGCTTCGGCGGCATCGCGGTCATGGCAGTCTTCGACTTGCATGATGACGCGTGGTCCATGTTCGGAAGAAATGGACACAGGTACAGGACGCGCACGCTTGGCAGTTGATCCGAGCAATACGGAATCAAGCATCGCAAAGCGTCCGGGCAAGTCGGAGAAGGACTGAACCTTCACCTCGCCTCGGAGGCCATGGGCGCCGACAATACTGCCGATCAAGCATAGATCCTGAGCCATGGTTTACATCTCCTGCAACAGGGTTGCCGGTGAAATTATTCCGCTGCTGCTTCGCCTTCGGCGGGCGCTTCTGCTGCAGGTGCTTCTGCTGCAGGCGCTTCTTCAGCGGGGGCTGCTGCGGCAGCGGCTGCAGCTTCAGCTGCTTCAGCATCGGCCTTCGCTTTTGCTTCAGCTTCGGCTTTCGCTGCGGCTTCAGCATCGGCCTTCGCCTTTGCGTCAGCTGCTTTCTTCGCCGTGACTTCTGCATCGGCTTTCGCCTTGGCTTCGGCTTCTGCCTTGCGCTGTGCGCGTGCCTGCTTCTTGGTGATTGCACTGACGGTGCGGTTCGCCTTGGCGGTGCGCCACTTATCCATCTCTTCAGCGATTTCAGCTTCGGTCTTGCCCTTGCGGATCAAGTGGAGCTGGAGCATGACGCCAGCCTGGCTGAGAAGGCTGCGGGCGGTATCGGTGGGCTGTGCGCCAACCTTGAGCCAGTACAGTGCGCGTTCTTCGTTGATTACGATGCGAACGGGTTTGCTCAGCGGTTCGTAATTGCCGAGAGCCTCAATAAAGCGGCCATCGCGGGGATAACGGGAGTCGGCGGCCACGACCTTATAGATCGGGTGCTGCTTTCTGCCTCTTCTTTGCAGACGGATTTTAACCACGGAAAATTGCCTCCGGAAAAAGGAAAAGTGAATTGAATATCGTTTACGATAATTTTCTGTTCATCATGCCCTGCGCGAACTGGCGCATGCCGCCGCGCGTCAGGCGTTTCATCATTTTCTGCATGTCGGTGAACTGCTTGAGCAGCCGGTTGACATCCTGTACTGTAGTGCCGCTTCCGTCAGCGATTCGCTTCCGGCGGCTGCCGTTGATAAGTGCCGGCTTCTGCCGCTCCTCGGCGGTCATCGACTGTATCATCGCTTCGATTTTCACGAACGAGCGATCGTCGATTTCCTGTCCGCGCAGCGCCTTGCCGAGGCCGGGCACCATTTCCAGCACGGAAGAAAGCGAGCCCATCTTCTTAATGGCCTGAAGCTGCGAATAGAAGTCGTCCAGCGTGAACTGGTTCTTCCGCATCTTCTGCTCGAGTTCCGCCGCTTCAGTCTCGTTGAACTGCTCCTGCGCCTTCTCCGCGAGGGTGACGATGTCGCCCATGCCGAGAATGCGTGAAGCCATGCGATCGGGATAGAACGGCTCCAGTGCTTCGAGCTTCTCGCCCACCGAAGCAAACTTGATCGGCTTATCCACCACCCGGCGGATCGACAGTGCGGCGCCGCCGCGTGTATCGCCGTCGAGCTTCGTAAGGATCACGCCGTTATAATCGAGTTTATCGTGGAAGGCCTTTGCAGTATTGACCGCATCCTGACCTGTCATCGAATCGACGACGAATAAAATCTCAGTCGGATTCACGCGCGACTTGATGTCGGCGACTTCCTGCATCATCTCCTCATCGATGGAGAGGCGTCCCGCCGTATCGATGATGATGACATTGCACATATTCTTGCGTGCATATTCGATCGACTCTTCCGCGATCTTCACCGGATGCTTCTCATCGCCGGAATACACCGGCACGGAAATCTGCGCGGCCAGCTGCTTGAGCTGTCCGATAGCTGCAGGACGATAGACATCGCCCGCTACCAGAAGCGGCAGGCGTCCGAGACCCTTGAGATGCAGGGCCAGTTTCGCGCTGAACGTCGTCTTACCAGAACCCTGAAGACCCGCGACCATGATGATGGTGGGACCCGTTTTCGCAAACGAAAGATCCGCTTTCTCGCTGCCCATGAGCAGGACGAGTTCATCATGCAGAATCTTGACGATCTGCTGTCCGGGCGTCAGGCTCTTGAGCACATCCTGTCCAAGCGCCTGGTCCTTTACCTTGTCGATAAAGTCCTTGGTCACCTGGAAATTCACATCCGCTTCCAACAGCGCACGGCGCACTTCCCGCAGTGTTTCCGTGACATTGTCCTCGGAAATGCGGTGCTGCCCCTTCACGCGTCGGAGGGCTTCTTCAAGTCTATCAGAGAGAGCTTCAAACATATAGTTTACGGGTACTGATCGAATACAATCGTACTAGCTTGGAAAAATAAGGAAGTTAGGGGAGAATGGCAAGAAGAGTGCGCCTTTGACGCGATTTAGGATGTAGGATTTAGGATGTAGGAAACTCACCCCCCGGGCATCTCGAACGCGCTCGGGCTCGATGAACGATCTCGGGCTCGATGAACGATCTCGGGCTCGATGAACGATCTCGGGCTCGATGAACGATCTCGGGCTCGATGAACGATCTCGGGCTCGATGAACGATCTCGGGCTCG
>JBATDG010000104.1:0-1648 GCA_049663345.1 Bacteroidota bacterium
GCCCAGTGAAGCGTGACTTCCTCGCCCTCGTAAGGAATTGCGTAGACACCCGGCCGATAGACACGCTTGGCGAGGAAGTCGCCCTCGGAGTAATAGCGGCGGAAGAAACTGAAGAGGTGGTCGTAAACCTCGGCCTCTAGCGCTTCCAGGTCCACGGCGTCGCTCTGGAGCCGCTCACGCAGCTCCCGGACCTTGGGCGACTGCGCCGGGTCCATACCCGCGGCCTCGATGCCCGCGATCACCTTGGCCAGTTCCTTCTCGAGCTCCGCCTTATCGGCGGTCTTGTACTGGCCGAACGCCGCTTGAACCTGTGGGAGCAGGTCCTTCTCCAGGAACTGCGACACCTCGGCGCTCTTGGCATGCATGACGCGGTAGAGGCCGAAGTCCAGGTCGGGCTGGTCGAGCTGAAACAGCTCCTGAAGGAGGGTCCTCAGCTTCTCGAATTTCTGGCTCATGCGCGCTGTTCCATGAAAGGTGTCAGGCCCGTTGGCACGGCGGGATCGGCGGGCATTTGGTCCCAAGTCCGGCCCGCGAGTACACGCCCGGCCTGCTTCTTGTTCCGCCCGCCCCATTGCTTGAAGAAGAACGCAACTTTGGCTCGCTTGCACTGGTCGCGGAGATCCGTGGCCCACGCGGGGTCCATTGGCCGCGCCTTGGGGCCTGATTCACCCCCGACAATGACCCAGCCAATGCCCCGGAGGTCGAGCTGATGGAGGGGACCGAGCAACGGCTCGAGCGACAAGAACTTGGTCAGCGCGCCCGTGGAGCGAAGCGCGTCGATGCGCGACCGGTACTTGTCGCCCTCGACACTAACGCCCATCCAAATGTTCGGCGCCCACTTGAGGTTGGGATCGAGTTCGGCAAGGCGGGTGGCGCGCTTGGTCAGTACCTGAAAGCGGTGCCAGTCCGCGCGTCGCATGACGTCGAACACGCGATGAATGTAGTCAAGTGGCACGTCCTCATGAAACAGGTCGCTCATCGAGTTGACGAAGATCGTCTGCGGTTTCTTCCAGCGCAGTGGCAGCTCAAGCATGTGGGGCTGCAGCGTCAGCGCGAAGCCATTGCGATAGTTCTTCTGTCCCATCGCCTGGAGCCGCTCTGCCATTCGCTCGGCGTAGCAATGTTTGCAGCCCGGACTAATCTTCGTGCAGCCTGTGACTGGATTCCACGTCGACTCAGTCCACTCAATGGTTGACCTCAGGCCCATGTCAGCCTCGCTTCGTCAGGGAAGGTGTGCGCGCGGCGGTTCTTCCCATCGGTCTTGGTTGCGTTGACCGTGAGGTGCCCGGTCTCCTCCGCGTGCCTCAGCGCGGCCGTCATGTGCTTCTTGAGATATGCCGTGCGGTTCTCAACGAAGGTGCGAACCCGCAGCCCAGTGACCGTGCCCTTCGCGCGGAATTCTTCGCGGACCTGCTCGGCGAGAACTTCAGTGGGATCGGCTTCAAAGAGTACAAGCTGATCAGGCGCGGTCGCGTCGGAGAATCGGAAGTCACCCTCCGGGTTTACCTTCCACATCGCCTCCTTCATCTTGAGGTGCCCCAGCTCATTGTTCGTAGCGAAGAACAGGTAGTAGCGCGTGCGATCCTGCCGGTCGCGCATCTCGAAAAAGCGAACGTACTTTGCCACGCGCGACAGCTTGAACTGGTAC
>JBATDG010000105.1:0-59298 GCA_049663345.1 Bacteroidota bacterium
CGTCCTAGCATCCTAACGTCCTCACGTCCTCACGTCCTCACGTCCTCACGTCCTAACGACCTCACGTCCTAACGACCTAACGTCCTAACGACCTAACGTCCTAACGTCCTAACGACCTCACGTCTTCACGTCCTCACGTCCTCACGTCCTCACGTCCTCACGTCCTCACGTCCTTCCGTCCTCACGTCTTCACGTCTTCACGTCCTAACGACCTCACGTCCTAACGTCCTTCCGTCCTCACGTCCTATCGCCCTTACGCTTTGCCGTCTTTCTCACTCTTGCGGGGCGCTGCCCTGGTTGTGCTGATAGATCGGGTTGTCGATGTCCTTTATTCGGCGGGAGTATTCGGATTCGCCCACGTTGCTGTGCCAGTTGCCGGAGAGCATGGCGATGCCGGTGACGAGCAGGAAAATGCCGACGACCGCAGCGGCAACCCAGGAGGACTTGAAGATGAAGCGCGATTTGCGCGAGGCTTTGAGCTGCAGTGTGTCGCGCACGGGACAAGCGTCCACGCAGGCCATGCAGGAGGTGCATTCGTCGGACATCACCACGTTTAGCCGGTCCACCGCGATGCGGTTGGGACACACCTTTGCGCATTTTGCACAATCGATGCAGCTCTCCGAGTTGCGGGTGATGCGGAAAGGACTGAGCAATCCGGTCAGTCCCAGCAGTGCGCCGTATGGACAAAGGTACCGGCACCAGAAATTCCTGATGACGAGTGAGAGTCCGACAAGTATGGCCAGAACGATTATCGAGAATTGAGATATGTGTTTAAAGAAGAGAAACATTTTCACATCCGCAACCCTGTTGTAGGGACTGCTGAGAAACTGTTCGAGAGAAAGGGCGTCCATTCCGAAAAACACGACATAGAAGAGAAAGGCCAGCAGGAGGTATTTGATTGAGCGAAGGGGATAATCCAGCCAGCGCCAGACGCCGAAGTTGCGGCCGAAGATTTTCTTTCCGAATTCCCCGATGTTCTCGGAAAGCGTTCCCACAGGACAAAGCCAGCTGCAGAAGGATTTCTTCACCAGCACCGACATCGCAATGATGGCGAATAGGATGAAGAGTCCCGCCGGATGCACGGGGTGGATGGCGCCACTCAGTGCGAAATAATAGAGGCTCATCAAAGCGGAGATGGGGAGAAAGCCTTCGACCCCGGGGGGACGCGTCATAGCGATCGCGCCGCTTCCCTCATGCCATGAAACCCACATTGTGAATTCCACCCCTATCCAGAGGCAGAGAAGAATAAAAGCGAACTGTATCCAGAATCGCAGCTGCTGTGCGTTGCCCGACGGTCGCCAGGTCTTGAGGTGCTTCAATGTGTTCATCGTAGATAATCGAGTCCATTATCGATAATAGGGGCAAAAAAAAGGTCAGCGTTCTTTAGCGAATTCGTTGATCAGGTTGGCAATTTTTTCGCGGGAGATGGGGAGGACGTCCGCAAGGCTGTCCGACGAAAGCATCTCGCGGATCGTATCTCGGACTTCGCCCCAGCGGTCATGCACGGGACAGGGCTTGCCTGTTCCGCACCCGGGGAAACCGAGCACGCAGCGCTCGAAGAACGCAAGTCCGTCGATCGCTTCCACCACATCGATAAGGTGAATCTGCTCCGGCGAACGCTGCAGCGTAAAGCCGCCATGCACGCCTTTGAAGGAAGTCAGCACGCCTTTCTCACTCAGCGATTGTAGAATCTTCGCAAGAAAATGCACCGGGATCGACAGCTCGGAAGCTATTTCCTTGATGCCGACACGGCGCTCGGGCTGCGTGGCGATATAGAGCGTCGCCTGAATCCCGTATTCACAAGCTTTGGAAAAAATGAGTGACATAATCCTTAACATCGAGTCTTTTATCGATGTTAAACTACGGAGATTTTCCATGACAAGCAACGAGGAAATTCGAATGGGATCGGAGCTGCACGCCGGAGGAACTCTTCGCGCTGCAGACGGCTGCGCGGCGCGGTGCATTGAAGCTGATAATGCACGCAGCGCTCCCGACACGGTCTACTTGACGAACAGATCCTCCTTCAATTCCTCATCCACCATGCGGAAAGCGCCGTGCTTGAGCGTGACGGCAAATACGCAGACGGGATAGCCGGGTGCGATGCGCACGCGCATCACGTCGGTGGTGGGAAGTCCGTTATTGATCGGTGTCCACGCGACACCGCCGTTCGTGCTGCGCAGAACACCGCTCCCGATGGCGGATATGTAAATGAGATTTTCATTCTGCGGATGAACAGCGATTTCGGAAATCTCACCTATGCCGTTCAGCTGCGTCCAGCTCAGTCCCGCATTCTGCGAGCGGTAAAGCCCTGCTCCCGTGCCGGTGACGCCGATATACACGACGTCGGGTGAATGCGGGGAAAAGGTGATCGCCCTCACACCCGTTCCTGCATCGCGTTTCCCAAATCCTGTGGTGGCTTCCGCCCAGGTTGCACCGGCATTCGAAGTTCGAAGCAGCGTCTGCCTGCCGGAACAGCCGACGAGCATGACGTCCAGCCGGGCAGGATGTACGCCGATGGTCTGGATCGCCGCATCGGTCAGCAGCGCCGTCCATGTCTGACCATTGTCGCTGGTGCGGTGCAGTCCCTTCCACCATCCCAGTCCGCAATAAATCCGGGGAGGATTTTCCTGCGTGCGATGAAGATGGAGAATGCCTCCGCTTTTCCAGGTCGATGGTGTAGGGATCAGCTTCCACGATGCACCGCCGTCGCTACTCGAGTAGAGCATCTGCTCGCTCTGGCGGCCGCTGTAGCCGGCCAGGAGCTGCTCGCGGTTGTTCGGGTCCTGGTACAAACCGGAGACGCGCTCGCCGCCGAACGTCGTGGGCAGTCCGCTGCTGCGCAGCTGCCAGTTGAAGGCGCCGTCAACGCTTTCGTACACCTGCCCTGCATCCGTGCCGCAGAACATGCGCAGCGAATCAACCGGATCGATTGCGAGATTATAGACGAGCGTATGCCCGAGTCCCCGATTCATCGGCTCCCAGGTGGACGTCTGTGCGTGGAGAGGAGAGAACGCGAACAGCAGTATGATAATGATTGTGAAGTATCGCATGGTTCACTCCTTTATTTCAGCAATGTCATGGTGATCATGCGCTGTTCTCCACCTAAGGAAAGCACGCACAGATATGTACCCGAAGAAGCGAAGCGCCCGGCGGTGTCACGGCCGTCCCAGGTCAGCACCTGCCAGCCCGGGCTGTCGAGGTTGTCGGCAAGGACGCGCACCAGCCGCCCGAGCACATCATACACGCGCACGCTGCCCATCGCCGCACCGCCCGCACCGCTGCTGACGTGATGCGGCAGGAAAAAGCGAATACTCGTGGACGGATTAAACGGGTTCGGATAATTCTGCTGCAGCTGCATGGTCTCCGGTACGGCCAACTCACCGGCAGCGAGTTCGCCGCCAGGATCGTCGGGTTCGCGGTATATAATGAAGGCAGTAAACGGTGTGAGTATCATGTACTTCTCACTCAATCGGATAACAGCCTCCTTTATTTCAGTCGAATCCGTCACATCACGCAGCTGATCAAGCAGCTGTTGAATTCTCAGCGCGGCCCAATAGCGCGCGACCTGCACGACCTCGTTCGGATTATTGTCGAGTGTGAGTGTTCGCGTATCACTGGTACGAATACCTATGCCGGGGAGAGTGTAGGAAAAGGCGCAAGGTCCGTCAACGCTCTCAGCATAGCGTCCGGCGCCGGTCATACGGGCGGGCATGATTTCGTAGAGCGGGCGCTGAGGAAACGCGTCGAGCACTCCGGAGGGATATTCCAGCATTGCCTGCAGCACCGTGCTTGAGGCGAAATCGAAGGTCAACCGTTCGAGGGCATCGTCGATATTCATACCCTGTTCAAGTGCGGTGAGCTTTCCGCCGGATAGCCGGGCGAGTTCGCTGAGCACCCCGATGTTATCGGTGTAAATGGTCATCGGGTAGAGCGACGTTAGCTTGTTCTCTATCATCAGGGACGGCAGCAGGCCGTTCACCGTGCGGACGCCGGCATTCGGCAGTCCGTCCGTCACAAACACGCAGCGATGATGCGCCTCCGGTCGGAAGGCGGTGGTGGCCAGCGCACTCAATGCGGATTGATAGTTCGTCGTTCCGCGCGGCTGGAAATTCTCCCGGAGGAATTGAAGCGCTGAAATAATGGCCTCCGGCTCTGCAAAGGCCATGGCAGTATCGGCAGGGAATCGCATCATCCTATCATTAAACAGGACGATTGCGAAGCGGTCGTAGCGCATCAGTCGAACGAGCACGCGCTCAATCGCGTAAAGGACCATACCGCGGCGCAGTCCGGTCATGCTCGCCGAGGCATCGATTGTGAACACGAAATCGACCTTCGCATACGCGGAGGCGTCTATGGTGTCGGGGAACCATACGAGAAATGTACTGCTGTCCGCCGCGAGGAGATCGCTGTGTCTGAGTACGAACAGGGAGTCCGCCCAACCGGTAAGCCGGTACATCACCGTAAAATCCTCTTCGAGCACGACATTCTCCGCATTCAGATGCAGCGTCATTTCCCGTTCGCTGAGAGGTGTGCGGCCCAGCATCATCGGACGATCATCGAAATTCGTTTCAAGCATTTCGATGGGGGCGTCCATCGAGAGCGCGACCTGCACGTCGAGCACCTGCACTCCCATTCCCTGATATCCGGTCATGTTCATCGGATAATCATAGCGCACGATGCCTTCCGGAGTCACGGGCAGCACCTGGAAATATTGCAGTTCTATACGCCTGTCATCGTTGGGATGAATAGGCGTAATGCGGATCTGAAATCTGTTGGCGCCCATCGATTCGAGAATAACCGGATCGCCGATGTTGTGCTGATTCAGCGAATCGTAGATCTGCTGCGCCTCTTCCTTGCGCTTGACCTGGAAGGTGTAGCGCTTGCCATCCAGCCACATCCACAAACCGTCGACCGTGGAGCCCTCTGGAAGGGAGAAAACATAGTATCCCTCCAGCTCCATCGTCTGATCGTTGTGAAAGGTTTCATCCACATGTGTGATAGCCAGGAGATTCCGGAGCGTCGTCCGCGTATGGGTTTCGGTCTGAAGCAGATTATAGATGGGCGAGGCCGTGCCGGGCTTGCGGGCGTAGAGCCGTCCCGCCTCAGCTTGCGATGCAGCGAAGCAGAGCAGAACGATGAAAATGAACGAGAAGCAAAGGCGCTGCATGTTTCCTCCTTCCGGCGATGTTGGCGATTACGAGTGCTAGACACGCGAACGGAACATTCGTTCCTTTCGCTTCTCTCGTTGAGCGATATTTTTTCTGATACAGCCATCATCTATATTTCACCGCCGCGTTCATCACATCGGATATGCTTGCCATGCAATTCATCCCCGCATTCCTACAGTCGGCTCTCCCGGCCGCAATTGACATCTCCCTTGCCGTGCTTTTCCAGAAAGGTGCCATCAGTCTCCTGGTCGGTGCGCTTGTCGGCATCGAGCGCGAGCGCTCACAGGACGATCATCAGAAACTTTTTGCCGGCATCCGCACATTCCCGCTCATCGCGCTGCTGGGGTTTCTTTCCGGACTCCTCGGCACCGCAATCGGCCCCTGGGTGCTCGGCGTCTTCGCCGGGGGCTTCATCGCCATGGTGGTCGTCTCGTACTATATAGAAGCGCGCGCAGGATACCACGGTGCAACGAATGAGGTCGCAGTAATCACTGTCTTTTTACTCGGCGTGTTAATTCATCATGAATTTTTTATCGTCGCCATCGCCACCAGTGTGGTGCTGACCCTGTTCCTTTCTTTAAAAGCGCCGCTGCAGCAGCTCGTCGCGCACGTGCAGGCGGAGGACATTTACGCAACGCTGAAATTCGCGATCATCACGGCAATCATTCTGCCTATTCTTCCGAACACGACGTTCGGTCCGTTCGACGTCCTGAATCCCCGTCAGGTCTGGTACATGGTGGTGCTAATCGCCGGCATCAGCTTTGCCGGCTATGTGCTGGTGAAGGTGTTCGGCTCGAAAAAAGGACTCACGCTGACAGGCATGATGGGTGGACTCGTATCCAGCACCGCGGTCACGCTTTCTTTCTCACAGAAAAGCCGCGAGGCGCCTGAACTCGGAAAGACCTTCGCCTCCGCCATCGTGTTAGCATGCTCGATCATGTTTCCCCGGATCCTGATTGAGATCGCTGTGGTGAACCGCTCCCTTCTCGCCTTCATCTGGCCCTTCATCGCCATTCTCACCGTCAGCGGTGTGAGCGCGAGCATGGTGCTGCTGTTCGGAAAAAAGAAAGACAGCAATACCGAAGTTGATCTGAAGAATCCCTTCGAACTGATGTCTGCGATAAAGTTCGGACTCATTTTCGCCGTCATCATTTTTGCATCGAAAGCCGCACAGATCTATCTCGGCGACGGGGGTGTGTATCTCGCCGCTGCGCTGGCGGGACTCACAGACGTCGACGCCATAACGCTCTCAATGGCGAATCTCTCGAAGACCTCACTCAGCGAAAGTACTGCCTCAGTAGCTATCCTGATAGCAGTGGTGATGAACACCATCGTCAAGGCCAGCATTGCCTTCTCGCTCGGCGCCGCGGCCCTGCGTCGCTACACGCTTCCGGGGTTCGGTCTGGTGCTGGTCACGGGACTGGTGCTGATCGGTTGGCTGTTGATGTGAAGAGGTCAAAAAGGTAAAAAGTCAAAAAGTCAAAAAGTCAAAATGTTAAGAGGTGAAGGGCGAAGGGCGAAGCGTAGAGCTGCTGTGAATACATGGATTCGCTGCTGCGAACACATGACATTTCGTAGGGGCGAGCCACTGTGATCAAAACAGACGGACTATGCCGAACGGAACGGCTGAATTCAACGATTGGAATTTGCGGTTTGTATACGGCTCGGCCCCATGCGAGGGCTGAATTCAGCGATTGGAAGTTGAGGCTCTGCCCCATGCGAGGGCTGAATTCAACGCAGCAGCGCGCGGAGCATGCGTTTGCGCATGTCGGGGGATTGAAAGCGCGACCATGCTTCGGCGAAGCCGAGCATGAGTTCATGCTTGCGTGATTCGCGTCCTGCAAGGTAGTTGAGAAGGGGCGCCGGGTTGAGCCGTTCGTTCAGTGGACGTGCCGATTGCCGGGCATCGAGCCCCGTGACAAAATCCGTGATCATATCGCTGGCGGCCTGACCATCCTGCAGTTCCCCGAGATAATCCTGCAATTCTATCACCTGACGAATCGCTTTGCGTCCGCCCGGTCCCAGCAATTCCGCGAAGCATTCCATTGTGTATCGCAGCTTCTTGCTCTGAATGCGCAGGCGGTGGAGCAGGTCGATGGATGCGAGCGGAAGGTGATGCTCGAATGCGAGTATATCGGTATAGCGTTCGAGAATCAGTACCGGAGCGATATGTCCGATGCGGCGCGGAAGTCCCGGCAGCACTTCGCTGTCCGCAGCGGCGCCGCTGCCCGGAGTTTCGACGAAGTGGCTGAAGCTATCGCGAAAACGCTGATACGCATCGCTTGAAAGATGAGTACGAAGCGCGGTGTAATGCTGCAGGCGTTCCTCTTCCCAGGCCTGCAGCAGGGGTGCGAAGGAGGCGGCGTCCTCCGGCAGAAGTGCGTCGGAATAGCCGCGCATGTTCTCCAGCAAAACATCGAGATCCCGTACGTGTCCCAATGCCCTGGCAATTTGGCGAAGCGGTTTGGCGAATTTGTTTTTGGCCTTTGCCTCGAATGCTGCGTCGAATATTTCAAAGGCCGAACGCAGGCGCCTTGTCGCGACCCGCATCTTATGCACGACTTCGGGATCGCTGTCCATTTCCGGATGCGCTTCCTGCTTCAGCATTTCAGTGAAATACCTGCGAAGCACTTTGCGCCCAGCTTCGGCGAAGGAATCTTCCGGCTGGATGCCGGGTCTGGCATTATCCTGCTCCACGGACGAATCGCTCACTGATGCATCATTGGATGCGGCATCAAAAAGCGCGAGTCCGTCGCGTTCGAAAGCCTTGCGCCAGAAGCGAGTGCGGCTTTCCGAGAGTCCTGTCTCCGCAGCGATGGAGCCCGTGTTGCGTCCCTCCGCATAGGCGAGAACGATGGTCATCCGCCGACGGAGATCCTCGTCAGTTTCTTCCGCAATGTGCTGCCGCAGCACATCGCGTGCCTCGGCATCGAGTCTGACAGCAGGACCCTTCTGCTCCCCACTATGCTTGCTGCGAACGACAGCAGGAGCGAAGCCGGGAGAGAACATATCCATGCCGTACTTCTCGAACACCCCGCGCCAATAGCGCGTGCGGCTTTCGGAGAGTCCCACCAGTGCGGCGAGGCTCTGCGTTTCCGCCCCATCCGCGTAGGCGAGTACGATCTTCGCATTTCGCTGCCGTTCCGTATCGGTGGCAGAATCGCTGATCAGCGAAACTAGTTTACTTCTCTGGAAGTCGTCGAGGGAGATGGTCATCGTGTTCTGCTGCCCTGGCATTAAATGAAACCATTTTACATGATTACAGAATTCTGCGGACGAAATCAAACATTAGATCGGCAAGCGAAATCGATCGGATAAGGAAGGAGGACGGCGGGGGAAAGAGGACGAGCCTGAAGGCTCATCCTCCAGGGAGTGAGATTCCTTGCAGGGACGCAGATCCGTGAAGGGAAATCGATCGGACAAGGAAGGAGGATGGCGGGGGAAAGAGGACGAGCCTGAAGGCTCATCCTCCAGGGAGTGAGGTTCTTCGGCCCGGTGCTTCGCTGTGAAGGGATGGTGGAGCGCACGGGAGTTTGGTGACCGAGTGTGATTGGCATTGTTCAGGGGATAGCCTTTTCCTAGATTACAGAAATGCTTGAAAAAGCACTTCTGTCGTTTCCGAATGAAAGAAGGAGAACTTGTGAAACTACTTGTGTATGTCATGCTTGCCTTTGCAATGACGGGGGGCGTCTTGAATGCGGCGCCGGGAGGAGGCGGTGTCTTCCCTTATGCCTACGAGACCCACACGCTTGAGAATGGACTGAGGGTAATTCTGATTCCGATGTCCAGCGGCGGGTTGATGTCGTATTACAGCGTTGTCCGCACCGGATCGCGCGATGAGTACGAGGTCGGGAAAACCGGCTTCGCACATTTTTTCGAACACATGATGTTCCGCGGAACGAAAAACTATCCCGCGGCGACTTACGACCGCATGGTTACCGAGATGGGGGCCGACGCAAATGCCTACACCACCGACGACCTGACGGCGTACCACCTCGCTTTCGCATCCCAGGATATTGAAACGGTCATAAAACTCGAAAGCGACCGCTTCCAGTATCTCGATTATGAAGAAGCGCCGTTCCAGACCGAATCCGGCGCCGTATATGGCGAATACCGGAAAAACCGCACGAGTCCGTGGGAAGTTTTGTTCGAGTCGCTGCAGAAAACCGCCTTCACGAAACATACCTATGGCCATACTACCATGGGATTCGAAGCCGACATCAAGGCGATGCCCACGCTATACGCTTACAGCAAGGAATTCTTCAGCCGTTATTACCGGCCGGAGAATGTCGTGCTCGTGCTGGCTGGAGATTTCGATGCGAAAAAGTCGCTGGAGATGATCCGGAAATATTACGGAAGCTGGAAGAAGGGGTATGTGACTCCCGCCGTGCCGCTGGAACCGGAACAGACCACGGAGCGCAAGGTCTCCGTCAGCTACGACGGCAAGACGCTTCCGCTGCTGGTGGTTTCGTACAAAGGCGAACGCTTCGACCCGGCCAACAAATTGATGGTCGCCGGCTCGATGCTCGACGATCTGATGTTCGGCGAAACCAGCGAAATCTACAAGAAGCTGGTGCTCAACGAACAGAAAGTCCAGTTCATCAGCGCCGATTTCGATTTCAACCGCGATCCGGGACTCTGGAGCGTGTACGCTATGGTGAAGGACGCGAACGATCTTACTTACGTACAGGAAGAAATCGATCGCACTGTCGCAGCATTCCGCGACACCCCGGTGGCGGAGAAAAAGCTGACGAATCTGAAGAAAAGATTAAAATATTCCTTTCTCATGAATCTTGATACTCCCGATAAAGTCGCCGGACGTCTCGCGCGCCTCGTGGCTATCACCGGGGGAATCGATGTCGTCAATCAACTCTACGCAGCTTACGACGCCGTCACAGCTGCCGACATTCAAAAAGCGGTTGCGACGTACCTGACGCCCGCCCGCCGCACCATCGCCACGCTGAAAGGGAGGAATTGACCATGAAACGCCAATCAATGTTTTTCATTCTCCCATTTCTTTCGGTGATTCTTCTCATGAGCGCGTGCAACGTCCCTTCATCCGAAAATGTGGTTCTCCTTCCCGTGAAGGACGATCCCACGATTTCTTTCAGCATCTGGTTCAAGACCGGTTCGCAATGCGATCCGCAGGGCAAGGAAGGCCTGGCGACGCTGACAGCAATGCTCATGGCTGGTGGTGGAACCGAGAAGCTCAGCTATGAAGAAATCATGGAGGCGCTGTATCCCCTCGCAGCCGATTACGGCTCGAGCGTCGATAAGGAAATGACGGTCATCAGCGGTCGCGTGCATAAGGACAATCTCGAGGAATATTACCAGCTGATTACCGATGCCATTCTGCATCCCGCTTTCAAGGAAGATGATTTCCTACGCATCAAGACGGACCTCCGCAACGGCATCGAAAAATCGCTGCGGTATTCAAGCGACGAGGAACTCGGCAAGGATGCATTCTATGACTTTGTGTTCGCAGATACACGCTACGGCCATCTCGATCAGGGTACGGTGTCCAGTCTCGATGCCATCACGCTGGACGACGTGCGTGCATTCTACAAGCAGTGGTTTACGCAAGGGAATTTCGTGATCGGATTGGGAGGCAGCTATGATCCTGCTTTGGTCAACCGCCTTGTGACCGATCTGAAGACCTTGCCCGAAGGCACACCGCCGCAGCCGGATCCCCCCGCAGTTGCACCCATTCAGGGCCTGCAGATGCTGATGGTGGAAAAGGAATGCGACGCAACGGCGATCAGCTTCGGCTTCCCAATCCCCGTCCTTCGCGGTGACGATGATTTCTTTGCGCTGGCGCTGTTCAATTCCTGGTTCGGCGAGCATCGGAATTCATCTTCCCATCTTTATCAGGTTCTCCGCGAGGCTCGCGGAATGAACTACGGCGACTATTCGTATATCGAAATCTTCCCCAACGGCGGACGCCGTCAGATGCCCGCTCCTAATAATGCACGCCGCCAGCAGCTGTTTGAAGTCTGGCTGCGCCCGGTACAGAACGTGCAGCGCCATTTTGCCATTCGTGCCGCGATTCGGGAACTGCAAACCGTTGTCGAAAATGGCATGACTCAGGAGCAGTTCGACTTGACGAAGAAATTTCTCGACAAGTATGCGCTGCAGTATGCGACGACGACCTCCGAGCGGTTGGGCTATGCGATTGACAGCAAGTTCTACGGCATCCATGGCGAGTACATCGCGATGTTCCGCAGTAAAATCGCGGGACTCACTCTGGAGAAAGTGAACGATGCGATACGCCGCCATCTGCAGTTCAAGAACATCAAGTTCGGTGTTGTCACCAATAATGCCGAGGCGTTCAAAGCCGAACTGATAGCGGGCACGCCCAGCCCCATCAGCTACTCCACGCCGAAGCCTGAGTCGGTGATGGAAGAAGATAAAATCATTGAGACCTATCCATTGCCGTTCGCTGCGGAAAACATCCGCATCGTTCCTGTGGAGGATATGTTCAAATAGATTCCCCAATCGCAGGACCTTGATCATGCAGGAACAGACCGGCCGCCGCATGCTTGAACGCATCGCCACACTGGACGCCCTCACCCTGCCTGCACATGCTGTGGTCGTCGCCGACCGCCAGCTGCCGCAGGAAATCCTTTCCCGTTTCGATCACCCGGTGCTGGTCGAGGCCGGTGAGCATCTCAAAACGCTGGCCGGTATCGAAGAGCTGGCCGGACGCGTGCTGCAGCATCGGTCGAGCAAACCGCTGACGCTCGTTGCGGTCGGAGGCGGCAGCATTGGCGATGCGGTTGGATTTCTCGCAAGCATTCTCTGGCGGGGTGTCGGACTCTGGCATATCCCGACGACGATGGTTGCCATGGTGGATTCCGCCCACGGGGGGAAAACAGCCGTCAACCTTGGCAGCGTGAAAAACCAGCTCGGCACGTTTTATCCAGGCGAACGCGTCGTTGTGGTGGAGAATTTCCTTGCGACGCTTCCAATATCCTTGCGCCGCGATGGAATGGTAGAACTGCTGAAAGTACTCTGGCTGGGAGATGCGGCAAGCACAAATGCGCTCACAGGCAGGGAAATCGAGACGCTCACTTTCGCCCCTTTTGCCGAAATAAGCGATCGGTTGGGACAGATGATCGAATTCGCTGTCAGCATCAAGCAGCGAATAGTCGAGGAAGATCCGCATGAAGAACGGGGGCTGCGAACGGTGCTCAATCTGGGACACACACTGGCGCATGCTCTGGAACTGACGATGGGCGTCAGTCATGGCGCGGCGGTCGCCTGGGGCATGGCGGCTGTACTTGATCTCTCGGAGGCACGTGGAATGCCGGCAGAAGCGGTCGCTCATTGCCGCGAAACCCTGTTTCCTCTTCTCGTCCCGCTTCCGGCCATGCCGGCGGATGAAGTGCTCCACTCTGCTATTCTCCGCGATAAAAAGAGAAATGACGAACAGCTGAGGTCGGTGCTGCTTCGTGATATCGGCGACCCGGTTGTTACATCGGAAATCTCCGCAGGGCAATGGATTGCTGCCCTTCGCCGTTCGGTCGATTGGTTTACGTCCTTGAAGGTGCGTGTCTATCTGGGCACTCCGCGATCCGTGCCGCTTTGCATTGAGGCGAGCAAGTCCGAGCTGAACCGCGCGCTCGTGATCGCAGCACAGCGCATGGGACGCACAGTGATTAACGGTCGAAGCGATGCCGATGACGTGCGCTGTATGCTGCGTGCATTGCGCGGTCTCGGTTACCCGATCGAGGAAACTGCACGCGGGTATGTCGTCGACAATCTCAACAGGGATCTGCGGACAATCACGTCCGACATCGACCGCAGCATTTTTGTATGCGAAGGCGGAACGACGTTCCGTTTTCTCCTCGCCCTCTGCTGCACGAATGTGAAGCCCACCAAGCTGCTGCTTTCTCCCGCGCTGATGCAGCGGCCGCATGATGCGCTGCTGCGTGCACTGCGAAGCGGCGGCGCATCCATCGAAGCATTCAGCGACCTTTCCGGGCAAGGCTATGTCGTACGCGGCTGGAATCAGATGCCTCAAGTGTTTTCCGTCGATCCTTCCGCGTCGTCGCAGTTCGCCTCGGCGCTGGCACTGCTGGCGGTGGGAGCGGAATCACCATTCACCATCCGTCTGCTCGGCGAACCCGTCAGCCGTTCCTACCTGGAGATGACTTTCGCGATGCTCGAAGAGGCGGGCGTGGAAATTATAGCACATGGCGATCTGATTGCCCTCAACCAGACCGAACGACTCAACGAGAAACTCACGCTGGAAATTGATGCGGATGAAAGTTCGGCTGCTGTTTGGTCGGTGGCGCATTTTCTTGGACACCCGGTTGAAGCGGGACGGAAGGCGCGCATTCCCCGGCAGCCCGATGGAGCGGTCGAAAGGTATCTTACCGCTCTGCGCGAAGCGCGCAGATCTCCGCAGTCTATAGATCTTTCACAGGTACCGGATCTGCTTCCGGTGCTTTCCATCGCCGCGCTGACCGCCGTCCACGCCGTGACATTCACGGGTGCTGCGCATCTTCGTAATAAGGAATCCAATCGTATCGATGATTTCGCCAGATCGCTCCGTGCCATCGGCGCGGATGTCGAGGTGCGGGATGATGGGTTGGAACTGCGTCCCTCAGCGGGACTGCAGGCAGAACTGCCCTTCGCTACGTATGGCGACCATCGCCTTGTCATGGCCGGTATGCTGCTGACGCTTGTTGCGCAGGGCGCGGTAACGATCGATCGTCCATGGACAGTAACGAAATCCTATCCCCGATTCTGGGATGACGCGCGGCGCTCCGGCTGGTCGGTGAGCGCTGTACATCCGGCACATCAATCGGCGCCGGTAGAGTCAGGGCCGTCTGCAGGACCGGCGTCGTAGACTTTCTCATGCGCATCCGACTTCTCATACTGACCGACAAATATCCGATCGATGCCGATCGGAGTCCCACTGCATGGATGCTCGAACATCTGCGCGCCCTTGACGGCACTGCAGACATCACGGTCGTTTCACTCGTACGCATGCTGCCTCGTCTGAAAAATCTGCTGCTCGGCGGCTACGACCGCCGCTGGTTCCGCGTGCTGAGAGCGCTTCCGAAAACGGAGCAGCCGTTTCCGCATGTCACCGTACATCATCGACGCTGCGTAACGGTCCCGGATTCGCTGGGGTGGAAAATAAATCCGCGTCTTCTCGTCCTGCAGCAGCGCCGGTGGCTGCGTTCGTTGACGGATCGCGGCAGCTATCATGCTGTGCTGCTCCACTACTTACATGCCGCTGCGCCGCTGGCGCGCATGGCAGCGCAATCAGCGAGGATACCGTTGCTGATCGATGTGAATGAGGGCCTTGCATCAGTGAGGGAAGAAGGGCAGAATTCTCTCCATCAATGGCTGGTGGCGCAGCGTGCCTCCGCAGACAGAATCATTGCGCAGTGCAGTGTGCAGAAAGAGGAGATGCGGATCCTTCTCCCTGAAAAGTCAGTTCATGTCATTCCCCTGGGCATCGATGATGACGCACCGGCAGCTCTCCCGCCCGACCCGCCGCCGCTGCGTTGCATCTGCGTTTCCCGGCTAGATCTCCGCAGCAAAAATATGGATTCGCTGCTGCGTGCACTTGCGCTGCTTCGCAGAGAGGACGGCACCGACCTGCGCCTCACCATCGCGGGAGATGGCTTCCTGCGAAGGGAATTGCTGCAGCTTGCTGAAGAGCTCGGAATCTCCGCTGCGGTTAATTTCGCCGGGTGGAAAACGGCTGGGGAACTGCGTGAAATGATGAGGACACAGCATTTCGCAGTACAGCCGTCCTCGCATGAATCCTTCGGTCTTGTGTCATTGGAGGCAGCGGCGGCAGGGCTTCCGCTCATCGCCGGCGCCCGCGCAGGAGTCGTTCCCGACCTCGCTTCCGAAGGAGCCGGCCTGCACACCCTCAATGGGAGTTCGCCGAAGGATATTGTCCGCGCGCTCCGGGACGTTCGCGACCGGTTGCCGGAATTGCAGCGTCAGGCGATCGAGGCACGCGGACGCATTCACGAGCGCTTTTCCTGGAGCGAGCACGCGAAGCAGTACCGAGCACTTTTCCGGACATTGGAAGAATAAAGAATATCCAATTCTGCCGGCGCTGTTTCCTGCCAATATTCACCCGCAAAAAAAAACGCCCCGCAATGGCAAGGCGTTAATGCTATCGTTGAATATTGGAAATCAGTCCATTGGATCGGTGTGGAATTAAAACGCCCCGCAATCGCAGGGCGTTAGTACTATCGTTGGGGCTTGGAAATCAGTCCGTCAGATCGGTGTACAGTGGGAATTTCGAGCAGTAGTCCTGCACCTTCAACCGGACGCTTTCCTGCAGCGCTTCATCGCTCACGTTGCTGATCACTGTGTCGATCATGTCTGCGACGAAGGTCATATCGCTTTCGCGGAAGCCGCGCGTGGTGATCGCGGCGGTGCCGATGCGGATACCGCTGGTGACGAAGGGTGACCGATCATCGAAAGGCACCATGTTCTTGTTGAGCGTCATGCCTGCGCGTTCCATCGCGTTCTCGGCTTCCTTGCCGGTCACGTTTTTGTTGTGCAGATCGATGAGCATCAAATGATTGTCCGTTCCGCCCGAGATGAGGTTGAAGCCGCGTTCGACCATCAGTTCTGCGAGGCGTGCCGCGTTTGCGATGACCTGCTTCTGATACGTGAGAAAGGACGGCTGCAGCGCTTCGCCGAAGGCCACGGCTTTTGCGGCGATTACATGCATGAGCGGACCGCCCTGAATGCCGGGCATAACGACACTGTCGATGATTTCCGACATCATCTTCACACGGCCTGATTTCGGAGCAACCATTCCGAAAGGATTCTCCCAATCCTTGCCCATCATGATGATGCCGCCTCGCGGTCCGCGCAGCGTCTTATGCGTGGTAGAGGTTACGATATGGCAGTGGGGGATGGGATCGTTGAGCAGCTTCGCCGCGATGAGACCGGCGGGATGCGCGATGTCGGCCCACAGAAAGGCACCGGCCTTGTCCGCAATTTCACGGAACGCCTTATAATCGATGTTGCGCGGATACGAGCTTGCACCGACGATCATCATCTTGGGTTTTTCACGCATGGCGATGCTTTCGACTTCATTCAGATCGATCGTTCCGGTCTCCTTGCTCACACCGTACGAAACGATATCGTAGAGCTTCCCTGAAAAATTCACCGGTGAGCCGTGTGTGAGGTGGCCGCCGTGGGCGAGATCCATTCCCATCACCTTGTCGCCCGGCTGCACGAAAGTAAAATACACGGCCTGGTTGGCGGTGGCGCCGGAGTGAGGCTGGACGTTCGCATACTCGGCGCCGAACAGCTGCATAAGCCGTTGGCGGGCCAGTTCTTCAGCCTGGTCGACAAATTCGCAGCCGCCGTAATAGCGTTTGCCGGGATACCCTTCCGCGTACTTGTTTGTCAGCACGCTGCCCGTTGCCTCAAGGACGCTAGGGGAAGCATAGTTTTCGGAAGCGATCAGCTGCAGCTTGTTGATCTGTCGATTCGTTTCATCGTGAATAATGTCATGAATTTTGGGGTCGGTCTGAGCAAGATAGGACATGATATATCTCTTCGAAGGTGAAAGAACTCCGGGTCCGGAAATAAAAAATACGAAATGTTCCCTTGTAGAAAAAAGAAGGGGCCGTTCTTTCGAACAGCCCCTTGAGAGTGCGTGATACTATTCTGTAAACGTGTCGCGCTTTCCGCGTATTATTGCGATCAGCGAATGACCGAAATCTGCTTCGTGTCGCTGATGCGATCGCTGCCGATTTCGGCGGAGAAACGCACAAAATACACACCTGCGGGGAGCACTTCGCCGCGCTCCGAACGTCCATTCCATTTCGCGACATGTCTGCCGGCCTGTCTTTCCATGCCATCGACCAGCGTCGCAATTTTTTGTCCCATCGAATTGTACACTGCCATATTGACCGCAGCAGGGACCGCGAGGGTGTAGGGGATGCTGGTTGATCTGCCGACGGCAAGCGGATTCGGATAGTTCTGTTCGAGACCGATGAAGGCCGGCAGCATCTCGGCAGGCTGCGCTTCGGTATGAGCAATCGTCCCATCAGTATCGATCTGCTTGAGTCGGTAGTAGACGAGATTGTCGCTCCGCGTGGAAGCAGGCTGTGAGTCGATCCAGGAATAGCTGTGGGGTTCGGTCGTGGTGCCGTGTCCCTCGACGTACCCGAGTCGCTCAAAATTCTCTCCGTCGCCGCGTTCGATTTCAAAACCGAGATTTGAAGTTTCGGTTTCGGTGTGCCAGCTGAGAAGCATTGAGCCATCAGGGCGGGACGTAACATTGAATGAGGAAAGTTCGACCGGTATTAGGAGGTTGTTCACTACCTCGACGGAATCATTGTTGTTCCACGTCAGCTCGGCATTGAAAATTGCCGAATGGTTGACATTCTGCTGGTATGGGTAAGTCTGATAGGCCTGAACGTCGTACAGACCAAGGTTCACAGTGCCGTTCGCCGTGGGCATGATATTCATCTGATAATTCATGATCTCGAAAAAGCCGTTGTTGAGCGGATTTCCCTGGCAATCGGCGGATGGGGTGAAATATTGACTTGAGACAGGAAGTGCCGAGCCGGGGTTGCCTGTATGGGCATGCTGATTGAACCAGGCCGAGACGCCGAAAGCCTGACTGCGGAAGGGGCTGCCCCAATATCCGGTCTCATATCGCTGAGCCGAACCCTGGAACACAAGTTTTGAGGATGTGAAAGTGAAAACGACGCTATAGCCGCCAATGCGCCCATAATCAGGCGCCCACATATTTGTCAGTGGTTTTATTTCAAATGCGGCGCGGAGAATGCCGCCCTGGCCGGTATTACAGACCGTTCGTACGCGCATGATAATATTGTCCGCAGAAACCTGCGCGTTCATTGAAGCGGCACACATGACAACAATGGCAACAGCCAACAGTGTAGCGGATTTGCGCATAGACGACCTCCATATATAGAGAAATGTTCTTTGGCATAATATGATTTATTTCAAACAGATGCACAAGCCTTTTTCGTTCTTCAGGTCGCGCTCCGGCTATCGATAGCTGCAATTTACCAAATAATACGCCCATCGGAGCGCCAGCTTCATAATTAAAAAGCTTGTGCACAATATTCACGAAGTGTTCGGATTCTTCACATCGAACAGCCGTAAGTCATTGAAAACTTATTTGACGGACGTAAAAAAATATCGGCTTGATTTTTGTTGTTAGCAAGCGAGTGCGCCATATTTTTTTATTAGCCTACTGGCGCTTTGTTAAGTCTCAGGAACCGATTCTCTCCTCAGTACGGGCACTGTATGGAACTTGACACCAATTCCGGATTAAATACCGTCTTTTCTGATATTCTAACCCATCCAGATTTCGAATTCAAGCTCTTCCGTCAATTAGGGCTGGCGAGTTATGGCGCGTGCACTTTGGGAGAGTGCTTTTCTGCTGCGCGTGGAATGCAGATGTGGGATCTCCCTGGATGGCTGCAGGAATGGTCAAAGCTCGCCGAGGATGTTGAACAGCAAGCGGAAATGGTTCTTGGGCAGGGGCATTTAAGCAGTGCGGCGGAGCACTTTCTGCGCGCTGCAAACTATTTCCAAATCGCGGAATACTACGCCATCATCTGCGAAGGGGACCATGTACAAGCCGGACTGAAATCTCAGGAGTGTTTCGAGAAGGCGCTAGCTCACCTGCCGTGGAAAAGTGAAAGCATCAACATTGGGGTAAACGGGAACTCGTATCCTTCGTACTTCCTTTGCCCTGATGACTCCGGCGCAGCACGAGCCACGATTGTCGTTGTAGCAGGGATTGAGAGCAGCGCCGAGGAGCAGTACTTTTACCATGGCATCAGTGCGCTGCGAAGGGGATACAATGTGCTATTGTTCCAGGGTCCAGGACAGGCAGGCGTTCTGCGGCGCAATCCGGCATCACGGGTGCAGCCAGATTATGAAATCCCCCTGCAGGTTGCGCTCGATTATCTTCATGATCGTCCCGATGTAGATGACGAACGTGTCGCATTGATCGGCAACGGACTCGGCAGCTATTTCGCAACGCGCGTTGCGGCGTTCGACCCGCGAGTCAAAGCGCTCGTGGTGAATCCTCCTTATGTTAACCTTCATCGTCTTTTCGTCGAGGCGGTCGGACAGCGCGCATTGATCTTCGACATCGACTATCATGCACTGAATGAACTTCCCGCCACGTTGATGCGAAACGAGATCAAACTGCTGGTGCTGAACATGTGCCGCCGCTTTGGCGTCACTCATCTTCAGGCGCTGGTGCGTGCCACCGAGGCCTACAAAGTCGAGGACCTGCTGTATCGCATCCATTGTCCGACGCTCTGTATTTGCGGTGAAAAAGCGAATGAAGCAATGCTGGAGCAAATGGAACAATTCATGGCGGGTGTTCGCAGCGATGAAAAAATGTTAGTGCGGCTCCCGAATCTCCACGAAGCCGATGTCCATAATCATTTCAGCAATTTGCCCCGTTTGAATCAGGTAGTGTTCGATTGGCTCGACGACAGGTTCCAGCGCTGAACTGTTTGAAGCTGGAGTGATTCGGGCGAAGCTCAGCTTCGTTGTCGGCTGAACAACGTTCCACTATCCTCACTCAGCGCCAGATCGAAGCGCGGAACAACACAAGTACGGTGAAGATTTCCAACCTGCCGAGAAGCATGTTGAAAATCAGTATCCATTTCCCGGGGATGGGGATCCAATTGAAGTTTTCGATTGAGCCGACTCCGGCAAGTCCCGGACCGATATTGGCCAGGCAAGCGACTACGGAAGTGAAAGCCGTGACGAGGTCGGGGACGAAAAAGGTCATGAGCAGGGATGAAAATACGCTCAGAGACAGAAAGAGAATAAAAAACGAAACGATATTTCCTACACGAATTTCCTCGACAGGGACGCCGCCGACTTTGATCGGTCGTATGATGCGCGGTCGGGCCATTTTTATTATTTCCCTTGCCGCTGCCTTCATGTTAATAAGCACGCGGATCATCTTCATTCCGCCGCCGGTGGAACCTGCACACCCTCCGAAAAACATCAGCATGACGAGAAGCAGCCGCACCGTGGTTGGCCAAACGTCAAAATCTGCCGTCGCGAATCCTGTCGTTGTGGTGACGGAAACAACCTGGAATGCCGCTTCCCTGAAACTCCCGTACAATGATTCGACCTTGGTCTCTTCCTCCTGTACATGCGAGACGAAATCCTCATACGGTGCTGGTGTGTTTCGATAATGCGTTCGTGAGTATTCCGCCGACGGCAATCCACTGAAATACAATAAGACGGTGGTGAGCAGCGTTGCAATAACGATGATGCTGACATAAAAACGGAATTCACGGTCCGCTTTTACGATTCGTGTATTTCCCTTCAGCACATTGTAGTGCAGTAGGAAATTCACACCGGCCAGAAACATGAACACGACGATTACCCAATGGATGAACTCGCTGTCGAAATGGCCAACGGAGAGATTTTTTGTACTGAAGCCGCCAGTCGCCATCGTTCCGAATGTGTGGCAGAGTGCGTCGAACCAGTCCATTCCTCCCACCATAAGCAGAATGGTTTCGGCGAGAGAAAGCAGGGCATACACCCCCCAGAGGATGCTCGCGGTTTCCGTGAGCCGCGGCTGGAGGCGTTCGGTCGTCGGTCCGGGGACTTCGCCCTTGAACATATGGTAGCCGGAAACACCGAGTGCGGGGAAAATCACCAGCGCCAGAGTGACAATGCCCATGCCGCCGAGCCAATGAGTCAGGCTGCGCCAGAACAGCAGACCGCGCGGGACGGCCTCAATGTCGGTGAGGATGGTGGATCCGGTGGTTGTGAAGCCGGACATGATTTCGAACACGCTATTTGTCAGGGAGTGCAGTACGCCTCCTGCGCTGAAATCTCCACCGGTTTCCAGAAACCAGACAAAAAAGGGAATCGCTCCGAATATTGCCATCACTATCCACCCCAAAGTTACGATGGCGAATCCTTCACGTACGGTTTGACGCAGACTGCGGGATTTGAGTGCGGCGGCGGTTGCGGTTCCAAAAACCAATGATGCCAGAATTGCGATCCAGAAACCCGAGAATTCGGGTGTCCAGATGCGTGCGGCGAAGGAAATGTCGGGGGTGTCGTACCATGCGATAATCGCCGGCGGCAGCAGTGCCAGTCCCATGACCTGAAGCAGGCGGGCAACCCCGTAAAGTACTGTCCGTTTATGCATTCGGCATCAGCGATTGATTGCCGGAGCCGAAAAGCTTGCGCACTTTCTTGATGCCTGCTGCGCGGGTAAACACAATGACAATGTCGCCCGGAAGCAGCACGGTATCGCCCGTGGGGACGAGCATCTCATCATTGCGAAGAATGGCGCCAACGATCGATACTCCGAGTACCCGCTTCCAACTGTTCTTCAGCGCCTGGTTTGCAACAGCGGAATCGGCACCCACGCGCAGCCGCAGTACATCGATGTCGCTCCGCTCGATATGCAGCGCAGCGCTCACGTATCCCGGCAGAATGGCATTCAGGATTCCGTTCGCTGTCAGCTGACGGGGATTAATGATATGGTCAATGCCGATTGAAAGGAACAGTTCGGAATGCTGATCGTCGTTCACGATCGCGATAACCTCTTTCGCTCCCTCCGATTTTGCCAGGAGGCAGGAAAGCACGTTCTCATCGTTATGCTCAGATGCCCCGATGAAGAAATCCGCAAAGCGGACATTTGCTTCTCGAAGCACATCGGCATCGTCGCCGCTGCCATGGAGAACATCTATGCCGTGCAATTTCGCCGCTGCGCTATTCCCATGCTCCATATCGGGGTCGATGAAAATAACGGTCTCGAGTTCGTTGTGCAGGGCACGGGCGATATTCACTGCAGTAAGTGTGCTGCCGAACACGATGGCTTTCCGCTTGGCGTTCGGCTCCACGTCAACGAGGGTCAGAAAATCCCCCAGCGCCTCTCGTGGAAAGATGAACACCGGCTTGTCGCCGGGCTGTATGACTGCGTCCCCGCGGGGAATGATGACTGTGTCGTTTCGAATGATAGCGACAACGAGCAGCCGGTTGCCTCTCGGATCATTCCTGAGTTCTATGAGGCTGCGATTCGCGATGGGCATACGTTCGGTGATGAGATAGCTTCGAAGCAAAACAGCGCGCCGTGCGAAATCCTGTGCGTCGATCGCGAAAGGTGTTTCGATGAAATTCATGACAGCGGCGAGCGTGTTTTCCTCGGGATAAATAACCTGCGTGATGCCGAAATGCTCCGGCTGCAGATGCGCGCTGCCTTCAATGAAATCCGCATTGCGGAGGCGGGCGATGCGATGCTTCACACCGTACCTCAACGCGATCGTGCAAGCAATCAGATTGACTTCATCCACCGGCGTGGCTGCGATCACCATGTCGGCGTGCTCAAGCCCTGCTTCCTCCAGATCCTGCGGGTTGCTTCCTGATCCCTGCACCATGCGAACATCAAGCCCATCACCCACGGATTCGGAGCGGACGGCATCAACCTCGATCACGGTGATGTTGTGTCCCTGGTTTTGTAATTTTTCAGCAAGACTGGTTCCTACCAGACCTGCACCGATCACGATAATGTTCATGGACGAAAGGGCTCCGGACGTTGGCGTTGCTTTCTCAAATAATATACTGTCATTGTACTCAACATGCGACCATAAAAGCCGAATCGCTCCGGAACGAGTCAGGGGTGTGCAAGAATGGCGGACATGCAGTATCTTGCTTCCCATCAGCATTGCAGAAATAATACAGGATGGCAGCATGATAGAGCAAAAGATCGCACAGGCGGTTGGTATTCTGCAGGAAAAAAATATCGATATGTGGATCACTTTCGTGCGCGAGAGCGGCACAATGCCCGATCCGGCGATTGACATGGTGGTCGGTCAGCATGCAACCTGGCAAACCGCCTGGATCATCACCCGCGACGGTGAAACCATCGCCATCGCCGGCAGCCTGGATATCGCAAGCATTCAGGAAAGCGGACGCTACGCTACGGTTGTCCCCTACGTACAGGGAATTCGCGATGAACTTCTCGTCGTGCTGCAGCGCAAAAACCCGCGCCGAATAGCAATCAATTATTCCCCCGACAGTGTGATGGCGGATGGGTTGACCCACGGGATGTATCTGCTGTTGACGGAAATGCTCGAAGGCAGCAAATTTGCGCATCGGCTGATTTCGTCTCAGGAGATCCTGTCCGCCCTGAGGGGACGCAAGACCGAGGCGGAAATTCTCAACATCAAAAAAGCGATCAAGATAACGCTTGGGATTTACGACAAGGTTACCGGCTTTCTCGCTGCAGGCAAAACAGAGCAGGATGTTGCGAATTTCATACTCGCGCAGGTAAAGGAAGCCGGTGTGGAGCTGGCGTGGGACCGCGACCATTGTCCTGCAGTGTTTACCGGTCCGGAACATGCCGGTGCGCATTTTTCTCCTACAAAACGGAAAATCGCTCCCGGCCATGTACTCAATATCGATTTCGGCGTGAAGGTCAATGGCTACTGTTCAGATCTGCAGCGCACATGGTACATTCTGCGGAAGGGAGAGACCCGCGCCCCGCAGGAAGTGCAGAAGGGTTTCGACGTCATTCGTGATTCGATCAAACTCGCGGCTGACATCATGCGGCCGGGCATCGTTTCGTGGAAGGTGGATGCCGCCGCACGAAAGTATATCGTCGCGAACGGGTACCCGGAATATCCGCATGCGCTCGGACATCAGGTGGGACGCGCCGCGCATGACGGAGGCGTCGGTCTGCTGCCGCGGTGGGAGCGCTATGGGAAACTGCCGTTCGGCAAAATCGAGGTCGGCCAGGTGTTTACCATAGAACCGCGGCTCCCGATCGAGGGCTACGGCGTCGCTACGATAGAGGAAATTGTGTGGGTGACTGAAACAGGCGTGCGCTTTCTCTCAAAACCACAGCGGACCCTGACGCTCGTCTGATTCCGGACGATTGCCATTGCGACCAATCCCGCGCTGCTGCATCTTACAGAGATAGCGCAATAAATGGATCGAATCATGCACATCCTGAAGAAAATACTCCCTGTCGTCATTGGCGTAGCCGCCGGCTTCGCCTACTGGTACTTCATTGGCTGCATCAACGGGCACTGCCCGATCACCAGCGAATGGTACACAAGCACGCTGTACGGCGGCGTTGTGGGTGCTACCTGGCTGATTCCGGCGCGGAAAAAAACAGCCCCGGTGAGTGAGGACAAGGCACAGCTCTCAGATCAGGATGGCAGCATCGATCAGGATAAGTAAACCATTGAATCGTAAGACTGGAGATCACCATGCCCATTTTCGAATACAAATGCACGGATTGTGAAGAAGTGTATGACGTTCTGCACAAGGGAGCTGAAAACCCGGATATCGTGCAGTGCCCGTCCTGCGAATCGCATTCGTATGTAAAGAAATTCTCTTCCTTCTCCGCCTCAACAAGTGGCGGGGCGTCTTCCGCTTCATCATGCGAAAGCGGAAATTGCGGCGTTCCTTCCTACAGTCCTTGCGCCAACGGCATGTGCGGGTTGGGATAATTATGAAGACCACCAACGCATGGAAGAACTGGTTTACCGGAATAGTCCTGCTTCTCGCTGTGGTGCCGATGCTCTGTGCCTGCACGAATAATCAGGGCGGAGAAAATATATCAGTGCAGGATCTGCAAAAGAAAATGGCGAAGGACAAGGGTATAGTCGTGCTCGATGTGCGCACTGTCCCGGAACTGACCGCCGAACTCGGCAAGATCGACGGTGTGGTGAACATCCCGGTACAGGAACTTGAGCAGCGACTTGCGGAAATGAAGCGCTATCAGAAATCACCTGTTTACGTGATTTGCCGAAGCGGAAACAGGTCAGGCGTGGCTACAGGCATTCTTCGTCAGCACGGCTACGATGCATATAATGTCACGGGCGGCATGCGCGCCTGGCGCGAGGCCTTCGGCGAGAAAAATCGCTGATAGTTTTTGCCCGCTATTTCCAGGACGACATCAGCGTCGTCATCTGCGGCCCCAGGAGTACATATAGCAGCTGCCCGCTTTTCTCACGGATGGCCAGTGAACGTTTCGCGTCCACGCGCCATCCGTTTTTTTCTGCACTCGCCGGTGCTTCGCACTGACTAAGAAAGCGCTCTGCATCACGTTTTGATTTGAAGCTGATCGTCGCAGCTTCGGTGCGTCTGCCTCCATCGCCCACGACCGTGTGATACATGTCGAAACGGTCGATGCCATCGAACCATTTCATCCATTCGTTCAAAACACTCTGCATTGCAAGGGGACCATGCACATATCGCAAACTGCTTTGGGATGTAGATAGAGGCGCAGCCCGGAAGGTCGGGGGTGTGCGGAATTCCGTCCCTCTGATCCTTCCCACCAGAGCTTTCGCAGCCTTCATGGCGGCGCTGCGGGTTTCCGCTGCGCGATCATAGGGAATGATCGAAACCAGGTACGCGCCTTTGGCGAAAAGGATCTGTTCGGCGGTCACACAATTCCATTGCGTACCCGGCAGAGTGGCACCGCAGCGCCCGCGCAATGTGGAGAACATGCCGAACGCGGCTTCCGGATTCACCATCTCATAGATATCTACCTGAAGTTCGCGTTTCTTCTGCGTGCAGCGCTGGCCGGTCACTTTGCGGAATCCGTATTCGAGATAGATTTCCGCTCCGCCATTGATGTAGCCGTAGAGCTGTTTTGCGCTATAGGTCTCAGGCGTTCCGACTTCCCAGTCGGGGAGATCCTTTGCCGTCAGTTCAACTGACGATCCGCTGGCCGAAATGCTGCCGCTGGCCGAAATGCTGCCGCTGGCCGAAATACTGCCGCTGGCCGAAATGCTGCCGCTGGCGGAAATACTGCCGCTGGCGGAAATACTGCCGCTGGCGGAAATGTTGCCGCCGGAGGGGCACACGGCCGCAGTCACAGGGTAAATGTGCGCGCTGCCAATGTTGGGTGATGTCAGCAGGAGAGCGAAGACCAGGCAGGTCAGGTTCATGAAAGATCCAGTGTTTTGTGAGTGATCTTTGCGGGATCGGCGATGCCGAGCTTATAACCCGCAGCCATCTCGAGAAACTGCGTACCGCGGGGCGACGCTTCTTTCTGCACTTCCATCTCCAGCCGTTTGGCAAGTACGATGTCATAGCCGATACGGTCGACCGCCACCGGGTCGCTTCCGACCAGAAGACGGTTGTAGGGAATGATGAACTGAGGATTGGCTCCCGGTCCGCCATGATAGCAGCCGATCAATCCGTCGACGATATTGAGCACGACCTTGTCGCGAAGAGCGGGGAAGCACGGCACCTGAGCGCAGGTCTCCGACCAGAGCGGTTTATGCAGACGCCCGGTGTTGGAAATCGCGCCGTAGGCAAGATTCTTCAGACAGAGGGTGACGGTGGGCCCCGCATTCTTCAGCACCGGAATATTGATGATCTTGGTAACTTCTTCCGTCACGATACGGGAAAAGTAGGACTGCTTCCCTTCGTTGATCATGTACGGCAAAGTTTCCTCGTCGTACGGCTCTTCACAATCCGCCCAGTAGAACACATCCTTATCGATGCGTTTTTCACCGTACAGCTTGCCGTCCGCATCGTAGAACGAGTCCTTTTCATCCTTGTATTCGGTACCTCGGATGCGCACTCCCGGGAAACGCTCCTGCGTGAATCCTGCATCGTGGAGTTCGAATTCACGGCGGTCCCAGATCATGATATTTGCAAGCGGAATGCCTGCTGCCACAAGCTGAGCGATTACCGCATCGGTGAGTTCCAGCGAGGTCGAAAGCAGCTTGCCTGCGACGGGATTGACCTTGAGTCCGATAATATCCTTCGGGCCGACAAACTGCAGCCAGGCTTCGTTGATGCTGGCGGCTCCGGTGAGTTCAATCATCGCGCGGCGGAGCATCTCCGCTGCCCGTGCTCCATCGGGCACACCTACGTTGACGGAAGCTGCATCATAGGCCTCGATCACTCGTCCGGGATATCGGCCGGGCATGGATTGCTCGGTGCGGGGGATCTTCAGCGCATCAGCGATATTGGTTTTGGGCTTGTCGTCCACAGAGGCTGTGGCGAATCCGATATGGGGAAGCACCGCGGCGGCAGCTGTGCCTGCGGCGAGTGTGGTGAGAAAGCGGCGGCGTCCGGTATCGTGTGAACTCATACGAAGTACTCCTTTTTTTCTATGTACGGAGTTCCCATCGAAGATGCAAGAGGTGCCAACATCGACCTCATACGCATTTACCAGAACACAAAAAAAAGGCCCGCCGGGTGGCGGGCCAATCTATATCAATGTACGCGTTAACAAGTATGGAGAATCAGAATTCGCGCTGGGTCTCGGCGAGCAGGTCGGTCGACACGGTTCCCTTACCCCAGTTGCGTGCGAGGGCTGCGCAATGGCGGGCGACGCGATCGTTGCTGTCGAACTGTGCTCGGCGCTCAACGGCGTAGCGGCCAAGTTCTGAATCCAGATGATAGAGCGTCAATGCAGCGAGAATGCGGAACTCAGGCTTTTCGTCACTCTTGAGTGTCTCCATCATCGGAAGCACTGCATACCCGATATTGTAGGAAGGATGAGTCTTTTTCAGGTCGATCAACAGCTGCATGGTGCTGGCGCGCAGTTCCATCGAAGGACTGCCGAGGTTCGCCAGTACGTTTGTCTCGATCAGATCCATCTGGCGGTCGGTCAGCGGACGTGCGTCCTGCGCGAATGCATTGGTGAGCGGAAGGGCGACGAGCGCGAGCATGAGGGCGAATGCGGACAGTGACTTTTTCATTGTATTCTCCAGTATTTGTAATCGTTCTAAATCAGCAACTGGGATCATTTACGGGAGGGCATTCAGGAAGTTGCACCCGTTGTATAAAAAAATCTAAAAAATATTTTATTTGGCGTAACCAGGCTGGATTCGATACTTGCGGTCACTTTTTTCGGCGGAGGATGAAAAGAGGAGGGCGATTCCCTTCGGAAGTGGTGAGCACATCGCGGCCATTGCGGCTGTAGCAGACGGCTTCCGGCTGCGTGAGCCCGGGCGTCTCGATGACGCGTGCGGCCGTGCTGTCGAAGAGTGCGGAAAGCGGTGAAAGAGCGGGGGCTTCGTATTCAAGCACAGCATTATAGGTGCGCAGAAGAACACGGCGCGAGGTCGGATGCAGATCCGCACCCGTAACGAGACGCCAGAACGAGAATTCGAAGGGAAGGCGGAATGCAGCGATGAGTTGCAGGTCGGCGCTCCCGCCGGCCCCGGGCCACGGAGAGGAATATACGGTGCAAGAGGTGCCGTTTTTATCGAGAAGGACAATAGTGCCGTCCCGAGGATCGATCATCAATGCTTCGCAATCATGCGCACCATCGGGATAGCGGAAGGTTGCAGCTTCCGCTGCGGCGGTCACCACGCTATCGCGCCAGTCGGGCTGCAGCTGCGGTTCAAGGCTGCGATATATCGTTACTGTGGGGTACTTCTTGTCGTTGTCCCCGATATCCCCAACATACAGCCACGCCTTGTTGTCGAGCACGACGGAGGCCATATCTTCCCAGTCACGGTTTGCAGCGCCGGCGAGCGTACAGATTGCGATGGTGACACCGTTGCTGTCCACAGCAAAGAGACGGGCCTCGCCGCCGCTGTCGTTATGCATCCAATAAATATCGTCGCGCAGTCGCGAGGGAGCGATTCCGGAAATTTCGCCTAGCCTCTCGTCCTGTATCGTGCAGAGCGAGGCAGGATCAAGATAGGCAATGCTGCTGTCTGTGGTCCCTGTGCTGTCCACCGGCGGATGCGTCGACGTCGGAGGGTCTTCACTCGAGCATGCGCTTAGCGGTATCAGACAGACGGCCAGAACGAGCAGGCTGATTCGGCAGGTACCAGGTAAGCTGTATAAAAGGAAACGCGACATCCGTTTTCCAGAATATTCGTATCTTGACGTTAATAAAGGCAGGTCAAAGACATCTTTCCTTTGGATTCGCGGCAGAGCACGCGGCCGCCGAATTCAACGGTCCTTACAAAGTATGAAAAAAACTCCTCTCGCGATTATCTTTCTCATCACGTTTATCGATCTCCTCGGTTTCGGTATCGTCATACCGATTATTCCTTCTTACGCGGAAGCCGGTTTCGGTGCCAGCGATGTCACCGTGGGCTTCCTCGTGGCGTCATTTTCTTTTTCGCAGCTGCTGTTTACGCCTCTCTGGGGTAGAATATCAGACCGAGTGGGACGTCGTCCAATACTGATTTTCGGTCTCTGTCTGACGGTGATCAGCTACATCATGTTCGGTTTGGCGCATTCACTGGTGATGCTGTTTATTTCCCGTCTGCTGGGCGGAATCGGCGGCGCCAATATCTCTGCGGCGCAGGCCTATATTTCCGACGTCACGCGTCCGGAAGAACGCGCCCGGGGAATGGGTCTCATCGGAGCGGCGTTCGGGTTGGGCTTTGTGTTCGGTCCAATCATCGGCGGATCACTTGTCGGCTACGGATATTCCGTTCCGGGCTTTGCCGCGGCGGCGCTTTCTACAATCGCACTTGTTACCGCAATTGTGGCCCTCCCGGAATCATTAAAGAAAGATGAATCCGGAACGAAGGCTCCCGCCGCTTCGACCTTCGATTTCACGCTGCTTGCTGCCGCGCTCAAGCGTCCGAAAATCGGGATGCTACTCATCCTGTTTTTTCTGGTCACCTTCGGCTACGCGAATATCTACGCGACATTTCCCATGATTTCTACCCGTGAGTTCGGTTTCAGCGAACGCGAAGTGGGATATCTGTTTGGATTCATGGGTATCATCGGCGCGATTACGCAAGGGGGACTCATCCGCACGCTGAGCCAGCGCTACGAAGAGCGCTGGATATTCTTCGTCGGAGCGGTGTTCACATCGGTTGGGCTCACCCTTATTCCTTTTGCACCCGGAACCCTGGCGCTGCTCGCTGTTCTTGCCATACTCTCATTGGGTTCCGGCCTCATGACTCCGAGCTGCCTGAGCCTCATATCGCGGCACGCTGACGAGCGGCAGCAGGGTGGAATTCTTGGCGTCAACCAATCACTCGGCGCTTTCGGCCGCGTGCTCGGACCGATCTGGGGCGCATTCGTTTTCCATGTATTCGGAACGTCCTGGCCGTTTATCACAGGAGGGATCGTGCTGTTTGGCGTTGTGATCCTGATCCGCCGGACGCTCTGGACCTGAACTTCCCGCAACCTGAGATCCCTGCAGACATTTGCATCACTGACATAGCAAACGACATAAAATGACTCAGCGCACACTCTATCGTCTCATCGAAAACATCGGAGCACGGCAATTCGATACTGAAGAAGCCATGCTCATCGCCATTCTTGAAGAAATCGTTCGCAACGAACGGACCAACGTTACCGGCGGGCGCTTCTGGAAGCTGCTTCCGAATGAACGGAAATACCGCCTTATGTCTGAAAGAGGCAACATCGAATCCGTCGGAATCGGCTTCGAGATTCGGCTGAAAGGCTATGCGGTGTTCGATCAGGTGGCGCACAAGCGGACCGTCCTGGCCGATGAAACCAACAAGGCCCTGCGGAAAAAGGGGATCATAAAGTATTCCGCTACCGGTATCGGCAACCGCGTCACCATCGGGGATCTCGCGTATTACGAATATCTGATGGCGTTCAACACCACCGAAAACAATCTCGAGTTCAAGTACATTCTCAGCATTGCCGGTCAGGCCGTGACGCAGCTGCTCATCAGCAGGCGTTCGGAGAAAGAGAAACAGAGTTTGCTGTCGGAAATGGAGATGGCCCGCGATCTGCAGCGCCGCCTTCTTCCCGAGCATGAATTTTCATTCGGCCGGTATGATCTGTATGGCGTTTCGCTACCGGAACTGACCGTGGGCGGCGATTTCTTCAATTATTATCCGATGGTCGAAGATCCGGATCGCATGGCCGTCTCGATCGGCGACGCCGCCAGCAAGGGGTTTTCCGCTGCGGTGCAGGCGCTGTTCGTCTCAGGAGCGCTGATGATGAGCGTCGAAGCGGAGGGCAGAATTTCATCAATGCTCCGGCGCATCAATACAATCAATCGGCGCATCTTTCCGCACGAACGTTTTCTGACCCTCTGCTACTGCGAGCTTTTCGACGGCGATGAAGGGTTGATGCTGTATTCGAATGCGGGGCACTGCAAGCCCATTCATTATCACGCCTCGGAGAAGAACTGTACTGAGCTGAGCGTGACGGGCCCGGTGATAGGGCTTATTCACGATGCGCATTTCAGCGTCACCAATACCAACATTATGGCTGGCGATGTGATGGTGCTCTACACAGACGGCATCAGCGAGGCCAACAACGGAGAGATCGAATACCAGGAGCAGCGCATCATGGATGTCATCATGCGCACTGCCCATTTGACTGCGAAGGAAATCTGCGTCGAGCTTCTGCAGGACGTACAGACCTTCAGCGCAGCAGGCGTATATTCCGACGACAAGACCGTTGTCGTGATCAAACGCAAAAATTGAACCGGCGCAAGGGTGCCGGCTATTGTCGTGTCAAATAAACCCACAGGTGATATGCGTTTCGCAACCATCATTCTTTCTCTACTGCTCTTTGCAGCATTGAGCGGTTTTTCCCAGGCTGAAATCAAGTCCTTGCGCGTCGCGAACGGTGATAAAAGCTTTTCCGTGCCGGCGTTCACCCACGACGGAGTGCTGTATGCTTCACTCAACGAGCTGAGTAAAGGCGCGGGCTTCGCGACCTACGATAATGCCGAATCCGGGAAAATCGAAGTGCGCGTGGGAGAGTACCGGCTGAAATGTACGGCGAACAATCCTTTTGTCGTGGTGCTTTCGCAGCGGGACAATACCATAAGCGAAGTCAGTCAGCTTCCGATGGAAATAATGCGCACCCAGGTTGCCTACTATCTGCCGATGGCTGCGGTGCTGCCGCTTCTCAGCAAGGTCTGGGGAAAAAGTCTGCTGCTGGATCAGGGCAAAGCGGAGCTCGTCATTACGAGTACAAGCAAGCCCGTCGCACGCGTGACAGGGGCACCCGAAAGTGCGGGTAAGTCCAAGCCCGCCGCAGCGGTAACGGAAACCATAGCAACGACCTCCGCCGGCAGCACTGCCAGCGGGGACACCGGAGTTGCCGGTTCCGGCTCGGTGGATCTCGCTCCGCGGCAAATCGTGGTGGAAAAAGCGTCTACTTACGATATCGGCCGGGTAAGCGTCGACACGAGGAAAAACGGAACGCTCATACGCATCCACACGCGCAAGACACCGAAGGATTACAGCAGCGAAATGGAAGCAGGCCGCTTGGTCGTGACGCTTCCGGGATCGACCGTTGACGTGAACGAGCTCCGACAGACCCCCACGGATGGTGAAGGCATCATCGGTGTGGAGGCCGAACAGCTCGGCGGCAACGCACGCATTACATTCAAGCTGAACGAAATCTATACCGCGGACAAGATCAGCCGTGACGTAAAGACCGGCGACCTTCTGGTTTCACTTTTCAAGAAAACTGACGTCGAAAAGACTCTGCGCGATGAAAGAAACGGCAGGCAGGACGGCGACCGATCGAAATGGAAGCTCAATTGCATCGTCATCGACGCCGGACATGGAGGCAAGGATCCGGGTGCGATCGGCGTAAGCGGCATCAAGGAGAAGAATGTTGCACTCGGTGTCGCGCTCAAGCTAGGGAAACTGATTGAAAAGGAAATGCCGGGGGTCAAAATAGTCTATACGCGCAAGGATGACACGTTCATCCCATTGGACAAGCGCGGACAGATCGCGAATGCGGCCGAAGGCAAACTCTTCATTTCCATCCATTGCAATTCCACCGAGGCGAAGCCTTCAAGCGCAAAGGGCTTCGAAGTCTACATTCTGCGTCCGGGACGCACGGCCGAAGCCCTCCGAATTGCGGAATTTGAGAACTCGGTTATCAAGCTCGAAGGCGACTACGAAAAGCGCTACGCCAAGCTCGACAACGAGAGCTTCATCCTCATCAACATGGCGCAGAGTGCGTATGCGAAATACAGCGAGCGCTTTGCAGAGCGGCTGCATGAAGAGGTCAAAGGCAGCAAGCTGGTCTCGAGCAAGGGCGTCAAGCAGGCAGGATTCTACGTTCTTGTCGGGGCTTCCATGCCGGGCGTGCTCATTGAGAGCGGATTTCTGAGCAACAGAAACGAAGAAAAATTCCTCGGCTCTAATGAAGGGCAGGAACACATGGCAAAACTTTTCTACAATTCCATAGCGGATTACGCAAAAGAGTACGAGAAAAGCCTTAAGGAATAAATTGCGCTGATTTTCGTCTTGACAATGCTTCGGGTGGGGGCTACCTTTCGGCACACAGTCCAAGTAGAGGAGTGCCATGCGAAAGATATTTCGTTGTGCCTGGTGCTTCGAAGTCAACGAGCTCGATGTGGATATTTCTGCTGGCGAAGACCAGGTGTATGTTGAAGATTGCCAGGTCTGCTGTCGGCCCAACACCATCCATGTACTTGTTGATCTCGACACAAGGCAGGTAGTCGTAGAAAATGAAGCCGAAGGGTGACCCGTCTTCGTCCCGCTCCGCGTGACTACGCCGCGGCAAGGGGCAGCCCTGAAGGGTCGGATGATCATAGCCCAGGGCGCATGCCTCGGCGTAGCGCAGCGAAGACAGGTCAGCCCTGGGTCGCAGCGCCAAACACCCGCCTTCCCTTAAGCCCTGTAAGGACTACCGCATTCGTGCGAGTTCTATGTCGATGCAGCGGTCCATCACCACAGTGAGTCCGGCATCTTCGGCTCGTGCAGCAGCTTCGTAATCCACCACATCCAACTGCGTCCAGATCGCACGCGCGCCTGCTGCGATCGCCGCATCGACGATATCGGAAACGAATTCCGAACGGCGGAAGACGTTCACCAGATCGATAGGGCCGGGAACGCTCGCGAGATCCGGGTATGCCGGGAGTCCGTTCCACTCGCTGAGTTTCGGGTTCACCGGAAGCACGGTATAGCCGTATGCAATCAGCGACTGTGCGATCTGGCAGCTCGTGCGCCAGGGGTTATCAGAAAGTCCGACTACAGCAATTCGCCGGACGGATGAAAGCAGGGTGGGGATGTCAGTTTTCATGCATGTAATATATCATCTCTGACGATCTTCATTGACATTCCGGCCCCTTGGTCGTAGTTTTTCTGTGCTAGGCACTTTTCAGCATTAACATTTTGATTTTCCCGCAAGCAGAAAGAGCATGAGGTCGTTATGCGCATTGGCACTTCCGTTTTTATCGCCGTCGTTTTTTTCATCAGCCTGTTTCAGGCCGCTGCACAGGATCCCCTGATCCATCATCCGGGAGATGAGCAGAAGCAGAGGATGAAAAGCAACGCCGAAGCACGGTATGAATATTTTCAGAACCGCGTCACCTGGCCGAATGCCGGGGTTCCTGCCGGAGCGCAGTTGCGCGCCTTCGAACAAATGCAGCAGCTTTCGCTGTATGCGCCGCTTGCCAAGGGCGCGGCCGATCTCGAATGGAAGAATGTGGGCCCCAACAATATCGGCGGACGCATTTTCGCGCTCGCGATCAATCCACTGAATCCCGCCACGATGTACGTCGGTGCGGCGGACGGCGGAGTCTGGCGTTCCTGGGATGCGGGTCTGAACTGGACCTCCGTGTCGGATGATTTTCCCACGCTGTCGATGGGCTCGATCGTAATCAATCCGATCGATACGGGTACAGTGTATGCGGGAACTGGCGATGCAAGTTTCGGCGGCTATTCCTTTGCCGGCGCGGGCATGTTCAAAACCGTCAACTCCGGTGAAAGCTGGATCCGCGTGGGAGAGAGCACGCTTCCGCTCGCCCGCATTTCCGACATGACGATAAATCCGCTTCAGCCTGATATTCTGTACGCGGCCATCCCATATGGACTGGCGGATGAAACCATCAACGGCATCTGGCGCTCGAAGGACGGCGGCGATACCTGGGAACATGTTCTCCCGTCACGCACGACGGACATCGTCATCAATCCGCAGAATCCGGATATTCTCTACACCGTCTCGAGCAAAGTTATCGGCAGCTACACTGCGGCGCGCTACGGCGTGTTCAAAACCGTCGACGGCGGCGACAACTGGACGAAGCTCGATATCGGCGTAACCGATTCGATCATCGGCCGCACCGGCATCGGCATCTGCGCCTCGCAGCCCGACGTGCTGTACCTCGGCGTCTCCGAAGTCACGGGCGCCGGACGCACGCCGCTCATGGGAGTGTTCAAAACCACCGACGCCGGCGCAAACTGGACGAAGCTGCAGATCCCCTTCGACTACATGGTCGCACAGGGCTGGTTTGACAATATCGTGGGAGTGGATCCTTCGAATCCCGACATCGTCTATGCCGGCGGTGTGAAGCTTATTCGCTCCGGCGACGGAGGCGAGAATTGGGAGCGCGTCGCCGACCAGCTGGCTGGCGGCATACTGCATGTGGATCAGCATGAAATCGAATTCGATCCCTTGACTCCCGACCGGGTGTATGTGGGCAATGACGGCGGACTCTTTCTCATCACGGATCAGGGAAAGACGCTTGTGAAGAGCGACTATGGACTGTCGATCACGCAGTTCATCGGCGGTGACATGTATCCCGGAAACGACGCCTTTATTTTCGGCGGAACTCAGGACAACGGGACGCTGCTCTCCGACAATGGACCGGAGTTCGAGCTTTCGCTCTACGGTGACGGCGGCAACGGCTATATTCATCCCACACAGCCGAATGTAATGTACACGACGCAGGAGCGGCTTAAACTCTGGCGTTCGGAAGATTTCGGTCAGACCTGGACCTGGGCTCAGGGCGACCTTCCCAACGAAGGATCGCTGTTCTATATCGCCTATGCTCTGGATAAAGTGGATCCGGATGTGCTGTATCTCGGCACCTATAGGATGTACCGCAGTTCCAATGGCGGGAAGACCTGGGAACAGCTCAATACCTGCGCATTCCCTGTGAATGGTTCCTGTTACTACATTACTGCGGTAAGCATCGCACCATACGACAACAAAATCATTCTCGCAGCCGCACCGGAACAGACCAGCGTTTCTTTCGATGCCGGCCGCACCTGGCAGATCACAAACGGCCAATTGCCTCGCGCAACCTGCACCGCTTTCCGCACCTGGAAGCCGGGTGTGATGTATGCGACGTACAGCGCCTACGGCTCGCCGAAGGTTTGGATGTCCACCGACTACGGACGCAACTGGAGCGACATCACCGGCGATTTGCCGGATGTGCCCGTCAACGACATCGCGGAGCTCGACGATCGGCTGGTCATCGGTACGGACCTCGGCACTTTTATCAGCGACAACTCAGGGGTGAACTGGCAGCGCCTCGGCACGGGGATGCCGGCAGTTTCGGTGCAGCGCCTGATCTATCAGGAAGAGACAGGTGTTCTGCGCGCGATCACTCACGGACGCGGCAACTACGACCTTCAATGGAAGGAACTCACGCAGCAGCTTCCCAAGTTTGTCTCGCGTCCCGACACCACGACTCTGCACATGTTCCAGCCGTATGTCTACGCGCCCGTCGTGCATGCCTCGCCCCGGCCCAGCTTTAGCCTGGTCGAGGGTCCGCAAGGTGCAACGATCGATCCCGTGCTCGGCACCGTGCGCTGGACAGGAAGCGATATGATTGCGCGCTTTACGATCGAGGCGGCCAATGCCGCCGGAAGCAGCACGCAAACATTCACCGTGCAGACCGACGACGTTGTTTCATCGGAGTGGGAAATCGTGCAGCCGGAGCGCATGAGCTCGCAGGTCAATCATATCTTCGTCGCGCCCGATCATTCGCTTTGGCTGGCGCGCGACACCGCCTGGGTGTCACGCTCCGAGGATGACGGCCGCCACTGGACTCACATGCAGCTGCCGAACACCGAGGTGTCGGTAATCTCCGTTTTCGCTTTCGACAGAGATACTGCTTTTGTTGGGACGGGCGGTCCGCAAAGTCTGATGAACACCGGCAGCGGTCATGTGTGGAAGACCACGGACGGTGGCGCCACCTGGCGCGATGTGCTCTACGGCATCGATTCACGCTTCGGCAACATTCATTTCTGGAATCAGAAAAACGGCATCACCGTGAGCCAGGGCGCGAACGACAGCGCAGACGTTTTTCTGACCAGCGATCGCGGTGAGACGTGGACGCGAACAGCACAGCGCCTCAACGCACGCATCCCGCTTTACAACACAATGCAGTTTTTCGATGAGCAATACGGATGGTTTGCTTCCTCCAATTATTATGAAAGCAGCGATGCCAGCGTATTCCGCACAGTGGATGGCGGCCTGACTTGGGAAGAAAAATCCGCCGGCACCGATATTGACTTCGTCAGCGACGTCGCCTTTGTCGATCCGCTGAAAGGCTGGCTCGTCGATGATGTATCGCGGCGCATTCGGCGCACGATCAGCGGTGGCAGCCGATGGATGTCCGCATTCTATCCGATGGCTGGCGAACGCATGGTCGGACTGTACGCCGATCCGGTCAGCCACGCTGTCTGGGTGCTCAGCGACGAATATGCATGGGTGAGCAAAGACGACGGCACGAACTGGACGAAAACAACACTCATTCCCGCAGGCCGCATGCTCGGACTCGCATTCGCAGATTCACTCAGCGGCTGGGCGGTGACGAAAAACGGAATTGTGGAGAAGCAGATCGGCAATCCACTGGTAGCATCCTTGCGCGCTCCGGCGACCGCACAGGAATTGACGCTTGGCGCAGCCTGGCCGAATCCCGTGACTGCGGGCAATGATGGAGTGATGATTCCTTTCACCACCGCGAGAGCGGGACAGATTACGCTGACGCTGCACAACTCCTCCGGTAAGGAAATTGGCATCCTGGCTGAAGGATCGGTCGAGGCAGGAGAACACGCCAGCAGCTGGGACCATCGCGGATTCAGCAACGGCGTTTATTTCATCACACTGCGAAGCGGCTCTCAGGCTGTGACGCGCCGCATCGTCATCGCACGATAGGAGAACCGCATGCTTCGCTTTACACTCAATGCGCTCTGCGCGTTCTTTCTCATGGCATCCATTTCAACCGCGCAGCAGGATCCGATGGTCGTGCGTCCGGGAGAGGACGCCGCTGCCGGCCAGACGGCGGTCCCCATGCTTTCCAAGCCCGATATGCGCGCGCAGTATTTTTATGACCGCGTGACGTATCCCGGAGGCAGCATTCCTGAAGGCGCAAGAGTGCGTGCGTGGCGGGAAGCAGAGGCCGAATTGCCGATGTTCGCTCCGAGGGGCAAGGATGCCATGCAGGAGGTTATGGAATGGAAGAACATGGGTCCGTTCAACATCGGCGGACGCATCATCACCGTCGCGGTGAATCCGAAAAACGCCAACACAATCCTCATCGGTGCGGCAGGCGGCGGCATCTGGCGCAGCTATAATGCGGGAAGCAGCTGGCAGTCCGTTTCCGACGATCTGCCGACACAGGCGCTCGGCGCCATCGCGATCGACCCGGTGGACACGAATGTCGTGTATGCCGGAACCGGCGAAGCGAGCTACGCGCAGCGTACATTCGACGGCGGCGGGATGTTCAAAAGCACCAACGGCGGCACGAGCTGGTTCGAGATCGGGTTGGGAACCCTTCCGCCATACGCGCGCGCCAGCGATATTGTCATCGACCCTTCCAACACTGCAGTGCTGTATGCCGCGATTCCCGACGGCGTGCGCAATGCGGACAGCATCGGCATCTACCGAAGCCGCGATGCGGGAATGAACTGGGAGCTGCTGCTCACGGGACGGATGTCCGACATCGTCATCAATCCGCAGGATCCGTCCATTCTCTACACGCATTCAAGCGCGGTGTTCGGAGGCGGGACGGCGCAGCGCTACGGGATGCACAAAAGTACTGACGGCGGCGACAGCTGGTTCAAGCTCGACGTCGGCATCACCGATTCGCTGATGGGACGCACCAGCATTGGCATCTGCGATGCCCAACCGGATGTGCTGTACATCGGCGTCTCCGATATCACCGGCAACGACGTGACCCCGCTGCTCGGCATATTCAAATCCAATGATGCCGGCGCGACATGGACGCAGCTCGATGTGCCGTTCGATTACATGGCATCGCAGGGCTGGTACGACAATATCATGGGCGTGCATCCGGAGAATCCGGATATCGTTTATGCAGGCGGAGTGAAGGTGATATTCACCACCGACGGCGGCGCAAGCTGGACCCGCATGCCCGATCAGGCCTACGGCGGCATTGTGCACGTCGATCAGCACGCAATTGAATTCAACCGGCAGGATCCTTCCGTCGTGTATCTCGGCAACGACGGCGGCTTCTTCGTCGGCAGCGCCAACGGCGCGATGTGGGAGAAAAAGGATTACGGACTCTCTATCACGCAGTTCATCGGCGGCGCCATGCATCCTTCGACCGATGCGGTGCTGTTCGGAGGAACGCAGGACAACGGCACGCTGATGTCCACCGATGCGCCGGATTTCACGCTCGCGCTTTACGGCGACGGCGGCAACGGCATCATCCATCCGACGAAGCCGAACATCATGTACACCACGCGTGAGACGCTGAAATTATACCGTTCCGATGATTTCGGCGCGACATGGACAAAAACGCAGCGCGGGCTCGGACTCGACCGCTCGCTGTTTTATATCGACTACGCGATGGATCCAAACGATCCCGACGTGATGTATCTCGGAACATCGAAGCTCTACAAATCTACCAACGGCGGACTCGACTGGTCGCTGAAAAACAGCTGCCTGGTTCCGACCTCCGGCGGCTGCTACTACGTGTCCTCTCTCAGCGTCGCGCCCTACGACGGCAATATCGTGATGGCGGGCGGAACCGGCGGTGGCGTAGCGATCTCCCGCGATGCGGGTAACAACTGGAGTCTGGTTGAAACCGCGGCCTTGCCGCTCGGCAATTGCAGTTCGGTGCGCAGCTTCCGTCCGGGCATTCTCTACGCAACTTTCAGCCGCTACGGCATCGACAAGGTCTGGCGCAGCCTTGACACCGGAAGCACCTGGGCCAGCATCAACGCCGACCTGCCCGACATTCCGGTCAATGACCTGATCGAATTGGATGGAAAAATCATCATCGGCAGCGATCTCGGGATGTTTATTTCCGTCGACGAAGGCGGGAGCTGGCAGCGGCTGGGAACAGGCATGCCGCCGATTTCCGTTCAGCGGCTCGCTTACAGCGCGCGCACGGGAACGCTTCGCGCCTTCACCCACGGCCGCGGCATTTACGATCTGGCATGGACGCAGCTGACGCCGCAGCCGCCGGTGTTCACATCGACCCCGCCGCAGGATACACTGACTGCCGGCGAGCTGTTCATCTATGCAGCGGTTGTGGACGGGGCTCCTGAAGCGCGCTTCCGTTTTCAGAATGCGCCCTTGAGCGCGAGATTCGACAGTGTGCTCGGTCTGCTCAGATGGATCGCGACTGCGCCCGGTACGTCCTTCACCATCGAAGCGCGCAACAGCAGCGGAGTAGCGACACAGACGTTTACCGTCCCTGTGCGCGATGCAGCGGCTGCGGAATGGGAAATCGTACAACCCGCTCCGTTATCCACAGCTGTGAATGTTATGGCCTGGGGTCCGCCCGAAGCGCTCTGGCTCGGGCGCGACAGCGCGGTGGTGTCTCGTTCCACCGACGGAGGCCTGACCTGGGCGCATCACACGATACCCGGAAAGGACGCGCAGGTGCTCGACATCCACGCCTTCGACGGCGACCGCGCAATCGTCGGTACGCGCAGCGGACGCATTCTCAAAACCACGGACGGCGGCGCCAACTGGACGGTGCTGCTTTCTACCGTCAACGAGCGCTACGGCAATCTGTATTTCCACGATGAACTGCACGGCATCGCCATCACGCCTGATCCGAACAACAAGCGGAAGGCGGAGGTGTACCGCACCGCGGATGGCGGGCTCACCTGGAGCAAGAATGAGGAGCAGCTGCCCGCGCGATTCCCGATCGACAACACATTGACTTTCTTCGATGAAAACAATGGCTGGTTCGCTTCATCGAACACGGCCGGCACCGACCCTTCGGATGCGACGATTTTCCGGACGAGCGACGGTGGAGACAGCTGGATACAAGTCGCCGTGAGCGCTCAGAACATCGCCGCGATTTCATTCGCGGATCTGCAGCGCGGGTTCTGTGTCGATGATATGAGCGGCGTAGTGCGACGTTCGGTGAACGGCGGAGGGAGCTGGCGTGCGGCCTTTTATCCGATGGGCGGAAACAGGAATATCGACGTGCAGAGCTTCCCGGGCTCGGACGTCGTCTGGATTATCAACGACGAAAGCGCGTGGATCAGCGGCGACCTGGGAACGACATGGAAGAAAACCACACTGACGCCTGCGGGATCTCTGCAGGATGCTGTGTTCGCCGACTCCCTCAACGGCTGGGTTGTTTCCAAAGCCGGCATAGTTCAGCGACTGCGGGCGAATCCCCTGCTCAGTGCCGGACAGATCCCGGTTCTCCCCGACGGAATGCGGCTTGACGCTGCATGGCCGAATCCCGCGACGGCATCCGTGGTCATGCTGCCATTCGCTCTTTCGCGCAGCGGAATGGCAACCATCCGCGTGTACAACAGCGCCGGTGTCGAGATAGGGGTCCCATTCAACGGGGCCATTTCCCCGGGCGAACATGCGGTGGCCTTTGAAACAGCGGCGCTTCCCGACGGCGTGTATTTCTACACGCTGCAGACAGAAGCTGGAATACAGAGCAGACGTTTCGTCAGAATGCATTAACTTTCACAGACATTCCATTCGATACATCACAAGCGATTGTTCAAGAACACTCATTCAGAGGAGAGATACATGAAGAAGTTCAGATTCCTGCTGTTCCTCATTCCGGTACTGATGCTCGCGGCCTGCGGCAGCGACGATCCGGTGAGTCCCCCCCCGGGCGGCGACACGCAGAAGCCTTCCGTATCATTCGTCAAGCCTGTCAATGATCAGCAGGTTGCCGGCAACACGTTGGAGGTGAAGCTCAACGCAACGGACAATATCAAAGTTGTGAAAATCGAGCTGACGCTGAACAACGATCTCTCCCCGGTTGCGACATTGACGCAGGAGCCGTGGGAGACAACGCTGGACATCACCGCTCTTGCCGGCGGCATAAATACAATCACCGCGAAGGCCTATGACAGCGCCGGCAATGCAAGCAACCGCGCGACCATCAGTTTCGAGCGAAAGGTAGCGGGCACATTCCGCTTCCAGTTTGTGGACGGTGCGGAATTCACATCGCACCGCTGGGATCTGGCCGACGGAAACGTGAAGGATGAAATCACGCGACGAAACTACGTGTCGCGATTCGTAAAGGGAAGTGGCGATATGGGCGGACAGTCCACCTGGTATCGCATGATTTCCACTGATGCTTCCACCAGCCGTTCCGATACGATGATCGCCTATACCGATGCGGCGTTCAACGTGCAGGTATATGGATTGGCGAATGAGCTCGTGCGGCGTTTTACGCGTCCCCTCATCGAGCAGGGCATTCTTCAGACAGCGCCCGCTCTCCCGGATCCGATCTGGAACTACCTGGTTCAGGTCAACGACGCGAGCGGGAATTCCCTCGCTCTCGGCAAGGAGTGGGAGATCACGCCGCCGGGAGGCATCCTCATTCCCTTGAGCGTCCTCAACGCCACGATCACGATGACGGGCAAATTTGTAAACAAGGCTCAGATTTTCACGGTGAATGGAAAGGACATTTATACCTGGGAAATTCTGATCTCCGTGACCATCGATGTGCTCGGCAACAAGAGCGTCGTGCCCGTGCATCTCTGGTTCTCCGACGACCCGTCGGGCCAGATCATGCTGCAGCAGGAGACCAGCCTGATCACCGTGCCGATCATCGGAACCTTCCCTGTTCCGGGCGAACAGCAGGAACTGGTTTCCTGGAAGTAATACGAATGACTCAGGCCGCCGCGTCCTGATGCACCCGGTGCCGCAAGGCAGGGACCCATGCGTGAATACAGTGCGCTGACTTGCACTGCGAGCCTTGAGGCAGCGACAAAAATTATTCTGAATGCTCAACCCCGGCAACTCGCCGGGGTTTTAATTTTTTCACGTCGACGCCTCGCTGGTCTGGTCGTTTCCAGTGGCGAGTGAAGCAGAAATACCAGACAATGACCAGCCGGAAGGAAGGCGCTGTCGTCTGAATAATGGACGTAAAACGGTTTGAGTGCAAAAAAATAATTCGGATAAAATAAAAGTATTTAGCGGGAGTTAGAAAATAAGCTGATATAAATAAAAGGACTTAGCTGCTATTAGGGAGTAGATTGCCTGATTTTATTTTTTTCACTCGGGAATGAATTCCCCTTGTACGAGAAAATGCAGTTTTGTATATAGCCCCCAATCATCCGCTTATGGTTTTTATGGTGGAGGTCGTATGTGTGGTCGTAAGAAGGGGATAGAGAATCGAGGGAGTTCGCAACAGCGAGATCACTTTCACTTGGTAGTATTCTGTACAGTTGCGCTTCTGTTCAACATCGCCTGCAGCGAAGATCTCATCGAAGTTCCTCCTCAACAAACCGACCTAGATACGACTTCACATGATTTCGTTTGGGATCAGACCATCATACGGTCCGATGAAGGGAATCGCGGAGTGTTCCATGATGTCTGTTACATCAATGACACCTGTATCTGGGCCGTGGGTTGGATCGTTCGTTACGGTCAGAACAATGAGCGGGAACTGTATAACGCCTGCCGATGGAATGGGAAGGAGTGGTCATTGGAAAGGGTGTTTAATGAAACACCCGGGTTCACAAAGCCTGACTTGAATGAACTGATGGTAGTATATGGCGATCGTCCCGATAATATTTGGTTCAGTGAAGGTGCAGTATTCGTTCACTGGGACGGAAACCGCTTCAGTACCGATCGAAGCATCTCGGACCAGATGAAGGGCGCCTTGCGAGAATGTTGGGCGTCTGGACCGGACAATATATGGATGGGAGGTAGAGACGGAGAATTGGCACATTACAACGGGAAGAAATGGAAGCGGATACCGAACGAAATTGCGCCCGAGTGGCATATCTCGGGGATGTTCGGTCACGGAGATACCGTTCTGCTTGCAGCGACGATTCATTATACAGGCACAACAGCATTTTACATTGCTACCAATGAGACTGTTCAATTCTGGCGTTCCGACAGTCTTCCACAAGGTGTACAGGCCGTCTGGTTTGATCATCTGAGCGATGTCTGGACCGACGGCGCGCAATCCTTCCAATGGGATGGATATCGCTGGCTCAACAAGCATGTGCCATACGCCGGTTACGGTGAGGATATATCTGCGAACAACAGGAACGACATCATGATCTGCGGGGATGTCGGTACGATCCGACACTGGAACGGGAAAAATTGGCGAAGCTGGTGGAAATGGCCAGGTATCGAATCGGCTAGATTTTGGGGTATCGAACTTCACGAAAATGAAGCATGGGTTGTTGGTACACTCTCCGAAGGAGGGGATCTCATAATAATGCACGGTAAAAGATAAACCTGCCAAGCCGGGCCCGGAGACAGGGATATAACATATTTCCATCATTTATCTTCCATTGGAGGAATTATGAAACGTCTACTATTAGTAGTCGGAGTGGCTATCTGTTGCCTGCCTCTGGGTGCGATAAACGCACAATCGCTCCTGCACTGGGTCAGTGGGTCGTCACAGACCCATGCAATCAGCGGAAAACAATCCGGGACGCCATTAACCTGGAATCCCATCAGCGATGCGAGCCCGCTCGGAAATGGATCGTACCGAGTCGGGCGTTGGGATTCGGGAGGCGACAGCTATGATGACATCCTTTGCTTCCAGTGGGAACTCCCGGCTGATCGCGGTCTCGTAGCGGGGGCAGTCATCGATACTGCCCGACTGCGGTTGCGTTACGGGACTGATTCACTCATCATCAACATCACGATTTTGGCACCGAACTACGATGTGTCGTCAACCAACCGGTCTACGATCTATTATGACGCCGTTTACCAGCGAGTTGATGTGGTATACGAGCAAACCTGCACTGGTCCCAACCCGCTTTGTGGCCACTCGAAGACGCTTGATGGCTACGAAGGTGATTATGAGCTGTGGACAGCAAAAACTCAATGGGGGACTTTATATCTGACAGACGCTGTTCAGGATGCCATCGACAATCACAACGCTCTGTTCTCGATTCTGATCACGGCAAAATCAATATCCCTTCCCGGCCAACTCTGGTATATTAAGCCCAGTGATGTGACGTTGGAGCTTTACTACCATCCACCGAACCCAACGACGATCGACGACATCAAGATCACGAACGTGGTTGACGGAACCGTGGACTACGATCTCGAACCTGAAAGCCGCGTCCGTGGTGATCAGAATGTATACCAATCCTCACCGAACGCATATTTTGCGGACTATTCCCAGCTACCGCACTTCGAACCACCGTATGCCACTCGAAGCTGGGATACTTGGAGATACCACATTGCAGAGACTTGGTTTGCGAAATTCGAAGATCCGTCACTGCCGCGCAGGCAGAAATTCCTGGACTGGAATAATATTAGCGACGACTATAAAGCCATTTTCCTCACCGACGTGTACAATGGGACACAAAAGGAGTTTCAGGCTAACTCCGCCAGCGCCTACCCGGCACGTCACAAAATGAAACGCGAAATAACACACGAATACGACGGTTTACCAATTGAATTCAAGGATCCATGACGTGTCCAGCAGGACACCGTCGCTGGCGACTCGATTCAGACGATCCTCGACTCCTATCAGAACCAGGTCACGCCGTATGAGCCATGGACAGATAATATGTCGTGGGGGGTATTCTTGGATATGAATACTAATGTTAACCCCCATTATGGCGCACATTACTGGCGATGGTATCACTACGACAGTGGGAGCGACAGCTACGACAAAAAGGACGATGCGAACCTGGAGGAAGGCGACCTGATCAATATGGATGAGATCCGTAATGGCTCAGGCACTGAAGTCTCTCCAACCGGCAGCATCGAGCAGACGCGTGTTACGCCTGGTGATGAGCCATTCCGTGAGTACAAACTGAAGTACAAAGACGCCAACAACACGATGGATCTCTACGGAGTCTACAAAGCTCATATGTTGTCCGATCACGGATCTCAGCCGACAAAATATTCGAACCAGCGTAAGATCGATATCGATCCTCGCGGTATTTACCATCTCGTGTATGAAAGTGCGGGCGAGGTCTGGTACACGAATTCCGAAGACGGGACGAATTGGTCCCGCGAAGAACTCGTAAGTGGCTATTATCATTCCGCTGTAAATCCCTCTCTGGCGGTCTACGACAGCTGCGTCTATGTGACCTACGTGGAGAATGGGGATGTTATTTTGAAAAGTCGTCACAAGGGTGCTTGGCAGGAACCGGCGCTCAGCGGCCTGCTTTTGGCTGATCAAAACAATGGCACTGAAACGACGCCGGTAGTGGCTGTGGGGGGCACATGTTATCCAAATCAAGGCCATATTGTTGTTGTTGTTTGGAACGATGCCCAAAAACTTCGTATTGAAATGCTCCATCTTTATTATCAGCATCCGTATGAGTATGCATCCTTCAAGTTTTCACATATTGCGGATTCCGTGACTGTGCCTTCTGGACCGTACCCAGTGTATCCTTCCATCACATGCTCTGATCAAATGACCGAGTTTACGTTCTGCTGGCGAGAAGGGGCGAATATCAAATGTTCAGAAATTCACGTGGGTGGAGGGACGTGCGACAAGGACAAATTCGCTACGTCCACATCCATCTCATCCATTGCCGATGCGAGCGACGCGTCGGATACATGCGTCTTTGCGCCTTCTGTGACGCGGGACCATAACGATCATCCGGTTGTAGCCTATGAAGTGAGACAGCCTGTCTGGATCTACTCGAATCGATGGGTGAATGTGAAGACGTACGATAGAAATTCAGGGAGCTGGAATTCCACGGCATACCAGGTGCCGTATTACGCAACAACAGGGTATGGAGAAGCGATCGCTCCTTCTGTCGGAGCGCACGAAACGACGACAAGCTGTGGAGGGAATCCGGAACCCGGGCTTCGAGTGGCATTCCACCAGAACTGGGGTGGTGGTATCCGTGTCGGTGTGATAGACTGTCAATACAGCGAATATGCACAAATCAGCAACGGTGAATCGTACCCCAGTGTGGTTCCCTTTGCCCCAAACGGTTTGCTGCGCGAAACCTATAGTGCACCATATCAGGTCGGCCCCTTCAACAACGCAGTGCGAATGACAAACAGCTATCTGACCAAACAGGCCACTGCGAATATCCGCATGGTGCGCGATCTGCGAGTGCAAATCGGAAATGAACTCGCACTATTGGGCGTTACCGATCTCGCCCGACGGCACGGTAATAACGTTCTTGATGAGATTTCCTGGCATGTCATGCCTGATTCGCTTGTCATTGGTTACGACGGCGAGGCGCACGAGATTCTCTACACCGAACCGTTCACGCTCACGAACGGCGACCATATCGACTACCGCAGCATCCTGTATTGCACGGACGCACAGTCAATGCCTGCGGGCGTCTTAATTGCTGTTCAACTTCGGAAAGCCTCCGATGGCTCGGTCGTCCGCAGCTTTTCAATCCCACTGCAGAACCTGCCGTCCGATACCGCAATATGGTCCAGCTGGTCAAGAGCGCTGACACAGGTTCCTGCGTTCCCAGTCTATATTTCCCTTGGAATCGAAGGGAACCTGCCAGCTGGCGCGACGATTGGGAACACAAAGGTCTGGCTCGAAGACCAGTACATTCCAAAGCTAAATGTCAACGAGTCCGCTACTCTCCCACTACCAAACGACTTTATCCTCGAGCCCAATCGCCCGAATCCCTTCAATCCAAGCACAACAATCTCTTTCGCCTTGGGACACGAAGGTCATGTTCGATTGAGCATATTCAATTCAGTCGGGCAGGAAATCGCCGTACTCGTGGATGAGTCCCGCATCACAGGACGGTATAAGGAAGTCTTCAATGCAGAAAACCTTCAATCAGGTAATTACATCTGCCGACTCGTGTTTGAAGGAAAGACGCAATCACAGAACATGATGCTCGTGAAGTAACAACCGATCCGTCTTTTCATGACCATCCTGCTGTTATGGACCTTGAAGCATTAAACCCCGGCAACTCGCCGGGGTTTTTTGTATATTCAGCCCGATGGCTCTTGTATTCCGCCCTGCGGCAGCTTCTCGCCTGCCGATTTCCATCCCCACCTGATCCGGAGAACGAATGAAGCGATTCGCCTTCCTCCTCTGCATTTGTATTCTGACACCATTTCTGCTGCTGACCGCAGGAGGCGACGATCCGACACGCACGTCGACCTTCGCCGCCCGCCGGAACAGCGACCCGCCACACGGAAGTCTGCTTGACCAGCTTCCCGCAGACGTGGAATTCGTGCCCGGCAGCGTGATCGTCAAATTCGTACGCGAACGGGAACAGCAACTGCGCAAAAATTCCGTGGCAATGGCCTCGGTTCAGCCGCTGCTTGCGCAGTACGGCGTGCGGGTGATGACGCAGATGTATCCGTCGCATGTTTCCAGCTTCCGCGGAGATGGAAGCGAGATCGCGCTGCAGCGCATGTATCGCGTGGAGTTCGACGCGGCGGTGAGTCCGCTCGACGTCGCACGCGCTTTCGCAGCGCTGCCCGATGTAGAATACGCCGAGCCGGAAATCGTGCAGACCCTGTTCTACACTCCCGACGACCCGCGCTTCAGCGAGCAATACCAGCATGTGCTCATTGAAGCGGAGAAGGCGTGGGACATCACCACCGGCGACAGCACCGTCGTGATCGGCATCGTCGACAGCGGTGTGCTGTGGAATCACGAGGATCTCTACGATAATATCTGGGTCAATCCGCTTGAGGACATCAACCACGACGGCCGCTACACCCCTGCGGATATCGACAGCATCGACAATGACGGCAACGGCTATATCGACGATGTGATCGGTATCGATTTCGTGGGCAGCAGCGCGCTCAACGGCGGGACTTACTACGACGGTGATCCGACGCCGACGCCGCAGGGACATTTTCACGGAACGCATGTCGCGGGCATCGCCGCAGCGCGGGGCAATAACGGCAAGGGCGTGGCAGGAGTCGCGATGCACTGCCGCATCATGTCCGTAAAGTGCGCGCCGGATGTGTATACGCCGTCCATTCTCCGCGGCTACGACGGCATTGTCTATGCGGCCGACAACGGCGCCGATGTCATCAACTGCAGCTGGGGCGGCGGCGGCTATCTCGAAAGTCAGAAAGAGCGCATCGACTATGCGATTTCGAAGGGCGCGATCGTCGTCGTTGCTGCGGGAAATGACGGCTTCGAACGCGTGAGTACGCCGGGTGCGTATCCGAACGTACTCTGCGTCGCCAACACCGATGAAAACGATAAGGTGAATTCCAGTTCTACCTACGGTCCCTGGGTCGACGTCTCCGCTCCGGGAACGCAGATACTCAGCAGCGTGATTCCCTCGCCTTCATCCTATCAGAAATACACCGGCACTTCGATGGCCTGTCCGGTAGTGGCGGGACTCGCGGCCCTGGTAAAAAGCCAGCACAAGGAGTACACGCCCGAACAGATCTTCGAACAAATCCGCGTGACTGCCGATCCGATCGACGACATTCAGTCCTCACGCTACAAAAAGAAAATCGGCAAGGGACGCGTCAACGTCTTTCGCGCATTGACGGTGCGTTCGCCTGCCGTCAGCCTGATCGACTGGTCGATCTCCGACACGCTGTACGGGAACGGAGACGGCATTCCCGATCAGGGAGAAAAGCTTACTGTGCGCATGCGCTGGCGGAATATGCTCGAACCGACGACCAACGCCATGATCACGCTTTCTTCCTCGAATTCACATGTCACGATTGAGCAGGGAAGTTTCGCGGCCGGCAGCATTCCCACGCTGGGCGAAGTCGAAAACGATGCCCGGCTTTTCGTGATTACGCTTGAGGACGTTTACGCTCCTAACGACCAGGTCGATCTGCTCTACGCGATTGAGGATGGAGAATACGTCGACCAGGGCGGTGTGTATTTCATTCAGCAACCCAGCTACCGCGATCATGACATCAACGACATCGTGGTCACGATGACCAACGACGGCAACATCGGCTTCGACGATATGGATGGAATCCGCGGTTCGGGCCTTCGCTACAAGGGCAGCGAGAGCGTGATGTTTGAGGGGGCGTTCATGCTCGGCGCGGTGGTCAACCAGCTGCCGTTCGTGGTCGACGTCGCCCGCACGGGCAGCGGCACGCAGAACGCCGATTTCGAAGGCGAGCAGCTGTACACCATCGTTACTCCCGGTGCGGTTGCCGATCAGCAGGGCTACGGACATTTCGAAGATACGAATGCTCCGCTGTCCTACCGCATCCAGACCGACGTGACGCAGCGCAGCTACGCCTTCACCGATGAGGACACGCGCAACATTGTCTTTCTCCGCTACGATATTCACAACGTGTCCAGCAACGTGCAGGAACAGCTGCATGCGGGACTCTTTTTCGACTGGGATATCGGCGTGAATTCGCAGACCGATATCGCGCTGTTCAATGATTCCCTTCAGCTCGCGATATCCTTCGACACCACCGGTTCGCCGCGGGTGCCGGTGTACGTGGGCGTGCTTCCGCTGGCGACCGACGCCGGTGTGACGTATTGCGGAATCAACAACCGGGACGCCGACGACTCCCTGCGCATCGGCATCTATAACGGGTTTTCGAAAGAGGAAAAGTGGAAAGCGCTTTCGCTTGGCGTGATCAGGCCTGTCTCCGACATCACCGACGTCTCGCAGGTGATTGCGAGCGGCCCCATCGATCTGCTGCCGGGCGATACGCTCGTTGCGGGATTCGCGCTCATTGCGGGTGAGAGCGTCCGTGCCGTTACCGATGCAGTTCCCCACGCACGCGACACCTGGGCGCGCATCATTCGACCCATCGACATTACGTCGGCGGGCAGGACGGAGGTTCGTCCTGAAGCGATGCAGCTTCTCGGCATCGCACCTCAACCGCTCCGTTCGGGACAATCCCTGCAGCTTGATATCGCCATGACTGCCGACGGGCTTGTGGATTTCGATCTCTACGACCTTCGCGGACGCTTTGTCATGCGTTTCGCCAGCCGAAGCCTGCTGGCCGGCCGGCATCAACAGACGTTGTTTCTCCCCCGAGTCTCCGCTGGAACCTACCTGCTGCGAATTCAAAATTCCGCAGGTCATGTAATAATGGCTCCAATTTCGATCATGAAATGAGAAAATAGACCTGACATACTGGCAAAAAAGCCGACAAAATGGCGTGAATCCGGTTTCATGCCATTTTTTTTTCATTTTTTTGAAAAAAAGTGAAAAAAAGTGAAGAAAATTTTGGCCAAAACCCCTGAACTAGCACTATTAAGAGATAAGTACGAATTCCCGGAAATCCGGATTGCGGCTCTCACGTAAATCATGAGCAGGCTGCATCCGGGCAACTGTAGCAAAAGAAAAATGGCGACAATCGAAGACCTTCAACGCAAAGAGAAAAATCTCACCTTTCTTCTGAAAATTTTTGTCACGCTGGTGATACTGATCGGACTGTTTCTCACCGGGTGGCTTATCTCCATCCTCGCGTATGGTGGCGAGATAATCGGCCGTACAGTATCGATGATGTTCCCAGCGGTTTGGGCGCTCAGCCGAATCACACATTTCACCTGAGCTGCTGGACGCGGTGAACGGCTGAACACGGTTTCAATTGACTGGTGCTGCCACGATCTCTTCACACGTCTATTCGCGTGAGCCTGATGATGAGCAGGGGCCGGACGAGTTGAGGAATTGGTTTCGGAGGGGATTCTTTCCCGGGGCGGGAGGGGGGACGTGGATTTGGAGGGGTGTCGGTTCTCCCGTAGTGGGTGGGAGGACTGAGTTTCGGAGGGCTTCTCCTAACCGGGTGGGTTGGAGGGTGATTTTGGCGGGTGCCGGGTTTGCCGGAATGGGCGGCAATCCCGGCGTACGGAGGGATTCCTGATCTCCTGGGTGGGAGGAGGGAATTTTTTCCTGTGCCCGCAACTGCTTGAAATAAATCGAACTTAGAGAATATTCGGAACTTCCAAAGGAAAAATCGTGAATTAATTACCGAATAGCCTTGCCCCGCGTGTCCCCGCAATGATATATTTGTGGCTGTATAATCGAGAATAAATTCTCGATACGCAGCAGTTTCAACAAGAGAATTATCATGCAGAGTCAGGACAACGAGCAGCAGATCTACGGGAGGTATCCCAAGGGGGACGCTTCCTGCCTGATCGACATGCTGCAGGACGTTCAGGAGCATTTCGGGTACCTCCCGGACTACGAAATGCAGAAAGTCGCACGGCACGTGGATATTCCGGTTTCGCGTGTGTATGGCGTCGCGACGTTTTACAATCAATTCCGCTTTCAACCGCTCGGCAAGTATGTCATCAAGGTTTGCCGGGGCACCGCGTGCCACGTCAAGGGCTCGCTCAACATTCTCACCACGCTCGAAAACGAACTCGGCATCAAGGCCGGGCAGACGAGCAAGGATCTTCTTTTCACCATCGAAACCGTCGCCTGCATCGGGGCATGCAGCATCGCTCCGGTTATCGCGGTGAACGACTCCTTTCACGGCGGACTTACCACCAAATCCCTGCAGAAAGTGCTGAAATCGTATCAGCGGCAGGAGAAGGGAAGCGAGGTGGTCGATGAATGCCTATAGCACGCGCTGCTTCGAGCAGTGCTGGCATTGCGGCGATAAACCCTGTCCCCGCTTCGTCGACTGCGTGCAGCAAGGACAGCAATGCGACTGCGGCTCAATGACAAGCGCGGTTGAAAATATGTCAGGATTTGAAAGCGCTGTTGAAAGCGCCCGCCGACTCGAAAAGTACAAACGCGCCCTTTTGCTGATCGAACATGACATTCCGGTCGTGCTCGTGGGCATGGGCACTTGCGGACTCGCCAACGGCGCCAAGCAGGTGCACGACGCCATCCTGGCCGAAGCTGAAGCGCGGGATCTGAAAGTCACCGTCATCCCCGTCGGCTGCGTGGGCTTCTGCGCGCGCGAAATCATCGTCGACATCAAGCTGCCGGGCCGCCCGCGCATCAGCTACTGCGAGGTCAAACTGCAGGACGTTCCATCGATAATCGAACGCACGCTGATCGGCGGCGAGGTGATCGTGGAAAAGCTGCTGGGCGTGTACACGCACGAGGGCGCTCAGGATTGGAACGGATATCAGCTTCTGGGAGACGTGAATTTCTTCCGCAAGCAGAAGAAAGTGAATCTCGAGAATTGCGGAGTCATCGATCCGGAAAGCATCGACCAGTACCTGGCCCGCGGCGGCTATGCCGGGCTTTCGCAAGTGCTGCAGACGCATTCTCCTCAGGAAGTGATCGACGACATGCTCACGGCTGGATTGCGCGGACGCGGCGGCGGCGGCTTCCCGACAGGGAAGAAGTGGCAGTTCGCCCATGACCAGAAAGCCGACAAGAAGTATCTGATATGCAACGCCGATGAAGGCGATCCGGGTGCGTTCATGGACCGCGCCCTGCTCGAAGGCGATCCCCATCGCGTGGTTGAAGGCATGATCACCGCCGCCTACGCCATCGGTGCGAGCTACGGCTACATCTATTGCCGGGCCGAATATCCGCTGGCAATTCGCCGGCTTGAGAAAACCCTGCAGGACGCGCGTGACTACGGGCTGCTCGGAACGAACATTCTTGGCAGCGGCTTCAGCTTTGACATGCGCATCAAGAAAGGCGCCGGCGCCTTCGTCTGCGGCGAGGAAACCGCGCTGATCAATTCTATCGAAGGACGACGCGGTATGCCGCGTCCGCGACCGCCGTTTCCAGCAGTGGAAGGACTCTTCGGCAAGCCGACGGTGATCAACAACGTCGAGACCTTCGCCAACGTCTCCAGCATCTTTAAGTACGGCGCCGAATGGTACGCCGGGATCGGCACGGCGACGTCGAAGGGCACAAAGATCTTCGCACTCTCGGGCAATGTGTGCAATGTGGGTTTGGTGGAAGTTCCGATGGGAACCACGCTGCGCGAAATCATCTTCGACATCGGCGGCGGCATTCCGGACGGAAAGAAATTCAAGGCCGTGCAGATCGGCGGTCCCTCCGGCGGCGCGCTGCCCGAGCAGGTAATCGACACGCCTGTGGACTACGAAAGCCTCAAGGAAGTCGGCGCCATGATGGGCTCCGGCGGACTCGTCGTTATGGATGAGGACACCTGCATGGTCGACCTCGCCAAGTACTTCATGACGTTCATTCAATCGGAGTCCTGCGGCAAGTGCATTCCCTGCCGTGAAGGAACGCTCCGGCTCCTCGAAATCCTTGAGCGCCTCACGCGCAGCCATCGGGACGAACATTCGCAGGAAGACGCCCTGCTGCGTTTCCAGGGGATGGTCTATCTCGAGCGGCTCGCTTCGGTGATACAGGACACCTCGCTCTGCGGCCTCGGCCAGACGGCGGCGAATCCTGTGCTCAGCACGCTGCATTATTTCCGCGACGAATACGAAGCGCATCTCTACGAGCGCGTCTGTCCTGCCGGAGCCTGCCGCGAGCTGCTCACCTTCCACATCGACACCGACAAATGCAATGGCTGCGGCGTCTGCGCGCGCAAATGTCCAGAACAGGCCATCGTCGGCGAGAAGAAAAAGGCGCATTACATTATCGACGACAAGTGCATCCGCTGCGACCAATGCCGCGTGAACTGCAACTTCGACGCGATCTACGTGAATTAGGAAGCGAGGATAATCATGAATATCACATTGAACGGACATACATGCTGGGCGAAGCCGGGTGAAACCGTGCTGGACGTCGCCCGGCGGGAGGGCGTGAACATCCCGACCCTCTGCCATCTGGCTGAATTTTCCCCGACCGGCTCTTGCCGCATCTGCACGGTGGAGGTGAAGAATGCCAACAATCTCGTTCCCGCCTGCGCATTTCCTGTAACTGAGGGAATGGAGATCCGCACCAATTCTCCCCGGGTGCGTCGGGCGCGAAAGACCATCATCGAATTGCTGGTGGCGAATCATCCGCAGGACTGCCTGTTCTGCGTCCGCTCCGGCAATTGCGAATTGCAGAAGCTCACGCAGGAATACGGAGTGCGCACGCACCGCTTTCAGGGCGAGCGCCGCAGGGCGCGCATTGATATCGCGAGTCCGGCAATCGAACGTGATCCGGAGAAATGCATTCTCTGCGGACGCTGCGTACGCATCTGTCACGAAACGCAGCATGTCGGCGCCATCGATTTCGTGCATCGCGGATTCAGAACCGGCGTTGCTCCGGCGCTTGGACGCAGCCTCAACACAGTGCCCTGCGTGGATTGCGGGCAGTGTGTTGTCAACTGTCCCGTAGGAGCGCTGACCGAGAAGAGCAATCAGAAGCCGGTGTGGGAAGCCATCAACAATCCCGACCTGATCGTCGTCGCGCAGGTCGCGCCTGCCATTCGCGTGGCACTGGCCGAGGAGTTCGGCGCTGAGGCAGGGACGGTCGCCACGGGCAAAACTGTTGCCGCGCTGCGGCGCATCGGATTCGCCCGCGTATTCGACACCAACTTCAGCGCTGATCTCACCATCATTGAAGAAGCGACTGAATTACTGCACCGCCTGAATAACGGCGGGTCAACTCCGATGCTCACTTCCTGCAGTCCGGGTTGGGTAAAGTTCCTAGAACATTACTATCCGGATCTGCTGGGGAACCTTTCATCCTGCAAGTCTCCGCACGAGATGCAAGGCGCCCTTTTGAAGACCTACTACGCGCAAAAGATCGGAGTTGACCCGTCCCGTATTTTCGTTGTTTCGATCATGCCCTGCACGGCGAAAAAGTACGAAGCCCAGCGGCCGGAGCTCGGTGGTGAATATCCGGATGTGGACGCCGTGCTCACGACACGCGAACTCGCCCGCATGATCCGCGTCTCCGGCATCGATTTTCACAAGCTGCCCAACGAGGGCTTCGACGATCCGATGGGAGAGTCCACCGGTGCCGGAGCCATATTCGGCGCAGCTGGCGGCGTGATGGAAGCGGCGCTGCGGACGGCGCATTTCTATCTGACCGGCAGCGATATGAAATCCGTCACCTTCGCCCCCATTCGCGGACTCGAAGGCGTCAAGCAGGCTGACGTCCGCATCGGGGACATCACGCTGAAAGTCGCTGCGGTGAGCGGACTGAAAAACATCAAGCCGATACTCGACGACATCCGTGCCGGGACATCGCCATTTCATTTCATTGAAGTGATGGCCTGTCCGGGCGGCTGCGTCAATGGCGGCGGTCAGCCTTTGCCGGCAACGCCCGAGAAGCTCATCAAGCGCACCGAGAGCATCTATCAGATCGACCGCGAATCACCGCGCCGCAACAGCCATCGGAATGAGTCCGTCCAAAAGCTATACGCCGAATTCCTCGGCGAGCCCGCCGGGCATCTCGCGCACCAGCTGCTGCACACGCACTTTGTTGAGCGGGACGAGTTTTAGGATGCAGGAAGCTATACGCGTTACGCCGTACGCCGTACGCAAGAAGCAGGATGTAGGACGTAGGATATAGGATGTAGGATAGCGAATCCGGTCCCGGAGGGACCACACAACCGTAGCTCCGGGTTTCAACCCGGAGACCACACAACCGTAGCTCCGGGTTTCAACCCGGAGAACGATGTTTCACCAGATTTCAGAATAAAGGTACCAATCATGCAGAAGATATTGCTCGTCGATGACGACGTGGATATCATCGAATCCTATCGCGGCGTGCTGGAGCATGCCGGGTATGAAGTGCGCTTTGCCCATGACGGCGTAAGCGGCTTCGCATTGTTCAAGGAATTTCTCCCCGACGTCGCTGTGGTCGATCTGGCGATGGAGCATTTCGATTCCGGCTTCACTCTGTGCAAGCGCATCAAGGACACTCCCGAAGGGCGCGAGACGCCCGTTATCATACTCACATCTGCCGGGCACGACACCGGCTACCGCTTCTCCACACAGAGTGAAGAGGAGAAGCAATGGATCAAGGCAGATCACTTCCTCGATAAACCGGTCGCGCCCCAGGATCTTCTTCAGTTCCTCCACGACCGCGTGCTCAAACGCGCCGAGGTCTGACGCACCGCGGCGTCCCTCCTACTGCTGTGTTACGTTACGGTCCCGCCGGTTTCAGCGGGACCGTTTTTTTACTATAGCCCGGACTGCGCAACGGGCTGTCGGCTCCGATTAGCGGGAGTTGACAACGCCATCACTTTCCATTCCCGCACAGTTGACATTCACCTCCGAATTTGATAGCATTGCGGTAACAATCTTTCGGGGCCGGAGGAGGACGCACCTGACCCACACAGAGTGTTGATTGGTTGACGGATATTCCACCGGCAGGTTGCCGGTGTTTGCCATATGTTCAACATCATTGGAGGTTCAACATGATGGATCGGTGTTACATGAAAAAACCCCTGCAGCGCGTACGCGGAGCGCCGAGAGTATTCTTTGGAATGCTGTTCGTGTTTGTAATTGGCTCGGTGGGATTTTTCCCTGCGAGTATGCATGCGCAGAACGAGGGTGATAAAGCGTTCGAGAAAAGCACGGAGCTGCCACCCTGGTTCATCCAGCCGTTCGGCATCGTCGAGCACAAGGATCACCCCGGATTCGCACAGTACAGTGCGGCGCTGGGGGATGTGAATGGCGACGGTTATGATGACCTCGCAATCACAACGAGTTACGATACGACCTTCCTCTTCTTTGGGGGAGACACGCTGGACCCGCACGAGGATGGCTTCGTGCTGGGAGGAAGCGGAGGTGTCGCAGCCCTGGATTTGAACGGAGACGGCCGCAGGGACCTGGTGACATCAATGCAGTTCCGAAACACACCGAACGAAACCGGCATCGTGCGCATTTATTTCCAACTTGACAGTCCGCCGTATTTTAGTGACGAACCGGATCTCGTGCTCACCGGACTGCCCGGTACGCGGCTTGGCGCTCCATCGCTTCGATCCGGCGTTAAGGGATTGGACTACAACGGGGATGGATTTGCCGATCTATCCGTGGCTTATGTTGAGCGAAGGGATTCATCCGTCGGGTGCATACAGTTGTATCTGGGCAGCACATCGATGGACACCAGCGCCGATCGCGTGTTCCGTCCATCGCGATCGAGTAAATATTCCACATATGGCAATGATTACATCTCTGGTGATATCAACGGCGACGGCTATGACGATATCATGATCGGAGGCGTGGTGTACGACTGGTCCGTCGGCAGGTACAATCAGTACTGGGATCTCTACCTTGGCAACATGGCATCCGACGTGTCCACACCGCATCGCTTCTTTGATGACATATATGGCTGGAGTCCTTCGCATCCTGGGTTAGGGATGTCTGGTATCTCGGATGTGAATGCCGATGGTTACGCAGACATCATTGATGACAGGGTCCACCGCGTACAAGGGGATGCGCTTCTGTTTCTCGGTAGCGATCCTCTTCCCGACCCGATTCTGCCGTCGGATTCCATTCCCAACCGCGACCCGGGATTGTGGGGAGATATCGCCCCGTGGGGTATTTACCCGGTTGGTGACATGAATGGTGATGGAACGCGAGATCTCATCATTCCGTGGGCAGTGTACATGGTCGACGGACCGCTCTACCTGATGTATCCCGCAGGAACGAGCTTCCACAAGCCCATGGGATATCGCGGTATCATCCCGACAGACTGGCGGGTTGATGTTGGTGCCTTTGACGCTGGAGATATGAACGGCGACGGCTGCGACGATATGGTCATTCTTGGAACACCTGGACCAGAAGCTGAGGGTTACGGGAACCGCTTTGTTATATTTCTCGGCGCGAAGCAGATGCAAACCTCGGTGATTGAGGCAGACCCCATTGCTCCTGACGGTATTCAGCTCCAGGTCTATCCCAACCCCGTACAAATCGGTATTTCACGGGTCTCGCTTCGGCTTGAGGGTCTGACGACTGGCGCGGTATCCCTCGCACTGTACGATGCCTTGGGACGCGTACATCTGCGAACAAGCATCGATGCCACTGCAAGCAGCATGGATTTCGGTTTGCCACTTCCTGAGCTGCGAACCGGTATCTACCATCTCCGCATACAGCAGGGAGAACGTAATCTCACTTCAAATATCACAATTTTGTAACAGCATCTTTCGGGAGAACCATCATGTTTCAACGAATCAGATATCTGTCACTGTTTTTTACCCTCCTGTCATGCACACCGCTATGCGCTCAAACCCAGACATTCAATATCGGTGCCGCGTACGTCTCCCCGGAAGCAGAGTTCTTCCAGGGCAGGGTCTTCGTGACCTGGCCGGTGAAATCATTCTATGAAAGTTCTACCCC
>JBATDG010000106.1:0-60665 GCA_049663345.1 Bacteroidota bacterium
TGGTGCTGTCCGCGAACGACCTCCCGAGCGGCGTGTATCTCTACCGCCTCGAAGCCGGTGACTTCACCGATACAAAACGAATGATTATCTCGAAGTAAGAGTAATCAACCATGGAAAGGGCGGGGGACGCACACGTGTCCTCCGCCTTTTGTATCTTCCCGAAACGATGTATTCATCAGCACAGGATGGGGGCTGTGAAACATTTAAACTTTACCGCGTCATTCCTTGCAGCGGCGGCGATCCCGATGGATAGTAAACTGCTTATCGGAGGACCGAACCCCGTGAACCTGGCACAGCAGCTGGACAGCGGCTGGACAGCGGCGCGCCGTTTGTCTGTGCCGAGTGGTCTGCTACAGCGGGTCCGTACAAGCAGGACACGCAAGCAGAGGTGCGCATCCTGGTGCCGTATCGGGACGAACGGGGAAATCCACTGCCGACGCACGATTGCCTACGAACTCAAGGAAGGTATGGAAGACTCTCTCCGCGTTATGGACGTGTTCTGCCGCGAGATCCGGCAGCTTGAAACAGGATATCGTGCAGCAGGACGGCATGAAAGCGTTTTCGATGCTGATAATCTCCCCAGCGGAGTGTATTTTTACCAAGTGAGCACGCCTGCCGGGTCATCGATAAAACACATGCTCCTTTTACGCTGAGCAGAAAGAACGACCGGCGGCAAATTACAGGCCAGAGCATTTGAACAGGAAAGTACACGACATATGGCTTCGGACAGTGTTGCTTCGCGCTGCATTTTGCTGGGCGGTGATCACTATAGCGGCCGCCGCTCCGGCGTTCGGGCAAGGCGGTACATCCGAAGGGCTGTTCGAATGCAAACTGTACGGCCCCGACAGCGTTCGCTTTGTCGGAAACGGCTTCGTTCCTGACCAGTTTTATCTCGGTGTGAGCTTGCGGAATACCGGAACAGAACGAATCAACAACGTTTCACTCTATCTGCTCCAGAGCCGCCGCTTCACACTGCTTTCCGCTCAATCAAGATTCATCAATTCTATTCCTGCAGATTCAACGGTCGAATTACTCGGACCCGACGGATTTCAATTGATAACAAATCCAGACGATATACCCGGCTTCGACACGCTGTTTGTACTCGTTGATGGGGAGGGAATTCGCGGCACATGCATTCTTCCGGTGTATGTTGAGAAAGAGACCAGGCCCCGGCTCGAGTTGTATTGCGAGAGTACGCCCGCACTGGTTTTCGATGAAACTCTCAACGACTATGTACCGAATCCATTCCCGGTGAAAACCATTTTGCGCAATGTCGGCGACGGAGCTGCGGAAAATTGCAGCATCAATTATACCGGACCGTCGCGTGTCTCACCAGCGGATGGGGAAATTAATATCGCTATCGGGAGGCTGGAAGCGGGCACGGCTTTTTCCTATACCTGGCAGATGAAGCCCAAGCGGCGCGATAGCGGTGGACTCGAAGACCTTCCGTTTTTTGCGCAAGGCGAGGGCGGGTACCGCAGTCGGATCGTGTCAACAGAGTGCTCAACCGCGACATTCATCCCCGCCGCCAGGGCTGCGAATTACATTTGTACGCTTGATGTGGATGAGGTGCGCTATGATCAAGCAGGCAAGCGCTACTCGCCGGACCCATTCATGTTCCGTGCGAAGGTATCGAATGTGGGGCAGGGAATCGCGGTCGGAATGACGATGCTGACTACTCTCGAATCCGGGCTCTTGCTTGCTCAAGGACAGTCGTTAGTCGATACGCTCACTGAAGCGCTCGGTCCCGGAGAAACCTCCGGTATTTTCTCCAAATCCCTGCGGCCTCTTTTACGGAGAACCGGAGATTCGCTTCGTATTTCCGTTCTCTTTTCCGATCGTTTTGGAGACACAGTGCGATGCGAGAAAATGGTGTGGATACCTCCTGCTGACGAATCCTCACTCCTTCTGCAATGCAGCAGTGAACTTGACTCTTTGCTCGGCGATGTCAGTGAGGGCGGGTATCAGAAATCCAGTTTTTCCTTCAATGCCGAAATTGGGAATCTCAGTTCCGAAGCAGTGTTCAATGTGTCGCTGGTCGCGGTTGTGGATCCGGAAGGCGTGCTGGTCATTGATAAGAAATCGCAGGAGAAGCAGATTGCACTCGCACTTCTTCAAACGGACGGAATGCGAAAAGGTGTGTGGACCGTTCAGGCTCTTCCTTCAACTGTGGATCGCATTGTGCATCTTCGCGTTTTCGCCAATGCTCGCACAGCTGCCGGGTATTATCTTCCGCTCATCAGCTGCGAAGTGCCTGTGTTTATCCCGCATGTCGGCAGAGCCCATCTGCAATGCGGACTTTCAACCGACGTCACCAACGGGAGCGATGACATGGTGGTCGGGTTCGACACAGCCAGAGTGAATTACGAAGGGATTCCCAGCCGCTTCGGGGATTACACAGTCTTTCGGCTGACTGCCGATGTGTCTAACACCGGCGATGCCGTGGCCTCCCCGGTCACCGCGACGCTGCTGCTGCCCCCGGGGATCCGCTTTGAAGAGGACGAACAGCCGACGAAAACTATATCACCGTCCCGTCTCGCAGTAGGGGAACACGGGACGGCATCCTGGCTCCTGCAGCCGCTTTTCACCAGTTCCGCAAAAACCCTGGACATCGAAGTTCTCGTCTCGACAGAACAGGCCACGCCCTCGAAATGCGATTTGAAGTTGACTCTCGCGGAGGTTTTGAATGTGGTGGAGGTTTCAATCCCATCTGATTTGACCGGAGTATCGGCAGGTATTCTCACGGTCCCGATAAACATTGGAGCGACGCCCAACATCGATCCCGGTTCGTATCGTCTGCTCTTGCGCTTTGATCCCGGCGTGCTGCGCTTCGTCGAAGCCCGAAGCGATAACAGCCTGACTGCATATAGTTGGAGAAATCTCAATACACAGTTATTCCCGGAGACGATGCAGTCGGGATTGAACATCCTGATGATCGCTGATTCAACGGATTTCGCTCCTCAGAAAAGCAACGAAGGTGGTCCGCTGCTGCATCTCTTTTTCGAAATCCTACATCAGAGCGTCCAACTCGGCTCACTCGGATATGTCATTCAGTCCCCGCTGCAGTTCGTGCGCTATCCTTCGATCATGGCGGATGGCACATCCCTGGCTCCGTTTCTGCATTCGTATGGGGGTGAAGGCGGGTTCGTCGCTGTGTACCGCGATGGAGTAGCAACCCTCTCAGGCGACTGCGTACTTCCGCTGAGCGCCTCGACGCGGCTGCTTCCCAATCAGCCGAATCCATTTAATCCAGTCACGCTGCTTCGATATTATCTGGCGGAGAATACCGCATACCGCATCGTTGTCCTCGATGCTTTTGGACGCTTCGTCCGTTTGGTTGAGGAGGGAAGCAGGGCTCAAGGCAGCTACAGTGTTTTGTTCGACGCCGGGGAATTGCCCAGCGGACTCTATTTCTGCCGTATTGAGACACCACAGGCAACCCACACCCGCCGCATTCTGCTGACCAAATAATTGCAGCGTCGCTCGCCGCTTCCCCTTCCGCATTCTGCTGACCAAGTAATTGCAGCACCGCTCGCCGCCTAACCCTTCCGTATTCTGTTGGCCAGAAATAACATCATTGCAGCGCCGCTCGCCGCCTACCCTTCAGCATTCTGTTGGCCAGAAATAGCATAGGCGAGGAATAAAAAAACTCCGGCATTTGGGCCGGAGTTTTATTCGGAATGGATGTCGTGCAATTAATGCATGATGCCCGTGGGCGGTGTTCCCGTGAACATCTGTGCGGGATCCTGGGAAATCTTGATTTCTCCGAATTTCCGCTCGAATTTATCGATGTTGTCATGCATTGCATTCATCAGAAGTTTTGCATGCACAGGCGTCATCACGATGCGCGCGTGCACCTTGGCTTTAGGGACGCCGGGGAGGATGCGCGTGAAGTCAATCACAAACTCGGCGTTTGAATGCGTGATGATCGCGAGGTTGGAATAAATGCCCTCTGCTTCACGCTCGCCAAGTTCGATATTGACTTGCTGATTCTTCATGTCCTGGACGTTGTCGCTCATCAGTCCTCCGTATTGCGAAATGTTACTTGCGGAGCTCGTCGGCTTTTTTATAGGCCTCACCCATTTCCTTTGTCATGCCTGCCGTCGCATACACCTTACCGGCGAGATCCCAGTTTGTGGCATTATCCGGCTCCAGCTTTACTAGCTTTTCGATATGCGGCACGGCCTTCTTGACAATCGATTTATAATCCGCCTGCGGGGTATCGGTACCTGAACTCTCGCTGTTATCTCTGACTTTGATGCCATATTTCAGATATGCAACGGATAAATTATACAGTGCGCGGGTGTTATCCGGCTCTGTTCCGAGAACACGTTCGAGATATGCGACCGCTTCCTCGAACTTGCTTACCTGAACCAGGGCGGTTCCGGCCGCATACTGGGCAGTGGCATCATCGGGATTCTTGTCGGCATAGCTGGTGAACTTCGATACTGCTTCCGTTACGCGGTTTGCAGCGATATAGGTGTTGAGAAGCTCATTGTTCAAATCTGAGTTGTCGGGGAACTGAGTAGTTGCGCGATTCAGCAGATCGATGGCTTCAGTGTATTTTTTGTTGGATTCTTCCTCGTTGCCATCTGTCTTGAGCTTCGCTGCTTCGATAGAAATCAACTGCGCGAGTGCGCTATACGATTCTGCTGTCGGGTTCATTTTAATCTGTTGCTGCAGCGGAGCGCGGGCAGCCTCGGCCTTATCCGATCCCATCAGTGCGTAAGCGAGATACACGTATGCGTTGTATTTCGCGGAGCTGTCTGGCTGCAGCATAGTCGCTGCCTCAAAGGCATCCGCCGCATCTGCGTACAGATCTTTATCCTTTTTCATCTGAGCCTTTTTCATGGTGCTGGCACCGTAGTTGAATGCCTGGCCCCAATAAGCATAACGATACTGCTCGATTTCCTCTGAAGTTTTTCCGCCGAGGCTTTGCGCCTTGGCCCAGCTTTCCTGCAGTTTTCGATATTCCTTTTTTTCCGCATAAACATGACCAAGCCAATACCAGCCCTCTGCGCTGTTCGGCTTTTCCTGAATTTCCTTCGTGAAGGACTCCAGTGCCTTGTCAAGTTTCTCTGTTTTCTTGCCCTGCTGATATTGCTGCAGATAGAGTTTGCCGCTAGTAATATTCGGCGATGAACACTGAAATCCCATTGTCGCCACGCTGATCAGCACAACAGCCAACATTGTGACGCGGGTCCATGTGATGCGTTTCATGATTTCCTCGAGAGTATATTTTGAAAGAGCGAAAGAATTCTGTTTTCTTCCGAACATCTAAAATATCGATAAGGGCGGGTAAAGGCAAGGAAAGTACGAACAGCAAGCATATTCCATTGCGGCAAGGAGCATCCGACCGATCTTTCGCGTTATTCACCGGCAGCGCTCCCGGAACTCCAAACGATAGCCTAAGCTCTAAATTTCAAACAACATGGGCTGCATTTCAAACTTGACATTTTGGGAAAATGGAGGCATATTGGGTACTTAAGTATCTGATTATGGTGGTTTTTAGCGATGGAAAGCGAGAGGCCATGCTCGGCGGTTTACGCAGATCAACACATTCAGCAACCGGAAGTGCGCCTCGGCAGAAGCTCGAAGCGCTGCTGTCGGTATGCCGCAGCAATCTTGTCGCTGTAGACGAAGACCTGATTTCGCGCGCCTTTACGTTCATGGTGCAGGCGCATAAAGAGCATACACGGAAGTCCGGAGAACCCTATGCCACGCATCCCTACGCGGTTGCGATGATAGTGGCACAGGAAATTCCGCTTGACGACGTTTCCGTGGTGGCGGCCCTGCTCCATGATGTGATTGAGGATTGCGAGGATTACACCTACAAGGACATCCAGGACGAATTCGGCACAAAAATCGCCGACATCGTCGAAGGCGCTACGAAAATATCCTCTATTCTCGTAAGCAAGGAAATCACGAAGGCGGAAAATTATCGCAAGTTGATGGTCTCCATGATCAACGATATCCGCGTGATCCTGGTTAAGTTTGCCGATCGCTTGCACAACATGCGCACGCTGGAGTTTGTGGGAGATCAGAAACAGCAGCGCATCGCCAGAGAAACGATCGAAATATATGCACCGCTTGCACATCGGTTTGGTCTCGGGCGCATCAAATGGGAGCTCGAAGATCTGTCGTTCAAGTACCTGTATGCTGAGGAATACCGCAAACTTAAGAGTCAGGTATCGGTCAAGCGCCGCGATCGGGAGGATTACATCGAGCGCTTTTGCAAGCCTCTGCGCAGCGAACTTGCGAAAGCGAACTTGGCGTTTGAAATGCTGGGCCGTCCGAAGCATCTCTACAGTATTTTCAATAAGATGCAGGACAGAAACAAGACGTTCGACGAAATCTACGATCTGTTTGCCATCCGCATCGTGCTGGATACGAAGGAGGAAAAGGATTGCTACCTCGCGTATGCAATCGTCTGCGAAGTGTACACGCCGATTCCCGAGCGCTACAAAAATTACATTGCTCTGCCGAAACAGAATGGGTACAAGTCCATTCACACAACTGTGCTTGGCCCGGACGGAAAAATGGTCGAAGTGCAGATCCGCACGCGCGAAATGCATGAGATCGCTGAGAAGGGAATTGCAGCGCACTGGGCATACAAGGAAAGCATAAACAACAAGGCCAGTGCGTTTGAAAATTGGATACGTTGGGTACGCGAAATTCTCGAAAGTCCGCAGGTGGCGACTTCCGACGAGGAAGGCGCCCGGCAGCTGCTGGATAATTTTCAGCGCAACCTGTATCAGGATGAGATCGTGGTGTTTACTCCGAAGGGTGATCTTATCGTCCTTCCCAACGGCTCCACGCCTGTCGATTTCGCATTTGAGATTCACTCCGAGGTTGGTCTGCATACCATTGGAGCGAAAGTAAACGGCCGGATCGTTCCGCTTAACCGCAAGCTGCACAGCGGTGATCAGGTCGAAGTCATCACTTCCCGAAGCCAGTATATAAGCGGCGATTGGGAACAACAGGTTGTCACCCACAAGGCTAAGGGGGCAATCCGCCGCTTCATCAACGAGCAGACAAAACAGGTGCTGCAGGATGGACGCGACAAATGGGAGCGCCGCGCCAAGAAGCTCAAGATTCCTCTCGATGAAGGACCATTGCTGAAAGCAGCTCAGATCCTTCGCTTCCAGAGCCTCTCGAGAATGCTCGTGGCGTTGGCGAAGGACGAAATTCGGGTTGACGAGATCGCGCAAGCTGCACTGGCGCCGCCTGAGATCGAGGAAGGCCTCACTCTGCCGCATCGTGACCAGCAGCAGGTGTTTGATGAATTCGCTGGCCGGGCCCGAAGTGAAAAGGGCATTATCATACAGGGCGAAACTTCAGACATCGAATATGATTTCGCCCGCTGCTGCAGTCCTCTGCCCGGAGATGACGTTATCGGCTTTGTCACCCTCGGCCGCGGCATCAAGATTCACCGACACAACTGCCGCAACATCCAGCGTCTGCTCCTCGATGACAGCGACGCCAGCATGCGCGATCGCCTCGTCGAGATCGCCTGGCCTTCGAATGTAACCACTGAGTACCTCGGAGGCATACGGATTGAAGGAGATGACCGGCCCGGAATTCTCAACGAAATCGCCCTCGCAGTCACCAGCTACAAAAGCACCAATATTCGCAGTGTTAACATAGAAACGGAGAAAACCACTTTCCACGGCTCGGTTCTGGTCACCGTCAATAACCTCGAGCATCTCGAGCGACTGATCGAGCGACTGAAGAAGGTGAAAGGCATATCACTGGCGGAACGCTACGTGGATATGTCATAACCCCCCATCTGGAGGAAATGCATGAAAGACAAGATCCCGACACTAACTCGAAAGGACATTGCCAGAAACGTTGCAGAACAACTTTCCGTCAAATTGCCGGATGCGGATCATATCGTAGACACAGTGCTTACTTCAATTCGCGAGTTGTTGATGAACGCCGATCCGGAAGTTCGGCTCGAAGTTCGAGACTTTGGTGTATTTGAGATCAAACTCACGAAAGCGAAGCCGCGCGCGAGGAACCCGAAGACCGGAGACAAGGTCTACGTACCGCCTCGCCGCAAATCCCATTTCAAGCCCAGCAAAATGCTGAAGGCATTTCTTACGACGCCTTTGAGTCCGCAGGCCGAAGCGCGGCTGCTCGAGCGTGAACTGCAGACTCCGGTGTCAATGAAAAAAACAGTCGAAGATTTCATTGCTCAGTAACAAACGTACACTCGGAATCGATTACGGCGAACGCCGTGTCGGGCTTGCTCTCTCCGATGAACTAGGCATTATCGCCTCGGGCATCGGGACGTATGACAGTGATGACTCCTTGATCCCACGACTGGTGAAGCTGATTGAGGAGCGGTCTGTGGCTCGTATTGTGATAGGTTTGCCGCTCACTCTACAGGGTCTGGAGGGTGAGATTGCCAAAAAGGTGCATTTGTTTGCTGAAAAGCTGAAGGCGGCAACCGACCTGCCTGTCGATCTGCTGGACGAGCGGTTCACTTCCAGCCTGGCCGTACAGACGATACGTGATATGGGCATGGGGAAGAAGAAGCGGAGGGACAAAGGAAAGATCGACGAGGTGGCCGCGATCATCCTGCTTCAGGGTTATCTGGATACAAAACGAAACACTGCCGGTCAGTAGCCGGCAGTGTCTCAAGAGAATGGAAGTCAATCGGGTTGGGATCAGTCGAAAAATCAGAGCGACCGGATGCGGGAAAATTCTCACAATCCCGATCTGAAATGTTAGTCCTCCCAGTCAGCGACAAATACGTTGGTGTCGCCTTCCTTCGCATTGTTCCTGTTTGAACAGAAAACCAGGTTTTTCCCGTCGCGTGTAAACATCGGAAAGCCGTCGAACTGATCGAAGAAGGTCAGACGCTCGAGTCCGCTGCCGTCGACGTTTATCAGATAGAGATCAAAATTCCGGGGATTGCTTTTATCCATGTTTGAGCAGAATATTATGCGTTTGCCGTCAGGGTGCATGAACGGAGCAAAGTTTGCGCTGCCGTTATTCGTGATCTGACGCAAGTCGCTTCCATCCGCATTCATAATGCAAATCTCCAGAGCGCTGGGACGCACAAGATGCTCGGACACAAGTTCCTGATAACCAGCCAGTTCTTCATCAGTCTTCGGGCGGCTTGCACGGAAGATAATCTTTGACCCGTCAGGCGAGAAAAATGGCCCGCCGTCATACCCTTTGGCGTTGGTCAGACGCTTCACGTTCTTTCCGTCAAGATCCATCGTGTAGATTTCAGGGTCGCCATCGCGTGTGGAAGTGAACACGATTTTATCTCCCTTGGGCGATACCGTAGCTTCAGCGTCGTAGCCGGCTGTGGCCGAGAGGACAGTAAGTCCGCTGCCGTCTTTATGAATTTTGTAGATATCGAATTCCGGATAGAGCTTCCAGACGTAGCCTTTGCTTCGGTCCGGAGCAGGGAGGCAGCCGGGATCGTGTGCTTCTGTTGATGAGAAAATCAGATTCTCTCCATCCGGAAGCCAGTATGAGCAGGTGGTGCGTCCCATTCCCGAGCTCAGCCGGGTTATTTTCCCTCCGTCGATCGACATCGTAAAAATCTGGTCGCACTCCATGCCTTCCGCACGCCGCTGAAAGGTGAGCTGCTTTTCGTCGAACGACAGGTACGCCTCGGCGTTTTCGCCATCGAATGTCAGTTGTCTGATATTGCGCAAATGCGATTCGCCTGGAAGCACCAGGGTGTCTTTTGCTGCGGCATTCGATTCGTCATTGGTTTTATGCTGGCCGCAGGCGGAAAACACAAGCGCCGCCAGCACGATGTATCGTGTCAAGCTATTCATGAACTACCTCGTATTGCTTCGATGGAACAGGTGGGAAGGTGAATCAAGGGATTAAACAGACTGGGACATGCGAAATCCCTACAGCGACGACTGCTGAGATTTGTACACATGATAGAGAATGGAACGAATGGCCTCTGAAGTGGAATCCGGACAACGAATATTTTTCGCATGCTTGAGCAGACACAGTTTGGTGGCAATATTCAGCTGATATTCGCCGAGCAGTTCCGGTCGTTCATTCACAACATGCTGGAGCACGTCAATCTGTTGGGTCGAAAGCCCGGCTGAGTCCTTGTCTGCAAGCGCACTGATATATTCTTTCAGCTGCTCGTCAGTCAATTGGCTGTAGTCCTGAATATTCATTTCATCGATCTGCAATTCGCTCTCATCTTTTTCAATAACCGATTTATCGGATCAAGCTGCTCTGGCAGCTGCATATCTACACATCGTCTTCCATCTCGTCGCCCCCGAACCCGCGATTCCTGGCGTAATCGTACAGCTTCACCCGCAGCATTTTGCGCCCGCGATGAAGCCGTGAACGCACTGTACCAATGGGACACTCGACAAAGTCCGCGATTTCCTCGTACGTAAATCCTTCGATATCACAAAGGATTACGACAGTACGGAAGTCTTCCGGAAGTGATTCCAGGGCGGAGGAAACATCGTCATCGAGAATGTTCGAAAAAATCCGTTGTTCGAGGTCGTTTGGATCAGCGGACGCGGCTCTGATGGAGTGATAAAAGTCTTCGACATCGTTGTAGTCGACTTTTGCGGGCTCCTTTGATGTGCGCCGGTAAATGTTGATGAACGAATTTTTCATTATCCTGAACAACCAGGCTTTGCAGTTCGTTCCCTGTTCAAACTTGTCAAAAAAGCGGTATGCCTTCAGGAAAGTTTCCTGAAGGAGATCGTCGGCCTCGTCGGGATCACTGGTCATGCGGAGAGCAAAGTTATACAATGCATCCATATGCGGCAGGGCTTCCCGCTCGAAGTCAAGGTGTCGTTTGCGCAGAGCCGCGGCGGATTCTTCGCTTACGATCTCATTCGAATGAACGTCCTCCTGAATTTCAGGATCGAGGACAGACATAATTCTCCGTTTCGTTCAAAAAGTCATAGTCATGAAAATATACGCAGTGCACATGACAGGCACAACGCGGGACAAGACGGCACCATTACAATTCTTACCGAGTGGGGCAAAATAACTGCGGCATATCTCGGAGAATGATGAATTTTACGTCTTTAATCTATTGTTATTCGAGAGCTTTCTGCTATATTTCCAATTCAGATATCATTAATCTGCTTTATTGACTGATCCCAAGCAACTAAAAAATCGAATCGACTGACTTCATGAACGCGTCTCCCTGGCTTAATTCGCGAGCTGTTCCTGCTATCTGTCCCAAGTGCAATGCCCCGGCGCTGCTTCGCAGCCACGCGCAGTCCCGACTTGAGCATAAGCGCAAGCAAATGACTGGCAAGCGTCCCTGGCGCTGTCATGTCTGCGACTGGCGGGGGTGGTTTGATGAAACGGCACTTCAGTATCCTGCCAGCGCCAAGAAGCCGCTTCCGCCGGAAATTGCAGGCTCGGATGTTCCTATTCCAGATCTCGATCTGGAGGAGAATTCCATGCCATACGGAATTCCTACGACGATGAAGGAGTTCGATTCCGACGGGAACAGCGGCAGCATCGAAGCGAAGCCTGCAGCACGAAGTTCACAGGCCAGGAAAAATTTAAGTGACTTCAGGAAGCAGAGCGGCGAGACGGGCAGGTTTTCGGTATTCGGTATTGAAGTTACAGACGATTCAACCGAAACACGCGAAGCAGGGCTGGCTCCCGAACACGAAATACAAATCGATGTAAATCAGAAAGCTGTCTCCACCGAACCATTGCTCCCGATCGATGAAAATAGCACTGTCTTGTCTGCTGAGCTGAACGAAGCGGCAGAGAAGGACGCGCCTGAGCTGCCGAGTGACGCTGATTGTACGAATGCTGCCGCAGCATCGACCGAAACCGGCGAGGTCCGCACCGCTCCGACGCGGATAGAAACAGTGAAGAATAGAGGCACGAATGACGATGATATGACAGGACAGCCCGTGGAATTCAGTGAAGAATCCGGAAAGCCTGTATCCATTAAAGTTGGTGCGGCATTTCACCACGAAGCCCGAAACAAAAGCTGGTCGTGTCCGAAATGCAGTGAATTCGCGCTTTACAGATCCAGGGCACGCACGATGCGGGAAATATTGAAGAAGCAGTTCACAAAAAAACGACCCTATCGATGTCACCGCTGTGGATGGCGCGGTTGGATGATGCGATGAGAGGCAGAGAAAGACGAGCAGCAGAAAAATCAGAGCGATAAAACGCATAGAAGTTACCCCCATATCATTCACTAAGTGAGTTTCTCCATGCAGATCTCCAAATCAGCAGGTTATGCGGTGCATGGCCTTGGCTACTTGATCACACGCGACTCGAATGAGCCCGTACAAATCTCCGAAATCGCGGAAGATCAGGATGTGTCCAAGACCTATCTCGCAAAGATCTTCCAGCAGCTTTCTACGGCGCGCATCGTCGTAGGCCATCGCGGCGTGACCGGAGGATACATCCTCGCACGCGATCCGGCCGAAATTACACTTGTCCATATCATTGAGGCAGTGGATGGTCCGATCATCCGTAGTCATTGCTGTTTGGGACTTTTCGGCTGCGTCATCAAAACCGAGTGCGCGGTGCTTCACGCTTTCAGAGAAGCCAATGAGAAATTCGTTGCGGTTCTTGAAAAGATTACGCTGAAGAATCTCGTCAACGATATGAGCAAACTGGACGCGCCGTTTCTCGCGGTGAAAACCAAGAAATCGAAGAAAAAGTAATCAGCAGTAAGCAGCCTCGCCGTCGTGTGCCGGCTGCCTGCACGGAGTCATAGAGTTGCGTTTTACGCTGGAACACAGCTGCGTGGGCAGCAAGGCACGTGCCGGGAAACTGGAAACAGATCATGGCGCGATCGAAACGCCCATCTTCATGCCGGTAGGCACCCAAGGTACTGTGAAGGCTGTCGAGCAGCGCGAGCTGTATGAAATCGGCGCGCAGATCATTCTGGCCAATACCTATCACCTGGCATTGCGTCCAGGCGCCGATCTTCTCAGCGAAGCAGGCGGTCTCCATCGCTTTATGAATTGGGACCGCCCGATTCTCACCGATAGCGGCGGCTATCAGGTGTATTCACTTTCCCAATTGCGGAAAATCGAACACGACGGCGTCACTTTCCAGTCGCATCTCGACGGTTCCTATCATCGGTTCACTCCCGAAAGCGTTCTGGATATTCAGCGCGCTATCGGTTCGGACATCATGATGATACTGGATGAATGTCCACCCGCCGCCTGCGGATACGACTACGCGAGAAAAAGCGGGGAGCTCACCTTGAAGTGGGCGGCGCAGGCCCGCAGCTGGATTGAGAAGACCGGTCCGTCATACGGACATCGGCAGTTTGTATTCGGCATCGTGCAGGGTAACGTGTTCGAGGATCTGCGCGAACACAGCGCACGAGGGCTTATCGACCTCGACTTCGACGGTTATGCAATCGGTGGACTTGCTGTCGGCGAGGCGGCTGAAGTGATGTACCGCATCACCGATTTTACAACTGATATCCTTCCCGCCGACCACCCGCGTTATTTGATGGGGGTCGGCACGCCGCTGAATATCATTGAATCCATTGATCGGGGCGTCGACATGTTTGATTGCGTCATGCCCACGCGCAATGGACGCAACGCCATGGTCTTCACTCCTGACGGACCGCTGACCATCAAGAAAGAGCGTTACCTGCATGAGTTCGTCCCTATCGACGATTCCTGCGAATGCTACGCCTGCCGCAATTTCACGCGGGCTTACGTCAGTAATCTTTTCCGCACACGAGAAATTCTCGGGCTCCAGCTGGCATCACTGCACAATCTGGCATTTTATCTTCGATTGACGCGTGATGCACGAAATGCTATCTTTAACGATACCTTCCCTTCGTGGAAAGACGATTTCGTTCGTCGATACCTCGGGGGAAGCAAATAGAACTTTAAACCCTCGCATAATTCAGGAGTAACCCTGTGACCGATCCTATTATTGCCATGGCCGGGCAGAGCGGCGAAGCCGGCGGCGGCCAGATGTTCAGCACGCTGATTTTTTTCGCCCTCATATTCGTCATTTTCTATTTCATGATCCTGCGTCCCCAGCAGAAGCGCGCGAAGGAACGGCAGGCGCTGCTTGAAAGCCTGAAGAAAGGCGACAAAGTTGTCACCTCGGGCGGACTGCACGGCAAAATCGTCAATGTGGACGAAAAGACTATTCTGCTTGACGTCGGCGATAATCTCAAACTCAAGTTTGACCGCAGTGCGGTGAATGTTATCACTCGGGAGGCTTCCGCGGAATAATCCGGGGTAGACAGCCATGGCACACCAATTCAATACCATCGACGAAGCAATCGAGGCGATTCGCGCCGGCGAAGTGATTATTATCGTCGATGACGAGGATCGTGAAAACGAAGGCGATTTCGTCTGCGCTGCTGAAAAAACCACACCTGAGATAGTGAATTTCATGGTGCGCCACGGTCGCGGCATGGTTTGCGTTCCCCTCACAGTGGAGCGCATGGACGAACTGCAGCTCGGCATGATGGTTGATGGAAATACCGCGCTGCATGGAACGAACTTCACTGTAACGGTGGATTACGTTCATGGCACGACTACTGGAATTTCCGCATCCGACAGGGCCGCGACCATTCGCGCTCTGGCGGATCCCGCATCGCGTCCTTCCGACCTCGCGCGTCCCGGCCACATATTTCCGCTGAAAGCAGTTCCAGGCGGCGTTCTCCGCCGTGCAGGACACACTGAAGCCGCTGTGGATCTCGCGCGCATGGCTGGTCTTCAGCCGGTCGGCGTCGTATGCGAAATCCTCAAAGAAGACGGAACGATGGCGCGTACAACCGAGCTGGTCGCCATCGCGAAAGAATTCAACATGACGATCATTGCCGTCAACCAATTGATCGAACATCGCGTCAAGAAAGAGAAGCTGGTAAAGAAAGAAATCGTTACGCAGCTGCCAACGCGCTATGGCGACTTCGAACTCCATCTTTACACCAACACGCTCGATAACAAGGAGCATCTTGCTCTTGTGCGCGGCAAGATAGACGATGGCGAACCTGTGCTGGTGCGCGTGCATTCCGAATGCCTGACTGGCGACACCTTCGGCTCGCTGCGCTGCGACTGCAAAGACCAGCTCAACGCCGCCATGATGATGGTAGAGCGTGAAGGACGCGGAGTCGTGCTCTACATGCGGCAGGAAGGTCGTGGCATAGGTCTCGCGAATAAGCTTCGGGCATATAATCTTCAGGACGCCGGTTTCGACACGGTGCAGGCGAACATTGAACTCGGCTTCCGCGACGATTTGCGTGATTACGGAATCGGTGCGCAGATTCTCGCAGACCTGGGCGTGAAAAAAATGCGGCTGATGACAAATAACCCGAAGAAGATTGTCGGCCTGAAAAGCTATGGTCTTGAACTCATTGAGCGCGTGCCGATAGAGGCTATTCCCAACGAAGTCAATGAGCATTATCTCGAGACCAAACGCGACAAGATGGGGCATCTCATCATGCATCAGCATTGACGCAAGCACTGCAGCACGGGGCCCTTGAATCCTCCGGTTCCTCTCAATGCTTCGCGTTGGATCGCATTGAGATTTCCGTCAACGGCGTAAAGCTACGCTGTGATTTATGCTTGACATTCGGCTTCTGAAGGACTACATTGCATGCTCATAGCCAGAATTCCTGCGCGGAATACTGGCTATGTTTTTTATTCTCTTGCTTTCCCTGAGTACAAATTCCGGAGTGTATCGTGGATACCAAAGGCACAGTCTATTTGACGCGCGAGCGCATGCTCGAACTCGAGAAAGAACTGCACAATATGAAATCGAAAGGTCGTGCAGAGATGGCGGACAAAATCGCAGAAGCACGCTCGCATGGCGATCTTAGCGAAAACGCCGAATATGACGCTGCGAAAGAAGAGCAGGGTCTGTTCGAGCTCCGCGTAAGCAAACTCCAGGAGCTGCTTTCGCGAGCTAGGATAATTGAGAAATCAGCGATCCCGACCGATGCGGCGTACATTCTTTCCGATGTCACTCTCGAAGACCTCAAGAACGGCAACACTGTGACCTACAGGCTGGTCTCGCAGGAAGAGGCGGATTTTGAGCAGAACAAAATTTCTGTGACCTCTCTTCTTGGCCAGGCGCTTCTCAAGCGCAAGGCCGGCGATATCATCACGGTTAAGGTTCCCGCCGGTACACTTGAGTACAAGATTCTCGGCATCGCCTGAGAGCCTGCCAGCGGTTCCTGCTTAGCCGAGATCAACACTATACCCACTGACCTCAACATTCCGACAATAATACAGACGGCCTCCTTGCGGGGCCGTTTTCCTCTCCCCCTGCCTTCTTCTCTCAAAATTCTAATCTGCGTAATCCGTGTAATTTGTGGTTACTCCTCCTCCTTTCTGACCTTGAAATGGAATTTTTCACACGCGGGACTTGTTTTGCATGAACAATCTTGACAAATTTGTACAGATTGTTCGGAACAGCATAATGAGAACGAATTTCTTAAGGATATTTGCATGAGCACTGACGCGCAGGACCTCGAAGAACTTACCGGGCAGGAATACAAATACGGCTTCGTGACGGACATCGAATCGGATACAGTGCCGAAAGGACTGAGTGAGGATACGATTCGGATGATTTCAGCGAAAAAGAATGAACCGGAATGGCTGCTCGAAATGCGTCTGAAAGCTTACCGGCTATGGCTGAAAATGACGGAGCCGCATTGGGCGAACGTCGATTATCCTCACATCAATTACCAGGATATTTCCTACTATTCGGCTCCCAAGCAGAAGGATGGTCCGAAATCCCTTGATGAGGTTGATCCCGAATTGCTGGCCACTTATGCGAAGCTGGGAATTCCGCTCAAGGAGCAGGAACTGCTCGCAGGTGTCGCCGTCGATGCCGTATTCGACAGCGTCTCGGTTGCGACCACCTTCAAAGGCAAACTCAACGAAATGGGGATCATTTTCTGTTCTTTCTCCGAGGCAGTGCAGGAACATCCCGAACTCATCAAGCGCTATCTCGCTTCCGTTGTGCCGGCGAGCGATAATTTCTACGCGGCGCTCAATGCCGCGGTGTTCACAGACGGTTCGTTTGTGTACATACCGAAAGGCGTGCGCTGCCCGATGGAGCTTTCCACATATTTCCGCATCAACAGTATCGGAACCGGACAGTTCGAACGCACGCTTATTGTGGCCGACGAAGGCGCGTATGTGAGCTACCTCGAGGGCTGCACCGCTCCTATGCGCGATGAGAATCAGCTCCATGCGGCGGTCGTGGAACTGATCGCAATGGACAATGCGCAAATCAAATATTCGACCGTTCAGAACTGGTATCCGGGCGACAAGGAAGGGAAGGGCGGAATCTACAATTTCGTCACCAAGCGCGGGAAGTGCGCCGGCGTGAATTCGAAGATCTCGTGGACGCAGGTGGAGACGGGTTCCTCGATCACCTGGAAGTATCCGAGCTGCATTCTTCAGGGCGATAATTCGGTGGGAGAATTCTATTCCGTCGCCGTGACCAACAATCGCCAGCAGGCCGATACCGGCACGAAAATGATCCACATCGGAAAGAATACGCGCAGCACGATCGTCTCCAAAGGCATCTCGGCAGGCCGCAGCCAGAATACCTATCGCGGACAGGTTAAGATCATGAAGAACGCCGACGGCGCGCGCAATTATTCACAGTGCGACTCCATGCTCATGGGCGACAAATGCGGCGCGCATACTTTCCCATACATTGAGAACAACAACAGCACAGCACATCTCGAACACGAAGCGACGACTTCCAAAATTGGCGAGGATCAGATTTTCTACTGCAATCAGCGGGGCATCGCCACCGAAGATGCGGTGAATATGATCGTCAACGGCTTCTGCAGGGAAGTATTTCGCGAACTGCCGATGGAATTCGCCGTTGAGGCGCAGAAGCTGCTGGGCATCAGTCTGGAAGGAAGCGTCGGCTAGGCGGCGCAGGGGAATCGGGATCGAGGCAGAAATTGAGAATCGATAATAAAGGATAAACGGAGATTTTTCATGCTGGAAATACGCAATCTTCACGCCCGCGTCGAGGGAAAAGACATCCTCAAGGGCATCAATCTTACGGTCAGGCCCGGGGAAATCCATGCGATTATGGGACCCAACGGCTCCGGGAAAAGTACGCTGGCCGGGGTGCTGGCGGGACGCGAGATGTACGAGGTCACGGAAGGTGAGGTCATCTACCAGGGAAAGAATCTGATGGAGATGGATCCTGCTGTCCGCGCCTGCGAGGGTGTGTTTCTCGCCTTTCAGTATCCGGTCGAAATCCCTGGCGTGAGCAATACGTACTTTCTCAAGGCCGCGCTCAACGCCGTGCGCAAATATCATAAAGAGGACGAATACGATGCGGTCGATTTCCTCGCGCTGGTGAAGGAAAAAATGAAGTTCGTGGAAATGGATCCATCGTTTCTCAGCCGTCCTGTGAACGAAGGCTTCTCCGGTGGCGAGAAAAAACGCAACGAGATTTTACAGATGGCGGTGCTCAATCCCATGCTGAGCATTCTTGACGAAACGGATTCAGGGCTCGACATCGACGCACTCCGCATTGTCGCCAACGGCGTAAATCAGCTTCACACGCCTGAAAATGCGGCAATCGTTGTTACGCATTATCAGCGCCTGCTCGATTACATCGTACCGGATTTCGTGCACGTGCTTGTCGACGGACGCATAGTTAAGTCCGGAGGTAAGGAACTCGCTTATCAGCTTGAAGATCAGGGTTACGATTGGGTCAAGGATCTTCAGGAGCCCGCGGCAGCGACCGTGTAGGAAGGAAGCACAATCATGAATAAAGAACAGGCCGTCCAATCATATCAGGAACAGTTTGCCGCCTTTGAGAAAACACTCAATGGTTCGGCCGACAGCCGTTTTCACCAGCTTCGCCGCGATGCGCTGGAGCGATTTACCGCGCAGGGCTTCCCCACGATGCGCAATGAAGACTGGCGATACACGAATCTGAATTCATTGTCGGGCACAGCTTTTGTGCAGAACGAGCGTCCCGCTGCGGACGGCGATCTGCGCAATGCTGCCGAAGCACTCGCAGTAAACGTGCCAGGCGCAGTAACGCTGTTGTTTGTCAACGGATTCTTTTTACCGGAACTCTCCGACCTCGATAATCTTCCCGCAGGCCTTGCTGTGCAGGATCTTTCCGCGGCCTTGAAGCTTGACGCGCTTTCAGCCGGGGATTCTTCTACCGCAGCTTCGCTTGCGTCGGATAATCCTTTCACTGCACTGAATACAGCATTCACACAGCAGGGAGTTGTGGTAACCGTGAGCCGCGGCGTGATAGTCGAGCCGCCGCTGCAGATTCTCTTTTACTCCTCTGAAGCCGGACAGCCATTTGTCGCGCATTCCCGCATCATCGTGCGTGTCGGGGAGAATGCGCAATGCAGCATCGTCGAACAGTATACGGGTGCTGCGGACGCCGTGTATTTCACAAACACTGTGGCTGATATACATGTCGGCGAGAATGCCATTCTGCATCATGTAAAGATTCAGGAAGAAAGCAGCTCTGCCTTTCATGTCGCCTCGGCGTATACGACAATCGAACGGAGCGGCGTTTACGAAAATCACTACATCGGATTGGGTGCCGCGCTCCTGCGGAATAACCTCCACGGTGTTTTGGCGGGACAGGGTGCACATTGCACGATGAACGGAGTGTTCATCCCGGGCGGCTCGCAGCACATGGATCATTTCACGGTCATTGACCATGCCGTTCCCAACTGTACGAGTCACGAATTGTACAAAGGCGTACTGGGTGACGAAACACGCGGTGTATTCACCGGCAAGATCATTGTGCGGCAGGACGCTCAGAAAACAGATGCGAAGCAGTCGAACAATAATCTGCTGCTCTCGGAACAGGCGCAAATTGATACGCGACCCCAGCTCGAGATCTATGCCGACGACGTGCGCTGCACGCACGGAGCCACGGTGGGACAGATAAACGACGATCAGCTCTTTTACCTGATTTCCCGCGGCATTGACCGCATGCAGGCCGGCAACATTCTCTCCTATGCTTTCGCCAGCGATGTCGTCTCAAGGATTCCTCTCGCGGAATTGCGCGAGGAGCTCGACGAACATATTCACCGGCGCCTCGAAAAATCATGGAGCAAGTGATGAGCAGTATGTGGAGTGAAAAGACGTTTACCGCGGAACGGCCAACCGCCACGGCTTTCGATGCCTGGCGCGTTCGTGCTGATTTTCCGGTCCTCAAACAGACGGTGCGCGGCAGGCCCTTGATCTACCTCGATAATGCGGCATCTACGCAGAAGCCTACTGTGGTGATCGATACCATCGCACGATTCTATCGGGAGGAGTACTCCAACGTTCACCGCGGCGTGCATTATCTGAGCCAGCTCGCCACTGATCTGTACGAAGATGCCCGGCGCACTACACGCCAGTTCCTTAACGCAAAGCACAACGAAGAGATCATCTTCGTCCGCGGTACTACCGAGGCAATCAATCTCGTCGCACAGACGTTCGGTCGTTCGAAGCTTGGTCCGGGCGACGAAGTCATCGTTTCTGCTATCGAGCATCACGCCAACATCGTGCCGTGGCAGATGATCTGCCGGGAAAAGGGCGCAGTGCTTCGGGTGATCCCAATGGACGATCACGGCGAACTAATTCTCGACGCTTTCGAACCCATGTTGAGCGAGCGCACCAAGCTGGTTTCCATAACCCATGTGTCGAATGCACTGGGAACCGTGAATCCCGTGAAGGAGATCATCGACATCGCGCACCGGCATGGCGTGCCCGTGCTGGTCGATGGAGCGCAATCCGTGCAGCATCTGCCGGTGGACGTTCAGGATCTCGACTGCGACTTTTTCGCCATGAGCGGACACAAGATTTACGGACCCACCGGCATCGGCGTGCTGTACGGCAAGAAAGCGCTGCTGGAGGATATGCCGCCATATCAGGGCGGCGGAGACATGATTCTCTCAGTGTCCTTCGAGCGGACCGTGTACAACGACCTTCCATACAAGTTCGAGGCCGGCACGCCGAACATAGCCGGGGCCATCGGCCTGGCGGCCGCGCTGAAGTATTTCCGCAGTCATGACATCGCAGCTCTGGCCGAGCATGAGAAGGAGCTTCTCCGCTATGCTACAGAACGGCTTCAGTCGATCGACGCGCTGCGCATCATCGGAACCGCGAAGGAGAAAGCCAGCGTGGTTTCGTTCACTCTTTGTGCGATACATCCGCACGATATCGGCACCATTCTCGATCAGAAAGGCATTGCGATACGCGCGGGACATCACTGCGCGCAGCCCGTTATGCAGCATTTCGGAATTCCCGCCACAGCACGCGCCTCGTTTTCTTTCTACAACACGATGGAAGACGTGGACGCACTCGTGCGTGGCATTCAAAGCGTACTGGAGGTATTTGCCTGATGGATGAAATCCGGGATTTGTATCAGGAAGTCATTCTTGATCACAACAAGCACCCGCACAATTTCCGCAAGATGGAGAACGCGGATTCCACGCTCGAAGGATTCAATCCCCTTTGCGGCGATCATTATACGTTTTATCTCAAGTTCGACGGCGACGCTATCGGCGAAGTCAGTTTCGAGGGGAATGGCTGCGCCATCTCTAAGGCTTCCGCGTCCATCATGAGCGCGATATTGAAAGGGAAAAGCAAGAAGGAAGCCGAACAGCTATTCGAACTGTTTACCGGCGTTCTCACGGGCCGCATCGATGCAAACGAGCATCTGGCCGAACTCGGCAAACTTGCAGCTTTCGCGGGCGTTGCCGAATTCCCTGTACGAGTGAAATGCGCTACCCTGCCCTGGCATACCATGCATGGCGCGCTGCTTGGCAACGATGACCGAATTTCAACGGAATAACACATGGGCAAGATGACGAACGAACAATTGCAGGAAATCGACGACAACGTCGTTCACACAATCAAAACCTGCTACGATCCGGAAATACCGATCAACATATACGAAATGGGGTTGATCTACCAGATCCGCGTCAAATCCGACGGCAAGGTTGCTATACGAATGACGCTGACCTCACCCAACTGCCCGGCAGCGCAATCGCTTCCCGCTGAGGTCAAGGAAAAAGTGGAGCAGATCAACGGCGTAAACGGCGTCGATGTGGATATCGTCTGGGATCCGCCCTGGAATCCCTCAATGATGTCGGATGCCGCGCGTCTCGAACTTGGTTTTTTCTAGCGGCAGATCAGTACTGCGCAGAGTGTATCAGCGCTGCCCACAGCAATTCACGGGCAGCGGAGTATTGTTATGAAAGGAGCTTTACATATATGTTTGAGAATCTCACAGCCCGTCGCGGACCTATGTACGATCCCAAAGCGGTGCAGCCCATGCGCGACGAGCTTACTGCCGTCGGATTTGTGGAGCTGCTGACGCCCGAAGCCGTCGACAGCGCCGTTCAAGACACTTCCGGTGTAATGCTGGTAGTGGTGAATTCCGTTTGCGGCTGCGCAGCCGGCAGTGCCCGTCCCGGCGCCACACGCGCACTCCAGCATTCCGTCATTCCCGATCGTTTCGTCACAGTATTTGCAGGCCAGGAACGCGAAGCGGTGGATAGAATGCGTTCGCATTTTACCGGTTTCGCCCCGTCGTCTCCCTGCATGGCCATTTTCAAGGACGGCAAACTTGAGGTCATGCTGCAGCGGCACGACATCGAAGGTCGCAGCGCGGATGAAATTGCTGCGGATCTGCGCAACCATTTCGATATGCTGGCTACCCGTTCCGGACCATCTATAGCACCAGAGGAATTCGAGAAACTTGAATACGATCGTACCTGCGGTTCTCGTATTCCGCGCCTCAATTAAATCCTGCTATTCCCATGAAATTCAGTTCACAGGAAGAATACGGACTGCGCTGTCTTTTGCAGTTGGCGAGAAAGGGTCCCGGCGCCTCGATGACCATCCCTGAGATGAGCGATGCCGAAGGACTTTCGCAGGCCTACGTGGCAAAACTGCTGCGCATCCTCCGTATCAGCGGTTTTGTCGAAAGCGTGCGCGGCCAGGAGGGCGGCTATACGCTCGCCCGCGGAATGAGTGAAATAGTGCTCAGCGATGTGCTTGCCGCGCTTGGCGGACGCTTCTACAAGCCGGGATTCTGTGATCATTTTTCAGGAACGGAGACAGTCTGCACGCACACGTTCTCATGCTCGATCCGTCCCCTCTGGCATCGAGTGCAGACAGCGATTGATGGCGTACTTGAGAAAACCACGCTTGCCGATCTGCTGACCGGCAACAGCAATGTGGAGCCCCGCGCGGTGCATGTCTCGCGGGAAGAAGTAGTACTTCGGGATTGATAATGTTAGGCGAGCCAGACAACGTTTTGCTCCCGCTGCTCCGCGCTCTGCTTGCAGGTAAGATTGACGCTCGCAGCAGCGACGCCTTGATAATGGCCACTATCAAGCGTACTGAGCAGGCCGTGTACTGGCTCAGCGCACGGAAGAATTTCCGCTTCCATACGCTCGGACTGACGCTGCGCGACCTTTCTTACGACATTGCCGCTGACCTGCTGTCCGAAGATGGAGAGTATTGCTGCGCTGCATTGCGCAACGCACTCAGTTCCCATGCTGACGCGGAGGACGTGGAACTGCTTTCTGCTTACGATGCAGTATTGTTTGGAAACGTGCAGCGCCGCATTTCCCATATTTTCGCGGAAGTCAGTCCTATACAGCACATTTTGATGCGGGCGCTGCGGCAACATGTTAATTCAAGCGATGATATCGAAGCGCGCGACATGTTGGACGGACGCTGGTATCTTCTCGAAGCTGTCGACCGTGCTGATCTTCACAAATCAGCGGCCCCGCCCGATATCCTTCGGCAGTGCCTGTCCGGATTCAACGCGCATAACAAATCAGATGCGGTGGAGGTTTTCCGTCACATCGTGGATTTCCTTCGGGGGCAGGAAGACTATCGCAAAGCGGTGCCTGAAATGGAGGTAGTACGAATAACAGTCGGATATCTCGGCAGGGCTCTCGAAGCCTCCTTGCTGCATCAGACACCCGAGCCATCAGTAGCATACGACATCGCTGTTCTTTCACATATTGTGCAGCGTTCTGTCGAAACCGTGAGAAGTTCAGTCGAGAGATTGTATATTGAGCGTAATCGCCTGACTGGATGGGAATTTGAACTATTGCTCTACGCAATTAAGTCTTCATTCCTCGATCTGAGGTGGGGCGAAGAACAAAGAAGCGGATACTGGTTTCTCCGAAACTACATGCCTGGACTGACACCGGAGAGGTACCGCGAGAGCTATCGCAGGAAGTATGCGTACCTCTACGATCTGGTTCTTCAGGAGGCACAACGACTCATGGAAGCCGAATCGACCTTCTTCAAGTGAAATGGAAGCGGTTCCATCACTTTTTTTTTAAAAAAAAAGTGATTTTTTTGCAAAAAATTTTGGCCAAAAGGCATGAACTAGCACGATATATAGATGTAGGATCATCAATCACCTCACGGAGCAGGTCTAATGGCTCACCATGACCTAACATCGCTACTTTCAATGGCACGACACGGGCAGCCGTCGCTGCACATGGAAGCCTGTTCTTTTTGCAGAGAACAGTACGATCTGGCCCTGGATTTCGTCTCCAGTACGCCGGAAATGTTTCGAAACAGTGACGATTCGGCTGAACCCGAGGAACGGGGGCACCTGTCGGCACCGTATCGACTTGCCGCACAAACTGTCGATGCTGCTGTCCCGCAATATCGATTGCGGCGCACCTGGTATCTCGACAACAATGCCGCAATTCTTCGCGTCATCGAAGATACTCAGCGGCAATCACTCACAGGTTTCTTCATCGCAGAGCACCTGGGGGACCATGGCATACGCATCCGCTTCGATGGCATCGAGCAGGAATTCATTCCGGACTTGAATGGGGTATTCGAGATCGGAATTGCGGGCATTGATATCGAGCCAATGAAAGTGACTCTTCTGAGGTCATGAATCCGCGATGACAGAGCCGTGGGTTCAATGCCCCGATAAAATGTTCCAGGAGGCAGGGCGTCCATGACCGTTGACCGGCCATCGGGATATATCCGCACTCCTGTAGAGCTTGACTCTGCGGCGCGCGCCCTCGATCGTGCACTGCTCGTGACTCCTTCACCACAGCGTAGATTTTTACTCATCTGGGAATTCTGGAAGAATACGAGGGAGCTGCCTCCATCCTGGCTTTCCGGCTACCTTATGCCGCTTTCCCCTGCGTTTCTCGAACTCCTGCGCGCTCCGGCCCTCAGCAATCTTCCGGCACCCGTCTGGAGAGACGCCTACACTTTTTTCAGACAAATACTTGAGCACCACTGGAGTCCCGTCGGAAACGGACTCGAAGAACTTCACGATTTTGCGATCGAACATCTTATCCGTTCGCACGCTTATGTTTCGGCGCTGCGCGAATTGCATACTTTTCTGGTTGAATGGCATTGGTTGGAGAGTCCGCTTGAAGTAAAGGAATGGACCGCGGTTTTTGGTGCTTCCACAAACGCTTTCGGCGTGTTCGCGGCCTATGTATCGGTGCTGCAAAGCCGCAGCAGCGGGCAGCTCTACATGTTCGAACTGGTACTGCAGCAATGGCAGGCATACAGGCAGCGCACAGACGCCGTTGCCGTGCTCCTTCTCGAGATCGACGGTGATGATAGGCACGCCGCAGGCCGCGTTCTGCTTATGGACATCCTTTCTCAAGAAGGATCCTCCGGCGAGAATAATATCAACAACATGCTCGGCGAGCAGGGATATGAAACTGTCGAGCAGTTGAATCGCGCGCAGGAACTGGGTGAAAGCCTGATTTCGACTCGCTTCGGAAAAGCACCGGCACATCGCCGCTATCATTTCTCCCTGCATGAATCCAGTATCGCACTGGTAGGCGGTTCGCTCGGCTGCGCCGCGGCTGCGGGGCTCGCCTGCGGGTTGACCAGACGCCTGAATCTCGTCCAGCGCTGGACTTTGCCAACTACGGTTGCCTGCGTGGGCAGTCTCACCGCAGAGGGCGCTGTCGAGGCCGGCAGCTGGGAAATGGTAGAAAAAAAACTCGACGTCGCATTCTGCTCTCCGATTGAAAAGATCGTCATTCCGGCAGTTCACCGGGAAGCGGCGCTGCTCTACCTGCAGCAGCTGCAGCGCGATCATCCCAAAAGGAGACTCGATGTCTTCGGAATTTCGCACTTCCGTGATCTCCCCGATGTGGAAGGTGTGTTGACAATATCAAACCGCGGCGGCTTTGACAGGGCGCGGGAGTTTGCCTCTGTGCATGCGACGTCGCTTCTTCTTATCCTCATCACGCTGCTCTTTGGCGGCGGCGGATATTTTGCCTACCGTGCAGTCTATGATTACCCCAACTTCGAACACGCCATGGGACTGCGTGTGGGCGAGAGTTCAATTGTCTATAATCCGAAGGAATCGCTTTCTTGGTGCTTTCGCGACGAGAAGACCGTGGTCAATAACAGTGTCGGCTTCGGGGATATTGAGATCGGCGACGGCTTTACCCGTCATTTCTGGATATGGAATATGGCGCCATCGGATCTTTCCATTCGACTGTCAATCGAAGGAGCGGATTCATCCGATTGGTATATCAATTGGAGCGACGATCCCGCCACTATCCCTTCTGCAGCAAAAACTCAGATAGCTGTTATGTTCGCTCCGCTCACCGAGGGAAGTTCCAAGCGTGCGGAATTGGTGCTGCGGGATTCATTTTCGGGAGAAAAACTTTTCGGCGTACGCCTCGACGGTGCCGCCGGGCCGCCCCTCCCAGCGGGATACGCACTGCGGCTTGACGGAAAAGACGATGAGCTGCATTTCGGACTGCGCAGTACGGCATTCGATGTTACGGCAACCTCGACGAAGGAGGCCACGTTCGAATGCTGGCTCCGGCCGACTACCCAGCTGCGGAACGCTATGATTCTGCACAACGGTCAATCACGGCAGTACGACGCTGAAATCGAGGATCTGTTTTTGGGATTTGTCGCACCCGATACTCTGTATTACCGGGTTGGTTCAGCAATGGGAATGTGTGTGCTCAAGGGTCGACAAATCGCAGTTACCGGACAGTGGATGCATCTGTCGCTCGCCATTTCGATTCCCAAACACCGGATCGCAATCTGCATCAATGGGGAGGAACTGGAAAATCGTAAAGCGGATTTTCTCTTCGATGGTCCTGGTACACCCTTCGTGACAATCGGCGCGAGAAACAACGGGGAAAAATCGGATTTGTGTTTTGAAGGTGATATCGACGAGATCCGGTTATGGCATGCGTTCCGGACGCGGGATGAAATCGTGAAGGAGATGCACCGCCGTCTGCCTGGCCTGACACCCGGACTTGCCGGATACTGGGATTTGGACGCTGCGGTTGAGAACACGGTGTTCAACGCAAACAAACGGGCCCACAGCGGCACTCTGCTGCACCGTCCGGTGCTGGTGCGGTCGGATCTTGATCTGCAGCCGGCAAAGATGGATTGCCGTCCGGTTTCACGGGGTGACGGACGATCTGCGGTGGAATTGCGTTCTGGCCGCTACCTTGTGGCCGTTCGCCCGGTGCTCCCGCGGCACACGGACGCGAGTTTTGCGTTCTGGTTTTTACAGAGCGAAGAGCCGGCTGTACACTTTAATTATGTCTTGATAGACCAGGGCTGGGTTTCAGTCGAAAATAATATGCTGTTTACGATGGCCAAGAAACAGTCCTGTGAAATTGTACCCGGATGGCATCTGGGCGTTTGTACTGTCACTGCGGACGGTCATGTTGCACTGTTCGTCGACGGCATTTCGATCGCTGAGTCGCGTACGGTTCCAACAGGGCTTCAGGATTGGCTGGCGAGATTTGAAGGAATGATGCTGGGCTTCCGCTTCGATAAGAGACAGCAGCTTGCATCCAAGTACTATGACTGGTATCATCCAACTCTCTCACATCCGCGGAGCTATGGTTCCTTGCAAGTATGGACTCGCCTGCTGACTTCTGCCGAAATTTCAGGGCTCTACGAAGATCACATTGTACCTGGAAACGATTTAGCGGCTTCGTGGCAATTGGATGCCGCGCCCGATCGCAACAACAATTTCATTGATACTGTCAATCGTCAGCTCCTGCACATAAAGCAGGTTTATGCATGGGAATAATATTTTCAAAAAGCTCCTTTGCGCAATTGGAGAGTGAATGACTGAAGGGCGCATCGAGACTCCCAGGGAACTGAACGAGGCGGCAAACATGCTCGACCTCGCACTCGTTTCGTTACGGTCTCCGCAGCTGCAGCTTCATACATTGATCGATTTTTTCAGCAGCACGTCCCATCTTCCGCTGGCATGGCGCAGATCATATCTGCTTCCGCACGCACAAACACTCACACGGCTGCTTCTGCATCCTTATACTCAGGCACATCATCCGCATCTCTGGGTTTCGGCGCTGCAATTTCTCCGTACGCTCGAGGAAAGCGCAGCTGTACCTCTGGACGCGAAGGAAGCGTTGGGCGAACTGCTTCTCAAAGGCTGCCTGGTGCATGCCTTCGTCGCGGATCTTCGAGGCCTGCATGCGTACCTGAAAGAAGGTGCAATCCCTGTACAGGAAATTGATGAAAGGCGGTGGCGCCAGATCTATGGCGCGGGTCCTGCACCCCTCGCAATGTTTGAAGCTTATTGCGAATCGCAGGAAGCGAAGCTGAGCGAACATCATGTCCTGTTCCGGGCACGTCAGCGCTGGCGTCGCTTTCATACCAGGGAAGATGCGGTTTCGGTTGTTCTCCTCGAAACCGAACAACGCGAAGTCTTAGTTGCCGGGGCCGTGCTGCAGATGGAAATCGTCTCAAGGCGAAGCAGCAACGGCGGGATCCATATCAATAACGTGCTCGGATCGGATGCCGGTAAGACTCGCCGCCAGTTGGAAAGCGCGAATGAGCTCGCGATGGCGTTCACGCAGCAGCACACAGGTTACCGCTTTGAACGGAGAGAGGTGTTCTATCAGTTCATAGATCTCCATGCCGCTTTTTCGGGTGGTTCACTCGGTCTTGCCGCGACGGTCGGACTCGCATGCCACCTCAGCAAACAGGTGAATGGCTCTGTTCGCTGGAACCTCTCTCCGGACACCGCATGTATCGGCTCACTCGACGACACAGGGGATCTCGAGCCCTCTTCATGGGATACGATTCGTAGAAAGCTCAAGCTGGCGTTCTTTTCTCCGCTTCGCCGGGTGGTTATTCCAAATGAGTACTTTGAACAATCCATCCGCCATATTCAGCAGCTGCAGTTGGAATATCCTCACAGGGGATTCGAAGTCTATCCCGCCGGACATTATTCTGATTGCTTCCGGCCGGAACATGTGGTGGAATGCATAAACCGCAACCCTTACGACCGTGTGCAAACTTTCGCGAAGCGCCATTCCCGCTCGCTGATACTTCTGATTGCCCTCATAACTCTGGTGGCTGCAGGTGGGCTTTTTTACCGATCATTCGTAGCATTTCCCAATCTTGAAGCTGTGCGAGGCATCGAGGTAGGAAATAGCGCCATTGTCTTTAATCCCCACGACTCGGTTGATTGGGCGTTCCGCGACGGAAAGCTGCTGCGTTCTCCGGTCATCCGCTTCGGCGATCTTGAAGTGGGCGACGGCTTCACACGGAACTTCTCGCTGTTCAATATGACTCCGGGTCCGAAGGAAGTGCATGTTTCAATAGAAGGCCGGGATAACGGGGAATGGTATATCAGTTCCGGGAACGGTACGAAGATATTGGAAAGCACTGTTCCGATGAACGTCAGCATCATGTATGCTCCGACAACTGCCGCAGCCGACAAGGAGGCAGCGCTTGTCATTCGCGACGGTCCCGGAGGAGAGGAATATTTTCGTCTCCGTCTGGAAGGCGGTGCCGGACGCGCCATGCCGGGAGGGTATGCTCTTCAACTGAACGGCGGACCGGATTATTTGACTTGGGGGACAAACAGTCTGGCATTCTCGAGCGGTGAACTCACGATTGAGAGCTGGGTTCGTTCCCTGAACTGGAATGGCTGCTTCCTGAATAATGGCAGCAATGCTCACCCTCACCCCGGCCTTGAGAATCTGACGATCAGCTTTAGTGACGGAACGCCTCAGATATTTATTGGAAACGAGACCTTTACGATCCCGCTTCCTATGCCGATGGAGCCGAATCAGTGGCACCATATTGCGCTTGCTTATTCGATCACGCGCCGGTCGATCAGTTTCTTCATAGACGGGATTTCAGTCTTCGAAAGGAAAACAGACTTCCGGATGCAATCGCGCATGAAGCCATTTGTGAGCCTGGGGGCCATCGCCGATTCCGCCAGAGCGAACGGATATCTTGCTTGTGAAGTAGACAATTTCAGAGTATGGTGGTCGGTACTCGGGGCGAAGGATCTGCAGCGGGTTATGCATCGCACACTGCCCGGAAACGAATCAAGACTGCAGGCCAATTTCGATATGGAGACGAATTCCGAAAACACGGCATTCAACGGAAATAATGCTACCGCGGATGCCGAGCTTCGCTACCGTCCCGTGTCCGTGCGTTCGACTGCTCCCGTTATGGCGGAAGGGCAGCTCCCACGTTTGATAGATGGTCCTCAAGGACTGCCCGGTCTCTCGCTGCCGCCAGGCTCCTATTTGTTTTGCGCCCGGCAGCTTCTTCCTCAGCATAGCGATGCCTGCTTCTCGTTCTGGTGGTACAGCGACATCAGGCGCAGTACCGCATTTGTGTATCAAAACCTTGATCATTATTTGAGCTTCAGCTGTGATACCGTTGCGACCTCGTTCAGCGGCTGCACCTCGGATATACTCGGATCGATTACACGCGGCTGGCATCATGTCGTAATACGGGTGCTGCGGACAGGCGAACGGGAGATATTTATCGACGGCGCACAGCGGGGGACTATCGCTCCCTGCACGACACCCGGCTCACAGTTTTACGATTGGCATTATCGCTACGGTGGAATCTCATTCGGGATTTTTGACGATACCTACAACATGTTCTCAGGCAACCTGCATGCCATAATGCTTGAAGGACTTGGCCAGACACGGAAGATTGCCGGGATCGCAATCTGGCGGCGTCTTTTATGCAATGAAGAGATCGTGCGCCTGGCGAAGGGCGCCGAACCACCGCCGGATCATCTGGTGGCCTATTGGCAATTCGATACCGCACCTTCCGCAGAAATGAATTTCACCGATCGGATGAGTGGAAATCTGCTGCATATTAAATCCGCCCCTGCCTACCGCTGATTCCATCGATTCAGCGCTCGTGGGAATGCGCTTCCCATCCAGAAGAAGAAAGTTGTTTTTTCACAGGAACATCACACCCCGGACTCAATACTCAAATCGGTATTGATGCGTACCGGTGCGGAACGGCAACGTAATCTCGAAGCGCCGCCGGCTCTCATCGAGCAATGCCTGCGTACGTTCACGCTCGGATGCGTTCTCCATTCCAAGCGCCTCTCCGTCGATGGAAATTATCCGCGGCACCTGCGGGGATCCGAATAAACGGAAGCGGATGGATTTCATCGCACTGCTCCATTTCCCACTGCTGCTGCTGCATTCGATGACCCACGACAAGCCGTCCGCATGCATACGGAACGTGATCTCGTCATAGCCGCCGCTTTCGTAGGCGAAGCCGTCGCCTGCATCCAGATACAGCGTGTACGATGCACTGTCTCCCGGAACCACATCAAGCAGAAGGACGGTCAGCGGCTTTTCTCCGGTGTACTGCTGTATTTCACGGCGCGGAATCATTGAGCCGCCGCGATAAAACATCGGAAGCCGTTCAATCGGCGCCTCGACGATGATGGTCTTCCCGCCTTCATAATGCTCGCCGGTCCAAGGATCCAGCCAACTGCCTCGCGGAAGGTACACATCCTGAAAGCGCCGGCCCTCATCTACCACTGGCGCCACGAGAATGTTTGGTCCCGCCATGAACGTATGCTGCCAGCGGCTGCTGAAAGTTTCGGCGTCATCTTCATTGTCTAGGAAGATCGGCCGCATGATCGGCAGACCGGTGAGCGAAGAGCTTCTGAATTCCGAATAGAGGTACGGCAGATACTGATAACGCATCGAGATATAATTGCGCACGATGTCTTCGGTCCACTCACCGAAGGACCACGGTTCCTGGTCTCTCGAATTTATCGTCGTGTGGTTTCTCAGGAATGGTGTAAATACGCCTGCCTGCATCCAGCGGATAAAAAGCTCGGAAGAGGGTTCACTGTTGAAGCCGCCGGCATCGGGACCGGTAAATGGCATACCCGAGAGACCAAGTCCCAAAGACATGCGGATCCCCATCTGCAGGTTGTCGAAGCGTGCGCTGTTGTCGCCGGTCCACATAGCCGCGTAGCGCTGCGTACCTGCGAAGCCCGCTCGTGTGAGAATAAAGGGCCGCTTGCCGGGCTGCGCCTTCCTCATGCCTTCGTAGCTTGCCTGCGCCTCGAGATGCGCGTAGACGTTGCGAATTTTCTTGATTGTGCTGCGTAGGCCGCCGTCTTCGAATTCGAGGAGGGAAGGCAGCTCGCTGCCCCACACCGAGGGCTCATTCATGTCGTTCCAGATCCCATCGACACCGAGATCCATCATCTCGCCATACTTTATTCCCCACCATTCCCGCACATCGCTGCGAGTGAAATCAGGAAAATGGCACCAGCCAGGCCAGACTTCTCCGGAATAGGGAATGCCATCGGGATAGCGTGCGAAATATCCTTCGCGCAGTCCTTCGTCGTAAACGGTATATCCTTCCTCTACTTTCACTCCCGGATCAACGATCGTCACGAGCTTGAAACCCATGGCCTCGAGATCTCCGCAGAGGCTCGAAGGATTAGGGAAACCTTTGCCGTCCCAGGTGAAAACCTTGTTGTTGTCCATATACCGGATATCGAGATAGAGTACGTCCGCAGGAATGCCGCGCTGGCGGAAATTGCGCGCGACGTCGCGGATTTCGTAGTCCGGATAGTAGCTCCAGCGGCTCTGCTGATATCCCAGCGCCCACATCGGCGGCAGCGGCATGCGTCCGGAAAGTGCGGTATATCGCACGACCACATCACTGATTCGCGGACCGAAAATGAAGTAATAGTTCATTTCCCCGTCTTCTGCACCGAAGGAATACAGGCGGTCGCTGGCCGCACCCATGTTGAAAACGCTGCGGTAGCTATTGTCGAAGAAAGTCCCGTATGCGCGCTGCCCGTGCATGCCGATAAAAAACGGGATCGAAGCATAAAGCGGATCGCGGTCGTTGCCATAGCCAGGGGTATCTGAATTCCACATCGTCCACTGTCTGCCGCGTTTATTGACGTCGCCGGTTTTTTCTCCGAGTCCGAAGAAGCGCTCATCATCATGCAGCGTACGCCACACCTGCACCTCTTTGCCATCCCATGCATGACCGAAGGCGGGAGCATCTTCAGCGACGATGTTTCCATCGGGATCGAAGAATTGCAGGCGTATGGGAAATTTCTGGACGACGATAGTCCCAACGGGCATGCTTAATCGCAGGGCGCCTGGCTGATCATCCACCGTCCACTGCAGCAGCGGATTGGGACGCGCCACGACAGAATACGACGGTAGATCGAGAATGGCGCTGTCGCGGCCGACCTGGATGCGAACCACCGCGCTGTCAACAAGAGTGAGCTGCAGTATGTTGTTCGTGGCGGCGATAGTCAGTCGATTGCCGTCGAGTCGATGCGATTCATAGGAACCGAGAAAGGTGTACCGATCCGCACTTGCCGTGGAGGCCAGCAGGAAAAGCAGGAGGGTGAGCGAAAATGTGCGTTTCATATCTCCTCGTTTCAGTCGTACTGACGGATCGGCTGCAACAGTTACGGTGTTTTCACGTATCAATAAATCTGTGAAAACATCACGCCGCACCGGGGAATCGTCGATCCGGGCCGTGGATACAAGATGCACTTTTTATGCATTTTGATGAAGCACTGAAAGTCGTACATTTCCCATCTCAGTAAAATTTTCAAACCGGAATTATTTATCCATAAAAAATTGAAATCGCTTCCGGATCGCATATCGCCCCGCTCGATTCGTACTCTTTATGTCGTGTTCGCATTGGTCGTACTGATCGTCTCCGGCTACAACGCGCTGCTTGTCATGGTATGGCGCGTACCGAGCAACGATCAGTGCCAGTGGTCGCAGAGCTACAGCGATAGTACACGCGTGCATATGGACCCCAGCAAGCCAGGGACTTCTTTCACGTCAGCGGGCATCCTGCCGGGCGACATTCTGCTTGCTGTCGAAGGCACGCCGGTTTCGCATTCAAAGGAGGCCATGAAGCTGCTTCAGGCTGCGCGTGCAGGTACTCCGGTGACGCTTCATATCGAGCGCGATCACAAGGAACGGGATATTTCGTGGGTGCGGCGCAAGAGTGAACAGGATATTCCTTTTTATCTGAGCGACCGCATGTTCGAAACTCTGACTATCACGAACATCGTGCCCGGAGGAGTCACCGAACGCGCAGGTGTGCAGGAGGGCGACATTCTCCTTCGCATCGACAGCGTCAGCATCAATCACATCTACGGGGCGCAATACCTCATCAATGTCCACCCGGCTGGCGGAATTGCCAAGTTCATGGTTGAACGCGACGGGCAGTATCTGCAATTCGAGGTCCCGCTGCTGAAGACGTTCAACTACAATTACTTTGCTGAATTCATGCTCGGCCTCGGTTTCCTGCTTGTGAGTCTTTTTGTCGTGCTCGCACGTCCGGAAGGTGAGATTCAGCGGAAATTCGGGCGCTACGGAATCTTCGTCCTCTTCTTCTTCGGCATGTCCTCAATCAGCGTCGGGGCGCCCTACGATCCGGCGTGGAAGGTCTATCTCCTTGCCGCCGTCGGAATGATCGCCCGCATTCTTGCACCTCCGGTGTTCGTGACCTTTTTCCTGCATTTTCCTGTGCGGCGCGATGCGGCCGGCAAACGCTGGGTGATCACGGCATTGTATGCAGGGAGCGTCCTCGCCAGCGCAGTCCTGGCCGCTTCGCTTTTCCACGTCTGGAGTTTCAAGGCGCCGCGCTGGCTGTTCCTCTCGGCCGCGCTGCTCCCGTTCATGTATTTTCTGGGCGGACTCGCAGTCTTCGCGAACAGCTATTTCACACGTATTGATACGGAACGCCGCAGGCAGCTGCGTCCGATTCTGCATTCCGCGGTGATCGGCATCGTTGCTTTCGTGTACGTCACAATTCTGACCTTGAGTAAACCGCTGGTGCTCTTTCTTGAGCCCTATCTGCTTCTGCCTGCGCTGCTGATAATCGGCATTCCACCGGCCTTCGGATACTCGATCATTCGCCATCGGTTGATGGATGTCACCCTCATCGTGCGGCGAAGCATCATCTATGCCATTATCACCGCGGCACTCGCGGCGATATATCTCGGCGTGGTTTTCGGACTTGGCAGTCTTTTGGGCTACGCCCTCGGCGAGGCCGACAACACCGTGATGCTCATGATCGCAGTGATCGTGATTGCGCTGATCTTCGACCCGCTCAAGCGGCGGATACAGAGAATAGTCGATCGCGTATTCTATCAGGAACGGTACAATTACCAGAAAGCGCTGCTTGAATTCAGCAATGAACTCCCGAGGCAGATGAATCTCGAACAGATTCTGCATTCGGTGGTGAACCGTATTTCCACGACCATGCATCTCGAAAAAGCGTCGGTGTCGCTCTGCGATGAGCAGGAAGGCTGCCACGCGTTCGCACAGAATATCGATGAACAACTGTGCATTTTCGACCATCGTCCGGGAGGCGTCGTGGAACTGCTCAAAAGCACGCGCAGTCCGCAAAACTTTGCCCTGCTTGATGAGAATCAGCGCGTGAGCGACGACGACGATCGCCGGAAGCTCAAGGAATCAGGTGTTATTCTGATGGTGCCGATGTTTATTCAGGATCGTCTGATCGGCTCCATCAACGTGGGCGGCAAACTCAGCGGTAAGGTGTTCTCACAGGAGGACATTGACCTTTTGTCCACCGTCGCCAGCCAGGCAGCGATCGCCATAGAAAACGCGCGGCTTCACAGGTCGGAAATCGAGAAGCAGAAAATCACTGAACAGCTGCTCATCGCACAGCGAATTCAGCAGGGACTGCTGCCGAAGGAGAATCCCCGCGCTCCCCGTCTCGATATTTCAGGAATCAGCATTCCTGCGCAGACCGTGGGCGGCGATTACTACGACTACATTCAGCTGCCGGACAACCGTCTGCTCGTGGCAGTCGGCGACGTCTCGGGCAAGGGCGTATCGGCCGCGCTTTACATGTCGAAAGTGCAGGGCATGATCCGCTTTGCGGCGCAGATGTTCGAGAGTCCGAAAGATATTCTGATGAAGGTGAATCGCCTTATCTATGAGGGAATGGAACGCAGCTCCTTCATTACCATGGTTCTCGTACTCTTCGATTTCAACAATGATTCAGCGACCGTGTGCCGCGCGGGACATACGCATCCGCTGGTAGGGTTGAACGGGGAGATGGACTTTTTTAATTCGGATGGCATGGGTCTCGGTCTCGAGCCCGGGGACGTCTTCGATCACGCGCTGGAAGAGAAAGTGTTTCCACTGAAATCCGGGGGATTGATCGTCCTCTATTCCGACGGACTGACCGAAGCGATGGACGCCAGGCGAAACGAATTCGGGGAAGACCGGGTATTCGCCATTGTGCAAGGCGCTGCGGCGATATCCGCCGCCGAGCTGCAGGAATTGCTGCTCGAGGAGGTTAAGCATCATCGGGACGGAGCCGATCAAAACGACGACATCACGCTTGTCGTAATCCGCATTCGCTGAGAATATTCTCCTTTTTTCCATTTCCCCCCGGGGCGCGCTTCGGAAGTCGCCCTCGCTGGCGTTTGCGGTGCGGGCATGAATTCCCGTACTTTTAAGGCACATAATCTTTTTCTTCTGGATGCATTCATGAAACATCGTTCTCTGCTCCTCCTCACGATTTCATTCTCCCTTCTCATCTCCTGCGGCAGCGACCCGCGCAGCGAGGCCGATCGTGATTTCGAAGCGCTGGCTTCGCGATTTCTTGAAGCGCAGCTGTCCTCGCATCCCGAGGATGCCACTGCCCTCGGCGATCATCGCTATGATGCACGGATGAATGATTACAGCCGCGAGGGGGTGGACGCTGATGCGGCCTTCTTCGGAGCGTATCTCGATACGCTCAGCGCAATGCGCGTCGAGACCCTTTCACCGCAGCACATGATCGACTATGATATTCTTCTCCGGAATCTCCGCGAGTCGCTGTTCGAATTGCAGGAACTGCGCGAGTGGGAATGGAATCCGCTTGTCTATAATCCGGGCGATGCGATTTATGGGCTCATCGCGCGGGACTTCGCTCCCGTGCCAGAGCGGGTGCAATCCATCACCGGACGCCTACGCGCAATTCCCGCAATGCTCGCGGCAGCCCGAAGCAATCTGCAGAATCCTCCCTCCATTCATACACAAACCGCCATTCTTCAAAACGAAGGCACGATCGCACTGCTGAATGAAACGCTGCAGCCGTTTATCGAGCAATGTCCCGAGGCGCAGCAGCGAGAAGCCATCGCGGCAAGGGACATTGCGGTTGCTGAGCTGAAGCAATTCGGCCACTGGATGAAAATGGATCTGCTGCAGCGTTCGTCCGGTGATTTCCGCCTCGGAAAGGAAATGTACGCGAAGAAATTTGCGCACCGGCTGGACTCCGACATGCAGCCGGAAGAGCTGCTGGCACAGGCCGAACGCGAGCTTGCGGCGACGACGGAAGAAATGCGTGCAGTCGCAGCGGAACTGCATCCCCGGCTGTTCCCCGATACTCCGATGCCCGAAGATTCCTCGCAGCTGATCAGCGCGGTGCTGAACCGCCTCGCGGAGGATTGTCCCGGCGACAGCAATATCGTTGAGAACGTCCGTGCAGATCTCGAGGAGATACAGCGCTTCGTCGCCGACAATAAGCTTGTGACCATGCCTACAGAAGCCGTCGAGATTATCGTCATGCCGGAATTCCAGCGCGGCGTGGCCGTTGCCTACTGCGACTCGCCTGGAGCGCTGGAGAAAAACGGAAAGACATTCTTCGCAATTTCTCCCACGCCTGAGAACTGGACTCCCGCGCGAAAAAAATCTTTTTACCGCGAATACAACGACCACATGCTGAAGAATCTCACTGTGCATGAAGCCATGCCCGGACATTTCCTTCAACTGGCCGCGGCCAATCGCGCGAAGGCGCCAACGCTTATTCGCAGCGTCATGCCGAGCGGCGTGTTCGCTGAAGGCTGGGCAACGTACACTGAACAGATGATGGCAGCGGCTGGTTATGGCGGCGCCGAACTCAAGATGCAGGTTCTGAAAATGCATCTGCGTCTTTTGATCAACGCCATCATCGATCAGCGCATCCATGCCCTGGGCATGACCCAACGCGAAGCCATGGCGCTGATGATGGAAAAAGGATTTCAGGAGGAAGGTGAGGCCGCGGGCAAATGGCGCCGTGCCTGCCTGACCTCGGCCCAGTTGAGCACGTATTTCTACGGAAACATCAAGATCAACGAACTTCGCCGCAGGGCTGAACAGAAAGCCGGCAAGGCGTTTTCGCTCAAGAAATTCCACGACGAACTGCTGTCCTTCGGCACCATCTCGCCGAAATACCATCCCATGATCATGAAGCTTCCTGCAGAAGCCGCAGCGGCGCCGGCACTGTGAGTCAGGAGACAATGCAATGAGTCTGGCCTTCATCCCGACAGTTGAGACTGCCGGACTTGCCGCTATGCATATCGCGCATTTCGGTGAGGAAGTGCTTTCCGTTGCCGCGATGAAAGGCGATGCTTCCGACCGCCGCATATTCCGCCTCCGGGGCGCTGCGCAGTCGTCCATCGGAATACTGGGTCCGAATATCGCGGAGAATCGCGCCTTCACCGGATTCGCCCGCGGCTTCCGCGGAGCGGGACTCCGCGTCCCAGAAATCTACGCCATCAGTGAAGACGACCGCAGCTACCTCGAAGAAGACCTCGGCGATATGACGCTCGCCGGCTGGCAGGCGGCGCTTCCTGAAGCGGCCCGTGGCGGGGAGATGCGGGTGATGTACACGCAGGTGCTCGGCGAATTGCTGCGCTTCCAGGTCGATGCCGCCGACACGGTGGACTATTCGCTCTGCTATCAGACTCCGGAATTCGGCGCCGAAGCGATGGCGTTCGATATCAGATATTTTCGTGAGAATTTTCTTGAGCGGCTCGTCGTGCGTTCGTGGAACGCCCCGGCATTTGAGCGCGAGACCAGCGGACTGATCGAGCTGCTGCTCCGCGCCGACCGCAGCAGTTTTCTGTATCGGGATTTTCAGTCCCGGAATGTGATGGTCCGCGATGGACTACCCTGGTTCATCGATTTTCAATCGGGCCGGCTGGGCGCGCTTCACTACGATGTCGCAGCGCTGCTCTATGATTCCCGCGGCAACATCTCCGAAGTCGAACGCATGCTGCTCGTCTCGCGCTACTGTGACATGCTCGAGGAACGGCAGCCCTTGAATCGCGGCGAATTCCTTTATCTCTTTCACGGGTTCGCCGTCCTGCGGCTGCTGCAGGCGCTCGGGGCCTTCGGGAATCTTGGACTCAACAAAGGGAAGCCGGACTTTCTCACATTGATTCCCTCACGTCTCGAAGCGCTTGGCGAACTTCTCCGCAGTGCGGAAATCATGCATGCGCTGCCCGAGCTTCGTTCGCTGCTGCTCTCGATCTCCGATGATCCCACAACCATTTCCATACCAACAGTCATTCCCTGATGCTGCACATCGATCTGTATTCCTTTGGCTATCATCGCTCCGGCATTCCTCAGGATCCCAGCGGAAACGGCGGCGGCTTCGTCTTTGATTGCCGCGTGCTGCCGAACCCCGGAAGGGAGGCGCGGTATGCGAATCGCAGCGGACTCGACGACGACGTGCGCGAGTTCCTCGAAGGACGAAGCGAAACCGCCGAATTCCTCACACATGCAATCGCGATGATTGAGCGCACCGCTCATGCGTACGTCGCGCGCGGCTTCTCGCACATGCAGGTGTGTTTCGGCTGCACGGGCGGACAGCATCGCTCGGTGTTCTGTGCCGAGCAGGCGGTCCGCATCCTGCGGCAGTTCGACTTTCATGTCACCGTCACGCACACCGAACGCGAGGCCTGGCAGTGATGCGCGAAGCAATGCTGTTTCCCCGGAGAGGCCGCCCATGAAGTGTATGATCCTTGCCGCCGGTTTCGGCACGCGGCTCGCACCGCATACGGAAACCCTGCCCAAGGCGCTCATTCCCGTGGCCGGAGCGCCGATGATCCGTTTGGCCGTCGATGCCCTGCGGCGCGCGGGCTGCGATGAAATCGTCGTCAACGCGCATCACTTCGCAGAACAAGTCGAGGACTATTTCCAGCACAACGATGCTGGTGTTCCGGTCCGCGTGCTGCGCGAAACGGACATTCTCGGAACGGGCGGAGGTCTGCTCAACGCCGCGCCGCTGCTCGAGAAAGAAGACACGTTTCTCCTCTACAATGCCGACATCGCTGCCGAGGCGGATCTTGCTCCGCTGCTTCGCATTCTTGAGAAAGCGCGCTCGGCGGGGGAGCGTCCCCTCGCGTCGCTGCTGGTCAACCGGCGCGAGACCACGCGCGCACTGCTGTTTGACGAACAGTTGAAATTCATTGGCAAGGAAGTGTGGAAGGAGCAGGGCCTCCTCTCCCCCGAAGACATGCAGCGGTTCTCTGGAAATACCCAGCGCCTCGGTTTCTGCGGCGTGCATGCCGTGAGCAGCGATGTATTTCGCCTCGGCTTCCGCGCCGGCTTCAGCGACATTTTCGAACTCTACCGCGAGGGGATGCGGCAGGGACACACGCTGTACGGCATTGAAAGCAATGCCTACTGGACCGACCTCGGCACCCCCGACCGCATCGCCGCCTTCGAATCCCGCCTCAACGCCTGAGTGCCCCCTCGGACCTCCGTGCCCCTCGGACCTCCGAGCGCTGGCTCGGCGCCTCTGTGCTTCTCGGACCTCCGAGCGCCGGCTCGGCGCCTCTGTGCCCCTCGGACCTCTGTGCCCCTCGGACCTCTGTGCTTCTCGGACCGCCGTGCCCCTCGGACCGCCGAGCGCTGGCTCGGCGCCTCCCACGCCTCCCTCCAGATTTTCCCGCCTCACCACCAATGGCATTCCTCCTCGCGATTGCGTAGATTTTTCCATGCGAACTGTTCTCCTCGCCATTCTTATCGCACTCCCGTTCGCCGCTCCGGCGCAGAACGCGCTGTACATCGGCGGACTTGATGCATCGGGCTATCCCGAGCTGCGGATTTCACTGCGGCTGGTCGAGAATAACCGCGTTGTCTTTCCCCTCGATGCGAGCCGCATCGTGCTGCGTGAAAACGGGCGACTCCTGCCCGTGAGCATGAACTGTCCTGAACCGGTGAAAGAGCGTCCTTCGCTCGGCATCGGCTTCGAACGCAGTCTTGACGGGAATTTCACGAAGGAAATCGCAGCCGCGCGTCTTTTTCTCGCCCGCATGGGATTCACCGACGACGGCGCTGAAGCGTCGCTCTGGTCCTTCGCTACTACGGTCGATCAGGAGCTGACGATGACGCGGGACAGTTCCCGGTTGCGCTCAGCTGTCGACGGACTCTCCTCCGCCAGCTGGCCGCTCAACGGCACCGCGCTGTATGAAACCATGCACCGGGCGATCGAGGATGTGAATGCCAGCGGGAGCGGAACCCGGAAATCCATCGTGTTTTTTACCGACGGCTACAATAACACTACCTGGTTTAGCCGCAGCTGGGATCAAGTCCTTGGACGCGCTGCGGTCGACAATATTCGCATCTATGTGATTCTGGCGAAAAACCGTACCGACGGCGAAGACGCCATGCGCACGCTCAGCGAGGCGTCAGGCGGATTCATGGTGTACGAAAGCGATCCCAATGCTGCGGACTCAGTGTATCGCGCGCTCATCGAGCCTGATCTTTCGCGTCTCTGGTGCGAGGTCTCCGTGCAGTCGCCGCTGTGTGCGAACGGCGAAACCCGATCCATCGCAGTGGGCTATGTTCGTTCTGCAGGCGACACGCTCTGGACCACCGCAACGTATCAGGCGCCTGATCGTCCCAACGAATTGCAGCCCCTCGCCGTCTGGTGTTCACCGCCCGACCCGCTGCCGGGCGATACGCTGCAGACCGTTGCTATCGGCGTGCAGTTGACAGGCGGATGGCAGCCGCCGGCATTCACGCTCGCGCTTCCGCTTAACGGCATGAAGGTCGCAGGAGTAACAGACGGCGCATGGCCGGTGAATGGAAATGTGATTGGTGACAACTACCTGTTGACTGTCGTTCCTCCCGCGAGCGGACTCAACGACGGCTACTACACCATCGCGCGGATCATGCTGCAGGGTCCGCCATCTTCTCAGCCCTGGCAGCCTCTGCTGATCGCCGAACCCACGAGTTGTCTGCGTCTTGAGGCGGTGAAGCGTCCCGCCTCCGCAAGGATCGCACTCGACACAGTACTCAGCGCCCGCCGCAGCACAGCGCGTCTGCCGCTGCACGTACTTTCTCACGACCTGCCTGAAGGCGTGCAGCTCATCGATCTGGAACTCCGCGTCGACACCGCGCTGGCACAGTTCGATGCAGCCGCGCCATGGGAAGAGGCCGCGCTTCCGGCGCAGTGGACCACTCGCACAAGCGCCGTTCGCCTCGAAGGAAGTGACTACGTGCTTGCACTGCGGCTTGATGGACCCGGGCAGGAACTCGGATTCGACGCCGGGGCTGCCGTACTTCAGCTGCGAAGCGATCCGGCTTACCTCGTGCCCGTGCGCCTGGGATTCGCGCAGCTCAACCTCCATGCTGATGCCGCGATGGAGGATGGACTGCTCGTCATGCGTGATTCCTGCCGCAACAATGTCGTTGCGATTGCGGGACTCGCTCCCGCGAAACCGTGGCCGCAGCCCGCGCAGGATGTCGTCACGCTGCGTCTCACCGCAGCCGGGCCGCAGTCCCTGCGCATCACGGTGATTGACGCTCTCGGCCGGGACGTGCTCGCCCTCCCGCCGCAAGTGATCGCCGAGGGAGTGACCGATATGCCACTGGATATTTCTTCCCTTCATTCCGGAACATACAGCATTCAATATCACACCTCCGCGGGCGTGCTCACGCAGCCCCTCATCGTCACGCATTGATGCTTCCCCGGCATCGTCCTGCGACCTCTGTGCCTTTGTGCCTCTGTGCCTCTGTGCCTTTGTGCCTCTGTGCCTCTGTGCCTCTGTGCCTTTGTGCCTTTGTGCCTTTCCCCAGGCAGCCATTCTTCGTATCTTTTAGAATTGCAGAAAATTGATATTCATTTCACAAGATTACTGTCCAATGCGTTATCTGATTCTCCCCGTTATCCTTGCATTATCCATCACACTTTCCACCGCCGCGCAGGCGCAGACGAATGAGCAGAAAGCCATCGCGGCCGCTTTCATCGATGCGCTGATCGGGCATCAGTGGGATCGCCTTGATGCGCTGTCCCACCCGTCGATGCGGGAAAAGATCGACCGGTCAAAGTGGGAGACCCTCATTCAGGATCTGGTCGCGAAAGCGGGTCCGGTGAAATCGCATCGCTTCACTGCGGCCCTGCTCAATGGCAGCTATGCGAGCATCACACATCGCGTGCTGTTTACGAAGGACTCACTCGCCTTCCGCGTAGTGGTCGATTCGCTGAATCTCGTCGGCGGGTTCTGGCTCGATCCGATCGAGAAAGAGTACCGCTATCTCCCGCCGTCCTATGCCGACACCAACGCCTTCACCGAAACTGATCTTGTGATCGGCAGCGAGTATGCATTGCCGGCGACGCTCACCGTACCGAAAGGGAAGGGACCCTTTCCCGCGGCGGTGCTGGTCCACGGCTCGGGACCCAGCGATCAGGATGAAACCATCGCGGGCAACAAGATTTTCCGCGACCTCGCCTGGGGACTTGCCAGCCGCGGCGTCATGGTGCTGCGCTACGTGAAGCGCACGAAAAAGTACGGCAGCAACATGAACCGGAATACGACGACTGTTCAGGAAGAAACCATCGACGACGCATTGCTTGCGATGGATCTTTTGAAAAAGCAGAAAAAGGTAGACACGACGCATCTTACTCTGATCGGTCACAGTCTCGGCGCCATGCTCGCTCCCGAGATCGCCGCACATTCTCCTTCCATCGATGGAGTGGCCATGCTCGCGCCGATCGCGCGTCCGCTCGAGATTGTCATCTCCGATCAGCTGCGCTTCATTGCCTCGCAGCAGGATTCCGTCTCCGTCGAAGAGCAAATCAAACTTGACGCCGAGCTCGCGAAAGTCAAGCAGATTCAGGAAGAAAAGCTGATGCCGACGAAAGCGCTGCTCAATGTTCCCGCTGCGTATTACTACGATCTTCACAAGCGGGATCAGCACGCATACGCCCGAGCACTCGGGAAGCCAATATTCATCGCGCGCGGAACCAAGGATTATCAGGCGCCGCAGATGGATTTCATCATGTGGCAGGATATTCTGAAGGACGTCCCGAATACCGTCTTCCGCGTGTACGACAATTGCTACCATCTTTTCATCGAGACCGCGGCGAAGCCGGGTCCGTGGAATTATCAGCAGGAGGGCTACGTCGTCGAATCATTGATCGACGATCTGACATCCTGGTGCAAAACCTACACTCTGCCCGCCAACGGAGAAAGCGGAAAGTAGCATGGGAAAGGGAGTCGGCAAAAGCGGCGACAGCGGCAGCGGGAAGGGCGTTGGCAAAAGCGGCGACAGCGGCAGCGGGAAGGGAGTTGGCAAAAGCGGCGACAGCAGCAGCGGGAAGGTGTTTCGCCGCGTCAGCAAGCGCAAGTATATCGAGAAGCAGTGGCGGAAGGGAACTGCCCGCTGGCAGTATGCCGGCGAGGGTGAAAGCGAGGGCGACACCGTTGACCGCAAGCTGGGGGCTCCGCGAAAGGGACAGCTAGTGAACGCCGAATCCGAGAGCGAGGCTCTTGTCGTGCAGACCGGCGGACCCAACATCCTTTTGCAGGATGGTACGGAATTCAAGCAGGCGCGTCCCCGCCGCTCCACCACTACCGAGAACAAAGATGCGACGCTCGTTGCCATCGGCGACATCGTGCGCTATCAGGATATGGGTGAAGACGACGGCGTGATCACGCATGTGTTCGAGCGCGACTCGTTTCTGCTTCGCACTTCCATCCGTTCTGCGGAATACGCACAGGTTTTGGTCGCGAACGTGGATCAGGTGATCATAGCCGTCGCCGCGACGGATGAGCTGCTGCGTCCGGGACTCATCGACCGCTACCTCATCGCTGCTGCGATGGGCGGACTCGAAGCGCATATCTGCATCAACAAAATCGATCTTCCGGATGAAGAGGATCGGGAATTCGTCGAAGACATCGCCGCGATGTACCGCGACCTCGATTACACCGTCGTGCTCACGAGCTGCATCAGCGGCGAAGGGATTGACGAATTGCAGGCGCTGCTGCACGAGAAGCTGTCCGTGCTTTCCGGCCACAGCGGGGTAGGGAAGACCAGTCTGCTCAATCTCATCATCCCCGACCTCGACGAAAAAACGGCCGAGCTCAGCGATCAGAGTCAGCGCGGCATGCACACCACCACCCAGAGCACCTTGTACGAACTGCCCGAAGGCGGCTTCATCGCCGACACGCCCGGCATCCGCGAATTCGGTCTGTTCCAGTTCGACCCCGACGACCTCCACACCTACTTCCCCGAATTCCTGCGCCACGCCGACGACTGCCGTTTCCCCTCCTGCACCCACACCCACGAACCCGGCTGCGCCGTCAAGGACGCCGTCGAGCGGGAAGATATCCATCCCCTGCGGTATCGCAGCTATCTTCAGATTTTAGAAAGCGAAGATGAGGGGAATGGCTGATAGCTAATGGCTAATGGCTGATGGCTGATAGCTGATAGCTGATAGCTGATAGCTAATGGCTGATAGCTAATGGCTGATGGCTGATAGCTGATGGCTGATAGCTAATGGCTGATAGCTGATAGTGAATAGCGAATAGCTGATGGCTGATAGCTGATAGAATTGATAAGATTACGCTCGTGCGTCTTCGCCCTGAAGGGGCGACCGATTATAGCCCAGGGCTGTAGCCCTGGGTTAGGCGCACCCCAGCCCACCTCCTCCCATTTCGCCCTGAAAGGGCGACCGATTATAGCCCAGGCCTCGTGCCGCGGCGTAGCGTAGCGAAGACGGGTGAGCCCCGGGCGGGAATGTCCCACACCTGCGGGGCTGGGTTTCGGGGTAGATGTTCCGGGCGAACCAACGAGAAAACCGAAACGCCATCGCGGTTGACGGTATCTATCGGTACCGGACGTTCGGTGCGGTATGGAAGGTGGTTCGCCCCTACGGGTCCGTTTCTCACGCCCTCCCGTCCTCCCGTCCTCCGGTCCTCCCGTCCTCCGGTCCTCCCGTCCTCCCGCCCTTCACCATTCAGCATCGAGCTGGAGAGATAATTTCCCCACGCGATCGCCTTCGATTGTGTCGGCGCCGGAGCCGGTGGAGCGGGTGCCGTCCTTTATCGTCAGGCCATAGCGGAGGCCGAGGGTGTAGGCGGGCAGGGGCTGCCATTGAAGGAGGAGGTAGGCACGGAGGCCGTCGCCGTACATCACCACGTTTTGCATGACGCCGCGGACATCATGCTCGAATTGATACAGACGAGAGTCGTAGGAGTCCGTACCGTAGGCGGTCAGGCGTCCGAGCAGACTGATCGCGGGAAAGGGACGCAGCCGCAGATCCGCCGACAGCAGCATGCCTTCCGCATCGGCGAGCCAGGAATCCCAGCCCATGTGTACATACTCTGCGCGCAGGCGAAGGCGTGTGCCGTTTTCAGCTTCATGCTGAAGCTCTATGCGCAGGCTGTTCTGTATGCGCCGGGCAATGGGACGAATATCCCGCCCGACATCGTCGATTGCCGCTACAGTCTGATCTTTCCGAAGCTGTGCGACCCGAAGGCGCAGCGCCGTGCGGCTGTCGAGTCCGTACTCGGCCGTGCACATCGCTTCGTCGCCCGAGGAGGGCAGGTGGACGAAGTACGTACGATTGGGGAAGCGGTAGATATCGACCCAGGCATTGATTTTCAACCGCGCGGCGGGACGCAGCCGCAGCCCGACATACACGCCTTCCTCATTCTGCACACTGCCGCTTTCGCCGAATGCCGCTCCCTGCAGACTGACAAAGCGTTCGTGATAGCTCCGGGCAATGAGGGCGATGGACACCCGCGATGTGGCTTCGGCCTCGAAACCGGCGATGAATGCAGGCACATGCGTATGCGCCAGCGCGGCTTCTCCAAAAAACATGAAGCGTTCGCTGCTCCAGCTGGCGTCCGCGCCCAGCACCCATGCCTCGTCGCCCTCGAAACCGAACGGCGTGCGCGGCTGCGAAGGAATCGAATACCGTGCCCCCTGTACCGAGACTCCGGCCGCCAGCGTGCCGCCGGGTACCGGAAAGTGGGCAGTGAGATGTCCCCCCGCCATCGTTTCCTCCACACTGTTTTTTCGCGCCAGTTCGCTTTCGCTGCGATGGAGTCCGTCGATACTGAACGCCCCGGCCGTGCCGGACTCTTCGTCAATGCTGGCGTCGCGTCCCCGGCGGGAATAAAAGATCACAGCGTCCGCAAACTCTCCACCCAGCTCCAGCGCGGCGCCTCGCGCGCCGAATCCTTCGGTAGCGGAGCTGAAGGGGGAGAGCAGGTCCGGATTTCTGCCCACGCGCACGGCTTCACCGCCTTTGGAGAGGCCGAAGGCCTGCCAGAAGACGAGGCCTTGTCCCGCCGTGATTGCGAAATCTCCCAGCACCGCACGGCGTATGATCCCGATATCCCGCACGGACGCGTATCCCGCCAGGTGATCGGTGAGCGTAATTTCACCCGGGTCTTTTTCCATCACAACTGCCGCCTCGACATGAGCGCCGACGGACGCCTTCAGCCGCTGCTGCAGACGCAGGCGCGAACCGGGATAGCTACCGTCGAGAAATCCCGCACGGGGCTGATCCTCCTGCTGCATCCGGCTGCGAAGGGCGACGGCGTACGCTGGCGCATCTTCTATGGGCTTCCGCAGACGCGTACAGGCATGCAGCAGCGCGAGGCGGTTCGCATCCCCTGTGAGCACGGAGTCGACCTCCTGCTGCGTCCCTGACGCATCGCGGGCAATGGCCCGAATGCGCCGCGCCTCCGTCAGCGTCAGAAAGGGCAGGGCCGCAATTTCGCGCAGCAGCGCCCGCTCGAGTATCAGCGGTGTGCGCTGCCACTCCTCAAATTGTTCAAGCAGCGCGGACTGTTCTCCCTCGCTCCGCTCATTCAGCAGCACTTCCAAAGCCGGATTTTCGGCCACATCATCAGAACCCGGTTCCGTTCCCGGAACCACCTGCGCATGCACATACAGCGGCAGGACAAAGCACGCCGCGCACAGCAGCGCCGCGTTTTTCGCAATAATACAAAACATGACACGTTCTCCCTAAACGTATGATGAAAAGTCAGCTATATTTCTCCCCTCTCCTCTTTCTTTCTCCCCTCTCCTTCAAGGAGAGGGGCCGGGGGTGAGGTCCTGTTGCCTTTCCCGGGGGTGAGGTCCTGTTGTCTTTCCCGGGGGTGAGGTCCTGTGGCCTTTCCCGGGGGTGAGGTCCTGTGGTCTTTCCCGGGGGTGAGGTCCTGCAATGGCCGCCCGTCTTCGCTTCGCCCGCTTCGCTGCCGAGCTTCGCCGCGGCTAGGGGGTGAGGTCTTCCTCCCCTCTCCTCCCAGGAGAGGGGCTGGGGGTGAGGTCTTTCTCCCCTTCTTCCAACTCGATCTCATCGATATTCACATGCAGGCGGTTCTGGAACAACAATGTCACCACGATCCCCAGCAGCACGGCAAACCAGAGCGTCGCGGTGCGGATGATGAAGGTGGAGGCGACGGCGACGTCCTTCGTGGCGCCGGCGAGCTGCGCGAGTCCGGTCAGGCTGCCTTCGGTGGTGCCGAGTCCGCCCGGCAGCATGCTTACCGCACCGACGACGGTGGAGAAGGCGTAGATGAACGTGGCCTTCAGCACGGTGGGCGGCGCCTCGAACACATGCAGGATGATCCAGTAGCCGAAGCATTCGAAAAACCAGGCGACGACGCTGAGCGCGATGGCGATGAAGAGGGGACGCGGACGCAGCATCACATGCATGCTGTCGTAGGCGCTGTGCGCGTGTTCGACGAAGCGGGCGAGAAAGGGGAGCCGGCCGAAGAATTCGATCAGCGCCAGTGAACCCCGCCGCCAGGCGAGCAATGCGGTCACCGCTGCGAAGAATACTGCGAAAGCGATCACGGCCAGGCGGCTGATGTCGAACATGTATGCTCCGAGGAGCAGCAGGATCACCAGCCCGATGAAATCCGTCAGACGTTCGGCGACGATGATTGGTCCCGAGCGCCGGATAGGCGTGCCGTTCACTTTCTTGAGAAGATACGATTTGAGCACCTCGCCGAATTTCCCCGGAGTGACGGCCATCGTGAAGGCCGTGAAGAAAATGATGAGGTTCTCCGAAGTTTTCGGCCGCACGCCGAGCGTGGCGGTGTAGAAATCCCACTTGAGATAGCGGAAGAGATAATTCGTCATCGTGCAGGCGAGAATCAGCGGTGCCCAGGCCCAGTTGAATTGTGCGAACGCCGCGAGCAATTTGTCGAGGTCGGCGTAAATCGTCAGTGCTATAAACACCAGCGCACCGAAGGCCAGCGAAAACATGAGCTTTTTACGCCAGTTCGATCCCATTACAGCCCTCATGTTTCTGATTGGTAAATCGGCGGTACGTGCAGTAGAAATCGCAGAGGGGGAGACCCATCACATTGTAGAAATCCCCGACGATGCGGCGGACAAACACAGCACCGAAGTCGTCCTGTATTCCGTAGGCGCCGGCCTTGTCCATCGGGGAACCCGACGCCACATACGCGAGAATCTCATCCGTGTCCAACTGACGGAACCACACCTCGGTGCGGACGTGGCGTGTGACTATGCGTCCTGAAGGGACTTCCACCAGCGAATACCCGGTGTACACCTCATGCCGCTGATCGCTTAACCGCCGCAGCATACGAACGGCATCTTCCGCGTCCACCGGCTTCTCGATGATTTCGCCTTCGTGCACGACGATGGTGTCCGCACCAATCACGATGGCATCGCTCAGCGTGGAGGCCACGTCGCGCGCCTTGCGTTCTGCGAGTATGGTCACATGCTCTATGGGAGGAACCGTCTCGGGGATGATTTCCTCGACCGTACTCGGGATGCATTCGAAGTGCAGACCGATCTGCCTCAGAAGGTTTTGGCGGCGCGGAGAACGCGAGGCAAGAACAAGTGAATGTGGCTGCACGGTGTTGGCGTTGTGTGAATGGTTCAAAGACAGATTCCCTAATATCGGAAGATGGCGGCAGACTCGAAAACGCGGGACAGTTCCCTCTTCTCGCACAATTTTCGTATCATGCAGGTTGCATTGTGCATCACACGCGCAAGAAAAAAAAGACATAAAGGAAGAACCATGAAAGCATCCCGGCTTTATTTGATCATCGGCGCCGTACTCGTCGCCATCCTCGCTATAGTTATTCTGCTTCCTGACGGTGACGGCACCCCGCAGCAGACCGCTCAGGAAGGCGCAATGCCTCCAGGACATCCGGATGTCCAGGGCGACAACACGCCCAGCAAATCCAATGTGATCGGTTCCTACATGGAAGAGCTGGACAGGCTGGAAAAGAAAGTCACTGCTCAGCCTGCCTCCGACACCAGCGATGTGCTGATGTTGGCACGCATGCTGCTTGACGGACACCGGGGTGCGGACGCCCTGCCGCTGCTCGAGCGCTACAGCAAGGCCGCACCGAAAAACACCGACGTCATGCTCGATCTCTCGGTGGCCTATTTCGACAACAAGGCTCCGGAGAAGGCCGAACAGGTCGCCCTCAAGGTGCTGCAGCTCGAACCAAAAAACACCACGGCCATGTACAATCTCGGCGCCCTCGCCGCTTCGCGCGACGACAAGGTGACAGCGCGCAAGTATTGGGAGAAGCTGATCAAGGAGTACCCTGACTCGCCCAATACGGCGCGTGCGAAGGAATTCCTCGCCAAACTCTGATCCCGGCGCGCGGACCCGATGCATTACTGCATTTTCCGCACCGACCGCATCGGCGACCTCATCCTGACGCTGCCGCTCGCGGAAGCGATCAAGCGAGCCGATCCTGCTGCGCGCGTGACTTTTTGCGTGCAGGAATACACCCGGCCGCTGCTTTCTCTCGACCCGAATATCGACGAAATCATTGCAATCGGCGGACGCGATCTTCACGGTGGTGTCCGCCGTTTCGCTTCCACGTTGAGAGAAAGAAAGATCGATTGTGCGGTATTCGCGTATCCGCGTCCCCGCCTCGCCCTCGCCGCTGCGCTTGCCGGAATCCCCATGCGCATCGGCAGCCGCTACCGCTGGTACTCGCCGCTGTTTACCCATCGCCGCGCCGAGCATCGCCGGAGCGGGGACAGCCACGAAATGGAGTATAATCTCCGATTACTCGAAGAAGCGGGGATCGCCGTACCCGCCGACCTGCATCCCGCGCTTCACATCGACGCCGGCCGCCGTGCCTTGGCGCTTGCCGCATTGCAGCGTGCGGGTATCGACATCACAGCTGTCAATCACGCAGCTGCGGATTCAGAACTTCCGGTCATCACGGATTCGAAGGCAGAGCGCCAGGTCGGAAGTAACGCCGCGACCTTTGCCGTGCTGCATCCCGGCAGCGGGGGATCGGCGCGGGACTGGCCCGCGGACCGCTTCGCCGAACTCGCACAGGGCCTGCTTGCGGAATATCCGACCCTGCAGCTTCTGGTCACCGGTACGGCTACGGAACTCCCGTTGATGGAAACCGTTGCCGGGGGTGACGCGCGCATCCGTCTCCTGCGCGAGCAGCTGCCGCTGGATATTCTCGCTGCCGTCCTTGCCGAAGCCCGATTGTTTGTGTCGAATTCCACGGGTCCTTTGCACATCGCTGCGGCCTGCGGCGTCCCCGTCCTCGGCTTCTATCCCTTCGGAACTGCGGTGAATGTTCGCCGCTGGGGTCCCCGCGCCGAACGCAGCGCCATCCTTTCTCCCGCCCCCGATCCCGCCTGTCCGGCCTGCCGCGCCGGCGACTGTCCCACCCACGACGACATGCACCGCATTCCGGTCGAAGAAGCCCTCGCCGCCGCGCGCGGACTGCTTGAGCGATCATCGTAAGCCCCGAAGGTCGAAGACTCGCCGTGGCGAGGGCGGAGGTCCCCGATCCGGAATGGAATTTTCCCATCTCCGTCACCCCTTTTTTTGATAAAAACCACTCGATCAGACAAAAACACCGGAAAACCCACAACCGGGGCTTCACCCGGAAATTTTTATGTCTTGAATAATCAAGGACGTGGCGATGATCCTTCCTTCAGGTTTATTGTGCAAAAACAACCCTCTGATAGTACTCACCGTCGTGTTCTTTTTCCAGTGAAATTTCAACTAAGTCTGGGACATTCCCTTGAACATCACTCCCAATCCCATACGACGTAGACACCAACACCGGATGCGCCGAGATAGTCCAAGACCGTCCGCGTATGGTTATCACCGATACTCAATGTTACCCGGCCTTCCAATCCAAGATAATTCGTTAGATAATACAGGAATTCGGCTCCGCCGATCCATTTCGGTCCCTCATCCGGCGCGCCGATCCCCCAGGATTGATTAGAGCCGGTCAATGAAGCGAGCTTCCTATAGCACGTTCCGGAGAAAAATTCTACTCTCGCAGCATCCAGTAGCATCGCACCAACAATACAGACATTGTAATCGGTGTATTCATATCCGTCATCCCTCGTGAATGGAGCCCAGCCGTTATCAAAGCCGATTCTCGCACTGAATCTCCATGCGCGTCCAATCTTGCTCGGAGTCGTGAGTACATGCAGATCAAATGTAGCACCATAAGAGAAAACATATGGTCCCAATGCCTCGGCACGTAAAGTTGCCACAGGCTGGTCACGGACCTCTAATGATATAGTGGCTCCTGAATCTTGTGAGTAACTTTTCGAAACTAGGAGGATTAGGATAGATCCTATAAGCAGAAAACGCGCAACGAAGACCACAATTTCATCCTTTCTCAAGTTTTGGGCGTGGGTATGGACGCCACCCTTCTGGTAAATCCGGATCACATTCACAATTTGACTCCCAACAGTACCATGTTTCATATTTATAAACATATGTGCTTGCTGAAGAAACCATCCACCCGGCTACGACAGCCTCTCTACACATGATATCCAACCTGGTCCAGAAATCCCTGCAAGGCGGCCAATCCTCCATATCTGAATTCGTTGGATTGTCGGTGAAATTTTGTGCAAAAATTCCAATCATATCCCACCCCAAGGTCGATGCCTGTCTAAATAAACTTTTGACTTCTTCGTCATCATAATCCTCCCACAAACTAATATACCCAGACGGCTTATTGGGGGCAACGTTTGTTAAATCCTCCCACTCTCCAGCTTGATCCCCACGATAATGATCATCAAATAAAACATCACATCGACGGGAATAGTACTCGGGCCAATTAATGGCACTTCCGGGAAGATTGTGGGACGCATTGACTCATAATTAATGTTACCGAGCGGTATGCACGGAAGCATTCGTTGCCTCATAATTGTGTTACTAACATCAGAAGGCACACAGTATGAGCAGCAACGGTCTTCATGTCGCAGTACGAGAGCGTCGGGCACAGTACGCATGCTCGTCCAAAACATGATTTCGGTAACCGAAAATTGACCCCCCTGAGCCCGAAACAGTAACCGAAAATTGACCCCCCTGGGCATAGCCCTTTCCTGCGATATTGCAGATCATCGCAGCGAAGGAGAAAGGATGCTCAGCATGGATCAATACGAACTGATACGCATTGCGCACAGGAAGTACGGCGAAGGCGTCAAAGCCCTTGTCCGCCGGACAGGTCATTCGCGCAATACCGTTCGCAAGGCACTGCGCGGGCCATATTCCGGCTATCAGCCTCGGGCAACGCAGCCGTACCCCATTCTCGGACCATTTCTCTCTATCATCGATCAGTGGCTCGAAGCGGACAAGCAACAGCCGCGGAAGCAACGTCATACGGCGCAGCGCGTTTTTCAGCGTTTGGTAGCCGAGCACGCGTACCCCGGTTGCGTGTCGACGGTACGCAAGTACGTGCGCGAGGCGAAGATCAAGCTTGGTCTGAGAACCTGCAAGGTGTTTCTGCCATTGCAGCCGGATCCGGGCCGGGAAGCAGAGGCGGACTGGGGTCAGGCCTACGCCGAGATTGACGGCGTGATCGAACGCCTGCACTACTTCTGCATGCGATCGAAAGGCTCGGGCAAGCCGTTTGTACGACTCTACCGCTGCGAGCGGCAGCAGGCGCTCTTTGACGCAATGATGCATGCGTTCCTGTTTTTCGGCGGGATCTTCCGGATTCTTGTCTTTGACAACATGACCACTGCCGTACGGCGCATCCTCCAGGGCAAGAACCGGGTGGAGCAGGAGACGTTCACACGCTTCCGCGCCTACTACACCTTCGAGGCACGCTTCTGCAATCGCGCCGCCGGGAACGAGAAGGGCGGCGTCGAGGGATTGGTCGGGTTCGTGCGCTGGAACTTCTTGGTGCCGGTACCGAAGGCCGCCTCACTCGAGGAGCTCAATGAGCGCCTGTTGGCACAATGCATTGGGTATGGCGGTCACACGATCAGCGGCAAGGACAAGCCGGTCCAAGTGCTTTTCGAAGAGGAGAAGGCGGTCCTGTTGGCGTTGCCGGCAGTGCCGTTTGAGAACACCCCGCCCCCGCTGACGAAGTACCCGGATAAATATTCAACGATCATCTTCGAGAAGAACCGGTACTCGGTGCCGACACATCTGGCCGGGTATCCGATCCGGGTCATCAGCTTCATCGATACGCTGGAGTTCTTCTCGCAAGGTAAACGCGTCGTGGTTCATCGTCGCCAGCACGGTAGCGGCAAATGGCAACTCGACCCCGATCATTACCTCGAGTTGCTGCGCCAGCGCCCGCTTGCCTTCGATAGCGCACGCCCGATCAAGTAGTGGCGTGCAAAATGGACGCCGGAGATGGAACTGCTCCTCGAACGCTTTCGCGATGTGCAGGAAGTTAATCGCGGCACCAAGGAGTTCATCGATGTGCTGCTGCTGTTTCGCGACCATTCCGCAACAGCAGTTGAGGCGGCCATCGCAGAGGCACTCACCGTTGGCATCCGCGACAGCGAGGGTGTGCGGCATCTGCTGCATCACCGTACGCCCACCGTTGCCATCGCGCCCCTGGAACGGTACCCCCGGCTCCCGGAAGCAGACGTGACGGTGTACGCCGCCCTGGGAGGTGTTCGATGAACCAGATCGCCACGCTGGCTTTGTTGCAAGCGCAACTGCGGGAACTGAATCTGACGAACATGGCTCGGCATATCGAGACGCACCTGCGGCAAGCCCGTGAGGGCGGCTCCGATTATGGGCAGTTCCTCATGGAGCTGACCGAGATGGAGCTGCGTACCCGTGCCGATAATCGCGAACAACGTCGCATCAAGGAAGCTCGCTTCCCCCTGATCAAATCGCTCGAACTCTTCGATTTTGAGGCAGCACCGGAACTGGACCGGCGTCTGGTCCGCGAACTGGCTGGGGGCGAATACCTCGCTGCGCACGGCAATATCATCCTGCTCGGCAAGAGCGGAACGGGAAAGACGCATCTGGCCACGGCGCTGGGCATTGAGGCGTGCCGGCACAACCATCGCGTCCGCTTCACGACCGGCCACGCTCTGGCCAACGAACTGATCGAAGCACGCAGCGAAAAGGAACTCAGTCGCTTGATTGGACGGTACGCTCGTTTTGATCTGGTGATCGTCGATGAACTCGGCTACGTCCCGTTTTCGAGGGAGGGTGCGGAACTTCTCTTCCAGGTTCTGGCTGAGCGGCACGAACGTACATCGGTGATCATCACGACCAACCTCGGCTTCGCCGACTGGACACAGGTCTTCGGCGATGCGAACATGACTGCTGCGTTGCTCGATCGGCTAACACCGGGCACACAACATTGAGTGCACGTGGGAAAGTTACCGCCTCAAACAGGCGATGAAGACCGCCAAGGCATCGTCACGCAAAGCAGAGCGGAAACCATGAACGCAACGAAAAAACCATGCGGCTTCTGCGCAATGGCAGCGTGGATCACTTGTGGTAATTGTAAAAACCTGTATTTTTCAACCAACCAGAGGGGTCAGTTTTCGGTTACTGGAGGGGGTCAATTTTCGAGTAGCGTTACCATCAGTCAACGGCCGTTTATTCTGATCTTCCAGGAGTTGACGGCATGCCCGTCGCTTCACGGGAGCACAAAGCAATCACACGCTCCGATAGCGGAGGTTTGATATCCATACAAAGAAATTCGTATAAGCTGGTGTCCAATGCGGAAGTGATTGAGCCTCTACTCGAAGAGATCGAGAAGCTGCACGTGGCTTACTATATAGACCTGAGCCATTCTTTCGTCTCAGACGAAAAAATGCGGCTTCAGCTGAAGTTTCCGGAATTCACGATACACGACGGCAGGAGCGACATCGCTCTGTCAATGTACGTGCACAACAGCTACGACAGCAGTAGTGGTGTCCAGTTGCTTATGGGAGCCATTCGTGGCATCTGAAAGAACGGCATGGTGTTTGGAACGGTTCTCTCCAAGTTCTACGGCCGCCATACTCTAAACTTTGACATCCAGAATGTTCAGCGGATCCTGTCAAACACTGGCGAGAAACTACCGGTGATCAAACACCGTATCGAGACGCTGCAAAACACGAAGGTGGACAAATCTTTTCGTGCAGAAGTCGAACGCAGCATGGGACAGAAGATCGCGAAGTACATCCACGAACAGGAAGAAGAAAAACAGCGCGTGCAGAACCTCTGGGCGTTGTACAACCTGTGCACCTGGTACATCAGCCACAAGATTCAGCTCAAGATGAGAGCGGATTATCAGATTCGCACGAGCAAGATTTTCGGACTGTAAAACTTAGTGGGGCGTCGAAGGGAGCGGCGCCTTACTTCATTGAAACGGCTTCGGAGAGGGAAACACCAAGCGAAAGCAAGATGGAGCGGAGTTCGACGACATCGAAACGTCGTACTCCGTTTTCCACCTTGCTGTTCGTGCTGCAAGCTCACTTGAGTGACTCCCTTGTGCCGGCGAAGCTCGATGAGCAGATCGCGAGAAAGCCTGTCTTCCCTGCGAGCCGAGCCGGAGATCATGGCGACATACGGGATACCGAAGCGGAAGGTACTGTGACGAGTCTGTGCCGGGTTCTGCCCGGCCTCTTTAAACCGGAAAGGAAAGGTCGTAATACCATAAAGGCACGAAAACGGTTTTGAGAGAAAAAGCTCAGATATATATTATAAAAAGTCTGTCGTGTCGCGAAGTGGCGTAACTCGTTGTCGTTATTTAGTATATCGAAACCCGGAGTACCGTATGGAGCAGCGTTCCAAGCCTTTTTGAGCGAGGCGGAGCGTGTTAGGCACTTGCATCTGTGGATTGTGCTTCGTATGGTAGCCTCATGATACCTGACGAAGCATTTGCTGCTGGGGCGATCATGAGAAGAAGACAAACGAGACGAACAGGGAGAAACGAGTACGAGGTAGAGCTACAGCTATTATCACCCTTCGTCTTGAGCAGTCCACAGATGCATGCGTTTCACAAACTGAATCCCTCCAAGCTGCTGTTATCAACACGCAGCAACCCTGAGAGAAGGCTATTCCAATCGCGTAAAAGCAGCAATCTCCTGAACATCAGTTTATTTCAAATATCTTCGTACCTATTCCAAATGGAGAATGTCATGAAAACCGCAATGTGCTTGGTTCTCATGTTTACCGTAGCTTCAGTCATGAATTGCTTTGCAACAGACCCGCCATACTCGAATAGCCCGGGCGAAGTGATATTCTATACCGAAGAAAGCTACGTCGATCCGATTGTTGTCAGTTGCACGCTCAGCGGTGTAGTTTTTGATCACGAGGCAATTTGGAATGTCCTGGTTCCAAGTTCGCATCCTGGATATAATGATTATACTCACTACGGCACCAGCACGAAGAATAACTCTTTAGCGGGTTCAGTAAATGAGTTGACGCACAGTACCACGTATATATGTTGGGAAAGCATATATGAAACTGATGATCAAGCACAACCCCCTAATTGTACGGGAATGATCGGCTGGGGTAATTACACCTTTGCCGTGGGAAATGAAAACGAAGATCCAGAAGTATCTTTTACCCTGAATACAATCGATGGTCGTTGGATGTATTCAGGTGATTCAAACGGCCCGGAAAACAAATTTATCTTCAGGGTAGTAAGAGGGATTTCCGGAATCGAAGTATACATATATAATCAAAATACCGATTCATGGGACACAATCACAATTGGTTCTAATAAAACCTACTGGAAAAACAATGCTAATGGGAGCAGGTATCGCGATGGTCTCGATCCGAATTCAACGATGCCCTTTACACTTTCTAACGCCCAGTCCTATCCAGTAGCCTGTGATTACGCAATACTTGATGTGCCTCTGGCTTGCACTGCCTCCCTCTTGATCGGTACAGGAAAGACCCTTCAAATTCACGACTATTACGATGATTATACAAGTGGCTACCAAAATACGGTTGTGCGCTTTGAGTCATTAACTGGAATAGTAGTAGACTTTGAAAATGACCCTAATATTACCACGACTTTGATAATCACAGGGCATGAAATAAACAATTTAAAAACTGTTGTTCTAGCCTCTAGCGATTACGCCGGGTCACCTAACGCACGTGACGATCCATGGAATGGGATAAAAGCAAATTATATGAATACCCCTGGTCTATCCCAACCATCGAGCTACTATCTATACCTGAAGGATTGCGCGATTTATAATACAATTACTGGAATTGATGCTAAGCTACCAGATTACAACATTCTGGAACATCATTTAGAATTAATTTCATGCCGAATTATGTACTGTATAACTATGGGGATTAGGGCATGGAATAGCTCACTTTACGTGCATAACTCAGCCATTTATTATGCTGGGGCTGGTATTTTGTATGTTGGCTATACATTTAACCATAGCTGTCCGAACAGGATAGACTCATCGACTATTGGATACTCCGAAATGCATGGAATTTCTATAGTCAACCATAAATCCAATATAGATTATTATCAGACATTGGGTAATCCGAACAGATTGGAGTTAAGGGGAAATCATGTTCAAAGCAATATCAAGCATGGTATTGCCATGTTTAATTCGATTGCCATGTTAAGAGAAAATGTTCTTAATGCAAACGGAAAGACCAATGGGATTGAGACCCCGACTGAGGGATACTGTGGCCTCTGGGCAAACCAATCGCAAATCAGCTTTCATCGCAATCAAGCCATAGGGAATACGGCATATGGTTTGCAAGCAGATAACCAGAGTTATGTCCAAGGCAATTATATGAATTACTCAGGCGCAGAGGAAGATAGCTATGGAGAGCTTCAGGTATCGAATCCACTACTTCAAGGTTATAACTGTTTCTCATGGAATGACTACAATATTGGTGCGAGCAACAATTATTATCCAATTAATGATTGGGATGTAACGAAGATTTTTCTAGGCACGCCTCTGGCCTCAGGCGATCCACTGCCATTAGATTATATTGGTGATTGGAACTCGTTCAGTACGCCAACCAAGACTCTGCCACAAAGTTCGGATTTGGGTCAAATGACTGCCGAACAGGGAAGTTTGATAATGGCGTTCAGAAACTACTGGGGAGAGTCTACCGCATATCAGGAGACAACGAATGGAGACGTACAAACAGATTTGAATCTCCTCGGTATAGATGATGCTTGTGACCAATGGGCTACTCAGCCTTCTGGTGGAAACTATTCTCCCATTACACTGTCCGACGAAGCGCAAATAATCCTAACCCGAGTACTATTAGGATTTACTGATTCAGCAGCATCTCTTGCATACAATACTATTGATAATTCTCTGGATAGTGTGGAAATAGGTATTAAGATGCTAGCCCTTAGGTCAGCGTATATATATGATAAGGACATTGCCGCGCGTGATACTCTTCGAAAGTACGCATTTAAGCCATACAACCCCGGTATTCAATTGGAGTTTATAACATATAGTGCATTGGTCGACCTAATTACGGCGGAGATACTTTTGGACAATACCGAAGGCGCTGTGCTTGCGATTGACAGCATATTATATCGGACCGTTCCAAAAGAAATTAAAGCAAAGTATTTAGCGAACAAGGCCGAGATATTAATCAATCGAGTTGGAGATTCATCTTATATTGCTATTCTTGATAGTCTCCTGTCTGTGTACCCAGGTGAGAACAGCATCCTGGCTGCAAAATATTTAACGACCTTTGATTCAACATACACTGGATTCTTCCCAAAGAGTGCGACGAACGGCGATAAAAGTATCATTCCAGTGAGCAGCGAAGTAATTGCATACCCGTCTCCTGCATTTACAGAGCAAATATTGCAGATCGATGGACTAGCTGAGGTTAAAAACGTAGTTCTCTTCGACTATCTTGGTAGATCGATAGACCGCTCGCGTTACAGCTACAATAGACTGGATGACAGAATCTCATTTGAGTATCGACTTGATGATGGCGTGTATATTATGGTTATTGTTGCTGAGGGCGATACGATGGTAAAAAAGGTTGTTGTAAGCAAGAACGCCAGTAACTTTCGTTGAGCTGTGACCACACGTACGATAGTTAACCAACATAGCTTGATGGTGTGAATTTTGTCAAAGATATATCGTAAAAGCGCTAATAATGCGACAGAACTGAATCTATGCGTGCTAGCGTGTGCTTTTGCCGCATACC
>JBATDG010000107.1:0-12982 GCA_049663345.1 Bacteroidota bacterium
CCTCACGATCCTCACGTCCCTCACGATCCTCACGTCCCTCACGATCCTCACGTCCCTCACGATCCTCACGTCCCTCACGATCCCCACGTCCCTCACGATCCTCACGTCCCTCACGTCCCTCACGTCCCTCACGATCCTCACGTCCCTCACGATCCTCACGTCCCTCACGATCCTCACGTCCCTCACGTTCCTCACGTACCTCACGATTCCTAGCGTTTTTCATGCCTCACCTCACCGCAAGGGATTCGAGGTTGATACCGACGAGCGCAACTTTGTCAAACATGAGTACATCGGTGATGCGGAGTTTGTAATCGACGATGCGCCGCGGGGCGGTGATCACGAGGTTCGGCGTTCCTTTTACTTTCGATGTGGTACCGTCAATGCTGATGTTGTCGTCGAAGCCCAGCGGCAGACGCATCGGGGGAAACTGATCTTTCATTGTGCCAAGCTTGACCCGGATCACATCTTCGATCAATCGTTCGGCGGGCGCAAGCAATCCGCCGGCACTGGCAAGTGGGGATACGTTGTAGGGCTCGAATTCCATCAGGAGTGCGTCGCCGTCGGGAATGAGGGCGAGTTGGCAGTCCATGAGCAAACGGACATCGACACCGTAGCCCTCGTTTCGTGCAGCAAGGTTGAGCGTGACAAGCGCAGAACCGGGGTACATCTGCGCGTGAACCGAATCGATCCTGTAGCGCGTCTCCGCATCCAGCCAGCCTTCCCTTCCGCGAAGCTGCTGCAGCGTGCGCACCAGAAACTCTTCCTGCAATTGCAGAACGATGTCGGCCTTCCCCGGATCCTCGCCTTTCTGCAGACGATCAGCGAGGCGAAGCGCTCCGCGATAGCGGGTTTCGAGCGAGGCTGCCTCGCGGGCCTTTTCATATTGCTCATGGTCGACGTTGGCGCCGGCCATGGAACGCACAACCGCACAGCCCTGCACGCCGATGAGCAGAATTGCGGCAATCGCAAGAATGGATTTCATGAGAAATGAACCTCGATAAGCTTTTTCTCTTCCCTCTCGAAATACGCTTCACCCGGGACGACGATCGGGAGTTCGCGGATCTTGTCCACTCGTCCATGCCGCCGCGCCTCGGTGATTTCCTCCTTCAGGTCCCCGCCTTTCCACACGATCAGTTTCCGGGCGCCATCTCGGCGCAGCAGCGGAGCGCTCCACCTCACGAGGGCCGGAAGCTGCGTCACCGCGCGCGCAAGCACGACGTCCATCTCTCCCTGGCATTTCCGCAGCAGTTCGTCATCCTCGACGCGCCCCACATGCAGAGATACGTTCGTAAGCGCAAGCTGGGCGACAATGTCCTCGACCACTCGGATCTTCTTCGCAATGGAATCGACAAGCGTAAAGCGCACATCCGGCAGCATGATCGCAAGGGGAATGCCCGGCATGCCGCCGCCCGTTCCGAGATCCAGCATCGCGCCCTTGTTCTGCAGTCCGGGAGCGATCAGTACGGCGAGCGAATGCAGTATGTGGTTGCGCCAGATCTGTTCTTCATCCTTGCGGGAAATCAGGTTGATGCGGCTGTTCCAATCCCTCAGCAGCGCAACGAACGCAGTGAGCTGCTCGCACTGCGCGTCGCTCATCGCGACCCCGGCGGCATTGAGAATGGATTGAACGGATTCAGGTGTGTGAAGTGTGTCGGTATTCATGTATGCAACTTACGAAATGTTGCGATACGCCGGGAATGCAGCCCGAAGCCCCTCTTTCCAAAATGTCGGGACGAGCCTGAAGGCTCATCCTCCGATTCGACCTTACGTGCACATCATCGGTTGCGCACAATCGCAATCTCGACGCGGCGGTTGCGCTGGCGTCCTCCCTCGGTGCTGTTGGATTCCCGGGGCTCTGCTTCTCCATAGGTACGAAGCTCCAGGGGATTGCGGAGTGTAACGCCTTTCTCGTAGAGCCAGTCCTTCACGTATTGGCTGACTTCTTTTGCACGGCTGTAGCCGAGCTTGATATTGTAGATCACGGTTCCCACTGAATCGGTGTGGCCGGAAAAAACAACCGTGGAGTTCGGGAATTTCGTCAGCAGTATTACCACGCTGTCAAGTTTGCGCTCTTCTTCCGGACGGATATTGAAGAGATTGAAATCAAACTCAACGGTAAACGCGTAGATCTTGCGCTCCTCTTCTGCGGTCGGAACCATGAGCAGATCATGCGTGATCACCATGCGTTCACCTTCGTCGTGCGAAAGTTTCGTCATTTCATCTGCTGTGCCGAAACGTACGGTTTCCACCGCACTGATAAAGCCCGATAGTTCTCCGGTTGCAGTGTAGTATTTGTCAAGTTCCAGCCGGCTCTCCACGTCGCCGTTCCCTTCTGCCAGCACCCTGTCGTCAACGGTGGAAGAGATGCTGACCACGGCAGGAATTTCCTGCATCGTGTAGGCATTCTTCGCCCGCACACGAAGCACCAATTGCTTTTCTTTGGGCGGCGGAGGCGGAGGCGGTACGACTTTCTTGCGTGCTATACGGAAAATATCAAAGCCGCCCTTTCCACCTGGGCGATTGGACGCGAGATAGATAGTGTCTGCCGCAAGGGACCCGTTGAAAAAGACGTCGTCGTCGCCGCTGTTGAAAGGCAGGCCGAGCGGTTCGGGTACGGACCACTTCCCTGCGATAAGACGGGAAAGGTAAATATCGAAGCCGCCTCTGCCGGGCTGGGCATCCGAGGAGAAGTAGAGTTCCTGTCCGTCAGAAGAAAGACAGGGCGTGAGTTCATTCCCCGAGGTGTTTACAGGACCGCCAATATTTACCGGAGCGCTCCATCCTTTATCGCCGGCCTTGCTGATCCACAGGTCGCTTCCTCCTCTGCCGCCGAAACGCTCGGAGGCGAACACAAGCGTCTTTCCATCAGCGCTGAGCGTAGGATGATGATCCCATTCGATGTCGTTGACGCCAGCGCCGAGCGGTTTGATCTGCTCGATCGAAAGGCCGTCGGATGAGAGCCGTCCTTCTACCAGATCGCAGTCGCCTTCTCCGTCCCCACGATAGCATTCGACGAAATACAGCAGCGGTTCGGATCCCGGCCGAAACACCATGGAACCGGCTTTGACGTCATTCGCGCTGCTGCGCACAGGACGCACATCCGAGGTTGAAGACGCGTCGAAGGGAAGCAGAGAGAGACGATCCAGCGCTTCGCCGGACACTTCCCTGTTCGATGTGAAATAGAGTCCGTGGGGACCCGGAACCGGAGACACTTCATCAGCCCTGCTGTTCGCAGCAGTGATCGGAGCAATATCCCATTCGGCGCGTTGATCGCTGCCGGTTTCGTAAATGCTTGTGCAAGCGGTAGCCAGGGCAAGTACAAGCAGGGTCAGTATGGACAATCGCGTTTTCATCAAATTCTCACATTCAGCATGAGGAAACCGTAGGCCGTGAGCACCGACCAGCTGTCATCGGTCGACGACACGGTCGTCAGGGGAATGGCAGCGCCGAGGCGCGGAGTGATCGCAATCGAGGGAGTGACGTAAAAATCGTAGCCGATGCCGGCAGTCAGCGCAAAGCGCAATCTGTCTCCGCCGGGAATATCCTGCTCCGCAAGCAGCGTATGCTCTGTTTCGCCATCGTAGTAGGCCACCCCATCGGTGAGTATGCGTTCGATATGATCGTAGCGGTGGTCGAGCGGAATCCCGATCTCCACTCCCCCGCGGAGAAAGAACTGCGTACGAGGCAGATACCAGAACACGCCGGGATTGATGCTGACCCAGCTCAACTGCACGTTGGAGGCATTGTGATAGTCGACTTCCATGTCGGGATTGTCCCCGACAACGACACTCAATCGTCTGCTGTCGCGCACAAATTCCGCAGAAGCGTCGATGTAGCTGACCCAGATGCCCCAGGCAAAACCCATTTTCGGGTATTCTACCCTGAATTCACCAGCCACCGCGAAGCGCGTACCATCCTGATCGCGAAATTCGCAATTGCAGGCGGGCGAAAAACTTCCCTGATGTTTGAAGTAATATCCGCCGGGTCCGAGACCCAGCCAGTAGCGTATCGGCCGCGCTGAAAGGATGTCGCTCTCGTACGCTTCGGCCAAAAATTCTCTGGAATCGGCAGAGCGGAATACGGGACTTTCAGCCAGCTGCGGCAAGGCGCTCTGGAACTGTGCAGTCTGCTTCGCTTCGGAAGCAGACGATAAATTTTGATTATTCTGCGCCAGCGCATCAGTGCTTGCAGAGAGAAGCAGCAGCGCAAGAATCGGGATGCTTCGTTTCATCATGTAATTCATCCTTCGACAATACTGAGATCATCGCACAATGACAACAGGGCGCGTGAGGAGCCGTCCGGACGCACGTAAAAAGAGTTGGTACCTGCCGGGCGGGAGACCATCCGCAGAGAGAACGATGCTGTACCTCCCCGCAGCTCGCGGACCTGACGCGATTTGACGGCGAATGCGTCCAAGCACATCGCTCAGGTAAAGTTCTACATCCGACGCCTGCGGAATTTTGAAACTCACAGTCGCCTCGCCATGAACCGGCTGCGGCCAGGGCGCGTCGAGAGAAAGTTCGCCCGGAAGCGGCGGCGGAAGACTTCCGGAGGTATTCGATGAGGTACGGAAACCAGTGGACATTGTATACGCGTCGTGATATGCGAAGCCGTAGGTCGTCGCGCCGAGACCGCGAATGTCGGTGGTCTCGAGACGGTTGATTCCGGTCGGGACTTTCACGCTCGCGCTGTACCACTGCGTGCCCGCAAGCTGTGTGAATGCGGAAGGATCGAGGGAGGCAAAGTTCAGCAGCACCTGTCCCTGTCCGCCGTTCGGAACGACGATGTTCACAAAATTGGAATCCTCCTGCTCGATGCAATTGAGTCCTGCAGGCAAATCGTATACCGGAATCAGACTAGGGACACCCATCGGCAGGAAATGGTTACTGTAGCGTGTTTCGTCGGTGAAGCTTTCGCAGAAACTCCAGTACCCCAGCAGACCATTCCGATCAAACGCGGAGAGCCGCGCATTCATCGCCGCCTGAATTTCCTGCTGTGTCCGCTCAGTCGCCCAATAGCGGCACTCTTCGATCAATCCGGAATAGGTCGCGGCATTCACATCGTTATAGATTCCTCCGAAACTGAGTCCGCCATTCACCGGGAAACTCATTTGCGGAATCGCAATATCCATTTCAAGTGCGCCGTCGATGTACAGCCGCACAGTACCGGCATTGCCGTTCATCACGAGGGCGACGTGAGTCCACACTCCGGGATTTGCGATGTTATCCCTTGAGTAGTCAACCTGCGATTGCGGCATCGTACCGGTGACGATCGCGTAGCGCCGGCGGCCGCGATCGAAATCCAGGCGCCAGTATTCTCCGCTCGTACCGGCGCGGGAGATGATAGTACCGGAGTCCCAGGGACGAATCCAGCACTCCGCCGTAAATACCGGCGAGGCGAGCTGCGGGGTGTCGCGGACCTGCAGCCAGTTCCCCGGATCAATGTACACGGCCTGATTCGGGAGCAGCGATGGATCGGCTACGAGCATTCCTGCCGGAAAATAATGGCAGCTCATGTAGCGGTCCGTGGGCACGAGCAGCAGCATGGACGCATCACCGTATTCATTATCGTCAGCGTCCCATCTTGCGGAATTCGCATACTGCGCGACCATGATTGGTTTGTCCGCACCGATATGCGTCACGTCCGTCAGAATACCTTCCACCCAATCGCCGGCATGTGTGAGCGCGGGCATTCCTAGACCGTTGAGCGTGACAGTGGTGTTATCCTCCGTTGCGATAATGCGGTAGGTATCGCCGTTGCGGCGCGAACGAAAAGGAACAGCGATATATTCCTTTCCTAGAAACCGGAATGGCATCATCTGCTCAGCACTCGGATTGAGATAGCCGTAATTATCGGAATTGACTTCCGGAATCCAGCCGGACTCTGCTCCGGAAAACACAGCCACAGGTTTGGTCGCAGCAATTCGCGTGCCGGTAAGCGAACCGCCCGAGCCGGCAATGAAGGATTTCACATAATAAAGTTCGCCCCTAGCGAGCGTGATTGTGAAAGGCACCCCATCGGGTTTGGCGGTGCTGGTGAATGCATGCGGCGTGATAGTGACGTCGGTGCCGTCCTCCGTTGCGAGCACGATAAAATGTTCATACGCTTCTCCCCAGTTGTAGCCTGCGGTGACATACTGCGTACCGAGCGCATGCACCGGCAGCACAACCGTGCCGTCGCTGTGGCGGTCGCGATAATTTCCGGTGAACACATGAACGGGATTATCGCTGAGGACCCGCACGCCGCGCAGGACCGGTGTTTCCACAGAGTAATCATTGAGCGTTTCCTCGAGCTGCACCATACGGAGGGCGCCTGCCGGAACGTCGATCACGGTTTCCACTCCGCTGCCGAGCCGCTGAATACGTACATGACTTTGCTGCGGTGCGGTGATGAATACACGGAGGAATTCGTCTGCAGCACCCACGACATCCGGCAGAAAGGCGAGATAGAAATCCGTACCGGCAGTGCTTATTCCCGGTTCGATGCATGGTTCGCGGTTGATGGGAGGAAGAATGACAGCGTTTTCGCAGGACAAACTGATTCCGTCAAGCGAGTTCATGCTTACGGAATACACTACTGTGGTAGGGACATCCTGCACGATTCCGCGCAATTGCCAGTCTATCTGCGCGGTCTGACCGGGCAGCAGCGGATCGGGCAGCACGGCCTGTGTAAGCGCAGGCGAAACGAGCACGAGTTCCGCCGGGAGTGCAATCGTCACCACCGCGCTATGCAGCGGCACGAGCCCGGTATTCTTTACCTGCACGCTTGCCAGAAATGGATCCGGTGCGTAGCCACCTCCGTTGGGATCCTGCGCCAGCCGTATTGTATCGCCGCAATCCAGTGCAGCCATCGGCTTGAGCAGCGGTGGAATTTCGACTTCAGCCTGGCAGCTGGCTGCAAGTTCCGCCGGAGCGATGATATCAAATGTGGCCTGTACGAGTGTCGGAACCGCGACTACGGCGGGGTGCGCCAGCCATGTAACCACGCTGCTTCCTCCTATGGGAAGCGGTCCTGCTACAGTTTTTACCACGCTCTCCCCCGCTGCCAGAGAGAGCTCAGGGGGAAGCGTAACAGCAATATCGATGGAAGAAATCGGCAGCACGCCGGTATTGCTCACAGTTGCATGCAGCGAAATCGGGTCCGGGGCGTAGGCAGTGGAATCCCTGTTGTAGCCGACTGCATCAATCCCGCAGGACAGAGAGATCTCCGTGAAAGCCATATAGCCGTAATCGGTACGGGTCGTGCGCGTTTCACCCGGTACTACGAGAGCATCATCCCAGCGCAAAACCACGGCATCGTCGGTGATGGGGAGGCCCGAAGGAGTGTAATCCCAGGCGATCGTTCCCAGGTAGCCGTTGAACTGCCAGGTACCGGCGATAAAGCGATCAGGAATATCCGCTGTGCTGCTGCGGAGACGTCCGCGAATATGATAGGGACTCCCCGCTGCGACGGCCTGATATTCATCCGGTACAGCAGCATCTCGCCAATCGCGTTCATGGGTAATCCGTTGGGCATCCGCGGTAAGGTCTACGGTATCCGCATTTCCGATCATGATATCCAGCATGAGAATGCTGCCGACGGAGAGCGCATGGATGGAGAGATTTTCCACTGACGTCGCAATGTTCACATAGGCATAATCGCCATCGAGGGAGGGAATCAAATCCTGCACGAACCGAACGGAATCACTCCCCTTTCGCACGATGCCGCTCAGGCGCACCCGATCGCTCAACTCTTCGATCTGGAGCTGCGGAAACGGAAGCGTCCCATAAGGCGGAGCCGGACGGTGTAACTTATTGGTGGTCCAGGTGTTGTCAAATAGATGAAGATTTGTAAACGCAGTTACGCCTTTTTCTCCCCTGAACAGCAACGGCGCTCCACCTGCGGCTTCGATGCGAAACTGTCCGCTGCTGCGCTCTACCAGGACCTTGATCACACCATTATCCGCAGCCGCATAACTGAGAGCGGAGCCTTTTTGAGCAAAAGAGTTGGAAAATGAGAGTAGTATGGCGAGAGAAAAAAAGACAACAAACAACTCATCGAAACAATTACGCATGCAGCCCCCGCTGGGTTTAAGATATGCATGAATATATTCACAGGCCTGTTCAGGCGCAATGCCGAATCCTGACTCTTTACGGGATCCGGGCAATTTTTTAAACCACGCCGAATACCATGCTGCACCACGACGACAATAATTTCAATGACGGTCACAAGGTTCCGTCAGTCATTTCGAGTTTCCACGGGAGCTTTCTCCCCCTTGCGCTTGGTTGTTTCGAAACATATATTCAGTACATGCGGAAAAGTTTATTGCTATCATGCAATCATGCTTTTGTAAAAAATCATCCACTATATATTCAGCTTGGAGGAGCATAATTATGAACGTACGTCACCTGCTGTCTTTGACCATCGGGTTGTCACTGTGCGTGGGCATGCTCCAAGCCGGCCAGGGGGGCCCGGGGAATGGCGGAGTCGCAGTCAACGCGAATGCTGTCATGGGCGACATTCAACGTCTGGTTGGTGAGGAAGTGTGTTTTACGCTAACGGCCAAAGACGATAACGGCAACGTTATCCGGAGCTGGGATCAGATCGGAAATCCGGTCACTCTCACGCTCAACAACACCGACGCCAATACCGATTCCAGCGCTCAGTCATGGAGCGCCGATCCGGAGGGCTATTCCTGGGCGCGACTGACATTCAACGGAGTCGAACTGACGAAAATTTCTCCGAACGAATGGACTATTCCGAACACCGACTTTTTCGAAGGTGTCGCGGAAGTCTGTCTGACCTGTAGTAAAGCCGATACCAGCGTCTTCATTACCGTGACGCCGACATTCGGCACGCTCAATCAGGTTTCACAGAGCATAGATTATCTCGCCGATGAGATCACGAATTATCTTGTAGACATCACCTCGGCGACTGCGCCGGATGACGGTGTGTATCTGCTTCGTCCCTACGAACTGATCGTCGCACCGCGCGACCGCTTCCTTAACATTTCCGATAAGACTATCCGGACCCGCTTCAGCGCCCGCTTCCCGGGTGAATTCGATCAGCAGCAGCCCGGTCTTGCCGATATTTTCAGCGGCGAAGTCTTTATTAAAGGCCTGACGAATTATCTGATCGCTTCGCGCATCATCCGCGAGAAGCCTGTCGAGCCGCAGTACATCATGGCGTATGGTTCGATTGACCATACGATCCAGGGCGTCACCGATCCGTTCGAAGTGCTTTCCCACGCCCCGGTTCCCTTCAGACTGCTCACACCGCCGGATCATTTCATCATGAACCTGATGACATCCGTCGATTTGCAGGATTTCACCTGGGAACGCCCGACTCCTCCGGATCCTTACTGGGACATTCAGGTCTCCCGATTTGATCCTGTCCGGGTGTCCGATGAAGTGCGCTATACCTGGGTGCTCATCGACAGCGCGAGCCTTACCAACGAGTATCGCATTGCGTCCAACAACAACGGAATTGAACCGGAGCTCACGCTTACGCACGGACAACTCTGGGGACTTCTGAAATCGATCAGCGGTCAGCAGAGCACCCGCAGCTACCAGTGCGTCTGGTATGTTGAAGCAACTGACGGATTGTTCATCACACAGAGCGACCCCATTCCCGGGCATCATATCACGCTCGTTGCCGACGGAATCTCTGCCATAAAGAGCCAGCCGCGACCGGAATTCGTGACGCTTTCACAGAACTATCCGAATCCGTTCAATCCTTCGACGACAATCAACTTCACGACTACCAAACGCGGTGAAGTTTCGATCAAGGTGTTCGACCTGCTCGGCAGCGAAGTGGCAACCGTACAAAGCGGCACGCTTGACGCCGGCGGGCATTCCATCATGTTCGATGCCTCTAAGCTTCGTTCCGGCGTGTACATGTACCGCCTGCAGGCCGAAGGCAAGTCGCTCTCGCGGCGCATGGTGATCATGAAATAAATCCTGTTTGTAGGGGCACAGTTCGCATCGGCGGACTGCGCCCCTACAATACCGTGATGTCTTCGTGCTTTTGAGCCTGCCGCGCCGAAGCCGCGTTTTCAGGATGAGAGGAAAGATTCAGTCATATAGCGGGCGGCGGCGGGTGGTTTTTCTTTCCTGGCGCCTTTGTACTGTATTTGGCGACCCCAACATATTTTTGATTCGCAATTTCATCACAGTCCCGGGGGGATTCCCATGAATTCGCAAAAGAATCTACGGTTCACGCTTTCCGTGTGGATCATGTGTACTATTTCACTCACACAGTATGCGTTTGCGCAGATTGGAGGAGTGGAGCTGGTATTCCCGAACAACAATCCCGTCAACCTCACCGCAGGCGATCAGTTCTGCTTCCAACTTGCCGCGAAAGATGCCGCAGGCAATGTGATTATCGATTGGAACAGCAGCGGCATCGATGTGACCATTTTCGTCACGCATACGATCGTTGATACGGATACGCTTTTGAAAAGCTATAATCGGCATCCGGACGGGTATACGTGGTCCAAACTCACGATCGGCGGACAAACCATTTTTCCGACCACACCACATCATTTCAGCATTCCGAAGACGCTCTTCACCAATGGTTTGGCTGATGCATGTTATCAAGCGAGTGCAGCGGAGAACGATGTTCGGATAACGGTTACACCGACCTTTGCCAATCTCAATCAGATTTCACCGCCCATCAATTACACACCGGCGGCGCTGGATAACTTCCTGGTGGAGTTGACGAATCAAGCTCCCGGTCCCCTCTGGCACGATGTCTACGCGCACCGTCCGTTCGAATTCATCGTCGTACCGCGCGATCGCTTCCTCAATCACATTTCCGCACTCATCCCTCTTCGAATTGAAAGCGGATTCCCGGCGGAACTTGACACCGTGTCAGGGCCTTTCACTACTCCGCCCTCCACAATGGCTGTCGATCCGTTCGACCCGACGCTAACGATAATCGGGCGGCAGAATTTTTTCCTCCGCACCACTGCAGAGAGGCTCCCGGCACAAAACATTGCTCAGTGGATCAGAGCCTACGCGACACTTGACCCGACGATAGAAGGAATATCAGACCCGTTTTTCGCCTTACCGCATGCCCCGAAGGATTTCACCCTGCTGGCACCCGCCGATCAGACCCAGCTCACACTTACTTCTCCGAATTCCTGGGAGTCCTTCACCTGGGAAAAACCCGTTCCCGCTGATGCATTCACCGACGTTCAGATTTCGCGGTTCAATGGGGTGGTTTGCACTGACAGCACGCATTACACCATTCATTTCACGGATGTGAACAGGACGCAGGATATTGCATTCGATTCTTTCGATGCGGGACAATTGCCAACCTTCGGCATCCGTCAATCAGATCTGGCTGCAGTCATCGATCAGCTTTCCGGTACACCGCATGTCCCCAGCTTCGATATCATCTGGTACGTGGAAGCGACCGATGGCGACTACACAACACTGTCAACGCCTGTGGGACCCGGCATTCGCGGTCATCGACTGATGATCACTAACACCATGTTTACCGGCAAGGGTGTCGGGGTGAATTTCACTGTGCATTACCCCGCAGGATTGCCGCCGGGTGTTACCGTGAACTTCGAGCTGCTGGCGATGGAGAACGGCAGCATCATCAATGAATGGGATGGAACAGGCACGGATGTCACTCTCATGGTGAAGGGAACGACTGTGGAAAGCGATACTTCCACGCGATCCTGGAACGCTGATCCGAATGCCTATAGCTGGGCAACGCTGACAGCGAACCAGCAGGAAATCCAACCCTCGGCCCCGCATGAGTATTTGATACCGCACAGCCTTTTCATAGACGGAAAGGCGATCATCGAATACATTACGACCAAGGCGGACACCGGCGTGACTTTCGAAATCGAACCTACAGTGGCGGGAATCACCCAGACATCCCCCGCCCTATCCTGGACCGCCGACACACTCGAGAATTTCCTGGTTGAAATTACCTGGCCGGATTCTGCTACGCCCGGCGTCTATGCGCAGCGACCGTTCGAACTGATACTCACACCCCGCGACCGGTTTCTCAACACCGTCGACGCCGAAACGGAGATCGCCGTACAGGCACGCTTCCCTGGAGAACTTTCATGCATCGACAGTACCGAGTCAAATCCTTTCATCTCGTCGAACGCCACGATCAACGGGCTGCAAAGCTACATCCTGCTGCCACGCGATGCGCGAGAGCCGAACCAGGGCATGGGGCAGTCGATCACCTTCTTCACACCAGGCAAGGCACGCATCATCGGCTCGACCGGAGAATTTCCTGTGCTGCCGCATGCACCAAACGAGTTTTCGCTGATCTCCCCGACCGACATGAAAGAAATCAAACTCCGCCTCTCGACCGATACCGAGGAGTTCACCTGGGATCGTCCCGACCCAGTGGATCCCTACACGGATATTCTCCTGTCACGATTTTCGCCCGAACGCTTCAGTGACGATGTCCGCTACCGGGTCTACTTCGTCGATGCGGGATCGTTGACGCGAGCAGTCGAATTCACCTCAGATGATGATGGAAAGCTGCCGCTGCTCACGATTACACACGCTGAACTCAGCGCTGTGATAGACCAGATATCCGGTCTCCCGACTACAAAAAAACAGGACGTCGTCTGGTACGTCAAGGCCTCCGATGAACTGTACGAAACCACCTCAAAGACGACCACTACAACCCTGGGCAATCAGCTGATATTGACAAAAGAGGGCACGAATGGCGTTGATGACGCGCTCCCTTCATCCCTCAACCTTGCACAGAATTATCCAAATCCCTTCAATCCGTCCACGACCATCAGCTTCACGACTACCAAACGTGGTGAAGTTTCGCTGAAGGTATTTGACCTGCTCGGAAGCGAGGTTGCGACCATTCAAAACGGTACGCTGGATGCTGGTGAGCATTCCATCATGTTCGATGCCTCAAAGCTGCGTTCCGGTGTGTACATGTACCGCCTGCAGGCCGAAGGCAAGTCGCTCTCGCGGCGCATGGTGGTGATGAAATAAACAACCTATGTAGG
>JBATDG010000108.1:0-118230 GCA_049663345.1 Bacteroidota bacterium
GCTGCGTGGCATCCGCAGAGCTGCGAGGCATCCGCAGAGCTGCGTGGCATCCGCAGAGCTGCGTGGCATCCGCAGAGCTGCGTGGCATCCGCAGAGCTGCGTGGCATCCGCAGAGCTGCGAGTCATCCGCAGAGCTGCGTGGCATCCGCAGAGCTGCTAGGCATCCGCAGAGCTGTGAGGCATCCGCAGAGCTGTAAGGCATCCGCAGAGCTGTGTGGCATCCGCAGAGCTGTGTGGCATCCGCAGAGCTGTGTGGCATCCGCAGAGCTGTGTGGCATCCGCAGAGCTGTGTGGCATCCGCAGAGCTGTAAGGCATCCGCAGAGCTGCGATAATTTTACACCGTGCGTACAGATTACACTGTAGGCATGGGACAGCAGTGAGCACAAGGCAGCGGACAATACTGATCAGCCGCCGCATAGCATAAACGGTTCGCCGCGTTTCAAGCGGACATGCGCACCTGACACAGCCCATCCAGACGGATGCGGCTGATACAGGAAGGTGTGACAAAAAGTAACACACCGACCTTGCAAATGACTGAATACAGAATTACAGTTGTCTGACAACATTCCATCATATCAACATTCCCCTCATTTCCCTTATTCCCCTTTTTCCCCTTATTCCCCTTATTCCCTTTATTCCCCTTATTCCCCTCTCCTCATGTTGCGTATTGTCTCGCCATGCGCTAATATTTCCTTTTCCACCAACATCCCGGTCAACCGACAATGCAGGATTTCGAAAAACTCGGCTCGTTCTATCTTGGAAAACTAAAGGCGGAAGCTGGAAGCGCGGAGACAGAGCAGCTTCTGCTCTACGATGCGAAGGATCTCACAACACACGCCCTCTGCGTCGGTATGACAGGCAGCGGAAAAACGGGCCTCTGTGTCGGATTACTCGAGGAAGCGGCGATCGATAATATTCCCGCGCTGGTGATCGATCCGAAAGGGGACATCGGCAACCTGCTGCTCACTTTCCCGGAATTGAGAGCGGAGGATTTTCGTCCATGGGTAGACGAAGCAGAAGCTGCGCGTAGAGGCGTCACGCCGGAGGCGTTCGCCGCATCGACTGCGGATAATTGGCGCAGCGGACTCGCCTCGTGGGGACAGGACGGCGCGCGCATCGCCATGCTGCGCAATGCTGTGGATCTCTCGATCTACACGCCAGGCAGTTCCGCCGGACTCCCAATCAGCGTGCTGCGTTCATTCTCGGCGCCTCCTCCGGAGCAGCGCGGGGATCTTGATGCGGTGCGCGACCGCATTCTCTCGACCGTTTCCGGGATACTCGCGCTTATCGGAATCGACGCCGATCCGATTCAGAGCCGCGAACACATCCTGCTTTCCAACATCCTCGACAGTGCCTGGCGCCAAGGACAGGACATGGAAATCGCCGACGTGATTCGCGCGATTCTCACGCCGCCATTTTCCCAATTGGGAGTATTCGATCTCGAATCATTTTATCCGGAGAAAGAACGGCGTGCGCTGGCCATGCAGCTCAACAACGTGCTGGCCTCGCCGGGCTTCGCGGCATGGATGCAGGGAGAGCCGCTGGATATCGGAAGGCTTCTGTATACGGCTGAGGGACGTCCCCGCGTGTCCATTCTTTCCATTTCCCATCTCTCCGACGCCGAGCGGATGTTCTTTGTCACCATCGTGCTCAACGAACTGGTGACATGGATGCGGCGGCAGGCGGGCACTTCCAGCCTCCGCGCCATTCTCTACATGGACGAAATTTTCGGATACTTTCCGCCTACTGCGAATCCACCCTCGAAGCTGCCGATGCTTACGCTGCTCAAGCAGGCGCGCGCGTTCGGCGTGGGCTGCGTGCTCGCGACGCAGAATCCGGTGGACCTCGACTACAAGGGCCTCGGCAACACCGGGACCTGGTTCATCGGACGCCTCCAGACTGAACGCGACAAGCTGCGCGTGCTTGACGGACTCGAAGGCGCTTCGAGCGCCGCGGGGAAATCCCTCGATCGTGCAAAGCTCGACACGATTCTTTCGGGATTGGGAAAGCGGGTTTTTCTCATGAACAATGTGCATGACGATGCGCCCGTGCTGTTCGAGACGCGCTGGGCGCTCTCGTATTTGCGGGGACCCCTGACGCGCGCCCAGATCGAAATTCTAATGGAAGAAAAGAAGCACGCGCATGATGCGGCAGCGGTCGCTTCGGACTCGGCTGCTGCTCTGGCGCCCGGCGCACCTCCCGCCTCGGCTTCAGCTCAGGGTGCGTCCTCCACCGCTGCGGGTTCGCAGCCCATCCTGCCGCAGGGGCTCGACGAATATTTCTTTCCGCATGGGACGGTTGAAGGTCCGTTGGCCTATCGTCCTCAGCTGCTCGCGAAAGCGCGTGTGCATCACCTCCATCCGAAATCGAATACGGATTCCTGGCGCTCGCTTTCGCTCCTCCTGCCGCTGTCCGATGATGGCGACATGCCGGTATGGGAAGAGGGGATGCGATTTACTGATGATCTCCCGGACACCGCCGCCGGGAAAATCAAGGGAGCGTCCTTCGCAGAACTTCCCGCCGCCCTCGGTGATGCAAAGCGATTGATACTGTGGCAGAAGAGGTATGCCTCATGGTTGTTCGAGACAGAGCAGCTGCTGTTGTGGAGCTGTCCCGAACTGAAAGCGATTTCGAAGGAAGGAGAAAGTGAAGGGGAGTTTCGTATCCGTCTTTCCCAAATGACGCATGAGCAGCGGGATGGGGAAATGGAGAAATTGCGCGCGAAGTACCTTCCTAAGTTCAGCCGTGTGCAGGAGCGCATCCGCAAGGCCGAGCAGCGCGTCGCGAAGGAGGAAGCGCAGTATCAAGATCAGGGTATGGCCGCGGCGGTGGATGTAGGCGCCACGCTCCTGGGCGCGTTGTTCGGAAGGAGGGTCTCCGCCAGCAGCGCAGTCCGCCGCACTGCTTCGCGTGTGGGTCGCGCATCGAGCGAACGGGGCGACATCGCCCGCGCACAGGCGGACCATTCCGCCGCGCAGCAGGAGCTTGCGCTGCTTGAACAGCAGTTTCGTGAGGAAGCATCGAGAGTACAAGCCCTCGATGCTTCGAATCTTGTGCTGGAGGAAATTTCTGTCGCTCCGCGTAAATCCGATACTGTCGTCGCACCCTTCGCTGTCGCCTGGATGCCCTGGACACACACGGACCAAGGATTGCTCGAACCCGCATGGGAAGGGGCGTAGGCCGGCTGAGCTATCCCAGCATCTCTTCCAGAGCGTCGCGCTCCGCTTCTGCATCGCGCATGCGTACGAGGGTGAGCAGAAATCCGCCAACTACGAAAAACGCAACGAGAGAGATGATGCTGTAGCGTGCGCTGCCGGTGACTTGACGAATGACGGCGAAGAGTAGTGGTCCCCAGATCGCGCTGAATTTTTCGAAAACGGAGAAGAAGCCGAAAAACTCCGCTGAAGCGGAGGGGGGAATGATGCGGCTGTAGAGTGAGCGTGAGAGAGCCTGGCTGCCGCCGAGCACGAGTCCGACGACGGCGCCGAGAATCCAGAACTCCATCGGTTCGGTCATGTAAAACGCATAGACAACGACGCCGGTCCATATCACGAGTGTAACCAGCACCATGTTTTTCGAGCCGAAACGCCCCGCCAGCATAGCGAAAAGCTGTGACCCGGCGACGCCCACGAACTGAATCATGAGCAGCGCGCCCATGAGCGTGAGAGTGTCGAAGCCGAGTTCGTCGCTGCCGTAGATCGTGGCCATGGCAATGACAGTCTGGATGCCGTCGTTGTAGATCATGAAGGCGAGGAGAAACAGTCCCATCTGCTTGAGGTGGCGAATCGTTCGCACCGTATGGGCGATGCGTTCTAAGCCCAGGACGATATGCCGCACGACGGTCACTCCCTCGTATTTGATTTGCGGCTCTTTCAGTCGTGAGAAAGTGATAAGTGCGAAACCGCCCCACCAGAGTCCTACGCTGCCGAGGGACATGCGCACGGCCATAGCTTCTCCGATTCCGAAGGTCTCATGAAATTGTACGAGCAGAAGCTGCAGCAGAAAGAGCAGTCCGCCGCCGGCGTAGCCATAGGAGTAGCCCTTCCCGGAAACGGCGTCCTGCATTCCAGGCGGAGCGATATGAGGGAGGAAGGCGTCGTAAAACACATTCGCAGAAACGAAACTGAAATTCCCCAGCATGAAGAACATGATCGCAAGCCACACGTCTCCCGCTTCGACGAAGAACAGCATTGCTGAACTGAAGCTGCCGAGATAGCAGAAAAACATGAGGAAGCGTTTTTTCGACGTGGTAGAATCCGCGATAGCGCCGAGGATGGGAGAGGTGAGGAGCACGAGGAGAGCTGAGAGTCCGAGAGCATAGCCATAGAGCGAAGTGGCGCTGAGCGCGTGCAAGCCGAGGAGAGGGATGTCGACTCCCGCCTCCGGCACGACCACGCGGTCGAGGTAGGGACCGAACAGCGCTGCAAGAATGGTGACGGCGAAGGCGGAGTTTGCCCAATCGTACATGTACCAGCCATGCAGCATGCGATCATGTGCACGGCGAAGCTGGAGTGCGGCGGCGGTGACTGTCATGCCGACCTTTCTATGCAGTTGGGGTTATTTGTTGCCGACGAGCCCGCGGCCTTCTTTCTTGATGCGGTCCTGATCCTTCAGCGCCATGGAAATACTGTCGAGCATTCCATTGATAAAGCGGCTGCTGTGCTCGGTGCTGTACCGTTTTGCGATTTCAACGCATTCGTTGATACTGACCTTGACAGGGATTTCAGGGAAATAGATAAACTCGATGATGCCCATTCGGAGCAGCATGAGATCGAGTGTGGCGATGCGGTCGAAACTCCAATTCTGCGATTTCTCCCGAATCAGCATATCGGCTTCGGCCTTGTGATTCAGTACAGAGTATACCAATGCCTGTGCGAAGCGGTAGAGTTCTTCGTCATCGTTGAGTTCCTCCCCCGCAATCGTCTCCATCAGCATTTCTATTGGCTCGTGCGAAATTTCATAGGCGTACAGCACCTGCATCGCCTTTTCGCGCACTTCACGCCGGGTTTTTTTTGTAGTCGGTTGCATCCACAAAGATACGCCGTTGGAGTGCATGGAGCAAAGGATGCGGTAAGGTATACGCTGTACGCCGTACGCGATAAGCTTTACGCAAGATGTTGCGCCATGCACAGGACCGCGGGGGGCGCCAGCTCCGCGCAAGCACAGGACCGCGGAGCGCCAGCTCCGCGCTCACGCCCTTTCCTCCCAGCTCTCTCTCAGCGACGAGAGAAACAGCGGATCCGGAAGCGGAATTTCATTTTCATTAATCCTTCCAACCGGGAATGGTCCCAACAACGCGCTGCAAACACAAACCGAAAATCCTTCACCAAGTTCATGCGGCGAAACCGGGGCCTCAACAACTTCCATTCCGCGATCCTTGGCGATCTCAACTATCACGCTGCGAGTGATCCCCCTCAGGGCATCCGGGGAAGCCGGCAGCATGAGCGATTCGCCGCGGAACAGTATCAGTGATGCGACGGAGGTTTCTGAGACATGTCCCAGTCTGTCGAAAAGAATGAGGTCGTCGTATCCTTTTTCATGCGCGGCATGCAGCGCCATGCGGTAGCCCATGTAGCTCGTTGTCTTGTGCGGAGCTGCCGCGGAAGCTTGTACCACTCCGGGCATCAGCAATTTCCAGGGTATATGCAGGCTGGGACGGATATACGGCATCGCGCTGATGAACAGCGTCCCGTCGCGATGGGAAATATGCGCGCTGGTATCACCGGGCGTGATGAGAATTTTCGCACGGGTTTCGATTCCTGCGAGATTATTGCGTGTGATCAGTTCGCTCAGGATTTCGCGCAGTTTTTCTTCAGTGTGCGGGAAATTGATACCGAGCTCTTCGCAGGATGTCCGCAAGCGCTGGAAATGCCTTGAGAAATAGAAGGGCTTTCCCGCACGGACAAGCACAGTTTCAAAAACTCCGGCACCGAAAAGGAAACCGGCGTCGAAAGCGGAAACACGTGCTTCCGCGGCGAAAATATATTCTTCATTAATATAGACGAGTGGCTGCATGTGTCTGAACCTCAGTCGAGTTCCGTGCGGATGCCCGCGAGTTGAAAAAAAGTCCTGCCCTTGTGCAGGGTTTCGAAGTACTCCTCCAGCGGATCGGAATCATACACGATGCCGCCGCCCACCGAAAGCTGGCAGACTCCGTCACACACAATCGCGGTTCGTATCGCGATGTTGAAATCGGCGCATCCGTCGGCTGAGATGTAGCCGATGCAGCCGGTGTACACATGCCGCGTTTCGGATTCTATGGAGTCGATAATTTCCATGGCACGGATTTTCGGACATCCGGTAATCGAGCCCCCGGGGAAAAGCGCGCGAAAAAGATCGCCAATGCCGATGCCGGGAAGGAGTCGTCCTTCGACGATGGAGACCAGATGCTGTACGTTGGCGTATCGTTCAATTTGTTTATGCGCGCGCACCTCGATGCTCCCGGCTGCGCATACCTTGCCGAGGTCATTGCGTTCCAGATCGACGATCATGGAAAGTTCGGCGTCATCCTTCTCGCTTCGCAAAAGTTCCTCGCTAAAGCGCAGGGACTCAGCTTCATCAGCGCCGTGGGGACGCGTCCCCTTGATCGGTCTGGTCTCAATCCGGTCATCATCGATGAGAAAAAACCGTTCCATGGACGTGGACAAAACCTGGTGGCTGCCCGCATCGATCCACGCATAAAACGGCGCGGGATTTTCGGAGAAGAGCCGAAGCCACAGCGCGAATGCATCCTCCCGGAGTGGAAAGCGGAAGCGCTGCGACAGGTTCACCTGATACACATCGCCTTCGTAAATATGATCGCGCACCCGCTGCACAGCATCGATGTAGCTTTCTCGCTCGAAGCTTCGCTCCAGGAAATCACCTGCATTGACTGTTGCGGCATCGGTCTCTGCCGCGACGTCCTCTGCCGCGACGGCCTCTGCCGCGACGGCCTGCTGCGGTGCTGAAGAAGGGCCGGATGAATCTCGTAGAGGGATGGTACCCCGGGATGCTGCGTTAGCGCCTGTCTCGTGAGAAAGCGGACTCAGCGCTCCGATATCATCGCTCCATACGATGTCGTAGGACGCCGTTTGCGTGTCTTCACGCGGCTGTACAAGAAGTACCGTCGGGAAGCACATCCAGATGTCGGGCAACTGCAGAGTGTCCGCTGCACGTTCGGGGAGCAATTCGATCGCCCGTCCGGCTTCGTAGGCCACGTATCCCGCGATGAGGGGCAGCACGGCTCCGTTGGCATCACAGCACCAGGATTCGAGCAGCTGATCGAGAACATCAAAAGGATTCGCGTTGAATTCAATCGTGCCGCGCGAGGTGTGAATGCGGCAGCTGTCGTTTTTCGCCTCGAAGATAACTGCGGGCTGAAGGGCTGCGAGGGAACGCTTGCTGCAGGAATGTTCACCGCCGCTGAGCAGTATCACATGCGGCGAATCCGAAGCTAGGCGACGTGCTGTTTTCGCAAATGACTCTTCGGAATTCACTTCTTCGGTGTTTGCCGCAGTTGATTCGCGACGAGTTAATCTTGCAGTTAGCCGCGAAATCTCCGAAATGCGCGGAAGTGGAGTGGTACTCATCCGCCGCCTCCGGGCAGCAGCGAAAGGAAATTCCGCGCCATCACACTGCCATGTTCGGTAAGAAAGGATTCCGGATGAAACTGCACCGCATGCAGGGGCAGGGAGCAATGCCGCACGGCCATGATCGTACCGTCTTCGCACCACGCACATTCTTCCAGCACATCGGAGCTGCGTTCAATGGCGAGTGAATGATAGCGGGCCGCAGCGAAAGTGGAGGGAATATTTTCGAAGAGTCCAGCTCCATCGTGACGAACCATATGAGCCTTGCCATGCACAGGCGAGACGGCATGGACCGTACGGCCGCCGAAAAATTCATTCATCACCTGCATGCCGAGGCACACACCCAGTACCGGAAGCTTTGTGTGCCAGAATTCCAACGCGCCGAGGCTGATGCCGCTGTCGCGAGGAGTGCCGGGTCCGGGAGAAATGCACAGCGCATCCGGCGCCAATTCCTGCAGCTCCTCGAGCCGGGCGGTATTTCGCCGCACGACGACTTCGACACTCTGCTCCGCAAACAGCTGGACCAGATTGTAAGTGAAGGAATCGAAATTGTCGATTATGAGCATGCGCATAGTAATGGCAAAATACGCGACAAAAGGGGAGGGGAAAAACGAAAAACCCGCCATTTCTGGCGGGCTTTCTTTCCGGAGCCATCCATCGGACTCGAACCGACGACCTGCTCATTACGAGTGAGCTGCTCTACCAACTGAGCTAGGATGGCGGAGAAAACTAATATAGCCACGAGGCTGAATATTTGCAAGCAGTGTCAATCGATATCGATTGCGAAATCGATCGCGAGACCGAGATCGAAATCGAAATCGATACCGAGACCGAGGGCGGTGGGCGAAATCGAGATCGAGTGCGAAAGAGAAATCGAGGACGAAATCGAAATCGAGGACGAAATCGAGATCGAGTGCGATGGGCGAGTGCGATGAGGAAATCGAGGACGAAATCGAGATCGAGTGCGATACCGAGACCGAGGGCGAGAGCCCCGAAGGGGCGACCTATCATAGCCCAGGCTTTCAAGCCTGGGTTGCGGACGGCCCTGACCCACCCACCTCTTCCGCCCTGAAGGGGCGCAAGATTATGAGGGCGCGCTGGAGCGCGCCACTCCGGTCGCCTACGGAAGCTCGATAAACATCGCCCTCGGTCTTGATTTCGATTTCGCCCTCGCCCTCGATTTCGGTATCGATCTCGATCTCGATCTCGATTTCGGTATCGATCTCGATCTCGATTTCGGTATCGATCTCGATCTCGGTCTCGATCTCGGTCTCGATTTCGGTCTCGATCTCGATCTCGATCTCGATCTCGGTCTCGGTCTCGATTTCGGTCTCGATTTCGGTATCGATCTCGATCTCGATTTCTATTTGAAAAATATTGTGATTATCTTACTGTAATATCTCACTTGGATGAGAGCACAACGATCGCACCGGTACTGAGCCTGTAAGCTGCAGGGTCACCGGCAGCACCCTTACGACATTTTCTAAACCAATCGGATAGTACATCCTATGGCTTATCTCTTCACTTCCGAATCCGTATCAGAAGGTCACCCCGACAAGGTGTGCGACCAGATTTCCGACGCAGTGCTGGACAGCATCCTCAAGGATGATCCAATGGCGCGAGTCGCCTGCGAGTGTTTTACCACGACGGGCTTCGTGCTGGTCGGCGGTGAGATCACAACGACCGCGTATGTGGATGTGCAGGAAATTGTGCGCAGCACAGTTCGTGAAATCGGCTACACGGATCCGAAATATCGCTTTGACGCCGATTCCTGCGGCGTTGCCTCGCATATTCATCAGCAGTCTCCGGACATCTCCCGCGGTGTGAACACCGGCGGCGCCGGTGATCAGGGCATCATGTTCGGCTATGCAACAAACGCGACTGCTGAATATATGCCGATGCCGATTCTGTACTCGCACAAACTCGTGCATCTGCTCGCGGATATTCGAAAGAATAATCCCAGACTGATGCCTTATCTGCGTCCCGACGCAAAGTCGCAGGTGACTTTTGAGTATGAAGGTCGCACCGCAAAACGCGTGCACACCATCGTGGTATCGACTCAGCATGATCCGGGCGTCTCGCAGAAGCAGATTCGCAAGGACATCGAGGAGTATGTCATCGCGAAAGTGTTCCCTGAAGAATTGATGCACGGAAAGGTGAAGCTGCATGTGAATCCTACGGGACGCTTCGAAATCGGCGGACCCCACGGCGATTCCGGCCTCACCGGACGCAAGATTATCGTCGACACTTACGGTGGCTGGGCTCCCCACGGCGGCGGCGCTTTCTCGGGCAAGGATCCTTCGAAAGTCGATCGCAGCGCCGCGTATGCCACGCGCCATCTTGCCAAGAATATCGTGGCCGCAGGCGTGGCTGACGAATGCACAATCCAGATCGGCTATGCCATCGGCGTTGCCAAGCCGGTTTCTATTCATATCGACACGCATGGCAGTACGAAAAACGGCGTGAGCGATGAAGCCATCGAGCGCTGGGTGATGAAGAACGTCGATATGACCCCGGGCGGCATCATCGAACGCCTGAAGCTGCGCCGTCCGATCTACCGCGCCACAGCTGCCTACGGACATTTCGGACGCAGCGACAAGGACTTCACCTGGGAAAAGCTTGACCTGGTGAAGGAAATTAAAAAAGCACTCGCATAATCTTTTCCATTTCATAGACGGAGTTTTTTCCCCATGGCAAAAGCCAAGAACGATTACAAAGTAAAAGACATTCGCCTCGCTTCCGAAGGCCGCATGAAAATCGAATGGGCGGAAAGCCGCATGCCGGTTCTCATGGCGCTTCGCGCGAAGTACAGCAAGACCAAGCCGCTCAAGGGCTTCCGCATCGCGGGCTGTCTGCACGTGACCAAGGAAACCGCTGTGCTCATCGAAACCCTGACAGCCGCCGGAGCAAAGGTGAGCTGGAGCGGCTGCAATCCGCTTTCCACCAACGATGAGGTGGCGGCAGCACTCGCAGCCAAAGGCATTTCGATTTATGCCTGGCACGGAATGAACGTGAAGGAGTTTTATTGGGCCATCGACCGCACGCTGGAATTCAAACCCAACCTCACGCTCGATGACGGCGCCGATCTGATATTCACTATCCATAACAAGCACAAAAAACTGATCCCCGATATGCTCGGCGGAACCGAGGAGACCACCACCGGTGTGCATCGCCTCCGTTCGATGGCGGATGCTGGTCAGCTGAAATACCCGGTCATCGCAGTGAACGACGCTGAGACGAAATGGGATTTCGATAACGTTTACGGGACCGGACAATCCACACTCGACGGCATCATGCGCGCAAGCAGCATCCTGTTCGCAGGAAAGAATGTCGTCGTCGCCGGATTCGGCCACTGCGGAAAGGGCGTTGCCGATCGCGTGAAGGGCCTCGGCGCCAACACCATCGTCACCGAAATCAAACCGACCGCAGCCCTCAAGGCAACGCTGGAAGGCCACGAAGTCATGACCATGGATCAGGCCGCCAAAGTCGGCGATGTGTTCATCACCGCCACTGGCGTGAAGGATGTCATTCGCGAGAAGCATTTCCTCGCGATGAAGGACGGCGCACTTATCTGCAACACCGGTCACTACGATTGCGAAATCAATATTCCGGAATTGGAGAAGGTGTCCAAGAGCAAGCGTACGATCCGTGCCAACAACGAAGAGTACATCATCCGGAAAAATGGCCGCCGCCTGTACCTGCTCGCGCAGGGACGCCTGGTGAATCTGGCCGCCGCCGAAGGACATCCTTCGGAGGTGATGGATATGTCCTTCGCCAACCAGTTCCTTTCGCAGATCCGCATCGCGGAACTTGCCGCCAAGGGCCAGCGTCTGGATATCGCCGTGCATGATATTCCTGTCGCTCAGGATCAGGATATCGCACGCCTCAAATTGCAGACCATGGGAACGCGTATCGATCGCCTGACTCCCGAGCAGAAACTGTACATGGACGATTACAGCGCAGGCACCTGATATCCGCTCTGCTTCGCTGAAGAAGTAAACAGATTCAACTCAATACAGAAGGGCACCCGCGAGGGAGCCCTTCTGCGTTCATCGTCCCCGTCAAAAACCCGCATCTGTGTTTTTCTTCCTCTCCGTGCTATCCTTCCTGGCAATTCAATCTGTGCCTCATGATATCAGCATGGATATTCGTATTTTTCGCATACAGTACAACACGAGTCTTGATATGCCCCTGGTTAATCTTCTCCCCGATCTTACACGCGTCCCTGTCGGTACCATTTATTGTATCGGACGCAACTACATCAAGCACATCCAGGAACTGGAGAACGAGGTCAACGCTGATCCCGTGCTGTTCCTAAAGCCGGCTGCATCGCTGATAACGCAAGGACGCGAAATCGAACTCCCGGCGTTCAGCAGCGACGTGCACCATGAAACAGAAGTTGTGCTGCTGGTCGGGCGAGAGGGACGGCACATTGCTGAAGCGGATGCGCTGCATCATATCGCTGGTGTGGGAATAGGACTCGATCTCACCGCGCGCGATACGCAGTCAGCGCTGAAGGCGAAAGGACTCCCTTGGACAATTTCGAAGGGCTTCGAAACAGCGGCCTGCGTTTCTGACTTTCATCCGACACAGGAATATGCCGACCTCTCCGCTTTGCATTTCACGCTGTATGTGAACGGTGAAATGAGACAGGAGGGGGATACCTCGCTGATGATCTTTTCAGTCCCGCGCATCGTGGCATTTATCAGCAGTATCGTGACGCTTCATCCCGGGGATCTTATTTATACCGGTACTCCGCATGGCGTCGCCGCACTCGCACCGGGCGATCGCCTGGATCTTGAGATGCACGGACTCACCGCCACTTTTTCTGTCAAAGGCGCATAAGGGAGCAATCCACACGTGATACGCTATCTGATTGTTTCTCTACTCGTTCTGATCTTCAGTATTGGCGGATATTTCATGTTCGGCAGCTTTACCGGAAGCGCCGCCGGTGGCGGAGATACGCTGAAATCGAGGGAGGCGGGGCTGTACGATACAAGTACCACGGACTGGAACGACTATCTGTGGCCAACGAATGCTGGTACGACGCGTACATCCGATTTTGCGGAATTTCGCGCGACGCATTTCCATGCCGGCATCGATGTGAGCACAGGCGGACAAACCGGCTTCAAGGTTTTCGCCTCGCGTGCCGGTTGGCTGCATTCTGCGTATTTCGAGCCCGGCGGCTATGGCTGGCTTCTCGTCCTCCGCCATCCCGACGGTTACTATACTTCCTATGCGCACCTCGAACGGTATAACACGAAAGTTGTCTCCGCCTACCGCGCCAGGCTGCTGAAGCTGAAGCGTTCTTACGGCTATGTGGAATTCGGTGAAGACACAATCCGCGTAGAAAAGGGTGAGGTCATCGCTTTTACCGGCGCTACCGGTGCAGGCCCCGCGCATCTGCATTTTGAAATTCGCGACCCGCAATTCAATCCTGTCAATCCCGGGTTGTCTAAAAATTTACGTCCCGCTGATTCGCTGCCTCCCGAGCTGCGTCAGCTTATCCTCCTGCCGCTCGATGCCTCCAGCAGCATCGACGACAAATACGACCAGCGGCTCTTTAATGTCTCCGGATCCGGCGATACCCGGCGCATTCCGGGAATGCCCGTGCTGCGTGGGCGAATCGGCTTAATGCTGCGCGCCAATGACCGTGCGCAAGGCGCGACCGACTATCCGACGCCGTATCGCATCGCGATGTATGTCGATGGGAAGGAAATATTTTCCGCCGTCAGCAACCGCATTCAGGATTCTCTCGGCTTCCATATTCGCATCGATCGCGATAACGCGCTGATGACGGAAAAGAAAGGCGAGTTTCGAAAGCTCTTTCGCGAGGAGGGTAATATCCTCGAAACCTATTGGCCGCGTGAATCGCAGGCCGGTGTTTTTTCCGCATCCCATTTGGGCGCAGGAATGAAAAACGTGCTCATCGTTGCGCAGGATTTGCAGGGAAACAAATCGATGCTCACGATGCAGGTGATGATCGTCGGTGATGCGGCACTGAAGTCCCGGACGAGTGAGAGTGAGCTGACGCTGAAGACCAGCGGCGACTGTGCCATGCTGCTGCTGGAAGAAAAAGGGGATAAGGGCTGGACCCCCGCGCAGCAATGGCTGGGCACTGAATCCGAAGCTGGGGTCTCTGTCGATCTGAAGCGCTTCAGAGGCACGAGCATCCGCGCAGTGACGGTCGATCCATTCGGCAATCGCATCGAACAGGCGACATGGACACCCGGATCGGTGAATCGGTCGGTTGGTCGGCTGTATCAGCGCCGCCAAATCGAGTACAACCAGATCGTGTATTCGCTCAAATTAGCCGCTCCGTTTACGGCGCCGCCTGAAGTCAGCATCAAGCAAGGTGACCGGGAAGAGCAGGGCGTCGTGATTCCTTTGGGTGTCGATGAATATCGCGCCGTCCTGACAACGTGGGAGGGTTTTAGCGGCGCTGCGAAAGTGACCGTAAAGTATCGCATCGGAGAAAAGGAAATTGAGTGGACCGATGACATTAGCGGCTTCCACATCAGCGCGCAGCACGGGGGACAGCTGCAGTCGCAGGACGGACGCTTCGTCATGAGCTTCGCCCCCGCCGATCTGCATCGCGACATGCTGCTTACAGTAGAAAAAACCGGTGGAGATACCTCAGACACCTATACTGTCGGCCCCGAGGGCACGCCTGTTGCGGGTCGTCCGGTGGTGAGCATTGTTCCAAAGTCCGGAATGAAGAACCCGCTGATCGTCGCACCCCGCCCGATTAAAAAGTATGAGGATGTGAAACTCCCGCATTCTGTGGGAGCAAAGATGGGCCGCTACCTCGGATCCTACACGCTCACCGATGATACGGCCGGCCCGACCGTCCTTGTCAACATCAACCTGAAAAGCCGTGAACCCGTGCGCATTTCTCTTTCCGACAGCCTCGCCGGAGTTGACTGGACAAGTATCGTTGCTTCCATTGACAAGGCCATCGTTCCGCTGGAATACGACGAACGCCGCAATCTCCTTGTCCTTCCCTATGAAGTATACAAAGAGATTGGCCGCGGTGAATTCAGTGTAAGTGTCAAGGACAAGCAGGGGAATGCGACCGTCGTGCGCAGGAAGATGTAAACCTGGGTCAATCAGCGGCTGATTTCACTGCCCGAAAGACAATCCTGTCGAATACGCAGGGTGTCTAACGAACAATTTTCAGGGGAGTGGATGTCGTGTAATCCCCCGCCCGTGTGGACACAAGGTATGTTCCACTCGGAAGCGCGAAGAGGTCCAGGGGAATAGCGGTTTCGCCAGGTGCGAGTTCGCCGCTGAACAGTGCTTTGATATATCTGCCTGCTGCATCGAACAGCGATATGGATATCCCGCTACGAATCGCGCAAGTGAGCCGGATCAACCCTGCATTGCGCATAGGCTGCGGCGATATCTGCATTGTCACCAGCTCCGCCGGCACCGGCAGGGTGTGGGAAATCGAGGTAGCAATACCATCGCAGAGCGCGTCAAGTTCACGCGTGCAGATGTAGGGGATAAACCCGGCATTCCTCACTGCCGCGAGGTACTGGTTTTTCTTTTGCTGCTGCGTCAGATATTCGATCGAAAACACCGGTATGCCGGCATTTCTGAATTCCTGCAGATGCGCAATGCGCTCTGTATTGGGAGCAAACGGATTATTCTCTGCCAGGTCCCCGGGGAAAAACACATCTTCCACACCCACAGCATCGATGGCATCGAAGAAATTGTCCCGCATGGCGGGTGTAATATTTGTGGAATGAAGAATATCGTCCGGATTCTGGGGGAGAATGTAGAAGGCACCGGGCGCATGCGCGTCGGCGTAGGTTCTGATCGAGCGCACGAAATCCACCATCAGCGTATCAGCATTAGGCTGCTCTGGATTGTCATGCATCCAATAGTCGAATCCGTCGATGATGTCGAGATAAATGCCGTCGAACCCCTGCGCTATAATTTTGTCGAGATAGCCGAAGACGATGTTTCGCCAATCGGGATCCCAGAATCGCACCTTGTAATTCCCCGGCCAGTCAGGATTTTCCGGTCCGAGCCACGCAGGGGGAGTGCTGCTCCATTCCGGCTTCCAGTAGAAGCGGTAGTCCTCGGCTTCACCAATAGAAAAATATGCGATTGCCCTTTTCCCGCTCAGTTTAATAGCGCTGATTTCACTGGGAGTGAACTTCGTGTCCTCCGTCCCGTCGTTGGAGTAATCCATTACGATCAGTTGGAACGAAGGGTTGGAAGCGACTTCATCGGGCATGATGTCCTGAAGCTGGTAGCCCCAGTTTTGTATAGCAGAGAGTGAGGGACGTTGTGCAAGGACGCGAGGTCCGATCAGGAGGAGAAGGATAAGCGGAACGATGTATTTCATTCTTTTTCCTTGCTGGTATGTGAGGTGGTGAAGGAAGAAGTTCACCATCACGGCCGAGAGATGCAAGGATGGCGGCATAAAAAATTGTTCAGTTCACATAAACGGCAGGAGATTATTTTTCTCAACTTCCGTGTTTGAGTACAAATAAAAACGCCATCCACAATGGGATGGCGTTCCTGTCAGATTGAATTATTGCTGCTAGGGCACAGGGAAACTCAGGTCCACGACCAGGCGGAGGTTGTTGACTTTCCACGAATCCGCGTAGGGTGCGTCGATCACATGATTCAGGCCGAATTCATACATGACCTGAGGTGAAACGAAACCGTAGCGGAAAGCGAAATCATAACCGAGGCCTATCGACGCGGCGTAGCGGATCCCGTTGGCATTGTCAATCGCGCCGGATTGCTCGGGTGCGACCGTACCTGCGGCCCACTCGGGCTCAACTATGGTGGCGGTATGCGCATAGTCGTTTTTCATCAGCGCGCCGATGTTTAATCCGCCGGAGAGGAAGAGGCCCGGACCGCCCATCGGATACACTTTGCCATAACCTCCCAAAGAAAGGTACTGCAGAGTGTAATCGACGTTGTGGTCGCGTACGACATCCCACGGAGTGCCTTGGGGATCCGAGATGCGGTATGGCTCAGTAAAGCGGCCGTCAATCTTGCCGGACATCTGGTCGAAAGTAAGACGCAGGCCCAGGACTACAAAACGGGTGATGGCCTTTTCGCCCTGCACACCGAAGATGAAATTGGTGCTTTTACCGCTGGCGTAAAATGAGTTTTCCGTACTAGGGAGCAGAGGAACGCTGCCTTTGTGGAAAGTCTGGTTGAGGCCTACAAACAGGCCGCCGCGGACCGTGTACCAGGCTCTGTCGCCAACACGGAGACCCTGCGCATGCGCAGAATGCATGCCGACGAGCGCCAGTGCAAAGAGAAGGAAAATGCTGATGCGTTTCATGTGTCAGCTCCTTAGTTGGCTACGATGAGTTTCTGTGTACTGCGCGTCGCGCCCGAGGTCATCACGATAAAGTAGATTCCCGGACGAAGACGGTTTGTCGCGTACTGAAGGCTGTGGTTTCCGCGTTTGAGCACGCCGCTGTGAAGCACTTCAGCTTCGACGCCCAGCATGTTGTACACTTTCAGTTCCACAAATCCTTCCTGCTTGAGTGTGAATGTTACTTGCGTACTGCGGCCGGTTTTACCGTCGAGTACGTTGGGTAGCGGTGGGTTCAGCGTGGTGAAGCCGAGATCCGAAAGCGTGGTCACACCGTTGCGGGGACGCACGTTGATTGTGCCGGTGCATGCTTCGTCCGTCGCTACAAGTGCGAGGGGCGGCATCATGGCGGCAGCGCTGACTGTCCACTCCGTGGTTGCTGTGCGGCCGACAAGGACTTCCATAACGACGCGCAGGAGCTCGCCGCTGTTGAAGCGTGATCCGGTCACGGTTACGGTGAGCTTGTCGGGCGAAGTGCGAATAAATGTTGCCGTGCCCTGTACTGAAATCACGCGGTCGGGAGTGAGCGCCTGCCGGTCAAACTGCAGCTCAAAGCTCAATGTCCCGCCGGGGACGTCGCAGGGGAGTCCGTCAAGCAGGTACACCGGAATCTCGACCAGATCACCCGGTCGGGCGGTGACATCCGGAGCGGTTCCGCCGTTGACGCTGCAGGACATTGCGATCAGCGGCTGTGTGTAATCAACCACGAGTACGGCAGCGGCTTCGCTGCCGCAGATTGGCTCTGCTGCGACGAGCATCGCGGTGTTTGGCTCCTTGTCCGTTGGGATGTAGCGGACGCGAACGGTGCGCCGCTCATGGGGTTGGAGATTGAGCATGCTTCCACCATCGGCAAGAGTGAAAGCTTTCGAGCCGTCCACACGCAGATTGAGCTGCATGGGAGTAGCACTCATGTTTACCACCTCAGCGACGAGTTCGACCGGTTCGGTCAGGCATGTCACGCCGGCTCTGAGAGTGTCGCGACTGAACGCGTAGTCCATGCGGTTGATTGTTCCTGTGAAAGGAATGCTCCGTGTTTCCGGCACGCAGCGTGGATCACGGTTCACCTGAATTTCTATCACGCCGCTGAAACCGTTGGCAGTTTCATCGAAGGGCGGAGTAAGCGCGATTGTGATGTCCTGCATCATTCCGGCCGGAACAACTGTCGGCCAGCTGAGCGGTGAAATAATCGTGATCGGAACGTTTGCAGGTTTTATGCTGACAGCAATGCCCTGAGGCACATCACCGTTGTTGACGAAACTGATGACCTGCCGGAGCTTCTGCATATCGGAAGGACGAACAGTACCTCCGGGACAGATAGTGATCATTCCGAAGTCGATGGATTCCGGAGCGACCGTGTAGCTTGTGCTGAGCACACTCGCCTGCACGGTGAAGCTTGCAGAAATCTCACAGGGCTCGCCGATCAGATTCACCATCCCGCTGTAGCTGCCGGGATCCACACCGTTGAAGCGCACGAGCACGTCGCGGTTCTGTCCGGGCTGAAGCGTAAAGGGGAACTGCTGAGGTGGATCGTAGATGAAGCCATTCGGGAGCATGCTGCCATCGACCACTCGCACCGGCGTCGATCCGGTATTTGTGACTGTGGCTCGAATCTGCCTCGACTTGCTGTTTTCGCAGGTCAGGATCTCGATCGGCGTGTCGGGCATGACGCTTGTTACTGCGAAGCTCGGCTGTACGCCGCGTCCACGAACGGTGAAGCCGACCGTGTCGCTGCAGGCATCAGAGTTGAAGAAGATCGTGCCCACGTCCTGTCCCACCTGAAGGGGATTGTAGCGGATGGGGAATTCACGATATGCGCCCGGCTCGAGGGTGATCTTGAAGGGCTTGGACAAGAGCTGGAAGGGCGACAATGGTGTGAATCCTTCGGAGGTCACAGTCAGACGACGGTCGCCGGTATTCTCAAGAATGAAGCCGCGTACCTCGCTGGCATCGACGCAGATGTCGCCGTAGTTGGTGCTGTATCCATTTTCGCGGACAAGGAATTTCGGTTCGTAGCGCTCGCCGAGCAATGCAATCGGGAAGTCCTCGCGGCAGGTGCCGCCCGTTCCGGCGATGATCGTCAGCATGAGCGTGTCGTTGAACGGTCCGCCGCTGCCGGCGAGGGCGATGACGTCGAGTTCACGGGAGTCGTTTGCAGGAATCTGGATTCCCTGTGTCGGGAAGGGGCCGGGGCCGAGCCGCAGCTCATATTTCGAGGCCGCCGCGATGGCATTGAGAGTCACGGGCAGCGGACTGTTGTTCTCAATCGTAATCACGCGGTTGGGACCGACATCCGTGCTGCTGCAGGAAATAATCTGGCCGAAATCAAGCGCAGTTGGAGTGATGACAACCTGCGGAAGAATGCGCTCGCCGGAAAGTGTGAAATACACTGTGGAGCCGCAGGGCTTGCCGAACCACTGAACGCTTCCACCGAAGGAACCGCCATTGCCAAGAGGGGGGGCGAAAACAATATAAGCTTCGAAAGGAGCAGTGGGATTGGGATTGATGACGACAGGAAGAGTCACTGACGCATCCCATGCAAAGCCGTTCGGAAGTGCAGGCAGATCATCGAAACGCACGGGTTCGGTTCCGGTGTTGAGAATCCGGAGCAGCATTTTTCCGCTCTCCTCGCAATTGGCGAGTATGAGCTGAGCGGGCGTCACTGTCGATGAAAGTACCTGCTGGCTGAACGTGCTTCCGCGCAGATCCACGCTTGCCTCGAGAGCACAAAGATTCGAAATGATTGTGAGGGTCTGCTGGAACGTGCCGCTGGCAACGGGGTGGAAGCGGATCGAAACGAGGCGCTCTGCGCCAGGAGCGAGTGGGAAGGTGTTGCTGAAAGCATCGATTTCAAACGGCGCGGCCACGGCGATGGTCATCGTCAGTTCGGCCGTCCCGTCATTCACCAGTCGAATAGTTTTCGCAACGGAATAGGAACCCACGCATGTGGTGTCGAAAAGCTGCGGAGGCAGCATTCCCGGCGTGTCGACCGATTCAGCGGAGAAGGAGGGATCCTGCCGCCGCCCAAACAGATTGACTGAGAAGGATTCCATGCACAGGCCGAAATCGGCATCGATGCTCAGAGTAGCATTGAATGCTGCGGAGCCGAGGCGCGATGGTTCAATAATCACCGATGCCGTGTCGCCGGCAGGAATGCTGTTCGGCGCCCAGATAAGTACGAAGCCGGAAGGCACCGTGTAGCGCAATGCGGCGGGCTGTGAATAAGCATTGGTGAATGTTACCCGACGCTGCGGCAGCGGATCGAGGTCGCAGGAGTTGATGAGTCCAAAATCCAGTTCGAATGCATCGGCGGTTACCGTGGGGGCAACCCGCGAGGCTTCGAGCTTGAAGAGAACTTCCTGACCGCAGTTGTCTGCAGAGAGGATGATGTTTTCTATGATCGTTCCGCGCTGCATATCCGTCGGCACAAATTCGACGTACATCCTGACGCTGTCGCGCGCCGGGAGCGTGAGCGGAAAAATATTCGGATTCTTGAGTACGAAACCTTCGCCAAGCGTAGGAGCGGAAGTGAAAGTCACCGCGTTCAGTCCGTCGTTGAACAGGGTGACAGTAATCAGATCCGCGGCCTTTTTCTGACAGGAAAGAATCGAAGGTATGCCGTCCACCCGCGCGGTTAATGTTGTGCGGCCGATGCGGAGGATGACAGGAATCCCGATCACTTCCGGGTCATGGAAGGGCGAACGCAGCTCAATCGTGCCGGCATGCGTGCCGGGACAGGGAATTGCCGAGGTCAGAACCTCGACTTCGATTGAATCTATTCCGGAAGCGGCATTTTTTGAAAGGCGCAGCCAGGGTACCGTAGAGACGACGGTCCAATCGTTGCATGCCAGTGCCGAGGGAGTCACAAACAGCCACTGTGGGTCGGGCGGATTAACGTCAACCACAAACGTATCGATCGCGGATACAGCAACAGGGAATTTCCGCGGTGCGTAGTTGGCTGTAATCGTCTTGTTCTTGGTCATGCTGATATTCAGCACCTGATTGGTGCCCGACGCATCGCCGGTCCAATGTGAAAAACGGTAGCATGTATCCGGCGCAGGCAGATTCGCCGCCAGGAGCGTAACCGGCTGTCCGGGAGCATAATCCGGCTGGAAGGGGATGCGGAACACCTGTCCCTTCAGCGGCGGATTGATTTCCACGTTCAGCGTATAGCGTGTCGGGGGTGGATCGCCGTAAGTAACTTCAATAAAATAGCGGTTGGTGCCGGCTGGCAGCTCCACCTGCGCAAGGGTGCTCATGTCCACATCCAGAACAGTCGGATTTGGATAGGAAACCAGGCGCATGCTGGAAATACCTGTAGCCAGCGGCAGACTCCAGCGCATCCATGTACTGGCAGCCCCGGGATCGCGGCGCGCCAATACCTCGAATGTTTCGGAAATCGGCGGTGCTATAAAGATTCCACGAAGGTCTTTGAGCACGCCGTTCCCCAAGAGCGACGGCGAACGGAAGTCATTGTCGATCAGACGCGCGTCAAACGCGCCGGGAACGGTTGGAGAAAGCTCCACCTCACCCAGCGAGGCGTCGATGGCATCCGACGCGGCGGAATTGATTCCGATACGCAAGTCGGTGCTGTTGCCCACGTTGTCGAATACCGTCAGCACAGACGTGATATTCTGTGCCTGAGCTCTGTGCTGTCCTGCAACTATCAGGAACAGCAGCGCCATTAATGGTATCGTCAGCAGGGCAAAAGGTCTCGAAGTAACGGACGATGGCATAATCAACCTCTTAACCTGTTGCTATTAAAGAGACTACTACTTTCAATTTAAGTACTTCCTTAACAAGATGCAGTAAAAATCAAGGATTTCTGAAAAAAAATTTTTGCGGCTTAGAAGAAGAATTTACGTACATTATTCCCACCAGAACACCCCTTGGTCTGATTGTAATGAACTTGTAATAAACCCATCCACGGCACAGGAGCAGGCGATGCTGACATTGTATCTGGCCTGTCTGGTTTTCGGCGGGGTATTGCTCGCGATTTCACTCTTTTCCGGCGGCGACACGGATTCGGATATGGATCACTCGCTCGATGCCCATGCGGACCTCGCGGGAGATCCTTCGATGGACATGCATGGCGATATCGGGGTGGATCATTCGCTCGATATGCATGCCGATGCAGACATTGAGGCTTCGGGAGATTTCATGGCGGAACAGGCGCTCGAGGTTCATATCGATACTGCGGGACATCTCCCTGCCGATGCAGACATTGATACCGACCATCCGGCGATAGTCTCGATGCATGGACAACCGGGCGGCGCCCCTCCCACAGTACATTCTGCATTTGAGTACTTTAGCTTCCGGAATTTTATCTACACTACAACGTTTTTCGGCATGACTGGGAGCGCGCTCAGCTGGCTGGCGATGCCCTTCGGGGTTACGCTAGGGTCCTCGATCGGCATGGGATTATTTGCCGGTTATGTCGGCCATCGCTTCATGCGTTATCTGCGGACCTCCGAAAGCGGGCACTCACTGCATGTGATGTCCCTGTTGGGATATCAGGCGACAGTGGCGATCCCCCCAACAAAAAAGAGGAAGGGCAAGGTGCGCGTGGCTACCAGCGGACAAATCGTCGAGATGCTCGCGCTGGTTCACGATGACTCTGAATCGGAAGAACTCCGGCAGGGAGCACAGGTCTTTATCGTTGCGATAGACAAGGACGTCGCCTATGTCGACCGTGGTGATTTTATGACACCGTCCCGGTAGTTTCAGATCGGAAGTGAATAATAGACTGGTACAGAGTGTATCATTTGAGTTGTCAGCTCGTTTCTGATTGCCGTTCATTTCCGATGAAGCAATGCACTCAGCTTCTCTCATAAAGTAAGGGTCGTATCATGGAAGAATTTATCGTCACCATTTTTGGCATCGCACTATTCGCTGTCGTGGTCATCATGGTGGCCATCAGCCGTCTGCTGCTGATCTGCCACCCCAACGAAGTTATTGTGCTCTCGGGACGAAAGCGCCGCATGCCTGACGGAAGCGATGTCGGCTACCGTCTCATTCGCGGTGGACGCGCCATGCGGGTTCCGCTGATCGAAAAAGCTGCCCGGATGTCCCTCGAAACGATTCCGCTCGACCTCAGTGTGGTGAATGCGTATTCGAAAGGCGGTATTCCTCTTAAAGTGGACGCTATTGCAAACATTAAAATCGACAGCAGCGAACCGACCTTCGGTAACGCCGTCGAGCGCTTCCTCGGAAAAACGATGAGCGAAATTCACGAGATCGCCAAAGACACCCTGGAAGGAAACCTTCGTGGAGTGCTTGCGACGCTCACTCCGGAAGAGGTCAACGACGATCGACTTTTGTTTGCCGGGAGTCTCATCGAGGAAGCTGACAATGACCTGAAAGCGCTAGGGCTCCAGCTCGATACTCTGAAAATCCAGAACGTTTCCGATGACGCGGGCTACCTCGACAGCATCGGACGCCGGAAGACGGCCGAAGTGCTCTCGCAGGCACGCCAGGCCGAAGCGGAGAGAAAGTCCGAAGCCGAGCAGGCAGAGGCCGAATCCGAACGCCGGGCGGAAATCGCGCAGGCGAACGCCAAACAGGCGATCCAAAGCGCGCAGATCGAGGCCGATCGTTCGGTCAACGTCAATCGCGCCCGCGCCCAGCAGGATGTGGAGACAGAAAACAATCTTCTCCGCATCAAGAAAGCAGAACTTGAGCGTGAGGCCATTATTAAGGAAAAACAGGCCGAAGTTGCGGGTGAAAAGGCGCGCGTGGTGTTCCAGCAGGAAGTGGAGCAGGAACGCATCGAACTGCAGAAAAGGCGCTTGAGCGCTGATGTGATCGAGCCTGCCCGCGCGAAAAAAGAGGCGATGGAACTCGAGGCAAAGGGCGATGCGGCGAAGATTATCGAGAATGGTCTGGCCAACCTCAATATCCTCAACCAGATGATCACGAGCTACAAGTCAGCTGATGGCGAAGGTGAAAAGGTATTCATCCTCAATATGCTTCCGGAAATCATCGAACAGATCGTTGGTGCCGTCGGAAAGGTGAATATTGACAAGATCAGCGTCATCGACAGCGGTAATGGTAAAAGCGTGGCCGGAGTGATGGGGCAGCTCCCCAATGCTGTGATTTCGCTCAACGAGATCATCGAGAACGCCACTGGTGTGAACATTCTCAGTAATTTCAAGAAAGAGAATTTCACGGCAGTCGTCAAAGAATTGAACGAACAAGCACCCCAGTAGTAATTTCACACTAACGAAATTCCCCCGTTTCCGTGCCTTGCAGGGGAGCGGGGGAATTTTCATTCAGCATCACTGTACCAAAGCGATTCTTCCGAACGCTCCCATAGTTCCGGCGTCCATGAACATCACATGACCACCGGCCTCAAGAACGCGCGCGATGTGGATATCTACCACATCATTGAACACTTCCCATAAGTCATCGTATAGGTCGGCTATCTGTGAGTGTCCTTTTTTCATGATATTCGTCGACACATGGAAATCTTCCTCGACGAATAGTATGGACGAGCTATCGAAAAACGCTGAGCTAGCCACAGCATCAATGCCGGATAGGAGTGTATTTCCGGCTGAGGCAGTCTCCAGATCACTCATCGCGTTCTGCCTGTTGCCTGCAATCGTTGCCATCAACACCGGCCAGATAACTTTTTCCAGATCATGCGGTGAAAAGTTGGTGAAATCTCCGGAAATCGTCCCGAGAGTGCTGCCCGGATGGGTCATCACTGACTGAAAAATGGTCACACTGCGTGGCGCTCCGATGATGATGAGGCCAAGAGGTTCCTGATCGTAGTACTCGTTGAAGCTTTTATTTGTCTCGATGAGGGAAGCTCGCAATTCCTCTGCAGGGAGATCCTCGATGAGCCGGTCGGCTTGCTCGGCGGGGAAATGGTATGGAAATCCCATGTGCTGGATGTCGATGAGTTGATCCCGAAAACCTTCGTAGAGCTTGCTTGTGTGGTTGTTCAGGGACAGTACATAGTAGTGAATGCTGGGTTTCATTTCATGCCTCCAGGCAGACCGACGAAAACGACATCATCGACATCAGTATGAAGCATGCCATGGGTGCGGTGATGCTGGTCATTGTGTGGTCCTGCAGCATTCCCACCCTGAGTGGTATGGATTATTTTTAGTGCGGCCGAAGCGAGCGGGACGGTAATAAACATACACGCCTTCACTCATTCCCGGCAGGATATAAGCAGAATTTTCAGTGCAATCGTAGAATTCGATCGAGCCGGGCAATTCCCCGGACAATTCGGCCAACGTATGGGAATAGAGACTGTCAACGGAGTCAATATATTTCTGAATAAGATCCACATCGTAGACCGCGAGCGTAACCGCGGTCTGTACTTTCGCCGTAAGCGAAAGGAATGCCTGACGTGAGTAATTCTTTGCAAACGTGTGCAAGTCCGTGGGGCGTGAACGTATTCCAAGATATTCGAATTGATGCAGATCAAGGTAGGAGAGGTGAAGATTGTCCGGCGAAGCGATGATGGTTCGCGTATAGGGAGCAATGGCGGCGATGGTAAAAGGGGTGCCGCCGAAGCAGGACGAGAGTATGACGATATCGAATTTCCTGCAATCCTTCGTCATCCGGCCCAATGCGTCAGACAGGTCAGCAATGTTGAAAGACCGTTCCGGGGAGGAGGCGTCATAGCCGGTGCCTCCGATCTCAGGGATTTCGTGTCCGAAATAAAGGAAAATTTTTGTAGTAAGGGAATCTTCGGCAGCGCGATATCGCTGGAAAAGCTCAACTTCAGGATCAAAACGTGCCGACTCCTGATCCCGCCAGTATTGTTCCTCTGCTACCAATTCGCCGTTTCTGTAGTAGCGGAATTCTCCGTCCCGGAGAGGAAAAATAAAGAAGGCGTGGCCCCTTGGTCGCTGGTGGTATATGAAGACCTCCGCGTGTGGATTTCGCAGTGCGACCTGTATCGCCCCAGCCACAGCCTTCCTGTCCGCTCTATGTGAATTCCCCTGAGGATCGTGATAAATATACTCGCCGTCTCCATGGATGATGAAAACGAATGAGTAACTGAGAGCTGCTGCAGCCGGATCCGCTGACGGTGCGACCGGCTGAGACAGTCCAACCGATCCGAGGTAAAACAGAACTATAGCGAACACCACGCAGCCCGTTCCTCCAAAGACCCTCGGAAGTTTTTGTCGCGTGGTGTTCGCCAAAGTTATGTTTTGCACATCGTGCATGGGTGGAGTCCGGTGTTTTACTCTGTTAGAGGATGAGTATCAGAATGATGATAATCAGGAGTATACCTACGAGACTGATATTCAGATATGTGTCAGCCTGCTGCATATCCTGAACGACGTAGTCGGCAAAGGTATTAAGCTGTAGATCTGTTACCCGCTCAAGGCCATTCTTTCCCATCAATTCGTCCTGTTTTTCCTGAAGGCTCGCCTTGAAGCGGTTGATGCCGGCTTGATCCTTGTCCGTTGCCAGACCGGATTTTTCGACCATGCCAAGAGCGTTGGTGACAGTCTGCAGCGAGTTATCGAGTATCGCGCGCTTCTGCACGGGATCCGAAGTCGCCTTCACCTTGCCAGCGGTATTGCTGAAGTAGTTTTGAATTTCGCCCGTTCCTCCGGCATATCCTGTCTGGGCCAGAAGGAAGATCATGACGACGAATCCGAACATTGATTTTGCTGACATTGTTGTATCCTTGGATAATAAATATTTGACCATTGTTTACTGCGCAGGAACTTAGCAATGCGCTGTTCTTGGGCGATTCGGTTGTCATTTATAAATGCATGTCCGGGAAGGAACCGAAAACTCCAAAAGCACGCAGCAGCCACAGAATCACCACCAACACCACCACGATATTCAGAATCTCCTTGATTTTCCGATCCATTGGTATGAAGCGGTTGACTAAATAAAGGACGAATCCGACGGCGATCAGCAAAAGCACAACACTGATCAATGACATAAGCGACTCCTTTTTTTCACCGATTTCTTTCGACGGGTCTTGGGAAGTGGGCGCGGCAATAGTTCGGCCCATCTCTCACTACCCGGGTTGACACAGGTTACGTTGATGATCGCTGGAACTGAAAACTTATTTGGACGGGTGATTGCGTTGATTGTAATGAATGAAATTATGGGCGATCACACAATCGGTCAACGGATTGAAAAAGGGACTAATTCCTAGGAATGATTTTGGTTGAGCTGTTGCGGAGGAAGGGGAAAGGCAGGGGTGTAAGGTGTGAGAAAAATCAGCGGGCGTCTGTGTTCAATCAGGGTGTGGGTTGCGGAAATATGCTGCAACCTGCAGCCGGGTACTCAAATCCAGCTTCTCCAGGACATTATGTACATGGCTTTTAACGGTATAGGTGGCGATGTGGAGCCTTTCAGCGATTTCCTTGTTGCTCAATCCTTCGGAAATCAAGTCGACGACTTCCTGTTCCCGAGCGGTCAATTGGATTGAACTGATTGGATAAGCTTCATTGCTGTTGATCACGTTGTCGACAATCTGCATGAATAATGTTCTGGTCAACATCGGCGGGAGTACTTTCTCTCCCCTTGCGACGGCACTGATCGTGTTGATCCAATCATTCACCGGAGCGTTTTTGAGGATGAAACCATCCCCGCCTGCTTTGACAAATTCGACGATATCGACATCATCAGGGATAATATCCATCGCGATAATTTTTACTGACGGCGCCTCTTCCCGTATCAACTCCATGAGTTCCAGACTGTTGATTCTCTCAAGTCCCATGTCCAGCAGGACAATTCTCGGCAGAGTATCCAGAAGTTTGAACTGATGCAGCGCATCACCGTCTTCTGATCGTGCGATTACTTCAAAGTTGCTGTGCGAATGCAGCATAGCCACGATAGCTTCCTGCAGGAGTCGGTTATCTTCAATCAGCAGTATTGTAATTTTGTTCATTGGTATCCGCAAAAAGTGTGAGTGAACATTTCACTGCTTCAACTTTGGTATTAAACTCGAGAATCCTCAGACAAAGAGGGTTCATGTTTGTGCAGCAGCACGGACTTAGAGAATTTCTCAAGACTGATCAGGGTAAAAAACGAGTCATAAGTTACATATTCACATGGATAGGTGCAACTTCAGCATTCCACGCATCCTGCGCCGGAAGGCATTGGAATTCTCACAGTTCTGCACTTACTTATAATGATGAAACGAAATGAACTGAGGAACACCGTGAAAAGTACCCGACTCCCATTCGCTTTACTGCTCATCGCCGCTCTTGCCTTTGGCGCCTGCAGCAGTAAACAAAAGCCTGTAGTTGACTCAGAAGCGAGGCAGCAGGTGAACATTCCTGTTGCTGAACAGCAGTCGGGGACCATTGTTCCTGTAGATGTCCCTGCGGATAAACTGCCTGATTTATCGGGTCTCACAGACGTAGAAGCGCAGATTTTCAAGCGTTCGGTTGGATTGCAGATCCCGTATTATGACGCGAAGTTTAAATGGGCAGAGCATGCGAATACAATTACAAAAGGGGAAGAGGCCGCAGCGTCAATCCGGGAGTATCTTAAAATCGACGATGAATTCGAACGTTCGATGCAGCGGCTTGATCTGGAGTTCGTTGGGAAAATAGATCCAAACTACGTACCGTCGAAAGCCTTTGACAAGGCAATCGACGACTATATGAAGGAAGCAGACCTCGTCAGACGCATGGAGTATGTCACGAACTCGTTTTCAAGCATCATGAAGCGCTTCAAAGACGACCCGGCCTGTCAGAAGGTTCTTGCAGAGATAGAGAAAATCGCCAGTCAACCCCGGTAAGCAACAAGACGAGTCGGTGTGTTTTTCTCAATCATCCAGTTTGGCGGCGAGTTCGAGCCAGCGGTCTGAGAGGGTGGCGAGGCGTGCATTGAGTTCCTGGAGACGCTGACCGATTTCAGCCAGAGCCGCGTAGTCCGTGCCCGCATCGTTCATCTGCAATCCCAGGGTTGTTCGCTCCGTTTCCAGCGCGGCGATGTCCTTTTCCAGCTCCCGGAATTCCTTTTCTTCCTTGTAGGTCAGCTTTTTAGGATTCCGGACTTTGCGGTCCGCTGAGTCAGTATCGCCGTCTGCGCGCCCCTTTTCCTTCTTTCCCTCATTTCCATCATTCCCTTTATTTCCTTCCTCCGCTTCCTTCCGCTCGAGATATGCCGAGTAGTTTCCCGGGTATTGCTTGATTTTCCCTTCGCCGTCGAAGGAGTAGATGTACTCCACGGTACGGTCCAGGAACATACGATCATGTGAAACGACGACGAGAAAGCCCAGGAAATGCTGCAGATATTCTTCCAGCGCGTTCAGGGTCTGGATATCGAAATCATTCGTAGGTTCATCCAGAAATAGCACGTTCGGGTTTTTCATCAGCACCATGAGCAGCGCCAGGCGCCGGCGTTCGCCGCCGGAGAGCGTCCCCATCAGCGAACCCTGCTTTTTGGCAGGGAAGTGAAACCGCTTGAGCATGTCGGAAGCGGAGAGGTAGCGGTCGCGTCCCACTCCTGTATCGATGTATTCAGCGACCTCGCGCAGTGTGGCGATTACACTCTTGCTCGGATCGAAATCATTATTCTCCTGACGGAAATAGCCGATGTTGACCGAAGTGCCGATCTTGAGGCTGCCAGTGTCGGATTCGATGCTGCCGCAGAGCACGTTGAGGAGGGTGGATTTCCCGCAGCCGTTCGGACCGATGATGCCGATGCGCTCGCCGGCGGTGGAGTGATGAGTGAAATGTTCGAAGAGCAGCTTTCCGCCGATGGACTTGCTGATATTCACCGCCTCGATGACTTTGCTGCCGAGGAAGGAATTTCCGACGTCGATCTGGACGTCTTTGATGACGACGGGACGAGGCGCGGATTGAATCTCCCGGATCCAGTCGACGCGGCTTTTCTGCTTTGTGCGCCGGGCGCGGGCCCCGCGCTGCAGCCATGCGAGTTCCTGCCGCAGTCTTGAACGGTTCCGATCCGCCTCGGCTTCCTGCGAGGCGATCATTGCTTCCTTACGCTCGAGATATTCTTCGTAATTACCGGGAAAGCCGATCAGCTGCTGCTGTTCCATCTCCACTATACGGGTCACGACGGCATCGAGGAAATAGCGGTCATGGGTGATGAGGAGCAGCGCCTTGGAAGACTGCTGCAGGCGGTCCTGCAGCCATTGCACCGAATCCGCATCCAGGTGGTTGGTGGGTTCATCGAGGATAAGCAGGTCCGGATCTCTGAGCAGGGCGCGCGCTAGGGCGACGCGTTTGCGCTGTCCGCCCGACAGTTGCTGTACGTTAGCATCGAACAGAGGGACCCCAAGTTTCTGCAGAATAATCCGTGCTTCAGTTTCCAGAGTCCACCCGTTCGCATGTTCGATGCGGGAGGTTACGTCGTCGAGTTCCCGCTGCAATTGCTGCTCATGGCTGCGGGCAACGAGTGTGCAGAGTTCAGCGTGCCTGTCGAGCAGCTCTCGCACCTCGCGTCTGCCGTCCATAACCGCATCAAGCACTTGCTGCTCACGTTCGAAAGGCGGCATCTGCTCGAGATACTCGAAACTGGCTGAACTGTTGGCGGCGACATCGCCGGTGTCAGGGGATTCGAGCCCGGCTATGATGCGGAGGAGCGTTGTTTTTCCTGCACCATTGCGTCCGATAATGCCTACGCGTTCGCGTTCCTCCATGCCGAAAGAGACGTCGATGAACAGTGGTTTATCGTGAAACGACTTGCTGAGATTTGAAGCTGCGAATAATACCATTTCGCAATCTACAAAAAATCGCGATGCAGCCGGTGTGCGAATTAATCACGACGGCCGTATCGGGCAAAAATAATTTCGGATTGATGTGTATAAAAATCACAGCAATGACTTGATTTTTCATGAGAACTGGAGTAGCTTGCCTCATTGAAGTGTCTAACTTGATACCATCCACAAGGTAGGAATACTCCCATGAATCAAACGAGACGATTTTTTTCTCGGCTCTTCGCTGCTGTGCTGATTGTTTTCGCACTCTTGAGTGTGGAGAATCTGCACGCACAGACCAACATGATGCCGATCGGTCCGCATAACTCGAGTTATTCCGGTATGACCCGAGGCTTCTGGTTTATCGCACCGACGGATTTTTACATCGTCGGAGCGCGCGTTCCAACTGATGCCAGCACTGCAGCGCAGAATATTCAGATCATGCGCTACAATACCCCGGTTACTGTCTATGGTACCACGGGCTATGATTTCACCACACTCGCGTACTGGTATAATGTCCCTGGGACCGGTATCCTTCCATGCCAGATCATGGTCCACGCAGGCGATATCATTGGCGTGCTTGGCGCACGCGGCAATACCGGCTCGACGATCATTAATTCCTACGGCAACGCGAATGTCCCCTCCAATGTCTTCGGATATCCGACAACCTTGGTCCGTCATGGTACCCAGTTCACCATCAACGACGGTATCCCGGCTGGCGGCATTCCTCACGGCAGCTCCAAGCCGACGTGGACCGAGAACTCCTCGATTTCACGTACGGAAATCTACTACGCGCCGCCATGTGAAATTCCGCCCAACATGCTGGAAGTGGATATCGTTGATGCCAGTGGTTCGCCTATCGGCTTCACGGGCGTCCCCAGCAACATCTGGGTGAAATACGTCGTGCAGTATCCTGTCGGTGCATCCAACGTCACGATCAAACTTGATTTCCGCGAAATCGGCAATCCCACCGCGCCGCCGGCATTCACCACCACGATCAATGCTACAAAAACTGCAGGACAGGTACTGGTTGGTCAGCAGATGGTCTCCCTGCCGTCTTCGCTGCCGCCGGGCTATTATCTGATCACACCGACTTTTACGTCGCTCAACTCCTGCACAGAGTATCAGGACACGCAGCTTGATGACCAGCTGCTGCTGATCATTCCCGAAGGCGCCACGCTCTGCAGCGTCTGGCCGGGCGACGTCAACAACGACGGTCCTGTCAACTACGCCGATCGCAAGGATCTGAACAGGTATATCTTCGATGCGAATCTCCGCAGCGATTGGCTCACCGGACCCAAGCGCTTCCGCAACGATGCTGCGACCAATCCCATGACCTATCTCGCATGGGAAGAGCAGCCGGGCATCCCCTGGAGCACCCCCGAAGGCTGCTACATGGATAGCGATGGCAACGGCGTGGTCAATAACTTCGATTACATCGCCATCAAGATGAACTGGATGCGGAGTCACGGCGTAATTTCTGCGCGCCGCGGCGATCAGATGCAGGCGGCAAGTTTCGATCTCGATCAGAACTTCCCGAATCCTTTCAATCCTGAGACCACGCTCCGCTACAGTCTCCCCGAGCGCAGTCAGGTTCGTCTTGTGGTCAGCGACATGCTCGGCCGCGTAGTCTCGACGCTGGTCGATGATGCACGCGAGGCCGGTGTGCACGGCGTGGCCTTCGACGCCAGCGGCATCTCCAGCGGTCAGTATCTCGCCACGATCCAGATGACTGGAATCGAGTCCGGGATGACCTTCTCCAAGACCGTGAAGATGACCCTTTCGAAATAACAGGTCAGTCCGCCCTGCGGTGTTTCACCGCAGAGTCTGCTCCTGACTCAGTTTATGTGAAGCGCCCCGCATTGCGGGGCGTTTCGCGTTCATACCAGCCGGGGTGGAGTGGCCGGTCGCAGGGAGATGGTTTTTTTCGTATATTCTGCAATTCGGGTATGAAATAACCAGACTTCATCATCAGACGGAGAAAAAAGGCATGAAAGAGCTTCTCGATTATTTCAAGGCCAATGAGGAAAGATATCTGAAGGAATTGACGGAATTCATCGCGATCCCGAGCATCAGCGCGGATCCCGCAAGACGGAAGGATATCTCGAAAACAGCGGCGTTTGTTGAAAAACAGCTGAAAGGCGCCGGACTCAAAAACGTCAAACAGTATGCCACGAAAGGGAATCCTGTGGTGTACGGGGAATGGCTCGCAGCGAAGGATGCACCCACTGTGCTCGTTTACGGTCATTACGACGTGCAGCCGGTGGAGCCTCTTGAAAAATGGAAAACTCCGCCGTTCACCATGACCGTCAAAGGCGGAAAGATGTTCGCTCGCGGTACTGCCGACGACAAGGGACAGGTGTTCATTCTGTTCAAAGTAATTGAGGCTTATCTCAAGATTCACAAGCAGTTACCGGTTAACGTGAAAGTAATTATAGAAGGTGAGGAAGAGATCGGGAGTACCAATCTCGCGACCTTCGTGAATAACAATAAAAAGCTTCTCTCCTGTGACACGGTATTGATCGCCGATACGAATATGCTCGGCAAAACCAAGCCGAGCATCACCTACGGCTTGCGCGGACTGACCTACCTCGAAGTATCTGTCACCTCGCTTGCAGGCGACCAGCACAGCGGTTCATTCGGAGGCGGCGTCGCCAATCCCATCCAGGTACTCGCCGAGATGCTTGTGCAGTGCAAGGATCCGAAGACCAGCAAGATCAAGATTCCGGGCTTCTACGATGACGTAGTGCAGCTTACGAAGAAGGATCGCGCCGAACTGGCGAAGATTCCCCATGATGATTTTCTCTATGCCAAAGCTCTCGGCGCGACGAAAACCTTCGGAGAGAAAGGGTTCTCAACAGTCGAACGCACAGGTGCGCGTCCCACCTTCGAAATCAACGGCATCTGGGGCGGCCATACGGGCGAAGGTGTGAAAACCGTGCTGCCGGCATCGGCACACGCCAAGGTCTCGATGCGGCTGGTTGCGAACCAGCAGCCCGACAAGATCGCCAAGATGTTCATCGACTATTTCAAGAGCGTCGCACCGGACACGGTCAAGGTCGAGGTCAAGCTTTATGACAACAACGGACATGCGGCGCTGACGCCGCTCGATTCCCCGGCCATGCGCGCCGCTGCTGTGGCGATCAAAAAAGTGTATAAGCAGGATCCCTATTACACGCGCGAAGGCGGCTCGATTCCAGTCGTCGCCGATTTCCAGCAGCTGCTCGGTGCGGATGCGATCCTTCTTGGATTCGGCCTCCCCGATGACAACATTCATGCTCCGAACGAAAAACTTGACATCAGCCAGTTCCGTGCCGGACTCGCAACCTCCGCCTATTTCTTCGACGAATTCGCAAAAAGCAAATAGCCGGCCTCCCCGCATCCCCGAATCTCCCTTGGAGGATGAACCTTTAGGTTCGTCCTCTTTTTTTTCGACCCGCCCCCCAAACTCATCCTCCAAAAAAAACAATCTGTGTAATCAGTGAAATCTGTGGTTACTCTTTGACGAGCCTGCCTGCCACGGCGTAGTCCCGCACCGCGGGGCGGAGACGGGAACCTTCATTTTCTAAAACCAATCTGTGTAATCAGTGAAATCTGTGGTTACTCTTCGATGCCCCCCAGACTCATCCCCCAAAAACAGCAGGCCGCTCGGCGAATATCATCAGATGTCCTTCGCCGCGGCGGGTGATGATAATCACGCCGTCCATGCTCCCGGCGAAACGCAGGCGAGCGCGGATTTCTTCAGGAGTATCAGGGAAGCCGCGCTTCTTTATTTCCGTGCAGGAACCAAATCCGAATTCACTCACCGCACGCTGCAATCCCTTGCGGTTGAAGTTCTCAATCCGCAGGATTCGAAAGCGCTGATGCCAGCGGGATCGCGGCGGCTCCGTGTCGGTCCATCCGTACGCGATCATGGGATCCAGCGGTTCGCATCCCTGTTCCCGGCAGTACGCAGCTACCGCTCCGGTGCGGATAATCGCGCCGTGTGGTTCGATGAGCCACGAAGGATGTCCTACGGCGACAGGGCCCGGCTCTGGTTGGCCGGGAACCCAGCGTTCGCCGGTCTCAGCATCAATGGCACAGAGCTGTGGAAGTCCAAGATTACGGTGAAGCAGCTGCTCCTTGCATTCTCCACCGAATGCCACGGTCGCAACGCCCCAGCCGTCGGGGACATCCGCCCCCGGTGCAATCTTGATTAGTATCGGTAGTCCGGAAGGGAGCGCATTGAAAAAGGAAAAGGGGGGCGAATAGTCCTGCACATCGATGCTGCGGTGGGTTCTTTCCTCTGCTCGCCGATTGGCGGAAGCTTGCTTAGTACGTCCAGCTCTCTTCGCACTGCTTCGGCGTGCGGGATCTGCGAAAATGGCATCGAAGCGTTCCAGACGAACGGCGGGGAGAAGGTCTTCAGCTCTTCCGTGAAGAACAATCGAATTTTGCTTTTTGGAGAGTGAAAGATTGTGCCGCAGCATGTGGGCGTGCAGTGGATCCGCCTCGATGGATACGAGCAAGGCCGCAGCTTCCGCAAGAGCAATACTGTCGGCTCCGATGCCGGCGGCTATTTCCAGTATGCGTCCCGATCTCGGAAGCAGGGAAGCATGGAGACGGGCCGCTGCAGACGATGAGGACATTTCGAGCGCGGGTCCTGTGTACAGCGCTTCGGCCGGCAGCGAGCACTTTTTCGCGCCGCGCTCCTGCAGTGAAAACTGTTCCATGCACGCAGCGATCATTGATGGCGCAAGGTCTTTCCATTGTGCCCTGATCGCCGTTTGTATTCTGAGCGAATCGGCGTATTTTTCAGCTTGCTTCAGATATTCTTCTCGAATATCAGCAGCCCGGCCTGAGAGAAAAAAGTTGATATGGTCCCGGTCGAATTGAAAGTGCATTTGGTCAGCGTCTGAGAATGTGCTCCGTCCGCAAGGTACGATATTTCGCCTTTGTTTTCCTGGCACCACCCCTCATCTACGGCAAAAACGACCAGAGCTTATGAAGCGTTTCGCGACCACCTGCATTTACTCCGCAATTATTTTATTCGCATTCGTTCTCACAGTGAACGCCCAGAAGGGAAGCGGCGGTGTGCGGGGCTTTGCCTCGGATTCGCTCTCCGGCGAAAGGCTGACGCTCGTCAACATCTATATTACCAAGCTGGGAATTGGTGCGGCGACGGACGCAAACGGATTCTTTTTTGTGGGAAATATTCCCGAGGGTACGCAACGCTGCCGGGTCACCCTGATCGGCTACGCCACGATTGAACGCGACGTGGAGATCATCGCGGGCAAGATCGTCACATTGAATTTACAACTGACGCCCGCTGTTCTTGAGATGGATGTTGTGGAAACCACGGCCGACCGGCGTATTCGCTATGATACGGAAATCAGCACTCAGCCGATTTCCGCGGCCGAAATTTCGGTTGTGCCGAAGGCAGTAGAGGCTGACCTTTTCCGCACCATCGCAGTGCTGCCCGGCGTTGTCGCCACCAGTGACGTGAGCAGCCAGTTCTATGTGCGAGGCGGCGGCGGCGATCAGAACCTGATCATTCTTGACGGCATGACGATCTACAATCCCTTCCATGCTCTGGGCATCTTTTCCATTTTCGATGCGGACGCAATCAAGGAAGCGGAAATTCTGAAAGGCGGCTTTCCTGCACAATGGGGAAACAGGCTTTCATCAGTGATCAACATCCGCACGCGCGAGGGTAATAAGAATCGCTTCTCCGGGAAACTGAACCTGAGTCAGGTAAGCGGCAAGGCGCTAATCGAAGGCCCCACACCCTGGGATGGTTCCTGGATGCTGTCGGTGCGGAAGAGTCTGTTTGATGAAGTGCTGCAAAAATTCGTTCGGCAGAGCACGCCATTTGATTTCTACGACGTCATCGGACGAGCCAATGTAGCGACGGGAGAAAACGGCCGTCTCTCACTCCACACTTTGTTCAGCGGAGACCGGATCCATTCGGAGTCCAATTTCGATCCGGAATATGAATGGAGCAACGCCGCCTATGGCATGAGCTGGTTCCAGGTGCTTGAGAACAAGTATCTGATCGAAACCACCTTCAGCTTCAGTAATTTCAAAGGGGAACTGCGGCCGCGCGAAAATTCGCTTATCAGTCCTCGCCTCTCCGAAGTCAACGACGTGTATTTCAACGGTGCAGTCACGTATTTCCGGGACAACGGCGACCAGTATGGAGCCGGGTTTATGTTCCGTCTGCCTGAATTTCATTTCGCCTTCGTAAACTCTGCGAATTACAAACGCGATGAATCGCGGAGAAACAGCGAAACGGGTTTCTGGTTCAAGTACAAGATCAAACAATTCCGACCGTTTTCTCTTGAACTCGGCATCCGTTCGGACATCTTTTCCGTTCTTTCCACGAACAGTGCTGATGCTTTTGAGCCGCGGATCGGTCTCAGCTATGACGTGAACAGAGCCCTGGCTTTCAAAGCGTCGTATGCACGCGTGCACCAGCGCCTCGTCACCATCACGAATGAAGATGATGTGGTCTCGCTGTTTGAGACATGGATTCCCATTCTGGACGGCGAACCCTCACAGGAAGCCGATCATTACATCGTCGGTGTCGACGGTGACGTGGCGGCGATACCGGGTTTGAATTTCAATCTGCAATGGTACATCAAGGAAATGCGGAATCTTGTTGAATACAATCGCGACAAGGTGGATGCGAAAGATCCTGATTTTGTGCGAGCCCAAGGCCGCAGCTATGGTTTTGAGGTGTTTCTGGAAGAGAAGCACCCGCGCTACTACGGCTTGCTGTCTTACTCCCTCGGCTATACGGAACGCACGATCGGTGATTTCACTTACAGCCCGCGTTATGATCGCCGACACAGCTTCAACATCATTCTCGGATGGAAGCCGGCCGAAGGTTGGGATATCAATATGCGCTGGGAATACGGCTCCGGCCTGCCTTTCTCGCAGATTACCGGTTTCTACGACCGCCTGATGTTCAATGGGTTATTTGACGGCAACGGATATATCAGCGAAACCGGCTCACCCTACACCATGCTCGGATCGAAAAATACCGGCCGCCTGCCTGCGTATCATCGCATGGATATCAGCGTCTCAAAGGCATTTCAGTTCGAATGGGTCCGCCTTGTCGCTGAAGCCAGCGTGCTTAACCTCTATGACCGAAACAACATGTTCTATTACGACCGGACAACAGGCGAGAGGATAGACATGCTTCCAATACTTCCGACGGTGAATCTGCGCGTCGAATTCTGAGATAACGGGTTCCATGGTGAAACCACGTCGAAATGATCTGCTGATACCGCTGCTGGCCGTCGTCTCCGATGTCGTAGCCATAGTAGCGTCGTTTTATTTCAGCTACATCATTCGCTTCAACAGCATCCTTACGGAATGGATTCCGGTAACGAAGGGATATCCCGAACTGAGTGCCTATGTTCTTGGGGGGCTCGCCATAGCTCCGATCTGGGTGTTCATGTTCAGTCGGAGGCAAGTATATCGCGTCAGAAGGGACGTAGACCTCAGCAGCGAGCTGTTCCACATCATCCGGCAGGTGAGTTTCGGCATGCTGATTGTGCTCGGACTCACATTCTTCTACCGTGCATTTTCCTATTCCCGCATTGTCTTCGTTTTTATCGGTTTCATCGCCATTGTGCTCATTTTTATCGGGCGCATTCTGGTGCTGACGTATGAAAAGCATCTGTACCGAAAAGGAAGGGAACTGCGGAATGTGCTGATAGTGGGAACGAATCATCTGGCGCAGGATCTCGCACTCCGCATAACGCATCAAACCGGACTTGGATACAGGCTGGCGGGGTATATCTCCGAAGCGGATCAGCGCATCGAAAGCGTTGCCGCCAACCGGCTTGGAACACTCGATCAGCTTCCCGCCATCGCGGAGGAGCATCGAATTGAAACAATAATCGTCTGTATCGCCGCCGACGAAAAGGATAAACTTTCCGCATTATTCTCACTGATGGAAGGGAAGAGCGTCCAGATACTTCTTCAGCCTGAGGTTATCGGCATCAATTCCACACGTCTTCGCGTAGAGGAAGTTTTCAATACGTATTTGATCGGCGTGAAGGATATCCCCATGACCACCTGGTCGCGCATTGCAAAGCGGGTATTCGACGTGCTATTCAGTTTGGTAGTGGTGATACTCTTCGCACCGTTCGCGGCCCTGATCATGCTGCTGGTTCGTATTCAATCCGGTTCACCCGTTATTTACAAGCAGCGGCGCGTGGGGTTGGAAGGAGAAGAGTTCGACTTGCTGAAGTTCCGCACCATGCGGGTGGATGCTGAAAGTGATTCCGGGCCGACGTGGACGAAGCGCGAAGACCCTCGCGTCACGAGCATCGGCCGCATTCTGCGCCGCCTTTCGCTTGATGAGATTCCTCAGTTCATTAATGTACTGAGAGGTGAGATGAGCGTTGTCGGACCGCGACCGGAGCGGCCTGAATTTGTGGATCAGTTCCGGAATTATATTCCGAAATATCTTGAACGGCATCGGCTCAAGACCGGTCTGACCGGATGGGCGCAGGTGAACGGTCTCCGGGGCGAGGTCCCGATTTCAGAGCGCACGAAATACGATTTGTATTATATTGAGAACTGGTCCCTGCAGCTGGATATTAGAATAATTTTCAAAACACTGTATTCCATCCTTTTCGGAAAAGACGCATACTGATTATGATTGCTTCCTTTATTTTTTTCCTGCACATCGTCGCCGCCTCCTATGCCTTTGCAAAAGGGTACGTCGACCATAAGCTTTCCGATGGATTCATGTCCGTCGCCTTTGTCGGCATCATCTTTTCTGTAGGATGGACCATGGCCGGATTCATCGTTCACTTTTTCTTTCCGGAAAAGGGTTTCGGACCCTTGCTCGACAATGACACGATTTCGCTTATCCTGGTTCTGTTCTTCGAAGTGCTGCTCTACGGAGGGTACTTTGTGAAACGAAACCGCACTCAAACGGTTAAGGGATAGATGCGGACAGAATTTCCGCCGCGAAAGTAGTTACATTGACCGCAAAAAAAGTGGGCGCCCCGAGAGGCGCCCACTTTTTTTGTACTAACTGCGAAATTCGTTCAGTCAGCTCCCCTAAACAATCTGACTCGCGAGCTCAATTCCCAAACCTTCGCGAATAATCTGAGGGATATCACCGGTAAAGTCGACCATCGTTGAGAGATGATCACCGCTGGGCGATCGATACTCCGCATCGAATTCAATAATCATATCGACGAGCGGATCAAAAATATCGAACAATTCTTCGTTGTAGGCAGGTTCTTCCCAACCATCGAGTTTAGCGGACATGGAAACCAGCGGATTCCCCAACTCGGCGATCATGAGTTGACACAGAAAATGATCCGGTACACGTATGCCAGTCGTCGTGCGCTTTGAATTCAACACGAGAGTAGGGACGAGCTTGGTCGCAGGAAGGAGGAATGTGTAAGGACCCGGTACGAGTTGGCGAATGACCTGGTATGCGGAATCCGAAATCTTCGCATAATCTGAAATCTGGGATATCGACGAGGCCACGAATGTCAGTGGCTTGCTATCCGCGATGTTCCGAATTTTGCGAATGCGCTGCTGCCCAACTTTGCTGTTGATATCGCAGCCAATCGCATACACCGTGTCAGTCGGATAAAGCATGACCGCCCCCTTCTGGAGCTGGTCAACTACCTGATTGATCAGGCGCATTTGCGGATTTTCCGGATGGATGTTGTACCGGGTAGCCATGGTCCTTTTAATCTCTATGAAGAGTGAATAGCCCGAAAATAAACGTTGCGATATACTACGGGCGCTCTGATTCGCGCCGGATATAAACCTGTTCCATTTCCTGAAGTTGTTCGAGAGTGTTGACACCGCGTATTTCGTCTGCATCTTCAACGACGAAAGGAATCATAACCCGGGCCTCACGCTGGAAAATTCCAATTACATCGGGCAGGTAATATTCACCCTGCGCGTTGTCATTGCCAACATTTTTCATTGCGTCGAACAATAGTCGGCGATCAAAGATATAAATACCGCTGTTGATTTCGCACACCGAACGCTCTGCTTCAGTGGCATCCTTATGCTCTACGATTTTCAGTACCTCACCGCGATCGTCGCGAATCACGCGGCCGTATCCTGTCGGATCAGGCAGCAGAGCGGTCAAGACTGTGACCGCTGCTTCGCGCTCGCGATGCTGAAGGAGTGCGGCGGACAACGTTTCGACCCTTGTCATCGGCGCGTCTCCGGAGAGGATCACCACATCGCCTTCAAAGCCGCGCAGCGCCTCCTCGGTCATCTGCACCGCATGTGCGGTACCGAGCTGTTGGGATTGGACAGCGAACTCAACTGATGCATCGTGAGCTTGCAGAAACTCAATCACGCTTTCACGTTGATGTCCCACGACAACGACGACGCGCTCACACTCGAGAGCGTGTGCAAGCCTGATGACATGACCGACCAGCGGAAGACCTGCAAGTTCATGCATGACTTTCGCCTTATCGGGATTTTTCATTCGTTTGCCCTGTCCGGCTGCCATGATGACGGCGGCGAGTGGGTGCTGATGTAATTCGGAACTGCTCATGACGAATCAGGGACTCAAGCGATGAAGCTGGTTGTTTGAGAAACGAATGGAGGTGCGGGGTGGGAATTCATCAAAGTACGGATTTTACCCGATTATGTTCGTCAACGAGTATAATGACAGGCTTGTGTCCGTCGAGTTCTTCATTGTTGTATTCGCCGTAGGTGATTATGATGACTTCATCGCCGACGTGCCCCAAACGTGCGGCTGCGCCGTTTAGGCAAATCGTACCGCTGCCCGGGTCACCTTTCAGCGCATAGGTTTCAAAACGATTCCCGTTATTGACGTTGACGACCTGGACCTTTTCATACGTAAGAATATCGGCCTGCGTCATCAGGTCGCTGTCAATCGTAATGCTGCCTTCGTAATACAGCTCCGCCTGGGTCACACGGGCCCGGTGGATTTTGGATTTGAACATGCTGCGTTTCATATCTCTATCGTCTCAGCTCTCAAAATCGTATTGTCAATGAGTCTTGTACTTTCAACTTTTGCGGCTATCGCAACCAAGGTGGGGCGATCGGTAAGGGACTGAATTTCCTCAAGCGTTTCTGCATCAACGACGGCAACATAATCCAGAACTACCGAACCGCTGCGCATGATCTCTTCTGTCACGAGCGTTCGAAGCACCATCGGATCGTGTCCGCCTTCAGCGACATATCGCTCGGCCAGACGAAGCGACCGCGAAAGCGCGAGAGCTTCAACGCGACCTGATTCTGAAAGATACGTGTTTCTGGAACTCATTGCCAGTCCATCAGCATCGCGGTGTGTAGGAGCGATAATCAGCTCAAGGTCGAAATGCAGGTCCTGAACCATTCGCTGTATTACGATTGCCTGCTGAGCATCCTTTTGTCCGAAGACGGCCAGGTGAGGTTTAACCATGATGAAAAGCTTTGCCACCACTGTTGCAACACCACGAAAATGCGTTGGGCGCGCTCGTCCCTCTAAAATGCTGCTGAGTCCATCAACGTTTACCCAGGTAGCGTATCCTTTTGGATAGACTTCATTGGCTTGTGGAGTAAAGAGTATATCGCAGCCGGTAGATTCGGCCAACGCTGCGTCGCGCTCAAGATCACGAGGGTATTGGCTGAAATCCTCATTGGCTCCAAATTGTGTGGGATTCACAAAAATGGACATGACAACGACATCGGTCTGTTCGCGGCAGATGCGTAGAAGATCAAGATGTCCTTCATGCAGAAAACCCATCGTAGGAACGAAACCGATGCGCTTGCTTTCGCCGCGCAGTCTGTCCGCTTCTGCCTGCATCTCCCGAATACTGCTGATGAACCGCATGGCTTTTTGTTAATCTCCCGTCATATGGGTGAGCAATTTTGCGACCGTGTCGCGCATTTCCTTTCGCGGGACTACCATGTCAAGGAAGCCTTTGTCCAGCAGGAATTCGGCTCGCTGGAATCCTTCCGGTAGATCGCGTCCGATCGTCTGTTTGATGACGCGAGGTCCTGCGAATCCGATCAGCGCCTTGGGTTCAGCGATATTCACATCGCCGAGCATCGCAAAGCTTGCGGTGACGCCCCCAGTAGTAGGGTCAAGCATGATGGAAATGTAGGGCAGACCTGCATCATGCAGTAATGTCAGCCGTGAACTGGTCTTCGCCATCTGCATGAGAGAAAATGCGCCTTCCATCATGCGTGCACCGCCGCTGGCGGCGACGATGATCAGTCCGCACTTATTCTTGATCGCACGGTCAATGGAACGCGCAATTTTTTCTCCGACTACCGATCCCATACTTCCGCCGATAAAGCCGAAATCCATAACGGCGATGGAGACCGGGATATCCTTGATCGAGCCCATCCCGCTGCGCATCGCATCGTACATCCCGGTTTTGCGCACCGTGGCTTCGATACGATCTGCGTATGCCTTTGTATCCTTGAACTTCAGGGGATCCGTGGCTTTCATTTTCCGATCATGCTCTTTGAAGCTGTCCTCGTCGAGCAGAATATCGATATACTGTTTCGCGGATACACGGAACGAGGCATCGCAATGAATGCAGGTGTGAAGAGCGGCAGCCAATTGCGACTGATGCATCATTTCGCCGCAAGAGTCGCATTTGACCCAAGAACCATCGGCGACTTCCCGCTTGGGCATGCTGCCTTCGATATTGCTTTTACTGCGTTTGAACCAGGACATGTGTATTGGTCTCCAGGTGTGATCGAATTCAGATCAGGACGTTTTTTGATTGCTTCACTTGAAACTCCTGTACGTAAAGCGGCTCGCAGGTATCGGGATCGGCGGCGGCTCCGGAGGCGAGCATTCGTGCGCCCAGAATTGCAACATAGCGAGCATCGAACACCGATGCGGCGTCCGGAAGGAGGGAAAGGGATTGCGGGGCGAGAGCGTGTACCTTTGCTGCACCATCGCCGACGAGGACGGCTCCCTCAGGCAGATCTCCAAGCAATGCGGCTGCCTCACAAACCGAAACCGCATGCTTGCTGCGCCATTCATGGTTGATGAGCTGATATGTCGCTGCGTAAATATCTTCGCGCTTTGCATCGATGCATACCACCAAAGTCGCTCCTTCGGTATGCGGCCAGCTTCGAGCGACGCCTTCAGCGATTGCGTCGTGAGTGGGGACGACGGCGAGCGGAATTCCCAGTGCAAGCACCATTCCTTTTGCTACAGCCATGCCGATGCGCAAGCCCGTGAAAGATCCCGGACCGGCAGAGACGGCAACGCCCCGCAGATCCTTCATCTGGAGTCCCGCCTGTGCGACGATGTCGCGGCAGAGCGGTGCGAGCAGTTCATCGTGCGCGTTGCCGCGGTTTATCTGAACGGATGCGCGGATCTGTTCGCCGTCCAAGATGGCGACGCCGAGCGATTGGGTTGCAGTTTCTATCGCGAGAATCACGAAGGCCTCGAAAACAATTCCGCAGGTTCAAAAAGGATGCTGTTATCCTCTGCATCCACATGCCGCTGTTCAAAGACGCGCTGTTCTTCCGTGTCGCCATGCCATGCAGCAACCTCATATCGCGGGAAGGGAAGCAGGGGGATGGCGCGCTCGGCCCATTCAACCAGGACAATCCCGCCGTCAGAAAACAGATCCTTCAAGCCGATCTGGAGCATTTCTTGAATGCTCGTCAGCCGATATAAATCGCAATGCGTTATGCGCTGGCTGCCGGCATATTCATTGATGATAGTGAAGGTCGGGCTGGTGACCTGCCGCTCACAGCCGAAGTGCTCGCACATACCGCGAATGAAGGCGGTTTTACCGCAGCCCAGGTCGCCGCTGAATGCGACCAGCGCATTCTCCGGCAGCACGGCTGCCAGTCGTCTGCCGGCCTCCCGTGTCTCCTGTTCGCTGTATGTAACAAGACCTTTTTGCATTCCGGGAAATCAGGCCTTGGGCTTCAAGGTAATGACGGGTAGTACGAGTTCCTCAAGCGACATTCCGCCGTGCTGGAAGCTGTCCCGATAATAGGTGAGATACTTGTTGTAATCCGTCGGATACACGAAGTAATAATCTTCCTTCGCGATAATGTAATTCACGGTCATTCCCCGACGGGGGAGCTTGTACTCATCCGGGTTCTTGATGTACAGAGCATGCCGTGCTTCCGCCTTGACGTTTCGTCCGTACTTGTAGCGCAGGTTCGTCGACGTTTCGCGATCGCCGAGCACCTTGCTGCCGCGCAGGCAGCGGACGCTGCCGTGATCGGTCGTGACGACGATCGTCGCATCCGGAGTACGTGCGATCTGCCGGAACATGCTCAGGAGGGAAGAATGCGTGAACCAGGTGTTGGTAAGCGAACGGTATGCGGATTCATCCGGCGCGATTTCCTTGAGGATCGGGTAATCGGAGCGGCTGTGCGCGAGCATATCAACAAAATTCACCACGATAGCGGTGAGGTGGTTTTTCACAAACGCTGAGATATTCCCCACCATTTGCTTCCCGTATTCGGGATCGATGATTTTGATATACTTGAGGTCGTTGCGCAGTTTGACCTGTCTCCGCTCGAGCAGTTTCTCGAGGAATTCCTTCTCGTATTTATTCATCGAATAATCATCGTCGTCCTTGCTCGCCCAGAGATCGGGGAACACGCGTTCGATGTCGCTCGGAAAATAACCGCTGAAGATTGCGTTGCGGGCATAGGGCGTCGAGGAGGGAAGGATGCCGAGGTAGAAATCCTTCTCGATCGTGTACAGATCGCGCAGATGCCGTTCCATCACCAGCCACTGATCATAGCGCATGCAGTCGATTACGAAGAAAAAGACGGGGCCTTTCGATTTGAGATGCGGGAGAAGGAAGCGGTCAACGACATGCGGCGAGAGGGTGACGGATTCGTCCTGCACCCAGTCGCGATAATTCTTTTCGACGAATTTGCAGAATTCCTGGTTGCACTCTTTCCGCTGTGCTGTCATTGTCTGCTGCAATCCCAGCTCGGGATGCTGATCAAGTTCTACTTCCCACTCCACGAGTTTTTTGTAGACATCGGTCCATTCTCCCAGGTCCATCGGACCCAGCAGCTTGACGGAGACTTCATTGAACTCACGTATATAATCCTGCGAAGTTTTATTTCCGACGATGCGCTTGCCTTCGAGGAATTTCTTCGCCGCGAGAAAAATCTGGCTGGGATTGACAGGTTTGGTAAGGTAATCGCTGATCTTGTCGCCGATCGCCTCCTCCATGACGCTTTCTTCTTCGTTCTTGGTCACCATGATGATGGGGAGGTCGGGCTGCATTTCCTTGATGGTGCTCAGTGTCTCGAGTCCTCCGATGCCGGGCATGGATTCATCGAGAAACATCAGGTCTACGGTATTTGCCTTTACGAAATCAATGGCGTCCTCGCCGTTGGTTACCGTGCTGACGGTATACCCTTTCTGTTCGAGCAGCATTATATGCGAGCGGAGATATTCCACTTCATCGTCGACCCAGAGAATGTGGCCCTTGCTGTCTGACATGTGTGCCGTATTCCAGTTAATGAAAAACTTGATAATTGCCCGAAAAAGAAAATTACGAAAGTGTGTCAGGGGAAACAAGGTAAGAGCACGGTATCAGGCGATTCCGGTTCTGGCGCGCATGCGGAAAATTTTCCAAAATCAACGCGGTTTTGGCCCCCGCCGTCGTCCGCAGTTGCTTCTATGGGAGGTTTCAGATAGATTTCGCCATGATTTTGCTTGCCATGCTTTGCCTAGCCATCCTTCTGCTCTCATTTCTCGCTTCCAGCATGGAAGCGGCGCTGTTCACCGTATCCCATGTTCAGATTGAACAGATGATAGAGGGGCGAAAGGCCGGTGCGCAGCTCATGCGCGCGAACAAGGAAAATATGCAGGAATCGATTATCGCTGTGGTGATCATGAACAACCTGGCGAACATCGCCGGTTCTATAATCGTGGGTGCCATGGCTGTCGATGTGTTTTCAGATATCTGGGTCGGAGTGTTTTCTGCGGCTCTGACGTTCATGATCATTCTCATGGGTGAGGTTGTACCAAAGACCATCGGCGAAAGACACGCTGCGGAGTATGCCCGGCATACGGCCCGCCTCGTTTTTCTGCTCCGTGTTTTATTCAAACCTGTGATTGTGATGATCAATCTGCTGATAAAGCCGTTCGGCATCACAACCGAAGCGAAGACCAAACTGGATGAGGATGAGATCAAAGTGCTCGCGCGCTTGAGTCATCGGCACGGAAATATTCTCGAAATCGAAAGCCGGCTCATCCGCCGGGTCTTTCAGCTTGACGACATAATGGCGCGCGATATCATGACGCCGCGAACAGTGGTTTTTGCGCTCAACGGAACTCTGAGGCTGGAGGAGGTGGTTGAGGACCTTTACAGCGCATCCGTCAGCCGCATACCGATTTACGATGATGATCTGGACGATATTATCGGAATTGTCCATATCCGCGACCTCCTCACAGCTCTGGCCCGTGGAAAGGGATACAGAACGCTTCGCGATTTTTCGGATGATGTGAGCTTCGTGCCCGACACCGTGAGCGCGAACCGCCTCCTCGAAACCTTTCTGAAGAACCGTGAACACTTTTCAGTCGTCGTCGATGAGCACGGGGGAATGGCAGGAGTGATCACGCTGGAAGATGTTCTCGAACAGCTTGTCGGAGAAATCGTTGACGAGCATGACCGGGATGTAGATCTGAGGGTGAAAGCACGGATACTGCAGGAAGTCCGTGGCCTGAAGGGTGGGTTCCGGGCCTACGAGGAATAGCGCAATTCCTAATTCGTAATTCGTAATTCCTAATTAACTTATTTGGTTTCGAAGCGATACGCGATGCCGCCGCTGAAGATCAGATGCTTCGCGATGCCGGTGCTGGCGAAAATCTGCATAGGACCCACGTATCCGGTTATACCCAGGGTCAGTTTCACCGCACTGTCTTCGAGAGTCACCGGCACGGTCTGGGGGTCGATGTCGTAGCCGATTTCTTCCTTGATATTGGCCGGGAGAGTGAACGTGTAGCTACCCTCCGAAGAAAGGCTCTCATATGAGAAGCCTGCATACGGTTCGATCCAGTCGAATCGACGGCTCGCGTGTATGTTGAAAGCCATCAAATCGGTCACGGCTTCAAGCTTGGCTTTTGTGACTCCAACCTCGTTCGAGATCGTACTGTGTTGAAAAGCAATCTGCACGGCCGCATCGACCGGCGAGTCCTTTAGCCAGTTGGTGAAAGCGTGCTTGACGGCAAGTCCAAAGAACGAAAACTTCCCGATGTTCTCATCGAACACGACGGGGGGAACGTAGCGCACGAGCATCTCGGTGCTGTAATAAGAACCGATGGTCAGCTGGGGAACAGCAGCGATCACGGAATTCTGATTGGTGCCGGGAGTGAGCGCCAGCTGGCTCGGGAGACGGGAGAGGGTGAGGCTGTCGATACCTGGAAAATTCTCTCTTATGTAGTCCTTCGGAATCGTGAAGCCGCTGCCTTCACTGCCAAACACAGTGGCAGTAGTGACATGGGTCTCAAGTTCACCTGCAGCCACGGCGCCTTGAAGCACGGTCTTGAAATAGTTGAGCTGGACAATGCGTGACCATTCTTTTGAAAGAATGGGGTAGGGATTCGGCTGGAGATCCAGTGGAAGGGTTGCGGTAAACGTCCGCTCCGCATCAAGCACAAAAGCGACCATGCTCCGCACGGAAATATCGAAGTAGAACTTGTTTTCTTTCGGCACGAAGGCGCGGTTGTAGAAAGCATCGTTGGCGCCAAGGTTGGAGACGATAACCAGTGGACTCATAAATCCGGTCGCGTTTGCTGCGAACAGATCCCGCGAATAATCCTCCAGCAGCGCCTTTGTGTCGATGGCAATTTGCGCGGAGGCATTCAGCGAACAGAAAACGATGAGAAGACCTATGCTCAGCAACCGCATGGAGAATCCTTTCAAATGGTAAGTCCAAGTCCGATGGTTAGATTGTCCTGAATTCCAAAGCTGTACTCGGCGGTGATGTCGAAAAGAGAAAACAGAGAAAGTGCGCTGCCGACTGAGAAGCGAAGATTTCGGCGTGCGAATTGGAGTGAAACCGCTTCGCTCTGCAGAGTGGCATCGTTGGGCACGTAGGTATAGGACACGTCGATGGTATACGACTCATAGCCCACTCCGCCGAAGAAGGTCAGTCCTCCGAATTCCTTGCTGACCTGCAGCATTCCTGCGAGACTGCTTCCGTCGACAACGTCCCCGATAGTGAACTTCTGATATCCGGCAACGAGAGCCAGATCGAAGGGCACATCCAGATAATGCGTCAATTCGTGTTTGAGTCCTGCGCCATAGAAACTGAACTTCCCGACCTTGTCGTCGAAACTCGACGGCGGGAGACCTCGCAGAATGATATCGGTTCCGACAATAGGTCCGAAAGATATCTGCGGAATGGCGGTGAGGAAGGAATTCAGACCGGTTCCATCGGGAAAGGATATCGGGGGATTGGCCGGATCAGAGGACGTAATCGTCGTTCCGGCAGCTCCGACCACGGTCGCGGTCTGGAATTCACCGGGGTACCCTTGAGACACAAGAACAGATGGGAGTTTGGCGGTGAAGTATCGGTCCGCTTCAGGGATGTATGTCGAAATAATTTTCGCACCGATCCATACATGAAAGGAAGTGTCTACGTTCGCTGTGTGCGAATAACCGCTGTTGATGGAGTAACCGACGGCATCCACCCCGGGACGAAGATAATCACGTGCGAGTTCGCGCACACCCAACTGTTCGAGTAGTCCTCCAAGATCCTGCGACTGTGCCCGGGAGGGGAGCGAGAGGCAAAACAGTATGGCAATAATGCCTGCTGCCGCGAACAGCTGCGTACGGCTTCTCGTTTCCATAATCCTAACCTATGAAGTGCTTTCTATGGCTTCGACAATTTTTTGAGCGATATCTTCCAATGTTCCGACACCGATAATATTACGCAGAATTCCTCGTCCATTGTAATATTCTGCCAGGGGCTCTGTCGTGTCGACGTAGATCTGGAGGCGCCGGCGAATAGTTTCGAGCTCGTCGTCCTGTCTTCCACGCGTGCTCAGCCTCTTGAGCAGCTCCTCCACTGGCACGATCATGTTCAGCACGACCTGGATGTGCGTACCGCTGGGCATCATCATATCGAGTGCCTCGGCCTGATCCGGAGTGCGTGGAAAACCGTCAAGGAGAAAACCGTTAGCGCAGTCATCCTGGAGCAGGCGCTCGCGAACCAAAGCATTGGTAATGGTATCGGGGACAAGTTCGCCCGATTCCGAATACCTTCTTGCCTCGATGCCGAGGGGAGTGTTGTTGCTGTAGTTTTCCCGAAACAGGTCCCCGGTGGAAATGTGCGGGATATTATAGCGCTTCGAAATGAATTGTGCCTGCGTACCTTTACCGGCGCCCGGGGGGCCGAAAATCAGAAGCCTCATGTTATCCTCTGAACTGATGGATAGGTTCTGCGCGATGAGCGAAAGGGGATTTTAAAGGAAAGAAAGTACGGATTTTCAAGTATGGAACAAATCGGATGTCGATGATCAGGATTGATCATTGTCCTCAACGACGGGTATCTCGTGTTTTACGGCCAGTTGTCCGCAGGCTGCATCAATGTCTTTTCCGGAACTGGAACGAAGCATGACCGTCACATCCAGGTCGCGCAGCCGCCGTGCAAAACTCTCGATATTCCCACGCTTGGGAGAGATGAGTTTGAAAGGCAAACCCTCTGGATACGCTGATTTTATAGGGTGAAACGGGATAATGTTCACCTTGCTTGGCACACGCCGCGTAAGGCGCGCCAGGCGCTGCAAATCGTCGTCGCTGTCATTGAGACGGTCGAAAAGGATGTATTCCCATGTGATGCGGCGGCGCATGCGCTCATAGTAATACTCGACCGCCTGCATGATATCGTCGATCGGATGTTTTTTATTGATGGGCATCAGTCGACGGCGAAGTTCGTCGGTCGTCGCATGCAGGGAAATTGCCAGCTTGATCTTTCTCTCCTCATCTGCCATGCGGCGAATCCCGTCAACAATACCCGCAGTGGAGATCGTTATGCGGCCGGCACCGATGCCCTCTGTTTTTTCATGTGTGAGGATGTCCACCGAACGCATCACGTTTTCATAGTTGAGCATCGGTTCGCCCATGCCCATGAAAACCAGGTTCGTGATTCGCTGTTCACTCCGCTGCTGCACTGCAAGATACTGCCCGAAGATTTCGCCGGGTGTCAGATTTCGCTTGAGCTTCATCGATGCCGTCGCACAGAATTTGCAATCCAACGGACAACCGACCTGCGTCGATACACAGATTGTCAGACGCTTCGGTTGTCCTTCATCCTCGCTTTCGGATGGGATGAGCACTGTCTCGATCTCGCGTCCGTCGGAGAGGCGCAGCAGGAATTTCCTCGTTCCGTCCGAGCTTCTCTGCTCCTGCGAAATCACCGGATGGGTGATCACAAATATTTCATCGAGACTGCTGCGGAGCGCCTTCGGCAGATTGCCGCATTGCGAAAATTCACTGACGCCTTGTGCATAGAGCCAGTGGAACAGCTGCTTTCCGCGAAAGCGAGGTAAGCCGGCGTCGAGGCAGGCCTGCTGCAGTTCGTCTTCGTTGAGGCCGAAAAGATTGGTCCTCGCCTCAGGCGCAGACTTCATTGTTGTTGTTTCATCCATGATTGAATTTAGCGAATTCATGAAGACGGCGCACCACGCAGAATGGTAATTCCATGCAGATTGAAAAACCGACTTGTACTCGGCTTGGGACAGTGCTACATTACATAATTAGGCCTGAATAGGCATTCTTGAACCCAAATATTCACACTGTGCGCAATATCTCCTTTTCATTCCTCCTCATTTTACTGTTCCCAATATTTGGTTTGCTCAACGCACAGGATATGCTTCCTGCTGTTGCCGCGGATAGCCTGCAAATATCACCTGCAGATTCTTTAGCGGGAGTAGAGAATAACGCACTTGCTCAGGATGCGCAGGAAGTAGTGCTGCCGGCCGACAGCGCTGTAGTACCGGTACCGTTTGAGGGATATGATCCCGAAGTTTCGCATTGGCAGTGGGATAGAGCGCTAATCGTTGGGGGGGTGCTTGGAACAGCAATAACTGGCATCCACATGTACCAGATGAATGCATGGTGGAAGGATCAGCGAACCAGTTTCCATTTTCTGAACGATACCGAGTACGCGCTCAACGTGGATAAGGCCGGTCACTTTTTCGGCGGTGCAGTCGGTGCTTTTCTCGGAAAGAAGTCCCTCGAGTGGTCAGGCGCCTCGAAGTCCACTGCGCTCTGGGGTGGATTCGCCATGGGCGCCTTGTTTGAGCTGTATGTCGAGTTCGAAGATGGGTTTGCACGTGACTGGGGCTTCAGCCCGGGCGATGCTGCAGGAGATATTCTCGGCGCTGCCTGGCCGCTCGCACAAAATTATATCCCGGGTCTTGATCAGGTCCACCCGAAGTTTTCCTACTTCCCCTCGCAGGCCTTTCGCGATGGCAACCATGCGGGGAACATGATTGACGATTACGATGGACAGACGACATGGATGGGTGTGCATGTTTACGGATTGCTGCCACGGGCTTGGAAGCCGTATTGGCCCGAGTGGCTAGGCATCGCGGTTGGTGTTTCCGTTCGCAACATGCCGATTACGGTTGATGGACAGTACATCGATCTCAAGCCACGCGAGCGAAACATTCTCATCGCTCTTGACTACGACATGACCAAGATCATTCCCGGCGACCATTGGCTTCTCGTAGCCCTGAAGGAAGGTCTCAACTTTATTCATTTTCCATCGCCTGCGATTCGGATCTCCCCGAACTTTATTTCTTACGGGCTCTATTTCTGAAATGGAAAAACAGTCTTGATCAGCATCATCATTCCTGCCTATAACGAAGAAAAACTGCTGCCGCAGATACTCGCGCAGTTCCCGCCTGCATTGCTTGCCGGCATTGGGGCAGAAGTCGTTGTGAGCGACGGAGGAAGCACTGACGGGACGGTTGCGATTGCCGGCGAATACGAAGCTGTGGTGGTCACTCATTCAGAGGAACGCAGGCAGACAATAGCAGAGGGGAGAAACCGTGGAGCAGAAGTGGCACGCGGCGACATTCTCGTTTTCATCAACGCAGATGTTCGCATCAGCGATGCAGTACGCTTTCTCGAGGAGGCCCGGCGGATAATCGGCATCGCCGGGGTTTCGGGAGCGACCAGCCTGGTACATGTGTTTCCTGAGGAGGAGACTCTGGCGGACCGCCTGTTCCATGTCTGGCACAACTCCTACGTCCGCTTCCTCAATTTGATTGGCGAAGGAATGGGCAGGGGAGAATGTCAGGTCGTTACCGCGGAGATGTTCCGGAAAATTGGCGGCTATAATCCGTCGATGGTGGCAGGGGAGGATTACGATCTGTTCCGACGAGTACGGAAACATGGACGCATTCTCATGATGCAGGGCGTCACTGTGTTCGAGTCTCCGCGCCGATTCAGAAAGTACGGCTACATCCATATTCTCTGGGGTTGGTCGCGCAATGCACTGGCCGTTATCTTCCGAAATAAATCCTCAAGCGAAGAATGGGAAGCAGTCCGATGATTTTACTATCTTCTTTCAACTACCATATCCACGTATACATTCTCAAGGTCTTGGCATGAGAATTCCATTATACCGAGCAATACATCTTGCACTGATCAATGTGCTTCTCGTCGGCTCACTCGTTTCCTGCAGCGATGACAACGGCGACGGCCCCGTAGATTTGAATCTGGATCTTGCGCTGATACCAGCCGGGAGCTTTACGATGGGCGATCAGGCCGGCGACGGCCAGCCGAATGAAAAGCCAAACCGCGTCGTATCGCTCAATGCGTTCTACATGGGAAAGCATGAGATCACGCAGCGTATCTACCAGGAAGTGATGGGAGAAAATCCCAGTTTGAATAAAGGAGACAACCGTCCTGCGGAAAACCTGACCTGGTTCAAGGCACTGGAATTCTGCAACAATCTCTCCACGCGGATGGGCTTCGACCCATGCTATAGCGACATCAATGGGAATGTCACTGTCAACATGAATGCCAACGGCTACCGTTTACCTACGGAGGCCGAATGGGAATACGCATGCAAAGCCGGAACGACCACAACCTATTACACGGGCAGCACAAAAGCGGACCTCGCCCGGGCGGCGTGGTACACAGGAAATGCCGGAGGGGCGCCGCATGACGTCGGGGCGCTTCAGGCCAATAGTTTCGGACTGTTTGATATCCTTGGCAATGTGAATGAGTGGTGCTGGGATTGGTTCTTATCCGATTACTACAAGAACGGTGAAAACAATAACCCGCTCGGACCTCCCTCAGGATCTGAGCGCGTGTGCCGCGGCGGGTCCTATTTTGTCTTTGAGTACGGATGCCGCTCTGCATTTCGGTCAATGCTCAAACCGAGTATCCCGAGCCGCGACATCGGATTTCGCGTTGTGCGAAAAGCTATTTGACTCATCCCTGTTTCAGGCGCATCCACCGGGTAAGGATAATCACATTGATTTCAACCGACCCATTGCTTACACTTACGCTTGCTTATTATCCCGCTAATGATCATCTGCGATAGAGGCTGTTTTTATGTTCAAGCAGAAATTTTCCGTGATCAGTGTTTTTGTGCTCACCGTCTTCGGCATCCTTATGGGCACGCAGATTCGTGCCATTTCCGAAGACAACATCTACGAACAATTCAATAAGTTCAAGGATGTGCTTAACTACACCCAGAAATACTATGTAGACGAAGTGAAGGTGGGCGATCTTGTGACGCATGCCATCGAAGGCATGCTCAAGTCGCTGGACCCGCATTCCGTTTACATCAGCCCCAAGCAGCTTGAAAAAGTGCAGGAGGACTTCAAGGGCAGCTTTGAAGGAGTCGGCATTGAATTTCGCATAGTGAATGACACGATTACTGTCGCGAATGTGATTTACGGCGGACCCTCGGAAAAAGTCGGCATGCTTGCCGGCGATAAAATCGTTGTCATCGATGGCGAATCCGCGGTCAAATTTCAGAACGAAGACGTGCAGAAGCGGCTTCGCGGCGAGAAGGGTACAAAGGTCGTCGTCGGTGTTATCCGTTCCGGTATCACCACGCCGATCGATATTACCATCTACCGCGACAAAATCCCGCTCTACAGTGTGAATGCTTCGTTCATGCTTGAAGACGGTGTCGGCTACATGAGCATCAATCGCTTCGCAGCGAATACATACGATGAATTCCTCGCAGGACTTCGCGACATGAAGGCCAACGGAATGACCAAGCTCGTACTCGATCTTCGCGGAAACCCGGGCGGATATCTTGAACAGAGCTTCCGGATGGCGAATGAGTTCCTCAAGCGCGGTGAGAAAATTGTGTACACAAAGGGACGCCGCACGGACTTCGATGAGAACTTTGTCGCAACGGGCGGCGGTGAATTCCAGGATATTTCACTTATCCTGCTCATCAGCAACGGCAGCGCCTCGGCCAGTGAAATTGTTGCGGGCGCAGTACAGGACCATGACCGCGGCCTCATCGTCGGAGAGACATCTTTCGGCAAGGGCCTCGTTCAGCGTCAGTTTGAACTTGCCGATGGTTCTGCCTTCCGTCTCACCACGGCCCGCTATTACACGCCGAGCGGGCGCATCATACAGCGTGCCTACGGTGCAAGCGATGAAGAATATTACAGCGACGCCTACAACCGGGACGAAGAGGCCGGAGACAATATTCAGCATACGGAAGAGGCCGACAGTACGAAGCCGAAATACAAGACAGATGGTGGCCGCGTCGTGTATGGCGGCGGGGGCATCACTCCGGACTATATCGTGCCTTACGCAAATCTGAAGCCGTATGCCGCGCACATGCGCGTTCATATTTTTGAATTTACGACCGCATATCTCGACAAGGCCGGTGCGAAGCTTCGGACGCAGTACGAGAAAGCCGACGCCAGTAAATTCGCTCGTGACTTCCAGGTCAGCGATGGCATGATGAATGACTTTATCGAATTTGGTAAATCTCGTGGCGTGGAATTCAAGCAGGATGAATACGACGTGGACAAGGACTGGATGCGGGCTTCGATCGAAGCACAGATCGGCCGTACGCTCTATGGCAACGAAGGATCGTTCCGAGTTCTGCTTGAAGTGGATCCTCAGTTCCAGAAGGCCATGATGCTTTTCCCGGAAGCGAAGAAAATCTCCGGATTGCGTTGATCGCATACCGGTGACGCTTTCAGTACATTGGATGAAACGTGGTTTCCAAAGAACCACGTTTCCTTTTTCAGATCGCCGTTTCTGGTAGGCAAAATGAAATCTTTTATCGGCCTGCTGCCGGCCTTGCTGCTGGCAATTCTGCTAACTCTGCTGCCCGGCCCTGCTTCTCTGTGGGGGCAGCAAGGCGACAGGTCCAATTTCACTCCAAATGTTCAAGTGTTTCAGAAAGGGGAGGAGCTCGTTTACGAGGTGAGTTATCTCGGGATGGGTCTCGGCAATATTACGACGCGTGTGACAGCTGTTGACACTGCCAACGGGAAAAATCGTTTCGCCGTCGAATGTCATGTGGTAACTTATCGCGGCGTTCCTTTCGTCACGCTTAATACTCTTTTCCAAAGCATCATGGGAGATTCTCTGGAATCCGCGTTCTTCCGGAACAAGGAGTATCTTGCCGATGAGTCTGTCTTCAAGTACATCGAGTACACATTTCCAAAAAACCGCGATCGCGTCTATATTTCGGAACGGGTGGATCTGCACCCGGAATGGACCAAGCATGACACCCTCTCGCTTGAGGGGAAGCATTGGCAGGATGGACTTTCCCTGTTCTTCTTTGCAAGGGCATTCTCGCACACTACACAGCAGCGGAATGTCCCGGTGCTCATGTACTACTCCAAAGCGACGACAAGCATTCATTTTGGCGTCGATAAAGAGGATGAAGACATCGATGCGGTGGATTACGACATTCGCTGCAGGAAGCTGGAAGGCGAAACCGGGTTTACCGGGATTTTCGGCCTTACCGGCGGATTCGAAGGATGGTTCAGCGACGATGCGGCAGCGGTTCCGATCCACGCGAAAATGCACGTCATTCTCGGGAGCATTCATATCGAATTGGTGAAATGGAAGCGCAAGGGCTGGAAGCCGCCCCGTGCCTCAAATTAACAACTATCGAGGAAGAGCATGATCTACCCCTATGAAGGAATATTCCCGGAAATTCATCCGAGTGTATTCATGACGGAAGATGTCATTGTGGTAGGCGATGTGCGTATTGCAGAAGACGCAAGCGTGTGGTTCGGAACCGTCATCAGGGGTGACGTTCATCGGGTAACCATCGGGGCGCGCAGCAATATTCAGGACAACTGCACACTTCATGTAACCTGGAAAAAATCGCCGCTGAATATCGGCGCTGATGTGACCGTCGGACATGGAGCCGTGCTTCACGGCTGCACCATAGAGGATTCATGTCTGATTGGCATGGGATCCAAAGTGCTCGACAATGCCGTCATCGGCGCAGAGTCCATTGTGGGCGCTGGCGCTGTCGTGCGCGAAGGATTTGAAGTGCCTCCGGGTTCATTGGTAGCTGGAGTGCCGGCGAAGGTGCTTCGTCCACTTTCGGATGATGAGCGTGCGGGTTTGCGGCAGTGGGCGAACAACTACATCTACTACGTGCAGCAGTACCGCAAGCACAGGGACCTCGAACGCGGACTGGATTTTCACTCTTATCTCGAATACAAACGCACAGGTCGGATATGAGACTTTCGATTCTTCACGACAGCACAATGCTGCAGCGTATTGAAATGGCATTACGGGAGGATGTTGGCACTGGTGATATCACAACCGAATGCACCGTCCCTACCGACCTGCAGGGGGAAGGGGTGTTTACCGCCAAGGCCAACGGAATTCTTTCCGGCATGGAGGCGGCTGCGACTGTGTTTCACCTGGTCGATCAGAATCTCATCATCGACGCCAGGTACACTGATGGCATGCCGGTGCTTCGTGGTGCCGATCTGGCCGTCGTGCAGGGAAGTATCGCGTCGATGCTCACAGCCGAGCGCGTGGCGTTGAATTTCATGCAGCGCATGTCGGGCATCGCCACAGCGGCAGCGTCATACATGAAGCTCGTCGAAGGAACAGAACTGCAGATTCTGGATACGAGAAAGACCGCTCCGGGACTGCGTGCCTTTGATAAGCTGGCCGTCAAACACGGGCGCGGAACAAACCACCGTTTTGGTCTCGATGACATGGTGCTGATCAAGGACAATCATATCGCTGCAGCCGGGGGACTCAAATCCGCCGTAGATCTCGTGGTCGGCCGGCTTGGCAGCGACAGGCGAATCAAGGTAGAAGTCGAGGTTGCCGATCTCAATCAGGTCATCGAGGCAATCGCCTGCGAGGGTGTGGATATTATCATGCTCGATAATTTTTCCATCGATGAAATGTCAACCGCAGTAAAACTAATCCGTTCGAGAAAGCCGGATGTGAAAATCGAGGCCTCCGGCAACGTCAGCGAACAGACTGTTCGCACGATTGCTGAAACCGGAGTCGATATGATTTCCGTCGGCGCACTGACCCATTCCGTCCGGGCGCTGGATATTTCATTTAATATTCGTGAACGTCAGGATTGATTTTGGGTTTGCCTTCCCCTCCAGCAGACTATATTCGGCAGAGGCTCGAGCTGGCGGCACGGCGGTCGCAGCATCGCGAGGGCTATCGCCGCGCAGCGGTGCTCATACCTCTGCTCGATGCAGATGGCGAGTGGGAGGTCCTGCTCACGCGGAGGACCAGTGATTTGCCGCATCATCGGGGCCAGATCGCATTCCCCGGCGGCAGCCTGGATGCCGGGGAGAATTGCGTGCAGGCGGCTATCCGCGAAGCTAATGAAGAAATTGGCCTGGATCCTGCAAATGTTCAGATCTTGGGCTGTCATGATGATATCTGGACTCCGAGTGGATTCATCATTTCTCCAGTTATCGGAGTAGTTGCCACCGGGGAGGGACTGAAGCCGAATCCTGCGGAAGTCGCCCGACTGTTTTACGTCCCGCTCTCATTTTTTGCCGACACAGCGACGGCACAGAGACAAACTCTCATGCACGAAGGCATTGAACGAGAGGTGTATTTCTACCAGTGGGGTGGAGAGACGATCTGGGGCGCAACCGCTCTCATGCTGCGCAATCTGCTGGGTTTGCTGGAAATGATCAGCGATGACCAGCAGTCCATTGCCTGAGCATGCATATTTGGAAAGCTGTATAAACGCCAAAGAGTCCGCTGATTGCGGACTCTTTGCTGTACTCTTCTTTACCGGAAGAGTGAAAAACTGAATGCTCTTTGATCAGAAGGGATAAACGATCTGGGCAGTATATGCGGGGCGCTCGGAGCGGAAATCCCATTTGCGAATCAGGGTCTGGCAGAATTTGGCGAGGCGATCTGAGTTGCAGTGGTCAATCGTCTGATTTACCGCAAAACGGCCCATGCGAGAGTCCTGAAATTCATAAAGTGCCAGAGCAGCGAGAATGCGCATTCCGCAGTTTTCGTTATTCTTGAGTTTACCCATCAAAGGGATGATGGCATAATCGAAATCGTATTCCGGATATGCGCGCTTCAAATCTACGATGAGCTGCAGGTGATTTGCCTGAACCTCAAAGGAGGAGCTCTCCAATCCGGCCATGATATTCTTCTTGATGAGTTCCTGACGTTCCGGGGTAAGCGGAGGATGGATAGTAGAGGCTGAAAGCAAACTCGGAACCGCACAAATCACGAGCATGGCAACGATGGCTGAAATGACCTTTTTCATGACTAGCTCCAATTGGAAATATGAGTAAGTTTATTGCTTGTTGAATGAGAACAGGTGGGTGTACGGGAGGTATTTGCCAGAGTTGCATTCGAAGGGGTAATATTTTCAGGTCATTTTTCCCCGCCCTTAATGGCTTCGCCCCTCGTTTCAAGTCAATATGCCGCTGCACCTTTTATAGCACGGGGCACCGGAGATTTAACTGTGAAACAATTATACCCACGGCGTGACGAGAGCCTGCCGAGTCTGAATCAGCCCGCCGCACAATTTAGTAGGGTGATTTTGACCATAATTTTCAGTATTTATTGTCTGGTGTTTTCAAGCTTTACTGCACTCCAATGCAGGACATCTCAATATTATTTTTGGTGAAATTGAAGAACCGAATACTGACTCTCCTCCTTATTATGCTGTCACCGGTGCTGTCTCCGATTTCGCAGATTGCGCAGGCGCAGCTTATCGTTGGCGAAAACACCCCGATCGAAAAACTGGTCCGGAATTACTTTATCGGTGGCGGCGCCCAGGTCAGCAATATCCGGTACAAAGGGTTCTCCCGGTCGATCGGATATTTTGACGGAACGAAAAGCAATATCGGGATACCGGAAGGCGTGCTTCTTACTACTGGCTGGGTGGGTTTCGCCGTGGGACCGAATACCGCTGATGACGCTGGCTTCGCTGCGCTTGCACCGGGTGACGTCGACCTCGCCAATATTGTAAATGCTTACACCTTTGATGCCTGTGTTCTGGAATTTGATTTCGTACCGTACCAGGATACCGTGAGCTTTGAGTATGTTTTCGGTTCGGACGAGTACACCGAATACGTCGATTCGAAGTACAATGACGTATTCGCCTTTTTCATCAGCGGTCCGGGTATCACAGGAAAACAGAACATCGCCCTCGTACCCGATACTTCGATTCCAGTCTCAATCAACAATGTCAACCATCTCCGCAATTCACAGTACTACGTCAATAATTACCTTGGACAAACTGTTGAATATGATGGATTCACTACGGTTCTGAAGGCTAAATCGGCTGTCACTCCATGTGAAACCTATCGTTTGAAACTCGCAATCACCGACGTTGCAGATCCTGTTTACGACTCGGGAGTCTTTCTCAAGTCTGGAAGTTTTGATGCCGGCGAAGCATTAAGCGTTCTTGGTGTACGCGACGCCCCGGAGGGTGGTTGTCAACCGGGAATTATAGAAATTCTCCGCGGGGGAAATCTTGATAAGCCGCTCACGGTCAATCTGCAGGTCGGAGGCACCGCGATCAACGGTACGGATTATACTGCCATCAGCAGCACGATTGTATTTCAGCCCGGGCAGGACACATATGTAATCCCTATTTTCGCCATCAATGATGGGATTGGGGACAGTGGGGAATGGGTGACGATTTTCATCGACGATCTCTGCAAGACGGGACTCGTGCGCGATTCAATTCGAATCTTCGAAGCAGCACCGCTGCAGTTGGTGTTGACCCCCGATACGCTTATCTGTGAAGGGCAATCGATCAACCTGGCAGCAAAGGTTCTCGGCGGAAGCGGGGTTTTTCTCCACAACTGGGATGACAACGCCGCTTCGGAAGATTTGAACATTAGTGTCAGTCCAGCCGCTACACGCACCTATCGGTTTTCGGTGCGCGATTCACTCACCGGCTGTGAACTCACGGACAGCGTAGTCGTACGAGTAGACATTCTCCCGAAAATCGATGCGGGTCCGGATACGTTGATTTGTCCCAATACCGACGTGCTTATCGGCAGGATAGTGACCGGGGCAGTCACGCCCTATACAGTGCATTGGACTCCTGAAACAGGACTCAGCGACCCGTATTCCGAGATCCCGATGGCAGCCCCGCTCGTGACCACGAAGTATAAGATGACGCTGCGCACGGAAGCCGGCTGCATAGTGGAAGATGAAGTAACCGTTTCCGTGTCGGACCTGGAATTTTGGGCTGGTCCGGATACTACGTTATGCTTCGGAGATTCTGCAGCGATCGGTAATCCCGCGAAGAAGGGACGTCCCCCTTACACGTATCAGTGGTCTCCATCCTCTGGACTAAGCGATCCCACCTCAGCGACACCGACCGCCTCGCCGGACATGACGACGACCTATCACGTGCTGATGCGCAGCAGCGGCGGCTGCGAAATTGAAGACAGCGTAACAGTGTTTATCAACCGGATAATTCTTTCCGCCGGGCCCGATAAAAAGATCTGCCGTGGGTCTGCAACTGTGATCGGCGATACTGCTACGAGTCCCTCGCCGCCGCTGAGATATTTGTGGACTCCCACCATCAGTTTGTCTGATCCGACCAGCCCGACTCCGGTAGCGAATCCGGTAAATCCGACGGAGTACATCCTGAGAGTGACCGATGCTCGCGGCTGCGTGGCGTACGATACCGTTATCGTAACTGTGAATGAAGTTGAAATTGATGCCGGGGATAATCTTGCGATCTGTCCGGGAGAAAGCGTTGAGCTGCAGGGGAGTGTGCGTCGCGGAACCAATCCTTTCATTTGGCGCTGGACTCCGTCAACAAGCTTGAGCGACACGACGATACGAAATCCCATCGCCTCACCTTCCGTCAGCACCTGGTACAAACTGACGGTCGTTGACGGCAATGGCTGTGTCGATCGCGATTCTGTTCTGGTCACCGTCTGGCCCCTGACACAGGTGCAGATAGAAGTCGAGGGCAGCGCGGTTCTTTGTGAAGGAGACAGCGTCATTCTTGACGCAGGAGTCGGATTCCTCTCCTATCGTTGGTCTACCGGCGCAAACACCCAGAAGATCACTGTCCGTGATCCGGGTACCTACATCGTTGATGTTACGACGACTGACAAATGCAGCGCCGGCTCCGATACAATCACCGTGAGTGTGACCGATAGGCCAGCTCCGGTAATTACCGGACCGCTGACAATTTGTGCGGGAGACTCAGTGCGATTCTCCGTTACTGATGTTCCCGGCGCTATCTACAACTGGCTGGTCTTCGGCGGATTTATTCTTGAAGGCAACGATACTCACAGCATTGCAGTACGTTGGAACGATGCAGGAACCTATCAGGTCAGCATGACGGAATATTTCGGTTCCGCCGCATGCCGGGGCGACACCGTTGTGACAGTAACCGTGCTGGCAGCGCCGAAACCATCGATAACACCAGCCGGTGCCTTGAGTTTTTGTGAAGGCGGCAGCGTGCGTCTGGATGCTCCTGCAGGTTTTGCCGGCTACCAGTGGTCAAACGGGGATACGACGCAATCCATCATCGTTTCTCTCGCAGGTACTTATTTCGTGTCTGTGCGCAATTCCATCGGCTGCCAGGGCATCTCTCCGGATGTATTGGTGACTGTCTACCCATTGCCCAATCCGGAAATCATCGCGCTCTCACCGATGCCGGTATGCGAAGGTGACAGCGTTATTCTCGGTCTGCGCGAGAGTTATGCGTCATACGAATGGTCGACCGGAGAGCTCAGCGCTTCAATCGTCGTTCGCTCCGCCGGTACGTTCACGGTCCACGTCAGAACTGCGGATGGCTGCGATGGAGATGCGGCGCCGTTTGCCGTCCAATTCAATGCGCTGCCCGATCCTGTGATCATCGCGGATGGTCCGCTGGAATTCTGTGAAGGAGACAGCGTTCGGCTGCGCACTTCACGGAGCTATGCATCCTATTCATGGAGTACAGGCTCGAAGTCGGAATCTATACTTGTTCGCAGCAGCGGTTCCTATACAGTCAGCGTGAAGAATGTGGAAGGATGTGAAGCCGACGCCGTTCCGCTCGTCGTGACAGTGTTTCCGACCCCGCCAAAGCCGGTGATCAGTCGTCCTAAGAAGGACCTGGAAGCCACATCGGCCGAAAGCTGGCAGTGGTATACTGAAGACGGCGGAGTGCTGAGCGAAATTCCCGGGGCGACGTCCCAGACCTATACCGGACTGCCGGACGTATGGTACAGGGTTCGCATTCATGATGCGAACGGATGTACTTCCATCTCAGAACCATTCCTTTTCGATGTGCAGATCATTGCTAGCTCAACCGTGGAACTACCGCTGCTGTTGACGTCCCCCGGTGAGATGGTGCTGCTTCCGCTTACCATGCCTCATCAGGCGAACCTGGTATATTCGGGAGTTTCCCGCTTTGAGGCGCGCATTCGATTCAACGAAAGCATGCTTCTGCCGGTCGGCGCGACTCCTGTGGGTGACGTTATCAATGGCGAGCGCATTATCACAGTAACTGGCGCCTACGACTCCACTGCCAGCGTATTGGCGGAATTACGATTTGTAGCGACGTTGGGCAACGCAACGGAAACGCCGCTCGTGATCGATTATTTTGCCTGGGATCAACCGGATGTGCTTATCACTCGCATCGATGGAATGCTGCGAATGGATGTATGCAGGGAAGGTGGGGAGAGGTTGTTTGACGCAAGGGGGCAGATATCGCTGGAGCCCAACCATCCGAATCCCTTCAACAGCATGACCATGTTGACGTATGAGATTATTGAGAAGGGTCCCACAGAGCTGTTTGTGCTTGACATGCTCGGCCGACGCGTCGCAACGCTGGTGGATGATAATCGTGAGCCGGGCCGCTACCGCTTGTATTTCGACGCAGGTGCCCTGGCATCAGGGGTATATACTGCCGTGCTTCGCACACCCACGCAGATGCGTGTGCAGAGAATGAAGCTGCTGAAGTGAGCTTCGCTTTCTAACTTTTCGCACGGATGTGCGAGCACTGAAAGCGACGGTTCAATCGCGTGAACTATATTTTTTTCGAAAGCCGGAGAACAGCATCCCATTCGCTTTTTGAAACAGGCTGTACCGACAGGCGGCTGCCTTTGCGAAGAAGCTCCATATTGGCGAGAGCGGGAACGCCGCGCAATTCTTCAAGCGCGAGGATACGCGGGAAGGCCTCTTCGAACTGGATATCAACCATGTACCAGCGGGGATTGTCAGTTGTCGCTTTGGGATCGAATTTCCTGTGACCCTGCTCGAACTGCGTATGATCCGGATAGCCGTCCGTAAGGACGGTGGCAGAACCGACGATCGCGGGAGGATCCGCCAGGCTATGATAGAAAAGCACACCATCCCCGGCCTTGATATCGTCGCGCAGAAAATTACGGGCCTGGTAGTTGCGAATGCCATCCCAGAAAGTTTTTCCATCGCGTTGAAGATCGGTAATACTGTAAGAGCCCGGTTCAGTTTTAAAAAGCCAGTAGCGGCGAGCAGCCATCGATGTTCTCCTTTAATTAGCAATGTTGTGCCGGGGATGCTGCCCTCGATAAGTTACGATGAGCTCGACTATCTCCTGTGTCGCAGGATCCGCCAATGCGATGATCCGGAAATTGGATTTACGGAAACTTCGCCCCTCAGCTTTCCTAAAATCGCAAGCAGGGAGGAGGTACGCAAATAACTGGAACTGATAACGCAGAGTGGGGGTAAAACTTGATTGCTCTGCCTGTTAGTCGTTGAAAATGAATAAGTTGTTTCAGGGCAAGAGCTTCTGTATTTTACCCAATTGCATCGCTTTTTGCGGTCTCGTTCATGCTTCAAACAAATACCCGGACACCTGATCGCACTCTCCCCGATGCTCACAGCTTTTTCGTTTCGCCGCAGGATTGTCACGGCATCTCAGTAGTGCAGGGCTACCGAGTCCCGGTACATCAAGGCAGAGAACTTACTCACGGAGCGTACCTCATTAATTCCTTCGCTATGTTCGTCACTGACAGTGAGTTTTACGAATGATCCGTGCCCTCATTTGCGATCTCGGAAATGTGTTGCTGCACTTCGAGCATAGCTTGATTACCTCTCGGCTCGCGGAACTTCTTCCGGGTGCAGTCTGGGATGAGGAGATCAAGACACAATTCTGGCAGCTGGTACATGCCTTTGAATCCGGGAGTATTGATACAGGAGTTTTTCTCGAGAAAGTAGGGCAGACGCTGCTTCTACCGCAGCCAGTTGCTGAAGCGGATTTTCGTTTGCTCTGGGCGGATATTTTCTGGTCGAATCAGGAATTCATCGACCTGCTGTCCAAGCTGAAGAACCGTCTCTCATTAGTGATGCTGTCGAATACCAATCCATTGCACATCGAATACGCTCGCGAGCGCTTCCCGGAATTATTCACACTGTTCAGTAACGCCGTATTTTCGTTCGAAGCCGGGATAAGCAAGCCCGACCCCGAAATATTTCGTCAAGCGCTGCAGCTGGCAGGAAGCTCTCCTGACGAGACCCTGTATTTTGACGATATTTCCGAGTATGCCGATGCAGCTGCAGCTCTCGGGATACACGGATATCAGTATATTTCCATCGAGGGCGCAAGCGACGTGCTGCGTATGTTCGATGTGTTTCCCAATTAAAAAATCCGACCAGAATTCCATAAGTATCGCAAGGAATATCTGCATGAAAAAGTTTTTGTTGCTCACTGCGATCCTGTTGATGTGCTTCGGGCAGATCAAGGCGCAGGACATGTCATCAGTCGATTTCCGCCTCCGCGATGTCGACGGAAATGAGTTCTCCTTTCAGAAGTACCTGTCGCAAGTTCAGACAGTCGGCGAGAAAGGCGCCATCATTATCAGCTTCTGGGCTATGTGGTGCGAGCCCTGCAAGCAGGAAATGAAAGCGCTTGTCCCATTGTTCGAAAAGTACAAGGACAGGAATCTCCATTACCTGGCGGTTAACCTTGATAACCCGCGCAGTCTTGCGAAAGTCAAAGCGTATGTGAAGGCCCAGAAGCTTCCCTACGATTTCCTGCTTGACCCAAACAGCGAGGTGTTCAAGAAACTCAACGGTCAGAGCATGCCGTACTCGCTTATCCTCGACAGGGAAGGGAAGCTTATCGCAAAACGTACAGGCTACATTGCGGGCGATGAGAATGAAATCGAAGTAGACATCAAGAAAATTCTGGAGTGATAATGAAAAAAGCGCTCCTGCTTTCACTGCTGTTCCTGCTTGGGATGGCAAGTTCTGCACTCGCGCAGGTGCAGTATTCGGTCGGCAACTTCATGCGCTACGGCAACGGTGACCAGATAATCGGCGGCGAATCTCGTGGGAAGGAATATATCGAGAATCAGACGAACGTCAGATTGTTCTGGGACAATTTTACTATCGGTTTCGAATATCTCTACGACGATCCCCCTGAGTTCGGTCCCAATTTCAATGGTATCCGCAAGCGCTACGTAGAGTTCTCACGTTCCGGACTCGAACTGCGAGCTGGCGATTACTATACCTTGTATGGCAAGGGACTCGCGATGAATCTGTTCGAGAATCGCGGCATTAATTACGACACCAGGCTTGATGGTCTTCGTGGGCGATACAGTAATGACTTTGTGAACGCCATCTTCGCTACGGGCAAGATGCGGTATTATGATCTGCTCAATTCCGAACGCATTGAGACCTACTCGGTGAAGAGCGGACACGTTGAAATATCTCCGATGGATTTCTTCCGAATTGGTGGAAGCATTGTCGGTGCGGACGGCGAACTCCCTGCGGCATTTGGTGTCGATCAGGTGCACGCAGACATCCCGGAACTGATGGCCTCACTCCGCGGTCTCGGCTTTGAGGTGTTCGTACAGCAAGCGTGGAAGCGATCTACTTTCCTCCGTCCGACGGCCGACGGTACGTTCGCTTCCGGAAGCAGCGACGGAGACGCACTGTATGGAAGTCTCTCGTACACCGCCGATTTCGGCCTGGGCGTCACGGTCGAGTACAAGGACTACAGTTTCGACACTGTCGAAGAAGAACAACGCGATCCGAATCGTCCTTCCCGCATGCTGCCGATGCAGAATCCGCCGATCGTGCACAAGGAGCATTATTTCACATTGCTCTCGCGCAACCCGCATATCGTGGATTTCAACGATGAAGTTGGTATGCAGGTCGACGTGTTTTACTCACTCACGCCGGAAATCACGCTGAACGTAAACGGCTCCGCGGCCAGCCGGCATTTCGGCTACACGTCTCAGAATGGGTATCTCGTAACGTATGAGCGGGAGAACTCCTTCATGCCGACGCCGGATGAGAAATTCAGTCCTTTCTGGGAGCTCTATGGCGAAGTGGAGTGGTATTTTGACGGCCAGTCATACATTCGCGCCGCGCTCAATCGCCGCTACGACGCACCATACGAAGGCAATCATCCGCATGTTCAGTCGAGCACGACGCTGCCTGTCCGCATCGAGTACATGCTCAATGATGAGTACAGTCTCGGAGCAAGTTTCGAGCAGCAGCTATATCACGACAGTTTCAGTGCTGAACCGGATTACTTCAACGAATATGTTTCGCTGACCCTGGCGCGTGCCGCGCAGTGGTCGGCCACAGTGAGAATGGAATACACCACAGACAAGACCGACGCCACAGGTAAAGATTTTTGGCGCACGATTGAGTTCGCCTATCGCGTCGCAAATGACCATATTGCAACGATCAGTTATGGTACCGAACGCGGTGGTCTCGTCTGCACCAGCGGCATCTGTCGGGAAATTTTGCCCTTCGACGGAGTGCGGCTTTCCCTGCTTTCGCAGCTGTAGGAATTTGATACACGACTTAGCATGAATCGGCGCGTGCGGAGGTGCCGGACACAATGATGTGTCCGCTCTGCCGCATGCTCCGGCATGAGTTTATGGAAAGGTTATGCAAAAAGAAATCATTATTAATGCGTCCGACAATGCACAGCGCATCGCCATCGTAGAAGATGGGAAACTTGCTGAGTTGTTCGTCGAGAGCGAAGAAAAAGAGCGCATGGTCGGAGATATTTATCTCGGTACCGTCGCAAAGGTCATGCAGGGGATTCAGGCCTCGTTTATCGATATCGGTCTCGGGCAGGACGGGTTTCTCCACTATTCTGATATCGGCGATGCATTTCGCGAATATTCCGCTGGTCCTGGAGACGAGGGCGAAATTGAACGCATGCGGGATGAGGACGAAGAAGAAGACGAAGATGAGAAAAGTGAGAGTAAGCCGAGCGGAAAGCGTCCTCCGCGCAATGCCGGTCGTCCGTCGCGGCACCGCCGTCCTCCATCCCAGGTTCAGCTGACGCGCGGCCAGGAAATCGTTGTTCAAATTTTCAAAGAACCGGTGGGGAACAAGGGAGTGCGAGTCACAACAGAAGTGGCGCTGCCGGGACGCTTCGTCGTGCTGATGCCTTTCGATAATAAAATCGGCGTATCACGCAAGATCTCCGACTTCAAGGAAAAGCGCAGATTACGCCGACTGGTGAGAGGCATTTTGCCCGCAGGCTACGGTATTATCATTCGCACCGTTGCGGAAGGGAAGCCGGAAGATGTGCTTCGCGCTGATTTGGAGACGCTCATTCAGACCTGGCGCGACATAGAAAGGAAACTCCGAAAATCGCGTCCCCCTACGCTGTTGTACAAAGACATGAACACTTCGTCCAGCACGATGCGCGATTTGTTTTCCGAAGAAGTCGTTCGTGTTGCTGTCGATTCACGGCGCATGTACAGGGAAATCCGGGCTTACCTGAATCTCGTGGCGCCGCACAAGGTGGATGTACTGACATATCACGGAGCACGTACACCGATTTTCGATGCCTACGATATCGAGAAGCAAATTCAGCAATCGATGAGCCGCAAGGTCTGGTTGAAGAGCGGCGGCTACCTGATTATCGAGCACACGGAGGCGATGAAGGTCATCGATGTCAATAGCGGACGCTACGCTGCGAAGCGGGAGCAGGAGCTGAATTCACTCCGCACCAATCTCGAAGCAGCCAGGGAAACCGTTCGACAGATTCGTCTGCGTGATCTTGGCGGAATTATCGTCATTGATTTTATCGACATGGATCACGAAGAGAACAAGCGTAAGCTCGTCGATGAGGTCCGCCGTGAAATGCGCTTCGATCGCGCGAAGTACACGATACTCCCGCTCTCCGATTTCGGATTGATGCAGATTACGAGGCAGCGGGTACGTGAGAGCGTACAGATGTCGGTGAGCGAAACCTGTCCCACTTGCCAGGGCACCGGAAGGGTGCTGTCGAAATCTTCCATGCTCACCCAGATCGAGCGCTGGCTTCGCCGCTTCCGCACAAACAGCAAGGACCTTCGGCTCGCACTTGTGGTGCATCCCACCATGGCTGCGTTTCTCACAGAAGGGACGCTTTCCCATATCGGACGAATGATGCTTAAATACTTTGTGCGCATCCGCGTCGATCTGGATCACACGCTCGCAGTGGATGAATTTCAAATGATTTCCCGGCGACGCAACAAGGACATCACCAAGGATTTCATCGTGTAGGGATGCTGGACGTGCAGCTGCAGCAAGGCGCCTGTAACTTGCTGAAAACAAAGAATTTCCGGTTACAAAACGGGGTGGTTTCACACCCCGTTTTTTTGTATATTTCATGATTATGACAGAAACTCGCACACAGGAAATCCAACTTCGGTTGTCCCGTTGCGAAATCGGTCCGTAGTCACTTGAATCGCTATTTTTTGCATTCCCTCAATAGATTGCCATCGGAGGACTTCATGAAATTTACCGCAGTGAGCAGCGATCTGCAGAAGGCGCTTTCGAAGATCATCAGCGTCGTCCCCGCGAAATCGACCCTGCCAATTCTTGAAAATGTGCTGTTCGAGCTGACCGGAAATGACTTGCGACTGACAGCGAGCGATCTCGAAATATCGATGACCGTTGTCGTGCCTGTCAGCGGTGATCAGGACGGAAAAGTCGCTGTCCCTGCAAAAAAATTCAATGAAACCCTGCGCGCCCTTCCAAGCGTCGACCTTTCGTTCGCCGCCGATGAAGCGTCTAATCGACTCACAATAAAAACCGATCTTGGCGAATACAAGATGGCCGGCGAAGGCGCCGCCAATTTCCCTGAGAGCGAAGGGATACAGGAAGAGTTTTCCCTGCAGCTCGATACAGATCTGCTCAAGGGGATTATCGCACGCACAGTTTATGCCGTCAGCACCGATGATTTACGGCCCTCGATGATGGGCGTGCTTTTCCAATGGAAGGGTGAGGAGTTTTACGCTGTCGCTACCGATGGCCACCGGCTTGTGCGCATCAAGCACAGCGGAGCTCTTGCCGAAGCCAATACTGAGGGTAACCGCGATGTCATCATTCCTGCCAAAGCTCTGCATATCGTTGCGAAGTCGCTGGGTGACGGACAGGTCTCCGTGCAATTCGGCCGCTCGCACGTGCGCTTCACTTTCAATGAAATGATGCTCACCAGCCGCATCATCGACGAGCGGTATCCGAATTATGAAAGCGTCATTCCTCTCGAGAATGACAAACAGCTCAGCGTCAATCGTCCGGCACTCATTGCTGCGGTGCAGCGCTGTTCAATCTTTTCAAACGCAATTACGAACCAGATCCGCTTCTCCGTCGGTAAGGAAGAAGTGCGAGTGTCTGCCGAAGATATGGATATCGGCGGTGAAGCGCGCGAAGTCGTGCGCGCCGCTTTCTCCGTAGATGAGGATCTGGAAATCGGTTTTAATGCCCGGTATATCACAGAGGCGCTGCAGCATCTCGACAGCAGCGAGGTGAATTTCTTCTTCAGTACACCGACGAGAGCCGGATTGATTCAACCCAAGGATCAGGATGAGGATCACGAAGTACTCATGCTGGTGATGCCGCTTCGACTCAACGCGTAATCATGATTCTAAACCGCCTACGCATAGTCAATCTTCGCAATCACGGACAAACAGAAATTGACTGTCCCGAAGGGACGCTCCTTCTTCTGGGCGAGAACGGCGCAGGCAAGACAACAATACTGGAAGCTATTTCGCTGCTGTGTACGTCGCGAAGCTTTGTGACGCATCAGGATAAAAGCCTTCTCCGGCGGGACGCAGAGCTGTACCGCGTCGATGGCTGGCTGACTAGTACCATGACATCAAAGCGAAGTGTGTCGCTGACCTATGATGCAGATACTGGCCGCAAACAGATTGAGATGGATAACTCCGTGCTTTCAGCTGCTGCGGACCTCATTGGCGCTTTCCCACTAGTCGCGCTGTCTCCTCAACACAGACCGATTACCTCTGGTGGTCCGGGAGAGAGACGTTCGTTTATGGACTTCATCATCTCGCAGCTGCATCACGCGTACTTGCTCGATTTGATCACGTACCGCCGAGCCCTCCGGCAGCGGAACGCGCTGCTCGCGGATCATGATCGGCGTCCCGAAAATGTGCGTGCTACGTTGGAGGTATGGGATGCGTCGCTGGCTGACACGGCTGTGCGCATACTTCGCCATCGTCTTCGTTTTGTCGAAGAGTTCATCCCGTATCTGGTCGACGCTATGGCAGGCGTCATTCAGCATCGGGAGCAGGTGGAACTTCGTTATGTCTCCTCAATGGACATTGATCCGTTTTCCGAAACGGCCTGTGATGTGTACCGCTGCCTGCTGACCAGCCGGTTCGATACCGACATTCGACGCGGCACGACCACAGCGGGTCCGCATCGCGATGAACTCGAGATACTGCTCAATGGTCTGGATGTGCGTGCTCAGGCATCGCAGGGGCAGCACAAGACTGTACTCATTTCTCTGAAACTCGCGGAATACCGGTATCTCGATACTCATCTTGATGAACCGCCCATTTTGCTGCTGGATGATGTTTTCAGCGAACTCGATGATGAACGGCTTGCCAATGTACTGCAGCTCGTCGATGGGTTGGGGCAGACCTTCATCACTTCAGCGAACCATGCGACGCTCCGGTTTTTCCCTCAGGGCCGTTCGGATAACGCAACGCTTCGCATCGATAGCGGCGTTGTCCAAAATCTTGCGGAAGTCGCATGAGACACACCTGGCGAACTGCCCCACTTGCCGATGTCATGCAGAAAGCACTCATGCAGCATGGCCTGGATCATGGAATACGGGAGCAGAATATCTTTATTCGCTGGGAAGAAATTGTCGGTACTGCCATCGCGAAGCAGGCAACGCCTACGCGTTTGCATAGTGGTCTGCTTTGGGTGCGGGTCGTGGATGCAGCCTGGCGTCAGGAACTCAGTCTGATGCGCCGAGAACTGGTCGCGAAGATTAATGCCGCTCTTGGTGAAGAAATTGTGAAGGATATTCGTCTGCGATGAATCTGTCCACGCATATTTCCGCTGCAGCGGCGGACACAATTGCAGCGATCGCCACACCTCCCGGCACTGCCGGACTCGCAGTCATACGCGTCTCGGGTGCTTCAGCGGCAGCGCTCGCCGCCAGCGTGTTTCCTGATGTTGACTTACGGAAAGTTGACTCGCACACCGTGCATTATGGCCGGCTGGTTGATCGTGAAGGCGCTCTCATTGATGAAGTACTTGTGACGGTTTTTCGGGCTCCGCGCTCTTACACGGCTGAAGACTGTGTCGAGATCAGCTGTCACGGTGGAGCTGTCGTGACGAAGCGCGTGCTTCAATGTCTCCTGGCTACCGGAATGCGCCATGCCGAACCGGGCGAATTCACCCGTCGTGCATTTCTCAACGGACGGATCGATCTGGTGCAGGCCGAGGCGGTAGCTGATCTGATACATGCGCAATCCTTCGAGGCGCATCGCGCTTCTTTGCGGCAGCTTGAAGGCTCGTTCTCGAAGTATGTTCGCGACATACGCGAAAAACTTGTACACGCACTCTCAATGCTGGAGCTGAGTCTGGATTTTGTCGAAGAGGATGTCGCGTTCATGTCTCAGACGGAATTACAGAGTCTGATAACCGAGGCTGCGCAAAAAATCCGGAATGCGCTCGACTCCTACAGCAGTGGAAGGATTGTGCGTGATGGCGCCAGGGTCGCGCTGCTCGGTTTTCCCAATGTTGGAAAATCGAGTTTGCTCAACGCACTTCTCGGCTCCGAGCGTGCGATCGTTACCGAGGTCCCCGGCACGACTCGCGATTTCATAGAAGAATCCATGCTGCTGCAAGGCGAGCTGTTTCGGTTTATCGATACTGCAGGACTGCGGAATACCGATGATCCTGTGGAGAGGGAGGGGATCGCCCGTACGCATGAAATGGCTCTGCAGTCGGATATTGTCTGCCTGCTCAGCGAAGCGGCGGCTGGGATGGACGGGTTGGCAGGGCTGCACAGCGCGGCTGCGCTGACGCGGACCAACCAGGAACTGCTGTACATATTTACGAAATGCGACCTCGCCTCTGACGCTGAAAAAACTGCAGTTGCCAATAAAGGGCTGCTGGTCTCCGTACGCGACGGCGCAGGACTTGAGAAACTGCGCGATACCCTTGCTGCGATTGCACGCGGAAAGGGTGTCTCTTCAGAGCAGGGTGAAGTGCTCGTCACCAACGTCCGTCATGCGGATTGCCTGCAAAACGGACTCCAAGCACTGCAGCGAGCAGAAGAAGCCTTGACTAAAGGAAGGACCGAAGAATTTGTGGCGCTCGATGTCCGCGAGGCAGTCACCGCGCTCGGAGAAATAATCGGCGAAGTTACATCAGACGATGTCTTGAATGGTATCTTCGCAAGATTCTGCATAGGTAAATAATCTCTCTCTCTCACATCATCATAGAATGACATGACAAAAGAACAGGAATCACAGGCAAGCGACTATTCAGAAACCAGTATCAAGGTACTTGAAGGCCTTGAAGCCGTCCGTAAACGTCCTGCCATGTACATTGGCGATGTCGGCGTGCGTGGCCTGCACCATCTTGTCAGTGAAGTTGTTGATAACTCGATTGATGAAGCACTGGCGGGCTACTGTGATACGATTACGGTTGCGATAAATGGCGATGGTTCTGTCACGGTCGAGGACAATGGCCGCGGTATTCCGACAGGTCCGCACCCCGTAAAGAAAATCAGCACTCTCGAAGTGGTCATGTGCACGCTGCACGCAGGTGGAAAGTTCGATCACCAGACCTACAAGGTTTCGGGTGGTCTGCACGGCGTCGGCGTTTCGGTTGTGAATGCACTTTCGGAGCGCTGCGAAGTCGTGGTTTCCCGCGAGGGCACGCAGAAGATGCAGAGCTACCGCCGCGGAGTACCGGCTCATGATATCAAGGATCTCGGGAAAACAAAGAAAACAGGAACGAAAACAACGTTCTACCCTGATTCGGAAATCTTCAAGATCATTGATTTTCGTTTCGAGATTCTCGAGGAACGCTTGCGCGAGCTGGCCTATCTCAACAGCAACATCCGGATCACGTTGACTGACGAACGTAATCATGAGGAGAAGGAATTCTACTTCAAGGGTGGGCTCAGAGATTTTGTCGAGTATATCGACGAAGGGCGCAACTCGCTGATTAAAAAACCTATATACATCGAGGGTATGCGCGACGAAACTCCTGTCGAACTTGCATTCCAGTACAATGATTCCTACTCCGAAAACATTTTCACCTATGTCAACAATATCCACACGCATGAGGGCGGTACTCATCTCATTGGGTTCAAGACGGCCCTCACGCGCGCTCTGAATAATTATGCCTACAAGAACGGCATAGTCAAGGAAGGGAAAACCGCGATGTCGGGTGACGATTTCCGTGAGGGACTCACGGCTGTCCTCAGCGTCAAGGTTGCGGAGCCTCAGTTTGAGGGCCAGACCAAGACCAAGCTCGGCAACAGTGAGATCAAGAGTATCGTTGAGTCCATAATCGGGGAACAGCTATCGCTGTATCTCGAGCAGAATCCCAGCATCGCAAGGCGAATTATCGAAAAGGCGCTGAGAGCCGCGGAGGCCCGTGAGGCAGCACGCCGCGCTCGCGACCTGACCCGTCGCAAAAGTGTGCTCGAGTCATCGAGCCTTCCAGGGAAGCTTGCGGATTGCTCTATAACAGATCCGGAACATTGCGAAGTCTACCTGGTTGAGGGCGACTCTGCAGGCGGTTCTGCCAAGCAGGGACGGGACCGGCGCTTCCAGGCTATTCTCCCTCTCAAAGGAAAAATTCTCAACGTCGAAAAAGCCAGTCTGCACAAAGTGCTGGAGAATATCGAAATCAACGCTATTGTCTCGGCGTTGGGGGCGGGAATTGGCCATGAAACGGACATCGATCTGACTAGCTTGCGGTATGGAAAAATTATTATCATGACCGATGCAGATGTTGACGGCAGCCACATCCGGACTCTTCTGCTCACTTTCTTCTTCCGCTATATGAAAACATTGATCGAAACCGGTCACGTATATATCGCGCAGCCGCCCTTGTACAAAATCAAAAAAGGCAAGATCGAGCGCTATGCCTTTGACGATGAGGAACGCGATGAAATTCTCAAGGTCCTTCGTAGTGGAAAAGTTGAAGCTGAAGTTCCCGTGGAAGATGACCAGGATGTGAAGGAAGAAGTGGTTGTCAAGAAAGACGGCATCACGCTTTCCCGGTTTAAAGGTCTTGGAGAAATGAACCCTGACCAGCTTTGGGAAACGACGATGAATCCTGAATCACGCACATTGATGCTCGTTACTATGGAGAATGCGGCGGAGGCGGACCGTCTGTTCCAGATTCTGATGGGCGACAACGTTGAGCCGCGCCGCCAGTTTATCGAGCGGAACGCCAAGTACGTTCGCAATCTCGACGTATGATTTTGATTGCAATTTCGGAGTAGGTATGCAAAAGAACGTTGTCTTTCTGCTGTTGTTTATAGGATTCCCGTTGCTGCTGTGCGGACAGGAGAGACCTGATCCGCGTTTGCGATACGGAGATCTTATTTATGCAGAAGCGGCGGCCATGCCTTCCGATTCAGCCGGTGCTGCGCGTATTGACGTATTCGTGCGTGTCTCCTATGATTTCATGATTTTCTCGCGAACGAACAGCCTGCATCCCGATTCTCTGTTCTCCGCAGGGGTTGAGCTCACTTATAGTCTTCGCTCCGGGGGCATCACTGTGCGTTCACAGAATCAGTTCGCTCGCGTTTGTGCAGGTGATTACGATTCGACGAATTCGCGCGACCGATTTGTCCTGCTGCGGCAGAGCTTCTATGTGGAGCCCGGGATATTCGAAGTTACGGTGTTTGTTGCCGACAGGGGTTCGACCCGCGAAAACAGTCTGACCCAGGTAGTGAAGGCCCTGAAGCTCACAGAGACGGAGATGCAAATCGGCCAGCCCGTACCGCTGAAAAAGGAAGAGGAGCGCGGAGATTATTCGTATAGCGTCCTGGCTTTCGGTCGCACTCTCCCATTCGCTGAAGATGCTGTCATTGGCGTTCCCGTTACTCATGGACTTGATGCGACATGGCAGGTGCAGCTTCTGCGCGATGATGATGAGAGCGGAGCTCCTGTCTTCAGCGAAACAGTGCAGCCCGAAGCCCAGCTCGTTGGCGTTGTCCCTGCCGGTGAATCGGGTGTCGTCGAAGATTTTCACATACATACCCTTGAGGGTGCAACCGGAGATCTCGTGGTATTGTCATTGCCTTTTTCCGGCATGGATGTCGGAAGTTATCGTTTGCTGGTGACAGCGACCTGGGATGGCGGAGGTGACTCTATCTCCTTGCCTACCGAGATATTTTGGAGAGATATGCCATTCTCCATGCGCGATCTCGAATTCGCCATCGATGCAATGCGCTTTATCCTGACTGCGGAAGAGTATCGTCAAATGAAAAACGGAGACACCCGCAGTATGCAGAAGGCCTTCAGGCGCTTTTGGAAAAACCGCGATGCTACTCCGGACACGGAATTCAATGAAATGATGGCAGAATATTTCCGACGCGTAGATCAAGCCTACTACAAGTTCCAGACAATCTACGATCACAACGGTGTTCAGACGGATCGCGGGAAAGTTTATGTGCTGTTTGGACCGCCGGATGATACGAAACGGATCATGAACCGCGAAGAGCCGATTAATGAAATCTGGGAGTATCAATCTCTCGGGAAATCATTCCGTTTTGTGGATACTGCGCGAGACGGAAATCTTAGACTTGTGGAGGAATAGAGCATGCTGCCGATTATAGCAATCAGCATCGGAGATGTCAATGGGATCGGGCCCGAAGTTATCCTCAAGTCGTTCTATCGTTCTGAACTATTTGAAACTTGCCGACCTGTGGTATTCGGATCCTATACAGCGCTGAACTATTACCGTGAGAAGCTCGGCATTGCTGTCGACATACACCGCATAGATGAGCCGTCATCTGCCGTGGAAATGCAGTTGAATCTTATTGACATACCCGGCGAGTTCGATATCAATGCAATAGGAAAGCCGACTGCAGACAGCGGCCGCGGAAGTCTTGCCGCCATCGAAGCAGGGTTCCAGGCTGCATTTAGAGGGGATGCGCAGGCGCTGGTAACCGCACCAATTTCCAAAGAAGCTATCTCATTGGCGGGCAGTCCGTATCACGGACATACCGATATGCTGGCGGCGCTCAGCGGAAGCGGAGAAGATGTGCTGATGATACTGAGCAGCAACACCATGAACGTTGGGCTGGTGACTGTTCATGTGCCCCTTGCAGAAGTGACGGCGCTGATTACTCGCGAGCGCGTTGAACGCACCATCCGGTTGGGGCACCGTGCGATGGATAGTGATTTCGGTATTGATGGTCCGAAAATCGCAATACTGGCCCTCAATCCGCATGCAGGCGACGGGGGCGTGCTCGGTCGGGAGGAGAGAGAAATTCTTCAACCTGCTGTTGCAGCAATGCAGGCAGAGGGTATAGATGTCGAAGGCCCATTTCCCGCAGACGGTTTTTTCTCCGCGCATACGAAGCAGATGTTCGATTTGATTATCGCCATGTATCACGATCAAGGCCTCATCCCCTTCAAACTGCAGGCCAAGGGTAGGGGAGTGAACATCAGCGCGGGTCTCCCGATTGTGCGCACATCACCTGATCACGGTACTGCATACAACATCGCCTCGCATGGCATTGCGAGCGCGGAAAGCATGAAGGAAGCTATTTATTTTGCCCGGACTTTCGCGCTGAATAGATTGCAATGATTTTCCGAAAAACTGGAGCAGCTTCATGATCGAATTTCATAATGTCCGCCTCTCGTTCGCGAAGCAGGACATTTTCGATCACGCCAATCTTATGATCTCCGAGGGCGAATTTGTCTACGTCATCGGCGAGACAGGCATCGGGAAGAGTTCCTTTCTCCGACTGCTTTATATGGACACGCTCCCGACCTTCGGGCGCGTGCGCATAGGCGGCTACGATTCCTCCACCATTACCCGCCATCAAATTCCGTTTCTGCGCCGCACGATCGGCATTGTGTTTCAAGACTACCGTCTTCTTGAGGACCGCAACGTGTTTGAAAACGTGGCGTTCGCTCTGCACGTGACTGGTGCGCGTCATCAGATAATAGCCTCCAAAGTGCATCGGCTCCTCACGGAGGTTGGGTTGTCATCGAAGGAGTTTTCAATGCCTGATGATTTATCCGGCGGCGAAAAGCAGCGTGTAGCGATTGCGCGTGCACTGGTAAACGATCCTGTAATTCTTCTCGCCGACGAGCCGACCGGCAATCTCGATCCCTCCGCCTCCCGCGATATCCTCGCCATCTTCGATCGCATCAACAAACGCGGCACCGCGGTTATCATGGCAACGCATGATTACAGCCTGCTTGCCCAGCGCCCCGGCCGTGTTATAAAAATCCAGAACCGCAATTTTTACGATGTGGTCTGAGACGGTTCATGAGCGCGAAGAAAGCCGATAAACTGGAAGACATTCCCTATAAGCACATTCTTCAGATCGCGGACACTGAGTTTGTGGTTTGCGATGTTGAAACGACAGGCCTGCATCCCGAACGCAATCGTCTGACCGAGATCGCACTGCTGCGCATCAGAGGCAACACGGTGATCGATCGCTTCAGCTCGCTGATTAATCCCAGGCAGTTCATTCCTGCGGAAATTCAGCGCCTGACGGGCATCAGCAACGAAATGGTATACACCGCTCCCGATGCCATTCAGATAATGCCGGACGTCCGACGATTCATTGGTGACGCAGTGTTCATCGGCCACAATGTGCGCTTCGACCGATCGTTTGTCGATGCCACGCTGCTTCGCATCGGGATTGAGCCTCTGCAGGTCCCGAATCTGTGCACCGCTCGCCTCGCTCGCAGACTGCTGCCGCAAAAAAGCCGCACTTCCCTCGGTGTACTTGCTGCGCATTATAATATTCGAATCAAGAACCGGCATCGCGCGGCTGGCGACGCTGAAGCCACAGCGATGCTTTTCCTGAAGTTTCTTGAGATCATGGAAGAGGAGTTTGACATCCATGAAACCGGGGAACTGATTTCGTTTCAGAACCGGCAGATTTACCGCATCACAGGCGCGCCCAAGTATTTCACGCGCCTGCAGGAAAGCCTGGCTGAGCTGCCGCATCATCCCGGTGTATATTTTTTCCATGATAAGAAGGGGAATGTCCTTTACATCGGGAAGGCGCTTGATTTAAAGCAGCGCGTCAGTTCGTATTTCTACCACAACATTGGACACACAGAGAAGATCCGTCGTCTCGTGAGAGCTGTGCACGGCATTACCTGGAAGCCGATGGAGACGGAGCTGTCCGCTTTGCTCTCTGAATCCCGCTTCATCAAGCAGCATCAGCCGGACTACAATACTCAGCTCAAGCGCTATCGGAAATATCCATTCATTCGCATCGATATGGCGAATGATTGGCCTACGATCAGCTGGTGCTATGATCTGATGGATGACGGAGCGGAGTATTTCGGACCTTTCCGCTCACGTTTCGCGGTAGAAGACGCACTCGATAGCATCAACAAGCTTTTCATGCTTCGCGAATGCGACGGCAACATCAAGCCTTCCATAGACTCAGTTCCCTGTCTGTACTATGAAATCAAACGCTGCGGCGCCCCCTGCGCGCTCATGACAAGTGCGGAGGAGTATCGCCGGGAAGTCGATGAGATTGTCCTCTTTTTGCAGGGCGAACAGGATGGTGTGCTCGACAGGCTTCGCGATCGTATGCATCGCCGCGCTGAAGATCTGGATTTTGAGGCAGCAGCCGTGCTGCGCGACAGGCTCGCATCTGTTGAGAGAATTATACTCCAGCAGCAGCTGATGGTGCACTCGGTGCGAAAGCAGAATATCATTATCGTGACCCTGGCACGGCGCAGCAACGTGGAAATCCATTATATCAAATCCGGAATGCTCGTTGCCCAGACGCTCGTCGATCAGAGAAAGCTGCCGTTGCGCGAGTTGCGCAACAATATCGAGGAAGTATATTTTTCCCGCCAGAAGGCATTGTTTACAGGGGGTAAGGAAGATATAGACGAAATGCGCATCATCGCGTCATGGTGTCTGACAAGGCGAGATGAATCCCTCGTACTCGAGGTCGATTCCTGCAGCAGCGCTGATGAAGTTCTAGAATTGCTTGGAAGAGCGGTAGGGGAGATGGCTGTCGGCGCCGCCGCGACAATGCTCGACGGCGCCGTCAGCAAATAGATCAGAATGGGCGGGAGAAACGGATCACGAAGTTAGGTGATTCGGAACGGTCGAGACGCCATGCTGCTCCGATCCGGAAATTTCCATCAGCGCTTCCGAGAGCGACGCCCGCATCGGATTTCCAATTACTCATCAGATCGTCGCCGAAGCCTGAGGTAAAAGCACCGTTTGTTACATCCGACCTCACGATACGGGTGACATTTTCATCCGTCGCACCGGCATCTGCAAAAAAGATAATGTTTGTGTTGCTCAGCACCTGTCGTGCCCAACCTTTTGCATTTCCGGCGATAGTGCTGCGGATGATCAATTCGGCATTGAGCAGGGCCATATTGCTGCCGGCGAATTCCTTAAATCTGTATCCGGGCAGGGTGCCGGGGCCGCCCAATTCGAATGCGCGCTGCAGCGGAAGGGTGCCATCGCTCTTGCCTCTTCTTGCGCGGAGATTGAGGTTCAGATGATCGCCCAGCGGCTGATACCGCCGCAGATCGATGACAATCTGAGAAAAGTCGAAATCACCCTTTGCGACATCCCCGGCTTTTTCGAATTGTACCTGTACGTCCCATCCATGATCGCGAGTGTCAAGGGTTGCCAACGTCGTCATGCCAGCCGAAACGACAATACTGTTGATATTGCCATCGTTGATTCTGGGATTAACACGGAAGTCCTTATCTCCCCCAAAAATGGACCAGTTGGTCTCCCTGTTCATATTTGCATATGTATCGTGGGCATAACCGACGCTGGCGCGAAGGTTGAGATCGTTCTCTCCGCGAAAATACCAGGCAGCGGAAGCAGTAAAGCCGCGGCGCTCGAAATAATCCATGAAATCTTCACGCGCGATGAGCGAGGTTAATGTATTTTCGTCGCGGTCAAAGGACCACTGATCCTTCGAGTCAGTAAAGCTGTGGCCCTCGGCTCCGAATTCCACGATCTGATTCTCGAAATAGATCGGGAGATACAGTCCGAGACTGTATCTCCAGGTATGATTGGCAAAACCGTAGCCGAGGGATGCGGTACTTACAAGCCATGGCCGGCTGTGCCAGTAGAGTCTTTTTGGCTGGGCAAGTCCGATATACAATCCTTCCACGCGGTTGTAGCGAAGGAAAGTCTCATGAAGCCGCGTTGTCATCGGGAATAGCCAGGGATAGTCCCCGGTATATTTTTTGAAAAAATTGTCTTTCATATCGAATTGGTTTTCTTCACTATCCTCGGACCACCAGCCCCAATCCGATCCCATGCTTCCATCGTCTTCGGTATCCCAATTCTCAGTTGATTCTTCGTCATCCCAGTTTTCCCAATCGTCGGTCCCGCTCCCTTCGATGCTGCGTTCAAGCGCCTGCATGCGGAATTCAAGATCGGAAATGCGTTTCTCTATACCTGCAACTTTTTCATCTTTGGCTGCACCATCGGGTTCGCCCTTGACTTGTCGAAGTTCGTCCCGAAGCGTCTGGAGTTCTTGACTCAACTTCGCTTGTTCGGTCCGGATTTCTTCCATTGCCTTCGCACTGTCAGCAGCAGCATTTTCCACTTGAGAGAATGCGGAGGTGATGGGGAGCATCATGAATGTGAGAAGAAAGAGAATGAGTCGGGGAGAAGTAGTAAAAAGCGCTTTCATTGAGGTCAGCCTTTGTGGTGAAATTGGCACATAAACACTTATACGCCGGCGCAGGAAAAAGGTTCAACTGAAAATGACAGGTGCAAAATAAAAGAAATCCCGCGGTACCGTAGTACAGCGGGATTTCAAAATAAAAAAAACGATCAGTTGGAGTCGAGTGCGATCTTGATATTTCGGGTTGCTGTGATGGGAACGCGCATGTTGTTTGCGGGCAGGACAATAGTCTGATCAACATTGATCTCCGCTTCGATGCTGACAAGTATTCCCTCATTGGCTGCGTACATGATTGTCGCTTTGCCCTTGCGGGAACCGGTGACAACCATTTCCTGATCGCCGCGCGCCATTTTTCCATCGATATCCGAATCGGAAGTCATTTCGATTTCGAGGCAATTCATGCCGTTGACAGTTTTTTCACCTTTCACCTTGTAATTGCGCTCCGTCTCCTCGATCACGCCGTTATCTGCTTCGCCCGTTGTGTCTGCCTCAGTGGTCGACCAGCTGCCGCCAGCGTTGAGCTGCGATGCGTCGAGTTTAGGAAAAATATTGGTTGCTGCGATGAGAATGCCAACACCATCGCTGTCAATTTGAAGTACGCTGCTGTCCATATCAACCACTTCGCCCCGAGGCTCCATCTCGAAGACAACGATTTTCCCAACCATGTCAGCACCGAGAGTTTTCGTTTCGTTCGGATTCTCACTTATCACAAGTGCGTTCAGGATTTTTGTCTGAAGCTTGAGGTTTCCGTTCGGCAGCTTATCAAGCAGCGTGTAGATCGCGCTGATAGTAGTTTCGTTGTTGATTGTGACCGTCTGCCCGGGCGTTTCCTGCATCGTCAGGCTGGTCTCTTCAATGAGGTACTTGTAATCCTTGCCCTTCTCGTAGCGATATGCTCCGTCCTGTGCCTGTGCTATACCGGCAACAAGGATGCTGCATAGCAGAAGAGTAAGTAACTGTTTCATCGTGGACTCCGATATTCGTTAATGGGAGAAAAGTTCGAGTGTAGTGTGTGTGCGAACCGACGAGGGTATCACATTACTCTGTTTCCCGAAAAGTGCTCGTGTATTTTCTTGTGTTGTGTAAACATCGAGATTAACAGGGATACCGGTTTCGAGATCAATATACAGATCGCCGGTCGTCTCCGTATTGTCTTCCGTGAATTCTTCCAGAGAAGGGTAGATAATTTTCTCTTCCAGGCTCGCGTTGCTGATCCATGACACCTTCAAGCAGCTGAATCCTTCTTTCTGCTCGCTGCTTCCGACAGTATAATTCGTGGAGTTCGCAATAAAACGCACACCCGTACCGCGGCCCACTTGCGGATTGTCTTTCGATGGATAGAGCGTATCACGCTGGGTCTCGGCCCATGTCATCAGGGGTTCGAGTTTTTTCGCTGGTAATGAGGGAAGCAGCGCTGCCCGCTGCAGAAACATTGCATCTGTCGCTCCACGTCCCAGTACCGTTTCTGCGTTCAAGGGCTCCAACGCGACCGTACTTTCGATTATTCCGGTGGAGGATTGGCGTACCCTGACAGGCTTGCGAGTGAGAATATTCTGGAAATCTATATACTGCTGCTGAATCGAAGCATCTTCACCGGACTCTTCAACTATTGCGGTATCCTGAACGAAGACGTACTGAATTCCTTCAACACCGGATTTTTCTATGGTAATTGTAAAATACCGTATCGTTTTTCTTTCAATCTGCGTTCCGCGTCCGTCGCTGCTCTGTGCCATGGCAGATGTCTCTTCTACCTGCTTGAAGCGGTAATCCTTGTTTATCTGCAGCTTATAGCGCAATTCATACGTCTGCGCTTGAAGTGGAGCCAAGAATACAATGAGCGCAATAAATGAAAAAATGATTCGGGTCATGGGCAATTCGCTATGAATATACTGTTTGATGCAATTACGATCGATAAACTCAAGCAAGAAATATACAAAACATTTGGGGCAAATACCGTCTTACGGTTGCGCTGGAGCTTTTGTTTCCGGGCCTCCGTGGCCATCATTCATTGAGTGAATACACTTTCTCACCTCTGACCCAAGTTGAAAGCACTTGTGTCCCCAGGTAACGTTCACGCGGAACGGTGATCAGATCTTCTGAAAGAACCACAAAGTCGGCAAATTTGTCGAGGGCGATAGACCCTCGATCTTTTTCAAGTCCTGCGGCCTTCGCGGCCCATAGAGTAAATGAACGCACAGCATTCTCTCTGGACATGCATTGTTCACTGAACCAGCCATTTTCCCATCGAGCAGCCAGCAAAGGGACCTCCGGGTCGATTTGAAACAAGGTTTCGATGTCGCTTTGCGAGGACGGTTTCCCTTCTGCATTCATGCGAAAAGATGCTGCATACATCCCCGCAATGGGTTCCGGCCTCTCTACAGGGAAATCACTTCCTCCCGGAATCCAGGCGCCGCTGTTGATGAGAGACGCCCACGCATAGGCAGTCTGCACGCGCCGAGCCCCCAGCCGAGCTTCGGCCCAGGGCATGTCGCTGGTGCAGTGTGTCGGCTGCATGGACGGCACCACTCCCAGCTTCGCGAAACGCGGCATGTCGTCGATGTCAATGACCTGGGCATGTTCAATGCGCAGCGGGTAGCGGTAATCAGTACATGACGCCAATGCGGCCTGGTAAGCATCAAGAGTGAGCCTCACCGCAGCGTCGCCGATTGCATGCACACAGACCTGAAGTCCCGCCTTGAGCGCGCGCTCAGCCTCATGCCGGATAGTCGACTGCGACTGTATCGGGATACCATGATTGCCCGGGTCGTCGGCGTAATCCTCAAGCAGTAGAGCTCCGCGGGATCCGAGAGCACCATCTGCATACAACTTGAGGCCGGCGAGTACAAGCTGTTGATCTCCAACGACTTGCCGTCCTTGCTTCAAGAGAGACTCCCATGTCGCCGGATTCAAATCATCGATGTATGCAACCACATGGAAGGGGAATTTTTTGTCTGCGATCAAGCCACGAATTGCATCGATGCCGGTGGATGTGAGTCCCATATCATGCATGCCGGTCATTCCGGCAGCGAGACAGCGTCGAATAGCGATTGTGTAGGCCTCCTCCATATCCGCAACCGAAGGCTGGGGAATAATCGCCCTGACGATCTCAATTGCCTGGTCAAGGAGGATCCCCGTAGCCTCTCCGTTTGCATCTCGTACGATGCGGCCTCCCTCAGGATCGGGAGTGTCTTTTGTGATGCCGCTGAGCTTCAGAGCGAGGCTATTGACCCAGGCAGCATGACCGTCGATGCGTGAAAGAAAAACCGGGTTGACAGGGGCAACCTTATCAAGTGATTCTTTTTGCGGAAATTTCCGGACTTGCCAGTGGTTTTGATCCCAGCCGCGTCCGCGAATCCACGTTCCGGACGGAACGTTCGCAGCGCGATCGCTTACTTTCTCCAGCACTTCTTCGGATGATTTGCTCCCGATGAAGCCGAGTATGGCTGCTTCTTCACCCAGTCCAAAGAGATGAGCATGCGCATCGACGAAACCCGGAAACACATTCTTCTGCTCAAGATCCACGGCGTTTGAGGCGCTCCACGCGGCAAGCACCGATTCGTTGCTTCCGACGGCTACGATGCGTCCTGCGCGCACAGCGAAGGCCTCGGCGATAGTCGAGCTATCGTCCATAGTATGGACTTGAGCATTGAAGAAGATGGTGTCGCAGGTTTGTTTTGATGTACAGGCAGTCATGATCAATCCCGAGAGAAGGATGAGGGAGGAGAGACGCAACATATCCAATTTCGCTTTTTCGAGTGATTTTGATGTATGACGTAACCCAATATATCAAAACGGTGTCATTTGTGACAGGAGATGTATGGACACCCGTTTTGTCCCTTGACACGCCTCTGAAGTCGCTGTATTATTGGTATTGATTATTTTCATGCTTTCTTCGATTGAATTCGGCAGGTACACCCATGACTCCATTTCATAAAACCGCACTGATCCTTACCGTTCTCCTCGCATTTATCGCCGCCTCGCCGGTATCAGCTCAGTACTTTGGTAAGAATAAGGTGCAGTACACTGATTTCGATTGGTCCTACATCCAATCGGATCATTTTGATGTGTATTTTTCGAATGACGGTTATGACCTGGCTGCGTTCACCGCCCGGGTTGCCGAAGATGCTCTCGCCAGCGTGCAGGAGAGCTTTGGATATCAGATCACAGCAAGAATTCCATTTATCATCTACAACTCGCACAACGATTTCCAGCAGACAAATGTCGTTGGATCCTACATGGAAGAGGGGATCGGCGGTGTGACGGAGATGTTTAAAAACCGTGTCGTGCTTCCATTCGAAGGATCGTATAGCCAGTTTCGCCGTGTTATTCACCATGAACTCGTTCATGCAATCATCAACGACATGTTCTATGGCGGATCGCTTCAGGCGGCTGTATCAAACCGCATCCGCCTCGTCTTGCCGTTATGGATGAATGAGGGCATGGCTGAATATCAGGCTCTTGATGGGTGGGACACTAATTCAGACATGTTTATCCGCGATGCTTCAACGAGCAATTATTTGCCACCCATTCCGTATCTGAGCGGATATTTTGCCTATCGCGGCGGACAGTCGGTCTGGTGGTATATCTCCGAAAAATACGGCAAGAAAAAAGTCGGAGAAGTGCTCAATAGCGTTCGTTCCTCCCGCAGCATCGACCAGGGACTGAAAAAATCTCTCGGATTGAACCTTGAGGAACTGTCAGAACGCTGGATGAAGGAGCAAAAAAAGCTCTATTACCCCGACGTGGCATCGCGCGAATCCCCGGTCGATTATGCGAAGCGCCTGACTGATCACAATAAATCGGGGTCATTCTATAATACGAGTCCTGCGATTTCACCTTCGGGCGACCGCATCGCGTTCATTTCAAACCGCGACGATTACTTTTCGGTTTACGTCATGTCGGCGATTGACGGCAGTGATGCCCGAAAGCTGATCGAAGGTACGAACACAAATGATTTCGAGGAATTGCATCTTCTCACGCCCGGTCTCACCTGGTCGCCTGATGGAAAATACATCGCCCTTTCTTCCAAGGCAGGCGCCAGCGATGTGATCAGCATCATCGATGTGGAAACAGGGTATTACGAACGTCTTCCTGTCACGACGGATGGAATTTATTCTGTCCAGTGGTCCCCTGACGGGAAAACCCTTGCCTATGTTGGCAACGGTACGGTGCAGTCCGATATATGGGTCTATGATTTCGAAACACATACTGCCCGCAATTTAACGATGGACGTGTTTTCCGATGCACAGCCTTCCTGGTCGCCTGACGGCAAGACCATTTATTTCGTCAGTGATCGTAAGGGTTTTCTGGACGCGGCATCGATCCCCGCGGAATTCAATATTTTTTCCCATGACTACGCACATATGGATGTTTATTCCATCGACGCACTCTCGGGTAAAATTGCCAGAATTACGAACACCCCCGATGCAGAAGAGTCGTTTCCCGTCATGGGCCCCCAGAACAAGCTCCTATTCATCTCCGATCGCAACGGCATCAACAACCTCTATGTAAATGACCCTGCGACTGGGGCGGAATATCCAGTGACGAACTCACTTTCGGGTATTTATCAAATTTGTCTGACAGCGGACGGCAACAAGCTGGCCTTTGCCACAATGTTCGAGGCTGGTTTCGACATCTTTATTTTGAAATCACCGTTCGATCGCGAGGAAATCAAGGATCTCGCTCCGACAGTGTTCCTTGAGCGGCGCTCGCGTTCTGAATCATTGTTTGCAGAAGACGCCGGGACAGAGCCCGATACGACGAGCGGCAATCAGGCCGGGCTGTCCGTACCTGAGAGTCGCGAGCACAGCGATGACGTTGTTATTGCGCTCGGTCAGCAGAATAGCGGGAATGAATCCGATACGCTTGCAAAGCCCAGCGGCAACCGAATGATGTTTACCGATGAAACCTCGGGAAAAGAAGAGCAAGCCGAGAAGAAGCCGTTTTCGGTTAGCAATAACGTTACCGAGAGCGGTGACTTTGTCATCAATAAATACAAACTCAGCTTCTCCGCTGATCTTGTCTACGGCAACGCAGGGTACAGCACATTCTACGGTGTGCTCGGTACGACACAGATGGCTTTCAGCGACATGCTGGGTAACCACCAGATCCTTTTTCTGACGAATCTCATCGGTGATTTGAAAAACAGTGATTACGCCCTTGCATATTCCTATCTTCCCCACCGCATCGATTGGGGAGTACAGGGTTTCCACAGCGCCAGATACCTTCTCCAATACAGCGGCGATGTGTATGCTGATCGTGTGCTATATCGCCAGTTCGGATTTGGAATGAGCGCCTCTTATCCCTTCGACAAATTCAACCGGCTTGAGAGCAGCCTTACCTGGATGAATGTGTCGCAGGAGAATCTGGATCAGCCGCAAATTCCGATAAGCGAACGCTCTTTAATCGTGCCCAATATCGGTTATGTTCATGATAATTCGTTGTGGGGAATGTGGTCGCCTGTGCGCGGATCGCGCTATGAGGTGCGCGCCTTCGGGAGTCCCGGCTTCGGCAGCACTTCGCTGACTTTCGCATCGGTGACTTTCGACTACAGGAAATATTTCCGCTTCTGGGATGATTTCTCCTTCGTCCTTCGCGGATCGGGAGGCGGCAGCTTCGGCGCGAATCCGCAGCGCTTCTTTATCGGCGGAACGGATAACTGGATCAACCGCACGTTTGAAAACGGACGCATCCCCATTGAAAATGCTGAGGACTTCGCTTTTCTTGCCGCTGCACTGCCGCTGCGAGGTTATAACTACAATGCCCGCATCGCGACACGCTACGGATTGGCCAACATGGAGCTCCGTTTCCCGTTGGTGCAGTACTTCCTCGGCGGTATCCTGCCATACATTCTGCAGTCGGTGAATGGTGTGGTGTTCCTGGATGTGGGAGCCGCGTTCGACAAGTTCGACAACTTCAAATCGTTTACGAGGGACGAGAATAACAACATCTTGAATCAGGATCTGCTGATCGGTACCGGTGTCGGCGCTCGCATGTGGTTCCTCGGCTTCCCCATGAAATTCGATATCGGATGGTCGTACAACGGCGGAGGATTCTCCCGCCCGATTTTCTATTTCTCACTGGGTGCGGATTTCTAGATCCGGATTCCATTCGGCTTCTTACGAACAGAGGAAAGTGATGAACGGATATAAAGTTGCTGTCGTGGGTGCGACAGGACTGGTGGGAAGGACCATGCTGAAGGTACTCGAGGAGCGTGATTTCCCGGTTGCCTGGTTAGTCCCGATAGCTAGTGAGCGCTCCGCAGGCACAACTGTATCATTTCGCGGAGATGACTGCAGAGTACTCGAGATCTCGGAAGAATCTTTCGATGGTGTCGATATAGCATTGTTCTCGGCAGGCGGCGAGACCGCAAAGAGATGGGCGCCGATCGCGGTTGCGAGAGGTGCGGTGGTTATCGACAATAGCAGCGCATTCCGAATGGATCCGAATGTCCCTCTGATCGTTCCTGAAGTCAATCCTTCAGTTCTTACCGACGCATCTCCCCGCATTATTGCCAATCCCAATTGCAGCACGATTCAGATGGTGGTGGCGCTGCAGCCGATTCTTGCGAATTATGGAATCCACCGCGTGGTCGTTTGCACTTACCAGTCCGTTAGCGGTGCCGGACAGAACGGAATTGATCAGCTGCAGAGGGAGCTGCGAGGGGAGGATGCTGGAAGTCGTGCATTCGCGCACCCGATCGCCGACAATGCGCTTCCTCATATTGCATCTTTTGACGCGGACGGTTTTACAACCGAGGAACGCAAGATGATTGAGGAAACGCGGAAAATATTTGGTGATCAGAGTCTCAGGGTATCTCCGACCTGCGTGCGTATTCCGGTGAGCGTCAGCCATAGCGAAGCCGTGCATCTGGAGCTGCAGCAGCCCTACGAGTTGGCTGATGTCCGCGCGTTGCTCGAGGACATGCCTGGTGTCATGGTCATCGATGATCCGGAAGCAGCGGCGTATCCTTTAGCGACGATGGCAGCCGGACGTGATGAAGTATTTGTGGGAAGGCTGCGGAGGGATCCTTCCGTTGAGAACGGATTGATCATGTGGGTCGTATCGGACAATCTTCGCAAGGGAGCTGCGACGAATGCCGTACAAATTGCCGAACTGTGGCGTACGCTGCGCGAAAAGAATCCTGCTCCCGGGTCAGAGAGCTGAAGGCATGCTCACGTACTGAAGGAATTCCTTGCGGAGAGCGTCTTCCTTGAAGCGTCCACTGAATTCGGAAGTAATCGTTGTGCTGTGAGTATCCTGTATGCCGCGGGCAGCGACGCAAAAATGCTTCGCATCCATAACGACAGCCACATCCTCTGTATTCAATGCTTTCTTGATTTCTTCGGCGACCTGCATGGTGAGGCGCTCCTGCACCTGCGGACGTCTGGCGAAATAGTCCACGATGCGGTTGATTTTCGAGAGCCCGATTACCGTTCCGGTAGAGATATACGCGACGTGAGCCTTGCCGACAATGGGAAGAAAATGATGTTCACATGTAGTGTGAAGCGAGATATTCTTCTCGACCAGCATTTCGCCGTATTGAAATTTATTTTCAAATACTTTCGCGTTCGGCTTCTTTTCGGGGTCGAGTCCGTAGAAAATTTCACGGACAAACATTTTCGCTACGCGGTGCGGTGTGCCGCTTAGGCTGTCGTCGTTCAGGTCGAGCCCGAGCGTCTCCATTATCTGTTCGAAGTGACTTTCAATAAGGCTGATTTTCTGTTCTTCGCTAAGATCGAATGCATCGTGCCGCAAGGGAGTATCGGTAGAGGTGGCGACGTGATGATCGCCCATGGCGATGATCTGCGAGAGATCATGAATGTGTCCCTTTTCGTCGTTGTGCGGCAGTATATCGCTGAGTGATGCGCGGCCGTTGCCGTTTTTGTGAGCTATCCCGTTGCTTTTCATTGTCATTTTCCAGTCTATGTTAAGGCGGAATCTAATGCCGCCGGTGATTCGTCGTAATCGACTGACAGTAGCAAAACGGGAGGGGAGGTGGGGGAGTTCCCGTCACCGACGCATTTAGGAAAAAACTGCTTTAATTCTTTTTTATGGAACGAAATTCAGCTAATATTCCTTTGGTATGAATACGAAATTTGAGAAATGGGCATCATAAGCAGAATATCATCAGGTTGGATTAGAGGAACGGCAGCTATCGTTCTTCTCGCCTATTCCGTTCTGGTCCTGATGTTTGCGCTGCACCAGCATGATGGAGCTCCGTTCAGCGGCCGTCATCAGCTGATGTCTCCGCCATCTGACTCTATGCAGCACGGTCATTCTGCCGCCTTGTGTCCGCTGCAGTATTATCTGGCGTCGGTATTCCTGACTGACGTCGACGATTCGAACTTCTCGCCCTGCCTTCCCGCCTCCGAATTCAACGGCAATGGAATAGAAGCATTTGCCCGATTCGTCTCCGGATCTCCGCTCCCTTCCCGCGGCCCGCCTTCAGGTGTGTAATTCCCCTTTCGTTCCTTGACTGAGCAATAGCTCCCGATCATTTCTGTGAATAGCATTGGGTCATCCATTCATTATTTCGGATGTCATGGAGCCTCACATGCGAAGCGCGCTGCGGCTCAGCGCGAAAGATTCGGATGTACCAGTGAGGCGGCCAATGCTATGAAAGCAAATTTTTCACTCCAACGAAAAGGAATCACATGCGCTACTCCTATTCTCTTTCCGCAATTTTATTTTTCCTCCTCACCATAATCCCTGCCTGCAGCGAAAGCGATCCTGTCACTCCTCAAGAGGAGCATTATGATGCAATCGGTGTCGTTTTACGTAGTTCCGGTACACAGGAAGCATCCATTCTTCGCGGAGTGACCGCCGATACGCTTGATGCATCAGCCGGGTCCTTGGGCGAGCTCTTGGAGGTGTTTTTCTATGATGAGAATGAACATATCATCGAGCCTCCGACGGATCCGAACAAGACGCTGTCATGGGAAATCGGGAATCGGCAACTGCTGGAACTGCAGCAGGACTCGGGACGCGAAGGAAGGTTTGAGTTTCGTCTGAAAGGTCTGCAATCGGGCGCTACCACGATTGAACTTTTCATCATGCACGAGGGCCATGCTGATTACCGGTCAGGAAAGATTCCTGTTTCCATTCACTGACCATGCAGCAGCACATGAATACAGCATTCCATTTAGATCGGAACGCTCCCGCAGCTCGCACCGCGTCGGGAGTGTCCGCTGACCCGGCAGACTCTGCAGCTCTGACGCCAGCGAAAGTGCTCCGCATTGGTATTACAGCGGCTTTGCTGCTGGTTTTGCTTATCTACCCGGCTTCCATCCAGGCGCAGCAGGACCCCGCATTACGCGGGATGGTACTCAATAGCGAGAATAATCTCCCTGTCCTGGAAGCCTACCTGTTTCTCCATCCAAAGAACAATCCTCAGGGAGGCACAGGACTCTCGGTCGAGGATGACGGCGGTTTCCTTTTTTCCGGTTTGTTCAAGGGCGATTATGTGCTGAGCGTTAATTGCGCCGGATACAAGGTGCAGGTGATGGAAGTGGAGATCACCGGAAGGGAAGAAACGGACATGATCGTCTATTTACATCCGCGAACCTATGAAACTGAACCGGTGATCGTCACCGGCTCACATACGCACACGCGCATCGAGCCATCGGACGAACTATCTTCGGTTCTCAACGGCAGAGACCTCGATAGGGAATTGGGACTGACGCTTGCGGCGACCTTGAAAAACGAGACCGGCATTGCGATGCGTGCGATGGGTCCTGCACCTGCACGTCCCGTCATACGCGGTCTTGGCGGAGATCGGGTCGTACTGAGTGAAGACGGCAGCAAGACGACCGATCTTTCGGCAACCTCGCCTGATCATGCAGTGACAATCGAGCCGTTCGCTGTCGAGCGCATCGAAGTGCTGCGGGGGCCTTTGGTTCTGACGCAGACTCCGACAACCCTCGGGGGCATAGTGAATGTCGTGCGGCATGAGATTCCACAGGACCGGCATGAAAGCATACTAGGTTCGATTGGGCTCTATGCGGAATCAGCAAATAGCGGTGGATTGGGATCCTTCTACTCCGAGGTACCACTGGATCCGCTGATGCTGAGGGCGGAAGTGAGCGCGCGTGGTGCGGGCGACATCCGCACTCCGGAAGGACGGTTGAAGAATTCGTATGCGCGATCCCTGGACTACAGCGGCGGAGCAAGCTTTATTCATGATGCAGGATTTGTTGGAGCGTCGTTCAGAGATTTCGCGCTGGATTACGGCGTGCCCGGCGGATTTGTCGGGGCCCATCCCAAAGGCGTGGACATTGAACTCGAACGGAGACAGATAAACTTTCGAGGGAAACAGATCTTTGACACCCCTTTGCTGCACGATCTCACCTTCCATCTTAACCGCGCCTACTACAGGCATAAGGAATTTGAGGCAAACGGAGTTATCGGCTCTGAATTTCGCATTGTCAATTACGCTGGGGATATCCGCGCCACGCATCATTCCTTCGGCGTAGTGACAGAAGGAATGTTCGGCATCGATTTTAACTACCGCGATTTCACTGTGGGCGGATTCGTCTTCACGATGCCTTCGACATCTCTGGACATAGCTCCGTATGTGTTTGAGCGTGCCCGATTTGGAAATCTGAGCCTGGAAGCGGCGATGCGGTACACATGGAATCATATCACTCCGCAGCGCGAGAAGGCAGACGCGAATATCGGCGCAATACGCGAGCGAACGTTCGGAGCACTCTCAGCATCGGCGACGGTTCTGTACGAGATCACCGACGTCGTGCATATTGGCGCGAACATCAGCCGTTCGAATCGCATGCCGACGATAGAAGAGTTGTTTTCCGAAGGTCCGCATCTTGCCGCATATTCATACGAGGTGGGGAATCCGGATCTGGATCTGGAACAGGGCGTCGGAGCCGAGTTATTCCTGTATCATCAATGGGAGCGATTTTCCTTCAATCTCAATGTGTTTCGAAACGAGCTTTCCGCATTCATCATTCCGCGCAACACCGGACAAATCAATTACGCTACATTCCTTCCCATTTATGCCTCTGAAGGGGTTGGGGCTTTGTTAACCGGAGCTGAATTGCAGTCTGAATGGAATGTCGCGGGCACGTTTCATTTGTACGCCTCCATTAGTTATACTCGAGGTACATTCAAGGACGGCGGTAAACCTCTCCCGCAGATACCGCCGCTCAAAGTCAATCTCGGATCGGCACTTACTTTAGGATCATGGAAAGTAGGACTTGAAACTGTGATGGCTGCCCGGCAGGAGAGAGTTGATATTTATGAATTACCGACAGCTGGCTATGCCACTGTCAACCTCTCCGTGCAGAACTCCATAATTTCAGGACGACAGGTACATAATATTTCCCTCGTCGCAGAAAACATTCTTGATCAGCCCTATCGCAACCATCTTTCCCGAGTTAAGGCAATTCTGCCTGAGGCTGGTGTGAACGTCCGGCTGACATATAAACTCCATTTCGATATTTGAACTGAGGACATTCATGAAGACGTTGTATATCGTACGACATGCTAAATCAGATTGGGGCCACGAAGGATTGACGGATTTCGAGAGACCCTTGAATAGCCGCGGCCAAAGCGATGCTCCACGCATGGGAGCTATCCTGAAGGATTTTCAGGCCGCACCCAAGCTGATCCGGGCGAGTGCAGCAAATCGCGCAATAACGACGGCCCGCCTTCTCGCCAGCGCCCTGGATTATCCGCTCGAAAGCATTCAGGTGGACTCCGGAATGTACGGTGCAGGATTGCAGGAGATCGTATCCATAATACGGAACCTGCCTGAGGACGCACATGAAGTGATGCTGGTTGGCCACAATCCCACGATGCAGATGACTGCGCAAGCGCTCGGCGGTTTCCACGGAGAAAACCTACCGACTTGCGGGATATTCTGTATAGATTTTGCTGTGGATAATTGGGGCGAAGCAGCGGCGAGCCAGGGCACGATCCGCTACTTTGAGTATCCGAAAAAACACCGTTGAGCTGTTCGCAGCTCATCGTTTCTGCAGCTATCGAAGATCTGTCGAAAGCACAAATCGCATGATGCGGTTGTTCTGTGTATCGGCGATGTAGAGCGTGCGGTCGAAGTAGGCGACACCTTCAGGAGAGGCGAACTGGGTGGGCCCGCCGAAGGCTTGTGTGATGAATCCCGAGGGATTGAACTGGAAAAGGCTGTCCCGCCCGGCGTCGATGACATATATGTTTCCGGCATCATCAATCGCGACATCTTCAGGCGAATCGAAAAGGGAAACGCGAAGGAAGTCGAGATCTCCGTCACGTGCGGGTGTGTAATATGATTCCCATTGCGCGACATCACCGGTCGTGCGCTGTGTGATCCACTGAGTGCGGAACAGTGATTTGGGACCGGATTGAGTAAATACAAAATCACTGCTGGGTCGTGAAAATGTGGCGATGCTCGTCGGCTGCGTGAGTGTGGCGAGTCCCGTTCCGTCAACGCTGAGTCCGGGCCATTCCACGCGCGGACGAACTTCGTCGTTCGCCCCGAACAGCATGATGGCGTCATCCGGATCGACTGGACTATTGTTGCTCGGTCCGGTGCGGGTCACGTAATAGCTGTTGTCTGGAAGGATGGCAATGCCGGTGAATCGACGGTTCTGATTGAGCGGATCAAAGTAGATGCGGCGTACAGCAGCGTTCGCGATGCTGTGTTTCGCCTTCACCAATTCGATGCGATAAATTGCGCCGAACGTGACAGCGCGTCCATCGATCGTCGTGTCGAATTCACCGCACACAAGCAAATCGAGGCGATGGTCCTGTGTAATCGCATCCGGATGCCGTAAGCTTGCAGAGCTGCCGATGATTCGGCCCGAGAGGTCGAGCATCGTAACACGATCGGCTCCGCGTTCGCTGACATAGATAAACGGTTCGAAGCCGACATGGATGTCTGCTGGCTGAATGAAGCCCGTCCAGATCGGCTGCTTGAGCACATAGCTCGTGTCACCATAGCTGTCCGGCGGTGCGGTGGCGCCAAGGTCCTTGGTGTCGAAAGTATCACCGCAGGCAGACGTCAGAATAACGAGGGCGAGGCTGAGAAGCGAAACGATGTATCGGGAGATCATTGTATATCTCATGTTTACAGTCCCATTCGAACAGTGATGCGATGCACGCCGCCAAGTCGGTCGAAATCAGCGAATGAATAATCAACTCCAACCCGGGCGAAGCCGAGCGGGGCCTGGAGTCCCACACCTGCGGTCAGGCCTTCTTCATCGACATTCATTTTATATCCTGCCCGCACGAAGAATATCCGGTTCCATGCGTACTCCGCACCCACAGCGAGATTCTCGCTGTTGTCGTTCGGATGGTTGAGCTGAATGCTCGTGGTCAGTCGGTTGTAATCGTCTTCGAAAGGTTCGAAAGCAAAGCCGATGCGGAATGTTGTCGGTGGAGAGAATTCCTGGAATGACGAGACGCTTTCTCCGCGGAGGAGGTCCACTGTCCCATCGGGAGAGACGTTGTTCCCGAAGTTGCTGACCGCGACGGAGAATCGGGTGCTTCCGAGACCGGTCCAGTAATAGGTGCCGAGATCAATCATAAACGCTCTGGTCTTCAACACGTCGATGGTTTCTTCAACGTACCGGATAGTAGCTCCGAAGCTGAACTGCGAGGTTAACTGCCGTGCGTAAGAGAGTCCCAGCGCCACATCGCCGTAAGTGAAATAGCGGCCGGTACCGAAGGGCTGGGTCTCGGTGCGTACAGCCATATCGTCGGTATGGAGGGAGGTGAAGGAAAATCCGACGGCGTCGCTTGGGGAGATGCGATACACCGCGCCCACGAATTCATGCTGCAGGTCCACCAGCCAACTGGTGTGTGTGAAAATGGCCTCGTGTCCCTCGAACTGCACCATCCCCGCAGGATTATACTGCAGAGCAGAGGCGTCATTGGCTACCGAGATAAAGCTTTCCGCCATCGCAGCTGCGCGGGCGGAACCGCCGATTTTCAGGAATTGCAGCGAAGAGATGCCAGCGCGTTGTCCGCCGAGCAGCGGAATAACCTGGGCTCGCGCCGTTGCGGCTGAAAGCAACAGCATCGCCGCTGTGAGGAGGACGGGTATGTACGATTTAATACGAATCATAATTTCACCGAGATACCGGCGCGGATGTTGCGCGGCGCCAGATAGCGGGCCGGATTGTAAGGATAAGGATTAAGCGGGGCCTGAAGGTCGGGATAGAGCGGGTCGTTGTATCCACCGGGTGTAGGATCGCCATACTCGTAGGCGCGTCCGGTCACTGGATTAACGATCGCGGAGTTGAGTGCGTTCAGCACATTCGTGACCTCGATCAGGATGCCGACATCGAGACCGGCGAAGCGGACATGCTTTTCGATGTTGAGATCAATGTAGAACCAGTCTTCTCCGGTCTCTCCGTAGAGATTGTCCCGATCATTGTCGTAAATGGGGCGCCCCGTGATCGGGTCAGAGCCCACGAGCAGCTGCGGTGTGTAGCGCTTGCCGGATTGAAAAAATCCCCGCACGTAGAAATTCAGATCCTCGAGCAAGCCGACACCCAAAGGGTCCTCTCCGACTGGAATGTAGAAGCTTGCACTCACCGAGGCCTGGATGGGACGATCCCAGATGAGATAGTTTTCTTTGATTGCATCTTCGAGATCACCGCGCTGTACAAGTGCACCTTCATCGGGTGAAGAACTTTTTCCTGTCGCGATGCTGTAGGAGAAACTTGCCGTGCTGCGGAACCAGCGGCCGATGCGTTTTTTGTATTCGAGCTCGACTCCGCGAGTGCGGGCGTAATCCTGATTGATGTAGGTAATGAAGGAGCCGCCGGAAAACCGCGAGCTGCTGATCTTTGCTGACTTCGTGCTTACGTAATCAAAAATGTCCTTATAGTACGCGGTCACTGTCAGCACGTCATCTTCGCTGAATTGATTTCGCAGTCCCAATTCGTAGGCCACGGTTGTCTCGGGATCGAGATCCGGATTCCCGAATTTCTGGAACGTGGATTTCGCACTGACCGGGTTGAGTTTCGCGTAGACGAATTGCGGACGCGGCCTTTTGGTGAAATGCCCGTAAGAGAAAAAGAGGGTCTGGTTATCGGAAATCGGGTGGGAGATGCCGAGACGCGGACTGACGCGCGCCTTGAAGCGGCGGTCGAAAAGTCCGAAAGTATTATCCATGTAGGATGCGCGCACTGCATCGGGAATTGTCACGACTTCGGGATTGTTGACTGCGTCGTCGACGAATTTTCCGGGCATCCACCAATCAAGCCGAAGCCCGAAGTTCAGGATCATTCCGCTGAAGTTGATGTTATCCTGTGCGTAGAATGCGCCGGTACCCGGATGCACCGTGTATATATCGTTGTTGAGCCCCAGATCGCCCAGCCACGGCTTATAGATATCCACCACCTGCATTTCACCGAAAGTGGCGTCAAAGCCAGCCTTGAACTTGCTCTTTTCGGAAAGGTTAGTTGTGAAATCTCCCTTCAACGTGTAATTGACGACAAAGTGATCGTGCCAGGTGAAACCGTTTCCGATATCCCAGAAACCATCGCCCGGGACGACTCCAACGTAGTTCGTATTCTCGTTGTAGTACTCAACAGGGAAAGTGATCAGATCTTTGGGCTCCTCGTACTCAGTCCAGTTTTTCCCGTTAGCGTCAGCACGCAGATTTGTATACAAGCGGCTCAGCTTGATTTCGTAGAACGACGAGTTGTTGAGCGTATGCGTCCAGCTGAGCGTGTGAAACACAGTGTTGTGGGTATAGGTGTTCGCTCCGTCTAGAATGTTCTGGAACTCATACTGATATCCGGGACTCGGCTCAACATATTCCAGATTTGATTGCAGCGACTGCGAATTCTGGTTGATGCTGACGGACTGGTTATACGAGTAGCGAAGCTTCATGGTGGGGGAGAATGCCCAGGTCACTTTTCCGAGCCAGAACCAATTGTTGTCCTGCCGCGGTGCGAAGCTGGTGCCCCCGAAAGTGCTTGAGAAGAGCTGGCTCGCCTTGACTTCGCGATATTCTCCGGTGGGACTGCCGCTGCGAATGATGGGCGAGAGCCGCGTAAATCCGTCCGAGAAGCCGGCGTACATATTGGTGAACACCGAGATTTTTCCAGGTAAGTCTATTCCGAGGGAAGGAAGGAAGTAGCTGGTAATGGGTTCGGGCCCTCCGAGCGAAATTTCAGTGATGTCCGTATTCCAGTTTGAACGGGTGTCGCTGTTTAAGCCCAGGTTGTCCCGTTTATGCGCAAGATAAAGCGTGTAACGCTCTTCAGCATCCTTCGTAGTGACATTTACCACTCCGGAAGTTGCCTGACCGTATTCGGCGTTGTAGCCGCCGGTGATGACCTCGAGTTCCTGAATGGATGCACCGCTCAGCTGGAGACCGAAGCCCGTACCTGCGAGTGGATCCTGAACCGATATGCCGTCAAGCAGGAAGGCATTCTCATAAGAGCGTCCGCCGCGGATGTGAATTCCCTGATCGGATTTCACAACGCCGGTTTGCTGTGAAACAACATCGGTGACATTTTCGATTACCGCTACATCGATATCCTCGGCGGTAACGGTTCGCGAACTTGATGTCTGCTCAATATCAAGGAGCGGCTTTTGTCCGATGATCACCACTTCCTCGCCGAGTGCAAGGATGGTCTCCTCCATCTTGAAATCCAGTACGAGGCGCTGGTCGGCTTTCACCTCCACACCGGTTTTCTGAATTTTCTTATAGCCGATCAGCGAGAGCACAATTGTGTACTCACCAGGACCGACATCGCGGATGGTGTAGCGGCCGTCGATGTCGCTGGCCGCGCCGTAATAGGTCCCCTTGACCAGAACGTTGACGCCGATCAACGTTTCACCGTTGCGTGCGTCTTTAATTACTCCCGTGATCGTGGCTTTTTGCGCAAGCAGCGGAGTTGCCAGCAGGAGCAGGGAAAAAAGGAGAGGAGTACCTCGATACTTCATTTACTGCACGCCGAATTCGTTGCGGAAAATCAGATGAATAAGTTCGCCGACATTCCCTGATCCGTTGAAGCGGTGCAGAGGAATGCCGAAGAGAATAAAACGGCTGTCGCCGCTGCGTACGGCTACTACCGGACGTCCGGTCCAGCGAGTACTTTCCTGGAAGCGGTAGAAATTACGCGCATTAATTTTGCGATAGAGGTCGCGGATAAATGCTACAGGGACGCCTTGCGAGTCGCGCACCAGGTTAGGATAGCCCGGACTTTCGCTGTCAACCTCGGCAGTTGTACCGGATGGGACAAAGAGAATCGGGTTCGGACTCAGGCTGTCAATTGGCGCATAGTCCGTTATCCCGCCGCGGGGATCAATAGCGCTCTCGGGAAACGCGGCTGTATAAAGAATCCGTCCGCCCCAGCGCTGATACTCCGGCAGGGCCACCTGCGCCACATCTATGGTCGGAGAATTGTCGGTATACCAGAGCACATACTTGAATAGCTTCAGCGTTTCGATGAACGTCGGATTTGTGTAGGGAGGAAGATACTTCCCTCGCGTTGTCGTCGAGGCGCCGGTCTTGATGTCGAAGACATCGGCGCCTGCAAACCGTCCGCCGAAAAGAGTATCGGCGATCGATGAGTAGAAGGTGGATGAAGCGTCGGCAGGTCCATAATCATCAACGATCAAAAGATCAGTTTTCGGTTCCCTCACATTCCAGACGCCGGAAGTGTCCGGCATTCGAATGATGCGGCTTTCGGCGCCGGCAATATCCACCGCCCTGAGATAAAAGACATTCTCGCCCTCTTTAAGGCCGTCTTTCGCGGTGAGTGTAATAAATGTCGTGCTGCGGGGCAGGCCGGTCCAGGACGCCGGATTGAGAGTGTCATTCAGTGCGTATTGGTACTCACTGATTGTTTCATCTCCATCGAGATCCGTACCGGTCCATGCAAACGTAGCGACAGTGAACGTGATTTCAGGAACAGTTGACCCCTGTGCAAAACGGACCACGGGAGGCGAATTCTGGATGGGGTAGCGAAGGTCGGCCGGAGTTGGATCGGCAAGGCCCAGATCGATGAATGGCTCACCATTATCGTACGTCGCGTTGTTATTGCTGTCAGTGAATGGCTCTGCGCCTAACGGGCCATCGCTGTCCCACACGCCGTTGCCCTGATCATCGACCGCACGTACATAAAACGAATATGTGGTATCGCTGCCCGAAAGCGTCAGGGCGAATACACTATCATTTTTGGTGGTGAATTTCCAGTTTACGTTATCGAAACTGATCAGATATCCCGCAATGAATCCGTCGGGATCATCACCCCACCAGTGAATATGCTGCCGGCTGGTGGTCGTACGGAGATCGCCGTCCGGTGTGAGGGACAGATAGGTCTCCGGCGGGGCGTTTTCGCGCGGGTTATTGGGCGTTTCGCTGCACGCTGCAAGAAGCGCTACAAGCGTGAGAGATAATAACAAGCTTCGCATGGACATCCGTTATTTCATGAGGAGCATTTGACGGGAAAGGGTTGATCCGTTGACCGTGAGTCTTGCGATGTAAACTCCCGAAGGGAGCAGTACTCCTGCTTTTCCACTGCCATCCCAGGTTGCAAGATGGGAGCCCTGCGCCTGCCAGCCGGAAACCAATGTAGCCACTTCACGGCCGAGAGCATCGTGTACCGTCAGAGATACGGTTCCGGCATCACGGAGTGAGTAATGCAATGTGGTCGAGGGGTTGAAAGGATTGGGGTAATTCTGATCCAACTGCGCGGTCGTACTGATCGGCATTTCTTCCACTGTAACAGGACGGGTTCCGCTGCGGAACCAGAGCGGCCAGGTGCCTGATGCAATAAATCCCTGAGGGTTGCCGATGGCAGTGACACCATCCGCAGCGACCGAAATATTGTATATGACGTCAATCCCCTGATCAGATACAACGAAGGAGATCATGCCGTCATTGCCCGAATAGCTGGGGAAGCCGAATGTGTTTCGAGGCAAAGATGCAATTACTTTCGGCTCGCCGGCGTTAGCATCCATTGCCATGACGTAGGATGTTCCGAGCAGAGGAAATTGGGCGTCAAACGTAATAACCGTTCTCTTGGTTTTTGCGAAAGTCGGATTCCCCAGATTCATCGTCGGGTCCTGAGGGAAAATTCGGCTGTTGCGACCACTTCCATAGGTGTTGCCCGCATTATCCCACACATCCATGACGTTGATATCCCAGAATCCATAAACATATCCGCCGACAGTCATTTCATTATAAGTGTCGAACAAAAGGGATTCATCGTCCAGACTGAACTCCATCATATCGACGTATTGCGCCGTATTCGGAACGGCATCACCTGTATAGGTAGGAGTAGAAACCTGGAAAGTTTTTGCGACAGGGGCCGGGCCGGAAATATTGATTATATACAATTCCGGATTTTGCATGATAGTAGTAACCGCGAGCAGATTCTTGTCACGACTGATGGCGATCGAATTCCAGATCTGGGAATTGTCGATGACCTGCTCGTTCGGGTCGCCGACGAGGGAAATCGCATGAATATTATATTCAGAACTGACGAAAACGGCGACGCTGCCGTCATCGGAAATACTTGGGCGGCTCCAGAGTTCGGTAAATGAAACAGAGGCGAAATCCTGATCCCCGGTGGCGGGAGGAGTAGCAATCCACAGCGGAGCGGGCAGGAAAATATCGGTGTTCGCGAACAGCATCCGATCAATGCCGTTGACTGGCGCGTAATCACCTGGCTTGTCTGTGGGTTTACCATCAGTGATACCAACTTGATCGCAGGCTGACGCACATGCCTGTGCTTCGGGTGCAGTATACAACTCCTGTGCTGCCCGAATGATAGCAAGCCGGTAATCGATGAATCGCGACTGCCGTGTGAGCTTGGTAGTCAGGGCGTTGTATAGGATCTTCTCTGCCTTGTCCCTTCCGATTTGCTGCGCAAGCAGAAACGCACTGTGGTTGATGATCCCGCTGTTCACATGCACGCCGCCGTTATCCTGCGATTCCGGCATAGTCTGAAACTCGTTCATCTGCTTCGGCTGCCAACTCCACGCGCCTTGTGAGGCGCCGTTGTGCGGGTCTTCCATGCTTCGCATCGCTCCGTTGGGGAAGTTCGCGGAGACTTTTGTGATGTCCTCGCCAATCAGCCAATCTTCTCTGTCAACCATCGCTGCGAAAATATCGCTGAATGCTTCGTTCAGCGCTCCGGACTGATTCAGGTACTCAAGAGCTGCCGTATTCTCGGTTACGCCATGCGTCATTTCGTGCGCAGCCATATCGAGGGACTTTGCGAAAGGATCGAAATCAGCGCCGCCGTTTCCATACGCCATGATCTGTCCGTTCCAGAACGCATTTTCCATTGAACGTCCACCCTGCGTCACGTTTACCACGGAAATGATGCTGCCGCCCTTTCCATCAATTGAATTCCTGCTGAATGTCGTGCGGTAGTAGTCGTAGACGATTGAGGCGAAAAAATGTGCCGATACCGCGGATTGGTCTATCCAGGTATTCGCAGCAGAGGTGATATGACTTACAGACTGCAGATCGGTGTTGTTGGCAGTGAGGGTTACGATTGTGCCGTAGGTATTGTTGGGAAAAACTGAATTTGCGGCATCAAACATCGGGCGGGTCGCATCAATCATGTAATGCGTGCCTTTAGACAGATACGTATCAATGGTGCGGAACTGTCCAAGAAGGTCCTTCGTGCTGGCTTTCGTAGGCCCGTCAGCGCACACGGCGTTATATGCTCGAAGGATGTTTCCATTTTCAGCATCAATGAACAGATGCCAGCGTTCGAGTAGATTCGGTGTCGATTCTATGAAATATGCGGCATGAAGCTTTTTCCCGTCATCGAACCAGCAGCGTTCGGCTATAGTGCGACCTTCGTTTGCAAGCAGGCGCGAATCAGCGGTTGCGGTGTTTCCCTGAGAGAGCGATTGGAGGTGTCCGTTGGCAGCAGCAATCGCAGCTTCGGATGAAAGCGTGAAGGTTCCGATCGATGGACGCGAGGCTGGTGTGTATCGCCCCATGAACAGATCAAGATCGCCGTTCGCCTGAATTTCGCAGATCACTTCTTTCCCATAAATCGGTGTACCGCCGCGCTGCTGCGCAAAGCGCAGATAGCTGCGGCCGCGTTCGTCCTGCGTGGAACTTCCGAGTACAAAGGATTCTCCTCCGGCAGGAATGTCCAGCAAGGCAGCAAAGTTTGTAAAGAAGGCGTTTGCGGTTGCAAGGTGAATGCTGCCGCCCGCAAATGTACTGCGCGAACGCTGCAGCGGAGTTCCACTCAGGTAGATGAGAGCCGTCTCGTCAATGTCCCACCGGGCGTCAAAAGCCGGGATGGAAGAGGCCAATATATCGTATGCAAGAATCTGTTCAGTCTTCAGCCCGTGAAGCTGCCGCAATTCCCTGCGATTGTTGAGAACCTCATTCGAAAGCTGCCACCGCGAAAATGCCGCTCCGATTTTCTCCGCGTTCACGGGACCGGATTGTGTCGATGATCGGTGAGCGTCGATAACGCGTTGCTTGAAAGCTTGTCCGGCGGCCTGGGAGGGCATAAGCAGAACGCCGCCCAACAGCAGCAGAAAATATATGGAACGCAGGGTACGGTAAATGAGCATGGCGAACTCCGGCAATCATTAATGATGGAAACAGCTCGAACGGTCGATTGGGGTGCTCGATCAATCTTTTATGGAAATGACAGTCTGGATGTTTTCCCAGACGATGTCGCGAAGCTTCCTGACCGCAGATGGTACGGTAGTGTCGTCACCGTGAATTCCGGGCCAGGTGTATACGTAAACGACATCGTCAGATACTACTTCCAGCGAAGTGGTCATATTTCCGGTTTCCTGCTGACGAATGTTCGCAGGATTCTCTCGATATATTTTGGAAAGCAATTCGCGGTATTTCTTCGATTCAATTTTTCCGATAGTGGTGGATTTCTCACGGGATCCCCCATGACCGGTCCACCGCGTGACCTCGCCGTCGGCGAGGATCGAATACCCGGAGGACATGCCGCTGAAGCCGCCTCCCGAGGAATAATGAATTACCGTAAGTGGGAAATGCTGTTCAGACGCAGTGTCGCGGCAGGAACAGCAGCCGGCAAACAGGATTGCCGCCAAGATCAGGATTAAATGAAGTTTATTTTTTCGCATGATTAATGGAAAGGCAGGCGGACGAAGTGTCCGCCTGCCTACCGGATGTTATTTTGTGACGATCATGCGCGCACTGCGGCTTGCACCGTCCACGGCAAGATTGTACATGTAGACGCCTGCGGGGAGTGCCGGCATCGAGACACGCACGGTATAGCTGCCGGACTGATGCGAGCCGTCAAGCAGCGTCGCGACCAGACGTCCGGCCATGTCATACAGTCGCAGTGAAATCTGAGCCTGATGTGAGAGATCAAAACGGATGCTTGTTCCTGCTTCCGCATTGAACGGGTTGGGATAATTCTGATGCAGAGCAATATCGCTCACAGCAGCAGGGGTGTATTCGATAGATGTCACGACATCAACGAAATCATCCTCATCGCGCGGCAGGAGTTTCCAGTTCAGGAAAGCGAAATACATGATGCCCTGGACACTCTTGATGCTCGTGCCGACATTCAGGAAAATCAGCCCGGTATCAGTTGAATCCGTGGTGTACACGTTGTCCCAGGTTCCGGCATCATCGATGCGCATGTCGCCGGAACCGTCTGTAACGAGGAATTCACCGAAATCCTTTCCAGCTGCAGCGTCGGCATTAATCGACGTGACTGTCAGGTTTTCGAATTTCACGAGCATTCCCTCGTATGATTCTGCAACAGGATCGCCGTCAGGGACCACCCCGTTTGTAAAAGCAGAGGTCTGAAGAAGCACTGCGTCAGGCTGGGCGACGTTGCCGTTCCTGGCATCGATAACCACATCCTTGAGCTGAGTGATTCCATAGCGCTCGTCAACTGTGCCGGTGACGGAGAGATCGTCGCCAAGCGCCAGGCCTTCGTTCTTTATGGTGCTGGAATAAATCTGGATTGCACTCCACGGATTGGTATCATCCTGGATGAAGTACATGCCGATGTTCGCGCCAGCGGTCAATACACCGCGCGTGCTGATGCTCTTGAAGCCGGTGCTTCCCGAGCGTCCGTCGCTGTAAGGAGTGTACTGGATATCGCGAATGCGGATGTTTCCGTCACGCACGATGAAGAAGGGAAGCGGTCCGTTGAGATCGGCAGGATAGGCTGCAACGTCGCCGTCATTATCCGTTGCTTCGATGTAATACCAAACCACATCTCCATCGGCCATTGCAGGAATGACGCCCGTTGCGGTGGTGGTGCCGGCATCGTAGGTCATGCCCATCGTCAGGGCATTGCCGCCCTCTGTGCCGTAATAAAGAGTGACCTGGTCGATCGTGCCGCCTTCGTTCGAATCCACCACATCGCAGGTAACGGTGACGTCATCGCTGCTGGTGGGGATTCCCTTGTCACGTGCAAGTTTGCTGATTACCGGAGGATTTACGGCCTTGCCGACGTTGACGAAATCGGCTGCGGTGCGCGGTTCCAGCTTGTAGTAGGTGAAGCTGAAATACATCACGCCGGTCACGGATTCAATGGTCGTGCCAACAGCAAGGAAAGTCTTGTCTGTCTGGAGAGGATCATTCGTGTAGACAGTTTTCCACGTACCGTTGTCGTCAATGCGCATGTCGCCGCTGCCGTCGTTGACAAGCACCTCACCGAAGTTGCCTGAGGGGGCGTCTGCGTTGCTGCTGGCCACGCTAAGCGAATTGAATATCGTGAGCATTCCTTCCCATTGCTCGGCCCAGAGATTACCGTCCTTAACAATGAGATTTTCAAAAATACCTGTAGTCAGATCGACAGGGGCGGGAGTGGTAACCATCCCGTGGTCTTCTGTGAGGGTCGCGCTGCGAAGGGCAGTGACGTTGTAGCGCTCTTCGACGGTACCAGTGACTGTGACATCCTGACCTGTGACCAGACCGGTGATGCTCGCGTCGCCGCGCAGCATAAGTCCGCTCCACGGGGCTGTATCATCCTGAATGAAGGTCATGCCAAGATCGGCTGCACCACCAATAACTGTGCCGCGGATGGTCACAACACCGCCGATAGCGCCGGAATTGCCGTTCTTGTATGGCGTGTAAGTGATGTCGCTGATGCGGAGGCCTCCGTCATGTACAATGTAGAATGGCTTTCCTGAAACGATATCGCCCGGGAATGCTACGGTTTCATTGTCGTTATCGGTCGCCTGAATGTAATACCATACGATTGAGGCGTCCGCCTGTGCGGGAATCTGACCGACTGCTGACTTGCTGACGGCGTCGTATGTCATTGTGACCTGGCCCTGCTCAACATCGGTTCCATTGTCATGCACACCCCATACCAGGTTGACCATGGTGATCGAGCCGTCAGGGTTGCTGTCTTCGACGTCGCAGGACACGGTGACGAGATCCGTCGAAGTCGGGATGACAATATCGCGCATCAGATTGCTGATAATCGGAGGGAAGGATCCGAGAGCGATGTCGCCGGGATAAATCGGGGCGATCACGATTCCCTGACCTGAACTTGAGATGACACCGCGGATAGCACTCAGAGTGGTTCCCGGCGCTGGCGGAGCCCAGGTGGGATCAAAGCCCTGTGATCCGCCGCGGAAATAAACACTCTGATCGTAGACACCGATGCTGTTGCCCTGACCGTCTGTGATAGTCCAGGTGTATCGCCCGGTGGAGGTGTTTTGCGTAACCGATCCAACGGACGCACCTTCGATCACGACATAGGCACCTTCCCACTGCTGTCCGGATGCGATTCCGGTGAGTGGGCCGCCATTGACGAGATCAGAAATTTCGATTTTTGTGGGATCGGGACGATGACCGAGGTCATCTATGATTTCAACGAGTGCATCGGCATTCCAACCACCCGCGATACCGATTTCGAACTGGGTGGTTGAATAATACTGCGTTACGACGCCAGTAAGGCGTACAACATATCCTGTGTCGATTGCAGTCACGAGGATTGCATCAGCCGCAAGCGAATCAGAAGCGCGCACATTGAGTCCGCTCCACGCGCCGCCGTTCTCATCCATGATGTAGAGAGCAAATGCATTGCCGAGTGCGAAAAGAGGGGAGCCGCCGGGGCTCGACCGCGGTGCAGCATAAACAACGCCGGTAACGGTGACTGTATCACCAACGCGCGGCGAGGTGAGGATGCCGGCTGCGAGGGAATCAGGGTCGACTTCCTGTATTTGCTGAATTGTCAGCGTATCTGATTTGATCTGCGCCCTCGCCGGCATCGCTGCGAATAGGCAGAGCATGATAGCCGAGAGAATCGGTAAGAATCGTCTCATGCGAATCACTCCTGTAGTGTTACTTGATGATGACAAATTTGCCACGTTGAATTTCACTTGTATCCAAATTTTCTACTGTGTAAAGGTAGAGTCCGGTCGCGGTCGCCTGGTCGTTGTCGGTAATCAGATCCCAGGCATGCTCGCCGCCTGAGAAGGTCTGAGTGCCGTCTGCATAGCGAGAAAACCAATCGATGTCGCTTCCGGTGTATGTCTCGGATTCGTGCCGGATCGTCTTTACAAGATCTCCGGCCATGGTATAGATGCGGACTTCCGCACGCTGCGGGAGGTTCGCGAAATAGAGCTTGCGCTCTCGTTCAGAACTGCCGTCCCACATCGCGCTGGCGTAATACGGGTTCGGATACACGAATGGCTCTTTTCCCGCGGCATCGGCAGGGGCAGTGCCGGGCAGTACCCGCATGGCATTCTGCAGGCGGCTGCTCTCAAGGCTCTCAACGTTGTTGACCGGATCACCGGAATCGAATGCCGTGACTGTGTACACGTACTGCCAGCCGTTCAGCTGATTCGGTATATCCATGCGATACACGTAATTGGTCGGGTCGCCGGGGAGCTGCAGAGGCTCGGCCAGGCGGACAGCACCGAAGCCGGTATTGTAAAAGAGATTGTTGTCCGTTCTGTCGTATTCACCGATCAGCACGAAAGAATTTGAGAGCACGCTGTTCGCATCAAGATCTGCTCCCGCATTCGTGCGGTAGACCCGGTATCCTTCAAAATCTTTCAGTCCTGAAATCGGGTCAACGGAAACCTCCGAACGATCGTCCCAGAGAACGGTCACTTTCTGATCCCCCGGAATGACCCGCACGCGAGGAGCCATCGGAGGTGCAGGAAGCACATACCGGGTCAGCTTTCCGTCGCCGTTCAGATCCTCACCGGGGTCAAGCACATTGTTGCGATTTTTGTCTTCGCCATCATACGCTTGCTGCGCAAAATGCAATCCGCGGAAGAGATTGTTCTTCGCAAGCTGCGTATCGTCGGCAGTCGCGTCGCTGCCGTATTTTTTCGCGGCAACAATAGCGAAGACGATGTTGATGCTTTCACCCGGTTCGATGCGGCGGAATGGGCCCGTCGTCAGAAGGGAGGAGCGATTCGAAGGACTGCGCAGATTGCTGTATTCGGTAGCCGGCAAGCCGCTTGCCATTTTCTCGTATCGCTCGCGATCGTTTTCAGGACTGAAATAGATTGGATCGGTAGTGTTTCGGAATGCCCAGGAGTTGTAGACAACTCGCGCGCCCAGCGAGTCCGTGCCATCCAGCTTCATTTTGAATTTCTGAATGGGGTCGCTGCCGAGCACAGCGAGTCCGATATAGCTGTCCGTGAAGCCGGGGTCTCCGTTTACATCGAATTCATAGCACATTCGCAGTGAATCGACGTAACCGTTGCCGCCGCGGTTGAAGAAAGCAGCGCCGCGCGGTGGACTTATGTTTGTGTTCCGCACCACCATATCCAGCCAGATTCCAGAATAAACGCTGTCGAGCGGTACATCGCTGTCGTTGGTGATCGAGTAGTTGAGGATCACAAAGTTTTCGGCGAAGGAGAAATTCCATGCATACGTTTCCATATGCACGCTCGCTTTCAGAGGAAAATTGTGTTCCGGTATTGTGACGGTAGTTCCAGGAATCACCCGATTCGAGTCCGTATAATCAGCGATGAAATCCTGATGGCTCACGGCGTCAGGGGAGAAGAACCTGGAGTCTGCAAGAGTGGAGCGTTCTTCGGTCCGCGTCCCCATGGCATTGGTGTATTCGAAACCTGCCGCCACATCGCGCACGGAGCTTACATCTACCGCGGCAGTGGAAACGTTTGGTCCGGTACCTCCGGCGAAAGCGCCGATCCAGAGGCCGCCTTCAAAGATATGCTCGATACCGGACCCCGCCGGATACTCGCAATTCGGCTGGAACGGCCATTTATTGAAGCCGTGCCCGAGCGTACCGAAATTTGATATGGTAAGACGGAGGCTGCCAACATTGGTGAATTTACTCTCATCATCGTCGAGAGTTTTTCGAAATACCGATGGGCCTTCGCCTTGCGATTGGGCAAAAGCGACCTGACCGGCAAGCAGCAGGAGATAGATGAGTTTTCTCAAGACAGATGGCGTCGTGATAAGTGTATTTTTCAATGGATTCTGAACACAGGAGAGAAGCGGCATTCACTGTCTCTGCCCGCTACACAAAGTAGAAAGGGAGCGGTCAAAAAGCAAGGTGTGGCTGATATGTGGAAAATGCGCACACAGTCTTATATTACGTTAGAAACCAATCAACGAAGGATGCCATGCAGACGTTTGAACTTGCTACAATGATCACATTTCTGGCCATGTACGTTGGGAGCGCGATGCGTGCCATCGCGGCGCCGGATCAGTATCGGGAGAGCGAAATCGCTTTTTACAAGACCGGTAAGCCCGCTATTTTTGAATTGTTGAGCTTTCTACTCACAGGGGCCGCCTTCGTCCTGTTGATGCTTCATTTCGTTATGGAGAAGGCACATATGTCCCAGGCTCTTCTTTATGGAATGGTAATTCTCTTCGACATCATGCTGCCATTTCATTTCACGCCGTTTTTCCGCGAACGCATGGCCAGCTCGTTGAAGAAGAAAACCGCCTCTCAATATCGCAGTAGTGGACTCAAGCGTCTGGCGATCAGCGCGGTTATCATTCTCCTTCCGATCATTTATCGTTCGATGTGATGAGGGGGGAAGAGATGGGAAGAGGTGGGAAGAGGTCAGGATGTCAAAAGGTCAAAGGGTGAAGGGGAATGAGGGGAATTAAGGTCAGGATTCGGGGGTAAATGAGAAGGCGGCGCGTCGGCGGGGAGAAAACAGCCATGCGGCGAAAAAGATTACTGTAGCGATAAGCACGATTCCAGCGCCGGAAGGGAAATCAATCCAGTACGACAACAGCAAGCCGCTGACAGCGGAGCCAATGCCAATCAGGACTGAAAGCAGCATCATACGGCGAAAATTGACCGTGAGCTGGAAGGCTGCGGCAGCCGGAGTGACGATAAGAGCTGACACGAGGACGACTCCCACGGATTTCACGCTCAGAACTACCGTCAGTGCTATCAGTACAAGAAGCAGGTAGTGTAGAAGCCGGACAGGAAGTCCCATCACAGAAGCAACCTCCGCATCGAAGCTGACTGCAAGGAATTCCTTGAATAAGGCGAACACTGTGACTGCGATAAATACCGTCATGCCGAGACTTATCCAGAGGTCCGTCGCAGTGAGAGCGAGGATGTTTCCGAAAAGATAGCTGAATACGTCGACGTAGAAATCCTTCAGAAACCCGATAAGCAGCACGCCCAACGCCATGGTTGCAGCAAAAAATATCCCTACGGAGGTATCATTCTTCAAATCGGTCTTCTCGCTAACCCAGCCGATGCTGAGCGCAACTGCTGTGGAAAAGAGCAGCGCAGTGATCAGGGGTTCGATGCCCAGCAGAAGACCTATCGCCACACCGGCAAACGTCGAATGGGAGATGCCGGCGCCGATGAAAGAGAGGCCGTTCAAAACAACGTAAACGCCGATCACGGCACAGATTCCGCCGATGAGCACGGCTTCGATCAATGCACGCTGCATGAAGGTGTGGGATAGCAGTTCAGTCATGAGCGCAATTTGCCATTGTAACCGCAGAGTTCCAATTCATCCACAGTAGATTTCCGGATCAGAACGAGCACGAAAGGGCTTGCGTTGCGCCCCTTACAATGTTGTAATGTAATTGTAATCTGCCGTTAATGCGTCGATTTAATTCCGGATGTATCTTGTCCTTAAAGCAGTGCAGGCTGCGGGAACCGCGGAGCTGCATCGCAAAACGGATGATGTTATTGATAAAAGAATTTATTTAAGATAGGTGCTGTTATGGGCGGCGTACAGATGTTGTTGGTTCTCGGAGCTATGCTTCTGCTGTCGATCCTTGTCCTCAATACGAATCGGGCGAGGTTTATGAGCGAGCAGCAGATGGCGCAGTCCGAGTATACGATTGCTGCGACGGCAGTTGGACAATCCCTGATCAGCGAGATCAGTTCCAAAACTTTTGATGCCGCGACATCCACGTATGAATTTGCCGCTGTGTCCTCATTTACGGCTCCCAATTCTCTCGGACACAACTCATCGGAAGTGTATCCTAATTACAACGACGTGGACGATTACCACGGTTTCAATACAGAGATAAGTACTCCGCGCGCAGGGACTTTTCGGTTGTCGGTGGTGGTTGACTATGTGAATCCCGCAACTCCCGATGTGCGCTCATCAGTTCGCACCAGGACCAAACGAATTCGGGTCGGCGTAGCCTCTGATTTCCTGGACACTCCGGTTAATCTTGTCTATTACAAAAGTCATTGAGGTGGAATCATGGGTAGTATGCTCGATATACTCGGATCATATATTATCGGCGGACTTGTCCTCGTGTTGATGGGCGCGGTTATCATCGGATTTCAGGATACTACCCGCGAAACCATGGTGCAGGAAATATCCCAGATATCGCTGGCGGAGATGAGTCAGTCCATGGAACGTGAACTGACGAACATGGGCTACCGCGTTTACGGAAGCCAGAAAGTGCTTTCCCTGACGAATCAGGGAATCACCTTCCTCTCAGATTTCGATAACGATGGAGTTATTGATACGATTTCGTACTCAATGGTCAATACGCGCACCGGTCCTGTTGTCACCCGGAGTATTTCAAGACCGGGATCGACTCCGCTCGAATGGAGTACTCGCGGCAGCATGGTGCTGTTTACAGGTTTCGATGAAAAAGGTGCAGTCACATTTGATCCGCCTAAGATCAGGGCTGTCGAAGCATCGATGCTTACAAGCAACCTCCTCTACGAGCGATTGCAGGAAACAAGTCTTCTCGGATCATCCGGAACAAGCAAGGGTACGGCTAGCACGCAGACATCGCTTGCGATCGATCAGTCGCAGCTCATGACAGCTGCCGTCGATTGCGAAGCAGGGGCGTACTGGCATAAGGTGATCTACCCGAGAAATCTGAGTGTGGAACTGACGGCACCAACCACAGCTGCGGGCGGCTAACATCGTGCTCGTCCGTCGACTGATTCCGCTACGCAACTTCATTTTGCTGAAAAACAGCCACGAACGCAGCCGGATCAGATAACAGTGAAATGATTGACTACAATATTTTCAATCGATATGAGATGAAATCATGGGCAGAATGTTGCTTCTTCTTGTTCTCGGCATGGGGATCATTGGAACCTACTCCGCATTGCAGCTCAACAGCAGTAATTTGAATGCGAATGAGAACGCGGTTGAGGATTATGAACTCAATCAGGCTCGAAACCTTGCCCGAGGCGGGATTGAATATGCCATCAGCCAACTGGCTCAGGATTCAACCTGGAACTCAGGGTTCAGCAGCTCTTCGCAATCGAATGGCGATCTCGTTGTCAGCATCGAAAAAACAGGAGCGATGTTTCCTGACGGCCCTGATGTCGGACTTGACAACGCAAAACTCGTGACATCCACCGCCACGTATTTGGGCATCTCGCATACTGTGCAGGCAGTTATTCAGATCACAGCGTCAGAATCCATTCCTCCTGCGTTGAGATACGCGCTCCTGACGAACGGAGACCTCGCACTGACGGGTAATCTGAATGTCCATGACGACAACAACACTTCATGGAATGCTGACATCCACACAAATTCTGCTATGAAGCTCAAGGGAAATAATACAGTTACCGGTTACGGTACCTATTTCAGCGGAGTCGAGAGCAGTCCTTCGAAGAATGCGGACAACACGTTTCTCCCGAATGTGAATATGGGGTCACCCTTCCACCACACTGCACCGAAAGTGGCTCTGCCCGAAATTAATCCAACGAAATGGGCCTCGATTGCGACGAAAGTCATCACGGGGAACCCGACCATCTCCGGGAATCAGGTACTTGGTACGAAAGAGAACCCGGAGATCTGGTACTTTACCGGTAACGTGCATATCAGCGGAACCATAACCGGATACGGTGTTTTTCTTGTGAAAGGAAATCTGTTCCTGACAGGCAATTGCACACTCAATACAGTGGATCCTTCAGGAAACACACTCGGAATTATCGTTGGAGGGGATACAGAGGTGCATGGCAACGTGAGTGTCGGCGCAAACATCTTGACGAAGGGGAATTACCTCTCCACAGGAAATTGTACAGTAACCGGCTCGATTGTTGCAGGTGGGGAATCAGTCATGAAAGGAAATGTCGAAATCCGCTACCGGCCGCCTCTCGCAAAGCTGACCAGCAAGGTTTGGGCTGGGGATCCTGAAAGGCCTGCGATCGTTTCGTACTACGAATAGTCAGCGATTTGGAAACAGTGACACGATAGCGCCTCCACCTGAAAAATGGGGGCGCGGTCGTTCGTGCACAACGAATGGCGCGATTCTTGGAAGTGCAAGTCTTTTTCGACCGTAAAGATTGGAATATGCAGCCAGAGACAAGAGCGTAAAGGTGAGGCGGTTTCTGATTGGACTTGTCCACTAACACAGCTTGTCGAACCCATGCGCATCCGGTGAAGACCGATCTCAGGGAGCAATTTCGCCGAAACAGGGAGTGACGTGCGATGCGCGCTCTGCTGGCTTTAGCCAGTGTTGATGTCCGCAGCGCTTCGCGACATTGGGCAAACGGAATTGCGTATCAAGCGTGATCGGAGGATTCCAAATCCAAACGCACATGAAGAGTGCTGAGAGGACCAGCATATCTGACATCTCGTCGGATAAAAGGTTCTTACAGTTTCGTAATGTTATTGTAATGCAACATTCATTTTTCGAAAGCGGGCGTTCCCTATATTGCCACACATGACAAAGCACAAGTCATGCGAGAACGTCGAGAATGTGCTCTGAATCACGTGAGAAACATGTATGAACAGGCGAATATACGATTAAGGAGTCTATAAGATGAATACGGGGCAAATGATGCTGACGCTTGGTGCAATTATACTTTTCGGCATTCTGATACTGCGTATTAATACCACCGAATTGAATACAAGTCAGAGAGTTGATAATTCCAAATTCGGTATTATGGCACTTGCATTGGCAAAATCTCGAGTAGACAATGCATTTGCTTTAAAATTCGATGCCTCCACCGTGTACGGGACGGTTTACCCAGATATTTATGGGCATCCGCCATCTGGATCTCTCACAAGTGCTACTGGACTCGGACCAAGTTCCTCTGAAATGGCCTCTGGGATTTTTAATGATTTTGATGACTACAACAACTTCGTTGCCATAATCGATACAATCCCATCCGCCACTTTCGAAGTGAGCTCAGAAGTTGTATACGTCGATGCAGATAACGGCTTCGAAGAGACCACGACGCCGACTTTTAATAAAATGATCGTGGTGACCGTAACGAGTAACAATCTCGATCGTCCAATCACGCTTCGTGCAATCAATGGCTATTGGAAATTTTAGGTGAAATGATGGGTAGCAGCACGATATTGGATATTATGGGGGCAATGTTGATAGGTGGAATTCTCATGCTGAACACCGTGAGGGTAATGAATAATACAAATGAGAATTCGTGGGCGTACGCATCAGAATCAATCGTTCAGATGAACCTAATCGATGTAACGACACTCATCGAGCGCGATTTTTTGCGCATAGGATACCAAAAGGGAGCGGAAAACCTTTCTCACGTCGTAAATGCGATTGAATTAGCTGATAGACATAAAATTGTGTTTTGGGCAGATATGTATGACTCAGGGTCATTGAACCGAGTAGAATTTTCAGTAGGAGCTTCAGATTCGCTAGGCCAAACTACTAATCCATCAGATCTTCCATTCTTTCGTAAGATCGATGGTACAGGGAAGGCGGTGTCCTCGTATGGAATCGTAGAATTCACCCTTGAGTACTTTGGCTATACTGGAAATCTGCTGACGACACCCGTTGCCAATCGAGGAGAGATCGCTACGATCTCGATTACCGTTGCATGTGAAAGCCCCGATTTTTCGGATGCCGCATATGAGCAGTATAACGCAAAGGTCTTCTACAAACAGATGCGACTTGCAATTCCAAATTTGCGATATAAGTAATAGGTGATAAAATGTTCGGAAAAGCGGCTCTTCTCGTCATCGCTGGGCTGAGTTCTATTGTGGTCTTCATTGGCATTAATAATGATGACGTTGCAACGGTGACGGAACGTAACTTCACTAATCACTACGCCAGAGAAATGGCTCATCAGATTGCAGTGAGCGGAGCGAATATTGCCGCGAGCAATTTCTTTATTTCTCCAGCATGGAACCCAAATGAATCTTTGAATGGCATCGACTTAATTGGAGGTACGGTTTCTGTTACAAGGGAGGTTTTAGACAAGATTAAAGGGAGAATTAGAATCGTGTCGACTGGAACGTTACTTGGAATCGAGAGGCGCGTTACAGTAGTCATGCAGTCATCTTCATTTGCTAAGTTCTGCCTCTATATAAATGATTTTGGTACGAGTGGATTTTTTGCAACTGGAGATGTATTTACAGGGCCTGTGCACGTCAATGTTCCATTGAAAAATGGGGTTCCAGATCCAAATAAGTCGTTGCGCCTACAAGGAGCACCTGATTTCCAGGGGAAGGTTACCTCGGATATTATGTGGACAGCGATGGACCGCAGCACAAATCCGAACTTTGAAGCTGGATTCGAGGATCAAGTTAATGTAGTACTTCCAAATGAATTTGCTGATCCACTGATCAATGCAGTACGCAATGGTGATTATGATGAGTACGGGACTAATATAAAAGGATTTGAGTTCACTAAAGATAGAAATGTATCGATGGTCCTGAACGGTGACGGTACAGCGACGTACAAGGAATATGGTCTTTCAGATGCAGCGTTTAACACAGTTTCCACTCGGTGCACCCCGCCAGCAACAGAAGCGCTTCGGATCGCCGCTGGCTGGAAGACGGTAAAGCTGGATTCAATTTCGCCCAATGGTGCATTTCTCATTGCGAATGGGAATTTACGACTCAAAGGCGTCCTTGATGGAAAAATTACAATAGGAGTTGTTTCAAGCAGCAAGACGGATCTATCTGCTCGCGGTAATGTATACTTCGAGGATGATGTGACGTATCTGAATGATCCTTTCGTCGGAGAATCGGATGATATGCTTGGCATAGTCGCGCAAAACTATATATGGGCTGCTGACACACCGCCAAATAAGGACAACCTTATTACGTATGGTTCTTTATTTAGTAAGAACAGGGGTGTCGCTACCGAGAATGTCAGCACACTTGCGTCAAAAAAAATTCGATGTGGGAACTGGGACTATCGCGGAGGCGTAACGGATGGTCAAGCTCAAACTACAGGTTACTACGGCGGAGTGGGAAAGATCTATGGCTTTAGTCAACGATTTATTTACGATGACCGGCTGTTGAAAGATTCACCTCCGTTTTTCCCCGGGACCGGGGCAGTGCAGATACTCTCCTGGTTGGAAGAATAGTTGCTTGCTTAGAGGATATTGTCGATTCATTACGTCGACTGTTTGATATAATATCAGGCCGCGTGTCGTAGAACATTATTCTGTAAATATTTGGACAGGTGAACCTGAAAGCCCTGCGATCTTTTCGTACTACGAATAGTCAGCGATTTGGAAACAGTGACACGATAGCGCCTCCACCTGAAAAGTGGGGGCGCTATCGTATGGCTCTTCGGGGAAGCGTGTGGAATAGTTTAGAGAATCGTGCTATTGGTTGAGCCTGTAAAATCAACCTGGAGTCGTTCCGATGACCGTACCTACCGCACTCGAACATCATTTCCGCGAACTTCTGGGTCTTGTGCGCCCCTGGAAGATCACCGATATCGCGCTTGACGTGATTGCACAACGCGTCGACATTACCCTCGAATGGCCTGCGGAACGGAAGGTCCCCTGTCCGGAATGCGGGAGAAAGTGCGGCCGGAAGGATCACCGTGAGAAGCGAACCTGGC
>JBATDG010000109.1:0-30323 GCA_049663345.1 Bacteroidota bacterium
TCCAGAGTTCTTCTTGCTGGGGGCGGGTTTGTTTCTTGAACATAATTCTGAATTTGTGGTTATTTACTACCACACAAGATACTTAATTCCGGATATACTTCAAACTGAATACTTCAACAGTCTGCTAGGAAGAGTAACCACCTGGTTCGAGGAAGAGTAACCACCCGCCTCCGTCATCATCCCGAAATACAGGATGATGCTACGGCGCGGCAAGCAGATTACACAGATTGGGCTTTTGGAGGATGATCCGTGGGGTTCGCCAGCCATATTCGTGAGTGGGATGCGAAGGGATTGGGTAAAAAAAGATGCACACCGTTATTTCTGACTTACAGGGAGTTATTTACACGGTTGCGTGAAGATCGCGCACGATACTGAAAACATATTGATTATATATTATCTGATTCCATGGGGGAGAAAGTGTTGGCACGGATGTTGTCTATTCCTTGCCATCACACCTGACACGCCTGACAGAACGCATCCCATTGTTGCACGGGATTATCTGATCCATTCACCCCCAAGTTATTGGAGAAATCATGCGTACACTTCCGTTTGCTGTCCTGCTCATGCTGTTTATTCTCATTGCACAACAGCCTGCTGCGGCACAATCCCCATTCCCAGCCATCCTCGCAGCTCAAAGCAGCCATATATCGCTTCCCCAGCTCAAAACAGCGCTCGCGAAGGATGGTCGGGGTATCAGCGAAGCCACTTACGATGAACTGGACCGGCTGCTGCCTTCGTCGGGCGGAGCGCTTGCGAATCTCAATAACCCGGAATTCGTGCTGCGCATCGGCACGTCGACATTCATTCTCGATATGAGAATTCTTGGCGCTGTTATTCTGCTTGCAATGCTGGTAACTCTGCTGCTGTTTTCTCCGATCGGATTTGTGCTGTTCCGTGGCGGGGTGCATGCGCTCCTCGGCAATCTGCTGCTGATGACTCATATCGCTCCGGACTACGGCCGGCACCTTGTGGAAGAACCCAGGAAATGGCTGCGGCGTGAGGCAACAGCCCGGCTGGCATTTCGCGGTTATATGAAATCATCATTCCTCCCGGAATACAGAAACGGCATCACTGGCACCGCATTCCTGGGAACAGCGTTTCTCATTTTTACGATCGGTCTTCGCGGAATAAAGTTCATGGTACCGCATCAACCGGATCTCATCATCATCGCCATCATCGTAGAAATTACGGTCCTTTGCATGCTGGGCTTCAGCACGATCTATGAGCGGACCGACGACGAGGCTCCCGCCGCCATGCCGGAAAACGAAGCTATCATGCTCCCCAACGGCGAATATATCAGCCGTGAGTATGTGCTCGATGCACTTCAGACGGTGCTCAGCGATCTGAGTGTCGCTGCTGCCAACGACGCGCACAAGTGATGCCGCCGCATTTACTTCATTTTTCAGACGCAGGAGCAATGTCATGAGTGAACATAAAGCCAGCCGCAAATACCAGGTGTATTTTTTCCTCTATCTAGCCGTAGTCTGTGAACTGCTGATCATAATCGTCGAACGGGACGACGCGGAACGGGAAGTGCGTTTGCAGCAGATGCGGGAGCGAGATATGCTCCGTTTGGTTATACAGGAGATGATGCAAACGCTGCCGGTACTAAATACCGAAGGAAGCAATCAGATGAAGGTAGGCGAAACCCGCACCTTCGAATTGCAGCTGCAGGGGGTGAGCAGCGGCGATCGTGTGACGCGCACTCCAGAGGTAGTAATCAAGCGCGGGGGCGTCATGATCGATTCCATGAAACTCGGGGATGGAATTCGTGAGGTACCCTCGCAAACCGACGGTGAACGCCGCTTCGCCTTTGACTGGCGTGCTCCCGCATCCGGCAGCTATACATTCAGCAGCACGACCGGAACCGATCGCATTTCGGTAGGAAGCGACAATATCAATGTGAAGCTCGGGTCGCTGAGTATCCCGTTCGACGTGATCGCCGCGATTGTGCCGGATTTCAAGAAACGCATCGATGGCGCTGAAAAACTTGATGCCGAATTGACGGTCGAGGTGATTCCGGAAGGCGACCAGATGATCATCAATGGCGGCAGCGTGATCACCGCAGCCGGATTCCCGGCAACCGCGCTGCTGGAGGTGCAGGGTACGGCGGTGACGAAGGTCAGCGCTTCGACCACTTCCGGGAATGTGTCTCGTGAGAATGGGCGTCTGCGCTGGAGTGGCACGTTTGCCGATGCCGGAAAACACGAAGTAACGATCTTTGCAGCGGACGCACGCGGTGCAGGGCAGCTCAGCAGATCGCAGCATACTTTCACTGTGACGGCGAAGTGGCCGGTGTCGGAATCTCAGCGTTCGCAGGCCTTTGCAGGTGAATATTTCCAAAAGGATCTCATGGTGGCAGGATTGGAGACTCGCACATCCTATTCCTGGCGGGCAGAACTCGCGGGCAGTGAAATCGCTTCAGGCGTCGGGGCGATGGCTGAATTCCAGCTGCCGGAAGGCGCTGCCGGAAAGGAGCTGCGTGTCGATGCACGGTATGAAGGAAACGTGTATCCGGTGGCAAAGAATGAAAAAGATCTCGGCGATTCACGCTTTATTTTTCCTGTACTCAAAGCACCGGCACGATTTCGCAATATCTCGTTTTCACGCGGCGGCGAATATCCCGTCAACCAGGAATTCCGCTTCGACGTCAATGTGTCAGGGGATAACCGCATTGTGAACAGTCGGCCCCCGCAGCGAATCACAGTGGAAGCCGAATCGGAGCAGGGGCGCGATTTGCTCGAAGACGTCCTCACCGAACCTATTCACGATTCCTCAGGGCGCAACATTGGAACGCGCGTGCGATTCTATCTCAAAGGACGAGTAGCAAAGGACGGTGACGAAGTGCAAATCACTCTTCGCGCCGACGAGGCGAAGGAAGATATCACGGTAGTGATTTTCCCGGAGTAACAATCAGTTCATCGACGAACCGTCGGGAAAGGAGGGCAGGATATGCGGCACCAACTGAGGGGTGCCGCATATTTTTTTGTTGCGAATTCCCCCATGAATACGTATTCTCTCAAACCCACCATTACAGATCCGCTATCGGCTCAATCGCGAGCCGCGATCGCTTGTCACCATCGTTCGTTCATATCAGTGGAGAATTGAATATGAGAAGAAGTCTGTTACTGCATACGTTTGTGTCCTGCATTCTCATGCTCGTGATGTCCGGTGCGATATCAAAGGCTCAGAATTTGTGGGAGCCTGTGAATGGTCCGTACACAGGTAGAGTCTTCGCCGTGTGCACCGACGCTGATGAAAATCTTTATGCCGGGACTGAAAGAGGCGGTGTGTTTCGATCATCTGATAATGGTGTGTCATGGAATTATTCCGGGCTTTCCTACACGATTGTACGCTCACTGTTCTTGCACAGCGATGGAAGTATCTTTGCAGGTCGGCAGCCGGGACTTTCAGTTTCAAAGGATCAAGGAGTGACGTGGGAGAGCGTGGGCGACCTGGCGACTCAGCATATCTTCGGAATCGCTGCTACAAGCACGGGTGTCATATATGCCGGAGGTTATCATGGACTGAATCGGAGTACGGACGATGGCGCCACCTTTGAAAGCGTAGCTCTCGGAGGTCTCGGTGTTCGCATCAATTCAATCTGTATCGGCGAAAATGACGCGATTTATTGTGCGATGGACAGCAAGGGACTCATTCGTTCAGATGATGGAGGACAGTCCTGGGCACAGGTGGATACTCAATTCGAAGACAAAAATGTTTTCTGTGTGGTAAATAAAGACGGACTAATGCTTGCTGCAGTTCAATATGCCGGCGTGTTTTATTCCACTGACGCCGGCGCAACCTGGACTCAGAGCAGCACGGCCCTGTCCTTCAGTTCAATGAACTGCATCTTCATACGAAGCGCACAGCAAATATGGCTCGCAACAGACAAAAACCAGATTTACTTCAGTAATGATGGTGGGGTATCCTGGGTTCTGCAAATATCGGAAGCGCCTGCAACTTCTTTTGCGAGCACATCAGATGGAAAAGTGTTTGCCGGTACGACATGGAATGGAGTATTGGTTACGGCGGACGACGGGACCACATGGGTGCAATCCAACGATGGCCTGAATAATCTGATTCCTGGCTCCATCGGCACATTCGTGCGCGATTCGAAAAATAATTTGTATTACAAATACGTGAGCGGTGAAATTCTCAAAAGCACCGACGGTTTCGAGAGCTATACTGAAATCTCTACGGGCCTTAACTATACTACTGCGCTCGCCATCGGACCTTCTGATGTTCTGTACGCCGCAGATCAGTATGACCGGGTCAGGCATACATCTGACGATGGAATTACCTGGTTACCTGATACGACAGGACTTCCCAAATTCAGCACTTTATCGCTGGCGCTGAGTCCTCAGGGAGATATTGCGATTGGGGGTGCATCGGCCGAGCTCTATGTGCTCGAAGCAGGCGCCACTGTCTGGCGGAGCGCCCTGGACGCTCAGATCAGATCGAACATCACCTGCCTGGTCTGGGAGAATGGCGCCCTCTTCGCGAGCACCTACTCGTATGGGTTATTCCGTTCACTCGACAAAGGCCGCACCTGGGCGAAACTCGAAAATGGATTCAATGAAACGAACGTTCTGACGATATACTCTGATCATAAGGGGTCCTTATTCGTGGGCGCACTTGGAGCCATCTATGTCTCCACAGATAATGGCGACAGCTGGACCGATATCAGTCTTGGACAGATTTCGTCAGTGAGCGCTATCGCTGCCGGGTCAGACGGCAGAATGTACGCTGCATCGCTTTCAAAAGGGATGTATATGTCTGATCCGGGAATTACTTCCTGGACCGATATCACCTCGGGATTGCAGAATACAGAGGTACGAACCTTGTTGATGGACGATGATGGAAATCTCTTCGCCAGCACGCATGGCAACGGGATATTCCGCGCGACGCCGATAGTCGTCTCGGTGAAGAACCCCGCTGCGCTCCGCAACGATGTGGAGCTTCACGCCGCACATCCCAATCCGTTCACATCGCTTTCGCAGATTTCGTTCTCCCTTCCCACTACAACTCAAGTGCGCATCGCGATATATGATATGACCGGCCGGGAAGTAGCTTTGCTGGTTGACGGCCTTCGTCCGGCTGGGACTTCTGACTTGCGAATCAATGCTTCAGGACTGGCTCCAGGAATGTATCTCTGCAGAATGAATACAGGCACCACGGTTTTGACGCAGCCGTTGATGATCCTGCGGTGAACCGTATCGGCAACCACGCTTGAGCGGACGCGACAGTAAAAGGTTCAGTAACGGAGGGCCCAAGGGCACTCAAGTTTTCAGTTTCAATCAGGAGTGTAATATGAAAGGAATTCAGTTATTGCGGATAAATCTCGTTTTCGCGATGCTAATCACGGTGACGCTTTCGACTACACATGCCCAACAGCAGTGGGAACCGGTGAACGGTCCGTACACGGCTAACATTTTCGCAATGGGCCTCGATGGCAACAACAACGTCCTGGCGGGAACCGAGCATGGCGGCGTATTTCGCTCCCCGGATGCCGGTGCGAATTGGGTGTATTCCGGACTCGCCAATGAAACGATTCGTACGCTCTATCGCCACAGTGACGGACGTATATATGCAGGACTGCAAAACGGCATGATGTTTTCTGATGACAACGGAGCGACGTGGGAGTGGAGTAATTACTCGACGAACAACAATGCATTCGGAATCGGCATCACCTCTACCGGCACTCAATATGTCGGAGGCTGGAGTGGACTGGAGCGGAGTACTGATCAGGGCGCGACGTTTGAGAAGGTAGACCTCACTGGTTTCGGATCACGCGTGGATGAGATCTGTATCGGAAGCAATGATGAAATCCTTGTGGGCTTTTACGGCGGTGGACTGCTCCGGTCGGCTGATAACGGGCAGACGTGGACCATGGCCGATCCGCTGTTTGCAAATAGCACTATTGATGCGGTTGTCAGCAAAGGGGCAATGCTGTTCGCCGGTGTGCAGGGTTTGAATATTTTCCGCTCTTCCGATGGTGGTGCGACGTGGAGCCCGAGCAGCGGAAGTCTTGCGAACCTCTCTCCTGCAGCGCTCTATGCCCGCAGCGAGACTGAAATTTGGGTAGGTGATCAGGGTGGGAAAATCCTCTACAGCGCGGACGGCGGCGTGACCTGGACCACGCAATTCACAGTCCCTGATGGCAGACCTGTTTTCGGCATTGTTGAAGCAGGCGGCAAGCTGTTTGCCGGTACGGCATTTGGCGGTGTGTATATAAGTTCTGACGACGGTGCGACGTGGACACAAGCCCAGAATGGCTTGAGCAACATCATCCCCGCGACCACATCTGCTTTCGTTCTTGATTCGAAGGACAACCTGTATCTCAGCTACAGGGGCGGGATTACCGTCAAGAGCAGCGATGGCGGAAGCAGCTGGACCGCGATTGGAACGAAGGATGACTATGTAGATTGTATGGCTATCGGACCCGGTGATGTTCTATATGCTGCCAGCAGATATTTAAGCGTACGGCACACCTCCGACAACGGAGCGACCTGGGTCATGGATTCAATTGGGCTCCCGAACTTTTCACCGATGACGCTGGCATTCAACCCGCAAGGCGACATGGCTGTGGGTGGCGCGGATGGAAACATCCACGTGCTGGAAGCAGGTAATTCGTCGTGGCGGGATGCCGGCGATGCGTTGATCACCTCGACAGTCGCTTGTCTCCTTTGGGAAAATGGTGCCTTGTTTGCAGGCACGTCTCAAAACGGCCTCCTTCGCTCAATGGATAAGGGATTGACCTGGGTAAAGCTGAATAACGGCATGAATGAAAGCTACGTGTCGGCAATAAGTTCAGATGGGAAAGGCGGCATATACATCGGGGCCTACTCATCACCTTACGTTTCCACGGACAATGGCGACAGCTGGACCAACATCGGAGATGGCTCGTTCAACAGTGTCAGCGGCATTTTTGCGAGTCCGGGCGGCACTATCTACGCCTCCTCATTTTACAGTGGTGTGTATGTTAACGGCATCCCGGTTAGGGCATGGACAGCAATAAATTCCGGATTGCAGAACAGTCATGTCATGACTCTGTTGCTGGATGGGAACGGAACCATTTTCGCAGCTACCGATGGAAACGGAGTATTCCGCATGACTGCTCCCATCGTTTCTGTGAAGAATCCTGCTGCAGCCGCGAATGGCGTTGAACTCCATGCAGCATATCCCAATCCCTTTACCTCCTCGACTCAATTCTCATATATACTGCCAGCAGCAGCGCATGTGCGGATAGCCGTGTATGACATGACCGGCCGCGAAGTAGCAGTATTGGTTGAAGGACTGCGTGCGGCAGGTACGGCGAATGCCGGGTTTGATGCTTCCGGACTTGCTCCGGGAATGTACCTCTGCAAAATGAATACAGGCGCACAGATCCTGACCCAGCCGCTGATGCTGCTGAAATAGAACCAGTGTGGGGGCGAAACGCTCCGCTTCTGCAGCACTCCGGCTCTGAAGCACTGCAGCTTTTCTTGCTTAGCTCATCCGCGGAGCAGAATTGCAAGCGAGCAATCGATTGTATAAAAAAAGAGGCTGTCATCTGATGTGACAGCCTCTTTTTCTTGAGATCAAAACGTGCTACATCGTGAAATTACGGAGATTCCACGTGAAGGTCAGCAGGATATAGCGCTGGAGCATGTTCGTGCGCGTGTCCTCGATATAGGTGTCGGTGACGCTTCGGGTGATGCTGTTGTTCTGCTTCAGCAGATCGAATACTGTCAGTCGGATTTCCGCCACATTGTCGGGAAGGAATTTATAGCCGAGGCTCATATTCCACAGAAGGAAATCATCGTTGAAGCCATCCGAGAGTCCCGTATAGTATTCATGCGCCAGATCGGTATTGAAAAGAAATCCGTCGAGGAATATCCAGTTTAAGCGTATGCGGCTTGACTGTGTGAGGTAGCTGCTGTTGTTCTCTTCCTGCAGCGAGTTTGCTATCCAGGTCATGCTCGACTGCGTCGAAAGTGTGAAATCAAGTTCCGGGCTGATGTTGCTGGTAAGCGAGACGCCGAGGCCGGCTGCAGGAGCGGAAGCATGGTTGAGCTGTCCGTTGATGAGGCTCGGAGTACGGGAGAAGGTGGCGGAAAGATTGAGATTGACGTTTGATTTCAGGAAGCCGATCGCCTGTCCGTAAGTCATGTAGCTGCGGAGTGAATAGGAACCGCCGCCGAAATTCTCGGGCCGTGTGATCTGTGCACCGCGCAGCAGGGGAATTCCATTAAACGCTGTGGTGTCCCGATCCGCAATAAAAGTGCTGTTGCCAACGGCGTCGATTGTGTAGCTGCCCATCGCGAAGAGGAAGAAGTAGCTGCCGGCCTGCATATTAGCGGCTGAATACCGCATGCCGAGGAAGTGCATGTATTCCTGATCCAATCCGGGATTGCCTATGCTGAGCTGCAGGGGATTCGAATTGTCGAGGACGTCCTGCAAACGGTCCACACTGGGCGGCGACGTACGGCTGCGGTAGAACAGGCGCATGTCCTTCCCCTGCGTGAACTTGATGCGCATCATCGCGTAGGGCATAATGTCGCCGTAGGTGCGGTCAAGGCTGCTTTCATAGGGAAAGACCTGCGAATTCTGCAGCGACGCCCACTGGTAGCCCACGCCGACCATGGCATTCACATCGTCCTGTTCATAACGATAGCCGAGACTCGCGTTTTGCGTCAGGTAGTCTGTGCTGAATTCGTTGCTGAGCAGGGGATCAAGTTCCTCAATTGTACCGGCAAGGCGCGGGAGATTGTATGTACGCTTGTTCGATGCGTCATTGCTGAACGACGTGCGGTGACGCAGCTGTAATTGCGAACTCTCTCCGATCGGCTCGGTGTATGTCGCGGTCGCTTCCATCGACCAGCCGCTTTTATCCAGATTCGCCCGCTGATTGGTGGTGTCGAAGGCAGCATTCGTTCCGAAGCTGGCGTAATTGGAATTCAGCGTGTTGTTGCCGCTGTTGTCTTTCAGATCGTTTTCGATTTCAAAGGAAAACGTGCGGCCGCTGGTTTCAAAGCGGTGCCGGTAGAGAAGTTCGTTGTTGAAGGAAAGGCCGGTCAAATCGGAGGCGAAATCACTGGCATTGCTGTTGATCGCGCTGCCGGCCTGCGAAGTGCCGGCAAGCGTCATTTCCCGTCCTTCGTTGATTTGCGCCGAGAGCCGCGGACGCCAGAGAATCGAATTCAGCGAATCGATTTTATAATCCAGCTTCATATTAAGTCGATGGTTCATATTGTTGGTATTCGCCGCAGTTGTCTCATCGTATAGCTGTCCCTGAATCGAGGGGAGTACATATTCGCGTGCGACGCCGGTACCGGAATTCAAGTCGCTTTTATTAAAGAAATAGCTTCCTGAGACTTCGATTTTATCAGCCCAGGTATCGATATAATTGACGCCGATGGCGTTGGTGCTGGCAATGCCGTTGCTGCTGTTGACGAGAAAGTCGTTGATGCTCCCGCTGTTGAAATTCGGCATGCCGCCGCCGCTTCCCGGACGCGGTCCGCCTCCTCCGCCGTGCCCGCCGCGTCCGCCGCCGCCACTCGATGAAAGCATGACGCCGAGAAGATCCTCGGAAGCGAAATTCTGCTCATTAACGTCATTCGACATAGCAAGCAGGGACCAACGCTGCTTTCCGCTGAAGGCATTGAGCACGGCTCCTGCCCGATAGTGCTCTTCCTCGCCATAGCCGCCGTACACCTTGCCGAACTGTGCATTCTTGATCGCATCACGCGTAATGAGGTTGATGGCTTTGACCTCGCTGCCGTCGCTGAAGCCGGTGAATCGCGCCTGTTCGCTCTGCTGATCGAAGACCTGAACGCGTGAAATGATTTCCGCGGGAATATTTCGCAACACTGCGCGGGCATCGTCGCCGAAAAACGGCCGGTTGTCGACCAGCACAGTTTTCACTTCCTCGCCCTGGGATTCGACTTTGCCGTCCTTTATCGTGACGCCCGGCATTTTCGCTACCAGATCCTCTGCAGTTGCATCGGGATTGACTTTGAAGGCGCTCGCGATGAACTCGGTGGTATCTTCCTTCATCACAGCGATGGGAGCCTCGCCAGTAATTTCAACCTGATCGAGAGCAATGTTTGACTCGACCAACTCCAGGTCGCCGACATTCGCCGATTGACCGCGGAGCGGCACCTCCTTGAGAAGGGGAGCATAGCCGACATACGAGATCTTCAGAACGTAGCGTCCGTTGCGTAGTCCATCGATGAGGAATTTTCCGTCGCGGGTAGTAACCGCCCCGCCAGAGGCGCTGCTGTCAGGTAAACGCTGGAGAATTACATTGGCGTTCGGCAGTGGAGTACCGCCGTTTTTCTGCAGTACACGCCCCTGTATGCTGAGATTCTGCGCTGCGAGCGGTGCAGCTAAAGTGAAAATGACAAGAATGGCTGAGAGGAATTTCATTGGGTTTCCTGAAAAGAATATCAAGGTTAGATGCGCAGAAAAGAAAAAGGTTTATCCTCCGCACTGGTCAGGCGCAAACAACAAACATGGGTATTTTTCGGACCTTGAAAAAACGATATGGTCATCGGATACAGAGGTCAAAAACTGCATGACCCGTGAAATGACGGCGCAGTAGCTCGAATACCAGGCGAATACTCCACCACCGCAATTGACGAATTTTCGTACATCAGATTTGCGGGTCATCAGACGCGACCATTCTGCTGCTGTCAATGCTCCCGCGGCAGCGGGGACGTTTTCAAAATCGCTCACGACGATAATGAGGGCGAAGCTGCCGAAGTTCTGTGAACTGATCTGCGCGTTGTTGGCGTATGTTATCGGCAGCGCCGACGCCAGGGCAGCTACCGCGTTCCATCGCCGGGTGACATTCTCAGCGGCGATGTCAAGATCCTGCATAGAAAAAATCATTCACGCTTTTTCTTGCAATCATCGATAAAAAGCTCTATGTTTAATGTCGACAAGCGAGTCTATGATTATCCACTTGGAATACAGGTTAGAGAATGAGCGAACTCATCAACAACGCGGAACAAAGAAAACAACTGCTCAAGCACATGATTCGCGAACTGCACAGCGGGACGGCTCCGATGGAAGTGCGTGCTCGGCTCGAGGAACTGCTGGGGGGCATTCCCTACGGCGAGGTGGTGGAAGTTGAACAGGAGCTGATCAGCGAAGGAATTTCGCAGGCGGAAATTCAGCAGTTCTGCGACATTCACACTGCGGTGCTGGATGGAAAGATCGATCACAGCATGGCGAAACTCGTACCTCCCGGACACCCGGTCGACACCTTCAAAAAAGAAAACGAGGCAGTTGCCGCTGTCACCGCGCAGGTCATGCGGTTGGCCGAGCACATTGATGCGCTTTCGGCGGAGCAGGTTGCCGAGCGCGTTCTGCAGCTTCGGGCGATGTTCAACGAGCTCGGCGATCTCGACAAGCATTACCGCCGCAAGGAGAATCTGCTGTTTCCGTTTCTCGAACAGCGGGGAATTACGGGTCCACCCACCGTCATGTGGGGCAAGCATGACGAAATCCGCCAGGCGCTGAAAACCGCGCGCGAGGCGCTTTCTTCACTGCAGAATCCCTCCGCCGAGCAGCTCGGCGCGATAGCCACAGGAATGCTCGTTCCCGCCGCGCGGGGTGTGGACGACATGATCATGAAGGAAGAGCAGATCCTTCTGCCAATGTGCATGGATCAGCTGACGGAACTCGAGTGGTTTGAAATTCAGCGGCAGACGCCGGAAATCGGCTTCTGTCTCTACGATCCGCAGATCGAATGGAAGCCGCGCAATATGGAAGCCCTGCCGAATTCGGAAGTGGACGGCGACGGCGTGCGCATGCCCAGCGGCATGCTTTCGCCGATGGAACTGACGGCCATTTTCAACACCGTTCCTTTCGATATGACCTTCGTGGATGCGCAGGACAAGGTCAAATACTTCTCGCAGGGAGCCGAGCGAATTTTCGACCGCAACCGCACCATTCTCGGACGCGACGTTCGCATGTGTCATCCGCCTTCGAGCGTGAATATCGTCGACCGCATTCTCGAGGATTTCAAAAGCGGTAGGGAAGACCGGGCCCCGTTCTGGATTCAGATGCAGGGCAAGTTCATTCACATCGAATACTTCGCCGTGCGTGATCCGCAGGGCGCCTACCTCGGCACACTGGAAGTCTCTCAGGAACTCAGCGCCAAACGCGCACTCGACGGAGAGCAGCGGCTGCTTTCCTACGCCTCTCCTTCCAGCGCCGACACGGGCGGGAATGACGGAACAGATGAATCCGCGAAAGAGAATGCTGCGCATAGCGGGGAAGCAGCGCATGTCGGGGAAGCAGCGCATGTCGGGGAAGCGGCGCATGTCGGGGAAGCGGCGCATGTCGGGGAAGCAGCGCATGTCGGGGAAGCAGCGCATGGTGGGGAGGCGGCAAGGACGGTGGCTCCGGAAGTTGCCGAGTATGGAGCGCATGCGAGAATTCCTGCGGGGAGTCCGCCGCCTCCGGGACATGAACCGCCTGCGGCAATAGAAGCTCGTCCCGACTGGGCGAACGAAGCGGACATCGCCGCTCAGGTGGATGCCGTGGCGCTCCTCGACGTCGGCGCGAATCCACTCAGCGCTGTGTTCATGACGCTGCAGAAACTCGGTGCAGGACAGCTGCTTCACATGAAAGCGCCGTTTTATCCCGCGCCCATGGTGGATGCGCTGAAGGCGCAGGGGCATGGGGTGTGGGCGGAAGAGGCGGCGGGAGTGTGGGGGGTGTGGATAAGGAAATAATGGAAATAATGGAAATGAAGGAAATGAAGGAAATGAAGGGAATGAGGGGATAACTGCGAGGTGGAAATGCAGGCGGGATGAGAAATGCCGCTTGACATTGTATCGGTTGTTTCGGAGATTATTCTATTGTTCCGTTTCGCATGAATAATCCTGGGGTTCGATTATGGACGGATGTTATCGCTTCGCATTCCGGCGTATGCCGGTCATTCTTTCTATCATGTTCGCATTCACAGGATCGCTTTTCGCGCAGGCCGATCTGGAATTTCGCCGCATTACGGTGGACTGGCCGGAGGTGGAACTGGCGTTCGTCTTGCGCTGTGACGGCACGATCACGCATCCGACCGACACAGCGGATGTGCACATCCTCGATAGCTACCAGGTAAAGAAAGCGGTATCGATAACAAACTCAGGCGATGAAACCCTGGTGCGGTATGTCCCGGGCTGTGCGAACGGCACGCAGCGGCTTGTGTTTCTGGCGGTTACCGCTGCTTGTGGTACTAGTCCCACACGAAACCTTTCGTATCCCGCCCCGTTCGATCTTTCCACCTACCAGCAGCTGCTCGTGAGCCTTGATACTCTGCAGATACCTGCCGGGAAGAGCACCTATCTTCCAGTGAGGCTGCAGAACTCTCCAATGGGCGCGCATATCCCGCAGACCGCAGTGCGATTTGTTATCGACACGACGGTCTCGCGCATCACCGGCGCTGTGGCTCCCTCCGGAACGCTGCTTGCAGGACAGCCCATCGACTACAAAAACATTAACGGCGCGGTGGTGACCTTCGGCACTCCGCTTCCTGTTCAGGATGCCGGCATCCTGTTTTACCTTGTGATGGAGCCGCCCGCGAGGAACGATACCGCCTGCAGCAGCATCACCGTTAATCCTGATCTATCCAACGATCCGGGAAGCTGCATTTCCCTGAAATTCAGCCCCGGAATCGTCTGCAGTTCTCCACCGAAAGCATTGCTTGCCTGCGAAGCTCCGATTGTACCCGACACGCTGAGATGGGATGCAGCCGCCGGCGGCTACATTCCCGCACCGTTCATCTATAAGGCGGTGGTGAGAAATCTCGGCACTGCCGATGCGCGGTCGACGGTCTTTCGCCTGATCTACAATCCGGCGGATCTGACGCTGCAGACGGGCTACCGCGATACCGTTCTTTCCCATCCTTCACGTATCGCACCCGGGGCGACAGGCGACGCCGAGTGGCGATTTGACGTACCGCTGAAAACCGCTTCACCGTTCACCACAGTCATCGGCGTCGAAGTGGATTACGGCAGCAATGAAATGATCAGCTGCAGCAAGACCATCACGCTGATTCGTGACAGCTATGTAGAGCTGCGCTGCGATCTGAGCGCGCCGCAGGTGGGATGGAACGAGGCGCTGCACGAATACGTGCCCATGCCCCTTCCGCTCAGCCTCACAATCGAAAACAGCGGGACGACCGCGTCCGATACCGTGTATTCGGAGGTATCCCTTCCGCCGGATCTGGCGCTCGCCGCCGTGGATGCCGGAATGCAGCGCAAAGTCTTGACGCCCGGCGTACTTGGTGCCGGACGGGTAGGAACGACGCAATGGATGCTCACGCATCCCGTCACCGCCACAGAACGGCAGTATGAAATCGACGTGAAAACCTGGACCCTGAGCGGCGACACCGTGAGCTGTTCGCTTCCTTTGACCATTCCCGGGGCAGGGGATCAGCCGTTTGCATTTTCGCTTGCAGTGACGGGTGAAACAACATTCTGCGAAGGACTCAGCGTCGTGCTCGACGGCGGCGTGGGGTATGCGAGTTGGCGATGGTCCACCGGCGATACAACGCGCACGCTCGAAGTCCGGACCTCCGGTCAGTACTGGTGCGAAGTGCGGGACGCCACTGGACTCACCGGCCTGAGCGACACAGTGCGCATCACCGTGAATCCGCTGCCTCCTGTTCCGGTCCTCACCCGCGACGGCGATGTGCTGCGCAGCGGCATCGGCTCAGGATATTCACTGCAATGGTATCGGGACTCGCAGCTGCTGGCAGGCGAAACCTCGGACACGCTGCAGCTCACCGATGCTGGCAAGTACGTGCTGCGGGTTGAAAGTCCGGAAGGCTGTTCCGTGCTTTCCGACGAATTCGATGTGACAGTGCTGACAGTCCGCGGACCCTTCCCCGTGGCGGATTACATATTGCGTTCCTGGCCCGAGCCCGCGCGGGATATGCTTCATATCGAGATAAGCGCGCCGCTCAGGCAGTCGGTCTCGCTGCTGCTCGTCGACCTCCTGGGAAGATCAGAGCGGTTGTACGATGGAGTTCCCGAAGGCGGCCGTTTGCAGTTCACAGTTGATCTGAGCAGCCGCCCGGCTGGCGTCTGGCTTCTGGTGATGCAGAGTGGAAAGGAATTTCGTGTACGCGCTGTGACACGGATGTAGTCGTACACCGTGCGGAAGCATTGTCCCGGAAATGGGGCGCTCCGTATGGAAACGTTGTTCAGTATGCAGCAGGAGAACTCCCCAGCCGACACATGATCGGGATACGGATTTCAATAATCTGCATTAAAAGACGGTATTACCTGTAACAATCCCTTCGGTCATGTGTTTTTACCCTGCGGCCAAGATTTGCGTTCTCCCGGTTGCACGGAAAGGGACAGCGCGTCACTATGCACGTGAGGTTGGCATGATTTTCAGGGATGGATGTTTCGCTATATGGGGAACGCGGCTTTCTCGCCATGCACGCACGAGTGCCTTCGTCATTCTTCTGACGTTATTTCCACTGCTCAACGCGCTTGCGCAGCCCTCGCTTGATCTGCTCCGCGTGGTCAGCAATTGGCCCACGATCGAGTTGTATTATCGCGTTGATTGCGGCGGTACTCCGGCATGGAACCTGAGTTCAGGCGATTTCCGCGTCTCCGACGCCGGCAGGGAAGTCATGCAATTTACCATGAGCTGCGCCGATCCGACGACTCCCGAACCATTCTCCGTCGCCCTGGTCTTCGATGCAAGCGGCTCAATGGCAGGGGCAGGAAATACCGGGGTCAAGGACGCGGGCAGGCAGTTCGTCAGCCGGATGAACGTTGCAGGCGACGAAGCCGCAGTGCTCTGGTTCAACCAATCGGTGACGCTGCAGCAGTCCATCACATCTGATACGACTCTGATAAAGGCCGCGATTGATGCCTTGCCCGCCGCAGGCGCGACGGCGGTGTGGGACGGCATCTGGGCCGGACTGCATGAAGTAGCATTGAAAGCGGCGAACAGCATACGTGCGGTAGTGGTCGTGACCGATGGTGGGGATAATTCCTCGACATCAACAGTCGCGGAAATCATCGCTTTCGCTAATCAGCAGCATATACGCGTTTTCGCCATTGGTCTCGGGACCGGCATCAATGCAACAGAGCTGACGATGATCACTGAATTAACCGGGGGACAGTATTATCAGTCCTCGACTGTCGGTCAGCTTGCCGGCTTCTATATTGAAATCGCCTCCCGCATTCATCAGCAATTTCTCGACTGCAGCATCACTTACACCGCGACCTGTGCGGACGGTGCGCTTCATGTCGTTGATCTCTCCCTGCCGAACTTCTGCAACGGCAGCGATACGGCCAGTTTGACCTACCGCGCCCCGCGTGATACGACCACATTTTCACCTCTTGCTTTGGAACTGTCTGATGTGACAGTACAAGGGGGTGAGGATTTCGTGGTCCCGTTCCGTCTGCCCGCGCAGCTGAACGGGGAAATTCTCGCTCCCCTTTCTTTCGATCTCTGTTTCGAAAAGCACTATTTCGAGCTTCGCAGTGTGCAGATTCCCCAGGGAGGATTGCTCGACGGTATTCCGCTCACTATGGGTCCCACCGCATGCGGCATGAGGATTCAGACCGGAGACAGCAAGGCCATCACCGGAAGCGGCGACCTGCTGCTGCTGAACTTTCGATCGATACTGGTTCCACCCGATACGGTCATAGCGGATATCATTGCTCAGAATGCGTCCTTCAGCGAAGGCTGCTTCACGCCGGTGATCAATCCGGCGACGATCACTATTCTGCCGGGCAAGCCAGTGCTGAATTGCGATATGCAGATGCCGAGGAGCTTCAGCTGGGATGTCGCCAGTGGCGGGTATATCCCTTCGCCATTTCAGGCGACGCTGCGGATATTCAATACCGGCAATCTTTCCTCCACCGGAGGCTTCGTTGAAATCGCGATCGACACAACAGTATTTCGCCTGATGTCTCCGACCGCGAACCGGGTCGCCATACCTGACATTCTACCGGGGACGTTCGTCGATGCGACCTGGCAGCTGGCGCTGCTTCAGACTGTGAAGAAGGATTCTTCCGACGTCTGGATGCGCTCAACTTATACCAATCACGGTGATCAGGATTGCATGGTTCGCGCAGGCATCAGGCGGCTGGGTCCGAGGCTCTCGCTGACCTGCAGGGTGCCCACCGAACTGCAGTATGATTCTGCCGCGCTCAGTTATCAGCCGAATCCATTCACCGTTGAAGCATCCTGTGCGAATAATGGAACGGATACCGCGTTTGGTGTAACGGCGACATTGCTGCTCCCGGCGGGGCTCGTCCTCGATCCGCCCTCGCAGTCGCTGACGCAGAGTGTTCTTTCCATGCCGATTTTGCCATGGAGGATCGGCGATCCGATTCACAGTGTTTCCTGGACGGTGCGATGGACAGAGCTGCTGACGACTGATACTACCATTGTTTTTCCCTTCACGGCAGCAGGACAAGATGGCAGCGGAGATCCCATTCCATTTGTCTCTACCTCCTGCGCGCTTCGAATTCCGGGAGTGGAAAAGCGAGTTAATTGCGATGTATCCTTCCCGGATTCGCTGGTATTAAATGCGGGCGGGACGGGCGTAGAGCCGAACCCGGTCTCCATGAAATACTCCGTGAGAAATAACGGGCTGCGCACAGTTACCCTGACGCGAGTATATATCTCCTTCCCACCCGATGGTTTCTCGCTGAGTCCGGCTTCGCCCATAGGAATCAACAATCCGATATCCGTGTCATTGCAGCCGGGAGACAGCATCGCTTTCGAATGGGGGGTAGATGTGCAGAACCGGAACTATTCGCGGTACGTGTTTATCCAGTTCACCGTGCTTGACAGCGATGGTGATCCGCATCCCTGCGGGAAATGGATGTTCGTTCCCGGCCTGCTGCCGGATGGACTGAGCTGCAGCCTTGTCGCGGACTCCATTGCGGCGGACGTCAGTCTGCAGCAGTATCATCCCATGCCATTTGCGGTGACGCTGAGCGCCTACAGCAACCTTCCCGCGCTGTCCGATTCAATTCGCGCACGAATCATTCTGCCAGGCGGCGGTTTGACGCTGTCTGCGGTGGACGCGGGATTGGAAACAAAACCGATCGTGCCTGGACAGCTCTTTCCGCAGCAGGCGGGGAGCGTGGGCTGGATGCTTGAGCATCCGCTGACAACGGTTGAAAAACGGTATATCGTCCGCACACTTCTCTGGGAGAATGGCGGAGACACGACATTCTGTGAGACCGAAGTTGTTATTCCGGCCATGCAGGCGGCATTCTGGTTTACGCTCTCACCTCCGGGACCGATCGCTTTATGCGACGGAGACAGTGTGACGCTGCATGCGGGCGGTCCGTATGCGTCCTATCTCTGGTCCACGCAGGATACCACCGAATCGATCACCGTCACACAGACCGGGAGCTACTGGTGCGGAGTACTTGCCACAGATGGAACACCGGGGCTTTCCGACAAAGTCACCGTCACTGTGCATCCGCTGCCCGCCAAACCGATTATTTCCCGTACGGGTGATGTTCTTTCCACCGATCCCGCAGCAGCCTGGCAGTGGCATCGCAATGGTATCGAAATTGCCGGAGCGATTGCACAATCATTGATCCTCCCCGAAACGGGGAGCTACACTGTCAGCATTACCGATACCAACGGCTGTGAAGCGTTGTCCGACCCCTATGTAGTGAACGTGCTCGCTTTGGATGAGGGGCATACGGCCGGACAGCGCTTCCATTTATATCCGAATCCCGTCGATGGTGTGCTGAATGTCGATGTTGTGCTCGAGCGTCCCGCAGCTGCTGTGATCACCATCCGCGACCTTCTCGGCCGCGAGCTGCGCCGCATCGCTTCAGCGGATGCGCGGCTCTCTTTCACCGAACGCATCGATCTTCGCGAGCTGCAGCCCGGCATGTATTTCGTACAGCTGCAGGCGGGGGTTGTTATGCGGACGCAGAGGGTCGTGGTAAAGCATTAGCGCTCGGCGCTTTGCGCCTCGCGCGGTGGAGCGGCTTCGCCGCGGTGGAGCGGCTTCGCCGCGGTGGAGTGGCTGCGCCACGCTTGGACGGCTTCGCCGCGGAGGAGCGACTTCGTCGCGCATAAGGCCCTGAAAGGGCCAGAGATCATAGCCCAGGGCGCTTGCGACGGCGAAGCAAAGCGAAGACGCGTAAGCCCTCGGACACAGACGCCAGACGAGCGCTTCCCGCGCGCTGAAAGCGCGCACTATTGCAGCCCAGGGCTCTTGCCCTGGGAAACGGACGGCAAACCAATACCCACCCCCGCCCTGAAGGTCGAAGACTCGACGTGGCGAGGGCGGCACAACGGAGCACATATGCAGCGATTGTCACTTTTTATTTTCTCCCTCCTCATTCTCACATCCGCCAACGGCGCGGCACAGCCGCTGCTCGAACTGAGGGATGCGACGACGCGAGGATTGGACGTCAGACTTTCATTCGTTGCCTCCTGCGATGGAGCTCAGCAATTTGGTCTCAGGAAGCAGGACTTCCGGCTCATCGAGGATGGAAAGGAAATCCGGGACTTTACACTCTCCTGTCCTGCATACGTTCCAATATCCATCGCACTGGTGCTCGACGCGAGCGGAAGCATGGCAGGGAACTGGAATACCGCGGCGAAGCAGAGTGCTCATGCTTTTGTGGATATGATGGACGGCGTGGTGGACGAAGCTACGATCACGCATTTCAATGAGACTGCCGCGACCTACCAGGAAATGACGACCATCAAGCCCATGCTGCGTTCGGCGATTAATGCCCTCGGATCCTACGGCGACCGGGTCGCCTTGTATGACGCCCTCTATCTCAACGTTGTCGAGGTGGCATTCAATAGTCAGAATCCGGGTAAGGCGCTCATCGTGATGACAGACAGCCGCAACGATTCCTCCTATCGCAATCTGAATGAAGTGCTCGAGCTTGCCAAATATCATGGGATTGCCATCTACATGATTGGCTTCGGTGATGCAATCGATACTACGGAGATGCAGATGATCGCCGATGAAACCGGTGGCAGGTTTTTCATCTCACCAAACGCCGGACAGCTGGCTGCAATCTACCAGGAGATTTCCGGAAGCAGGATGGGGTATGAGTCGGAGTGCGGAGTGTTCTACAGAACGAGCTGCGCCGACGGCAGCGATCGGCAGGTGGTGCTGGAATGGCAGAACCTCTGCGGAGTGATGGTATCCGACACGATACACTATACTGCGCCGTACTATCCGTCCACGCTGGAGCCTTTGCATCTTTCCCTGACCGCGGATACGGTGCTCGCGGGGAATAATCTGGCGGTGGAACTCGGAATTATCAATCCGCTCGAAGGGACAACGCGTCCGTCGTTCATCTTCACGCTGCAGTATGACACGACGCTGCTGGCCTTCCCCCGCACGAGCATGTGGTATGACTATCTGCTCGACCAGCACCCGATCATTATTACTCCTGCGAGCGGGGGAGTACGGATCTACATCGGCAGTCCGCTGATGCCCTCGTGGACCGAAGCCGACGCACCTCTGCTCAAGCTGCTCTTCCAGGCGCGCGCACCGGAAGGACGCGGCGATACAATTCCGCTCACGATCGCGGTGCGGGACGCCGCATTCATGGACAGCTGCGCGCAGCTGCAGATCGATGATGCGCAGGCGGTCATTCGCGCACACGGACCGAATCTGTTGTTCACCGGAGAACACCCGGACTCACTTTTCTGGAACAGCAGTGCCGGGACCTGGGAACCGGATGAGTTCGATGTTACCGTGCGGTTAGTCAATACCGGCGACCTGGATGCTGAGAATGTTTCACTTCGTCTGGATATCGACGAGACCAAGCTTCGTTTCGTCAGTCCCGAATCGGGAGAGCAGGTACTCACCGGAGGAACGCTGGCAGCAGGCGCGATGGCGCCGGTCGTCTGGAGACTCCAGCCTTTGCCCGGTGTCATTCCACCCGATTCCGTTGTGAGCAACATGACAATCTATTCCACGAACCATCGCACCGGGCCCTGCGCCTGCAAAATGTATTTCGCCGAAGGCGTCACCGGAATTGGTGCACTGCCGCCAGCAGCGGATGCGCTGCAGCTCTGGCCAAATCCCGGGAATGGACGCTTCGACATCGCCCTCGCGGGTCCTGATTTCGAAGTGGCGGTGTTGATCGTCACCGACGCTTTGGGCCGGACGGTTCTGCAGCAGAGCAAGTTGCCCTCGGGGCAGTCCATGACAATTGATCTCGCTGGTCAGCCGGCGGGGCTGTACAATATCCTCCTGCTTCGGGCAGGGAAACTCCGGCATGGCCGCTATCTTCTGAGAAAATAGCGGCGGTAGTTATGTGGCAGGCATACCGTTGAAATGACATCGGAGACTTTTCTCCGCAACTGCTTGACAGAAATGAAATGGATGGCTACATTGCAAGTACCATCCAGCCTGATTACGCAAATAATCTGTAGTTCGCCATTATTCCGCCACGGCGGCCGCTGCGCGTTGTCAGTTCCCTTTTTATCGTTGTTCGAAATTTTCAGAGGGCACATCATGCGCTGGACGCTGGCTTATTATTCTATCGAGGAGGACAGGATGGACAGTCAAAACAATGCTGCAAAACGAACGAATCGTAAGGGTGCGCGGCTCGTCCTCTTACTGATGCTGGCCGCATTGCTGGCCCCGCTGGCGGCGGCTCCGATGCTGCAGGCTCAGCCGAATCTGAATTTCAAGCGGATGACGATAAACTGGCCGACGGTGGAATTGTATTTTTCGGTCGGCTGCAGCGGCGCACCTGCCTACAACATGACAAAGCAGGATTTCAGGATCTTCGAAAACGGAGCGGAGGTAAAGGACTTCACACTCTGGTGTCCGAATCCTACGATTCGCTGCGCGATTTCGGTCTCGCTGGTTTTCGATGCATCCGGATCGATGAGTGGTTCCAGCAACACGGGCGCGAAGCAGGCGGGACATGCGTTCATCGATCTGATGGACGGCGTGGTCGACGAAGCGGCAATCATCTTTTTCTCGTCGACTGTCTGGACTGAGCAGCAAATGACCACGATCAAGCCGATGCTGCATTCCGCGGTTGACGCTCTTCCTGTATCGAATATGACGGCTGTGTGGGACGGCATCTACTCGGGCATCATCGAACTGATCAATAACGGCGTCAATCAATCCCGTTCAGTTGTCGTAGTCACCGACGGCGGCGATAACTCGTCGACACGCACGGTGGCGGAAATCATAGCTCTGGCAAACCGCCACCGAATCCGCGTATTCACCGTCGGCCTCGGTACCGGCATCAACGCAACCGAACTTGAAATGATCGCACTTCTCACCGGCGGGCGGTATTATCAGACACCGAATGCGGGCCAGCTTTCTGCGATCTACCAGGAAATCGCTACGATTCTTTTTCAGTGCTTCCAGGAATGCTCCATCACCTACGAGCGTGACTGCGCGGATGGTGCGTTGCGCACCGTGGAACTGCAGCTGAATAATTTCTGCGGCGGGACGGACACAAAGACGAAGACATACCGTGCGCCCCTGGATTCAACGACCTTCTCCAATTTGAATATGGAAATCGGTGACGCACTTGTCGAGGCTGATTCTGATATCAGGGTGCCGCTGAATCTTTTGACGCCGATCAGCGATACGATGTTTTATCCGTTCAGCTTTACGCTGCTCTACGATGCGCAGTGCATGCAGTTCAAAAGCGTGCAGACGCCTCCGGGTTCGCTGCTTGCGGGATTACCGATGACGGTCACACCGACTGCAGGCGGAGCGAAAATCTCGATTACCGATCGGAGCCTGCTCACCGGAAGCGGGATGATGATGGAGTTCACCTTCCATTCCTCCGATTCTGCGGATACGACCTGTTGTACTGTGACGGCGACAGACGCGAAGTTCGAGCAGGGCTGCTTCATTCCGGTCATAGATGCGGGCGATGTATGCATACTTCCGCGCATTCCGGTCGTCGCCTGCGACATCGATGCGCCGCCGAGGCTTACATGGCAGCGCGGGATCAAGGATTACCTCCCGAACCCGTTCCCTGTGAAGATGCGGATTGTTAATACCGGCAAAAGGGAAGCGACAAACGTACGCTTCAAGATCGTGTTCGATTCAAGCGACGTCCAGCTGGTCTCGCCTCTCTCAGACATGCAGAATGGGACTCCGGCGGATCTGCTTGCGGGAGAGTATTCGGAAGCGACATGGCAGGTTGCTGCAAAGCGCCGGACGTCCTCTGATGCGACACAATTCTGTATTACCGCCTCCTTCGACAACCATGAAGACGTGACCTGCTGCATCTCGACACACATTCCCGCAACGGAACCGATTCTCGAATGCGAGATCGATGCCCCAATGATCGTGGCCGATAACGGGAATGCGCGCTACGTGCCGATGCCATTCCCGGTAACTGTGACGGTAAACAACACCGGCGGTCAGCGGACGGATTCCGTCTTCGCCACCATCTATCTGACTCCGGATCTAACCCTGGCCACAGGTGAGAATCCGACGAAGCGGCTTCTGCCTTCGAGGCTGAATTCGAATCAACAGGGGCAGGCACAGTGGATGTTGCGTCATCCTCCTACGACAGTGGAGAAGCGGTATGTGATCCAGGTGTGGGTGAGGACGGCGAATACGGATTCATCGATGTGCGAGAAGACGATCATCATCCCGCCGATGGACACTCCGATTCTCGCTCCGCGCTGCTACGTGCCGGATTCGCTGCACTTCGACGAAGCTGCGGACTCGTACATCCCGAATCCCTTCACAGTGCGTCTTACCTGCGTCAATAACGGCAACACGGTGGCCAACAACGTGACCGGCACGCTGATACTTCCACCGGGTATGGTGCTGGTGAGTCCGGTCGAGCCGCTGAGCAAGCCATTTACTCCATCAACGATGAACGCCTGGCAAATCGGCGACCCCGTACCCGAGCTGATCTGGATTGTGCAATGGACGAGGAGAGATTATTTCGATCGGATGCCGGAATTTCTCTTCTCGGTGACAGGCGAGAATTTCAATGGCATCCACCTCGACACGACGACGATAGGCTGTACGACGCGCGTCCCGGGCCTGGTGCCGGTATTCACCTGCGACCTGACGATCCCGGATTCGCTGAGGCTGAACGCGATCATAAACGACGTAGAGCCGAATCCCTTCCCTGTGCTTTGCACCGTGACAAATCAATCCACCGCAACTCAGAATCTCTCACGCGTGCTGCTCGACTTCCCGCCGGGCGAACTTCAAGTGTTTGCCACCTCGCCTCTGCCGGCGCTGGTACAGCTTGACACCTTGCTAGCACCGGGACAGCATGTCACGCTTCAGTGGCTGCTGCAGGCCCTGCCGAGCACGACAGCACGAAACTCCATGATCAGCGTGCTGAGTTTCGCGGACACCATGCAAGTTTCAAGCTGTGAAGATATGCTGCCGATCGCCGCGCTTCCTGTTGCGGAATTGGAGGTGAGCTGCAGCGGACCGGACACCCTCCACTTCGATGCGCAATCACGCTTGTGGACGCCGAATCCATTCCAGATCCAGCTGTCGATGAAAAACGGAGGGGCAACAGCACTCAATTCACTCACCGCAAGCGCGATATTCGGGTCTGGCTTCAACCTCGCCTCAGGCGAGACCGTGATCAAAACCGTCGCGCCGGATACGCTGCTGCCGGGAGATACCGCGCTGCCGCTGACATGGTTGATGCACCTGGTGCCAAGAGCTTCCTGCCGCGATACGACGGAGAATATTTGCATACGGATATCCGGCAGAATGCCGGGCGGTGGCTCAATGCTTCCGATCACCTGCTGCATCCCGATCTTCATTCAGGCGTCCGGGCTGCAGAAGTTGTCGATCAGCGTGCAGGGATCCACGACCCTCTGCGAAGGTGATTCCGTCCTGCTGGAGGTGATTCCCGGCTTCGAGGATTATCTCTGGTCGAATGGGGAAACGACTCCAACCATTACCATCAGGCAGAGTGGAGACTACTCGTGTGAAATGATGCGATCTGACGGGTGTCCCGCAGTCACGGACACGGTGAACGTGATCGTCAATCCGCTGCCCGCGAAGCCCGTGATCACCCGCAGTCTCGACATTCTCTCCGCCACGGATGCGACTGCATGGCAGTGGTACCGGGAAGGAAGCGAATTACCGGGTGAAACGGGGAAGGATCTGCAGCTGCAGCGCACGGGCAGCTATCAGGTTCGGGTAGAAAACGAGTTCGGCTGCGAGGCCTGGTCCGATCCCTTCGACGTGACGGTGCTGGATGTGGAAGACGCCGCCCTGTCTGTCGATCGCTTCGATCTGTATCCGAATCCGTCAAGCGGAGCCGTCACCGTGACCTTCTCGTTGCGCACGGCAGCGGTACCGATCGTCAGCGTGCATGATATGCTGGGGCGCGAGCTGCTTCGGGAATCCGCCGCAACCTCGCAGCGCGAAGGACAGCTCCGGCTCGAACTTTCCGCATTCCCGGCGGGATTGTATCACCTGCGTCTGCTTGCCGGAAGCACGAGCCTTACCCGGCAGCTGCTGCTGCTTGGAGGCGTGAAATAGAAGTTCAGAATTCGCGGCAGGCCGGGTTGCGAATAACCGGCCGCCGCTTTTGTGATAGAGAGCGAATGATGAGTCATACATGGAATACACAATGGAGGACGTAATGGAAGCTCGTTTCAGCAACTTAACAGAGCTGCTCCGCCGGGGGGTGAGTGCACGTGTATTATCTATCATCGTGCTGCTGCTGGCGGCAGCCCCGATGCTGCAGGCCCAGCCAAATCTGAACCTCAAGCGGGCGAGTGTCGTCTGGCCAACGATCGAGCTGTACTTCTCGGTCGGCTGCAACGGAAATCCTGTCTATAATATGACGAAGCAGGATTTCAGGATCTTTGAGAACGGAGTGGAAGTCAAGAACTTCACGCTCTGGTGTCCGGATCCGTCGATCCACTGTTCGATTTCGGTATCGCTTGTTTTCGACGCCTCTGGATCGATGGGTGGTGCGGGCAACGCAGGCGCGAAGCTTGCCGGTCATGCGTTCGTCGATCTCATGGACGGCGTGATCGACGAAGCGGCAATAATCTTCTTCAGCCAGGTGGTGACCATCTATCAACAGATGACGACGATCAAGCCCATGCTGCATTCCGCCGTTGATGCGCTTCCGGCAACCGGTGCGACGGCGGTGTGGGATGGCATCTACGCAGGCGTCATCGAGCTGATCAACAATGGCGTGAATCAGTGTCGTGCTGTCATCGCGATGACCGATGGCGGCGATAACTCTTCGACGCGCACGGTCGCGGAAATCATTGCACTGGCGAACCGCCACCGCATTCGTGTGTTCACTGTCGGCCTTGGCACAGGCATCAACGCCACCGAGCTTGAGCAGATAGCACTGCTGACCGGCGGCCGGTACTATCAGACACCTAACGCGGGTCAGCTTGCGGCGATCTATCAGGAGATTTCACAGGTCCTGTTTCAGGGCTTTCAGGAGTGCATGATCACGTATGATCGCGGCTGCGCCGACGGCGGAATGCGCACAGTAGAAGTGCAGCTCAATAATTTCTGCGGCGGATCAGATGTAAAAACGAAAACCTACCGCGCGCCGCTCGATTCGACCACGTACGCTTATCGGCAGTTCTCGCTGCACGATGCCACGGTGATCGGCGGTTCGGATGTGATTGTCGATCTCAGCATCGACAACCCGGGTCCTGTAAATCTCACGCCGCTGATTTTCACGCTGAACTACCCACAGCAGGATCTGCAGCTGCTCTCCGTCACACTGCCCGCGGGTTCGCCGCTTGCCGGCAACACCATTCTCACATTTCCTGCGGCAGGCGGGACAGAGGTTCGTGTCACCGATCCGTGGCAAACACTGCAGCCCGATGTGATCCTTCAGTTCCGTTTCCGTTCCCGCATTCCGCCGGCTCCAACGGATACCATATTGGCGCCTCTGTCGGTCAGCTCCGCTGCCTTTGCAAGCGGCTGCCTCATCCCGCACTTCGCGCCAGCGGCGGTGCATATTCTCCGGCGGGGCTCGGACCTCAGCTGCCAGCTGCTCATACCGGACGTGCGGTCCGATTCCGGTTCGGCCAGTTATCAGCCCATGCCTGTACCGGTCACTTATGAACTCTACAACAGCGGAAATCTTGCGTCTGATACAATCGATGTGACACTCGAAGTGCCGGCGGGACTCTCCCTGGCCGCGCCTGATGCGCCTGATAAATTCACCAAACGGCTTCAGCCACCCGTGCTGCAGCCCGGCGGGACAGGATTCGTGACGTGGATGCTGCAATCCCAGCCGCTGCAAAACGAGACGGGATATCTGCTCAGAGCACGGGCCATTCGCGCTCCCGGAGATCTCGGCCTTCTGTGCGAAGACACTCTCGTCATTCCTCCTCTCGACGGACTGCGTCTGGCACCGAGCTGCCATATACCGGACGCGCTGCATTTCGATCCGTCGCTGCAGCAGTATGTGCCCAATCCCTTTACTGTCCGCCTGACCTGCGTCAACAGCGGCACATTCCCGGTTCGCAATGTCACCGGACGCATCATTCTCCCGGATGGCATGCAGATCGATCTTCCGTTGCAGCCGGAACTGCAGACGTTTTCGCCGACGCTGATGTCCCCTTGGAAAACGGGTGACTACATTCCCGAGCTTCGCTGGAATATCCGCTGGGATCGCATCGAACAGATAGCACAATACCCGGAGATCCGGTTTGAAATCGCCGGTGAGGATACAAGCGGGACAGCGCTCAATCCAATCGGCATTTTCTGCACTATGTATATCCCCGGAATATTGCAGGATTGGACCTGCGATCTGGAACTGCCTGATTCACTCGGAAGAAATGCAAACCAGACGGACGTTGAGCCGAATCCCTTCACTATTCGCCACACCGTGACGAATCGATCCATAGCTCCACAACGACTATCACGAGTTCTGCTCGAATACCCGCAATCCGATCTCGTGCTGGGTTCTTCCTCCCCGAATTCGGCTCTTGTGCCTCTCGACACGCTTCTTGCGTCGGGACAGTCTCTCACGCTGGAGTGGCGTCTTCGGGTACCGCCACGCACGACCCGGCGATATACTCCGATCAATGTGACGAGCTACTCGGATTCCACAATCATCTCTGCCTGTGAGGACTGGCTCCACATCGCCTCATTCAAGGCTGCCGAACTCGACCTCGCATGCAGCGGCTCCGATACGATACGCTTCGATGCGCAGACCAGCACCTGGCTGCCCGATCCGTATATAGCGCGCGTGGATGTGCGAAATCTTGGCGCCTTGCCTGCGACACAGGTGGTTGCGCATATGTTAGCCTCGCCGTTTATGATTATGGCTCCCGGCGAGACACTCATGAAAACCGTGTATCCAAGTCCTATGCCGCCCTGGAATCCGGGCGACACCACAATTCCGGTGTTCTGGAGTTTGCGCTGGGTTCAACCGATTTGCCGCGATACTGTCATCGAGCTGGAGGTGATGGTCAGCGGAACCCAAATAGACGGGGCTCCTATCAATCTCCTTAGCTGCAAAATCCCGGTGTATGTTGAGGCTCCTCCCGTTCAGGTCTATCCTCTGGAAGTCATCGGCGACCTGGTTTTCTGTGAAGGCAATACTGTCGTACTGAAAGCCGAAGCGGGATACGAGCGTTATCGCTGGTCCAGCGGCGCGATTACAAATTCGATCATCATATCGCAGAGCGGCTCCTATTACTGCGAAATATCCCTTGGCGCTGGCTGCAGTTGGATGACAGACACGGTGTCCGTTGTAGTTCATCCTCTCCCGGACAAGCCCACAATCACCCGAAGCCTGGATATTCTCACATCAAGCGACGCGCCTGCATACCAGTGGTTCCGCAACGGTCAGGAAATACTTGTCGGATCGACAGGCAGGTCCTTCCAGCTTACGGAGGAAGGCAGCTATCGGGTTCGTATAGAAAATCAGTTCGGTTGTCAGGCCTGGTCTGATCCCTTCGACGTCACAGTGCTGGATGTGGAAGACGCTCCGCTGGCCGCCGCCGATTTCACTGTGCATCCGAATCCCAGCAATGGTGTTGTGATGCTGACCTTTTCCGGTTCTCCCTCAGGCCTGATTGCGCTGCGCGTGACCGATGTGCTCGGCAGGGAAGTGTATCAACTCGATGTGAATTCGGTCAGGCAGCCGCTGCGCGTCGATCTTTCGGGGCAGCCCGCCGGAATGTATTTCATCCACGTACGGCGAGGAGATCGCAGCAGCATTCACACCTTGCAGCTGCGGAGGTGAGGCGAGCCGCAATTTTCATATGCGATAAGACCCTGCTGAATGTGCGGAGGAACTGATGCTGCGAAGTCTGCCGTGCAGGATCCCAACTACCGATCCTCCTCGCGGAAGACGCCGAAGACTTTTCCGCAGGCATCGTAGTTTTCGTCGCAGAGGAGCTCGACGATAAGCGTTGTTCCGTTTTCGACACGATCGGGAAGGGGACGCTGGACATCCCAGTAGAGACGCCGTCCGTGCGTGGCCTTCCAGGTGAGCCTTACGGGGTGGTCGCGCTCGTTGCGAATTTTTATCATATACCGCGAGCCGCTTTCCATGGCGTTGAGCGTGACCTCGGTGCTGTCGGCTGTCGCGCCAAAGAGTGGAATCAGACGCGCGTAGAAGATGTTGCCGCGTTCGCAGGTAAGGAAAAGCTTATCATCGGCCGAAGTGCTCGACAGCACCGCCTGCTGGACAACTTTATGAAACTGCGCTCTCAAATCAACCGTCATGCGGTCTGAACGAGTGTTGATGAGCAGGTAGTTCTCCGGGAGCTTATCGCCTGCGCTCGTGCCGCCCTCGACGAAGCTGACATTCTGAAAAGCAAAATCGGCGGAGATGCCGACACCCGTTCTGCGATTTATTTTATAGCTGATGCGGCGGAGTCCGGGCCGCTCGCCGAGCAGCACGCTGTCGCGCACATCCAGATTGAGTTCGAAGAGGGAGGTCCCCGTCTGGTTGTAGCTCCATTCGTATTGCCACCAGTATCCAGGCTGATCCGGCTGAAGCCGCCCCATGGGATTCCACCCGATGAGCACGGCTTCGTTGGCGCGATCCTCTGTCGGACCCGTTTTCGGCACTGCCCAGGAATGAATCGCAAAGATGCCGCGGCCGCTTTCACCCGCCCCGGGCCAGGTAATCGACGGTGGCAAAGCAAAAAGCCGCAGCGGCGTATATCCATGCAGCGCCCCGGTCGTATCCGGCGGATAAAAATTCAGCGGGTCGTCCTGCGCCTGAAGCGTGATCGCGCACAGAAGTAATACGGAGAGAATAAACAGTTTCACTGGAGCCTCGGAATGATTCTGGGACCAGAGGAAAATCGGATAATCAGCGCTGAATTTCAAGTGGCCCAGATTGTCATGCGCGGCGCAGCCTCCCGCGGCGCAGCCT
>JBATDG010000110.1:0-8384 GCA_049663345.1 Bacteroidota bacterium
GTATGGCCATCAGCATCAGCCAGGTGGTGAGCGTCCCCAACGGAACCAGGGGACTCGAGAGCAGCCGGACAGAAAGCAGCGAGGACGACGAGAGCAGAAGCCCTCCCCCAAACAGTATCACCAGAAGCAGCAATGTGATCGCAAATGGACGCGGCATATGGCATCGGAGATTGTGGGTATTGTATGTCCCAAACTACTGGATTTTCCACAAAACGCAAGAGGCCGCGACGGTAAACTTATCTTCAACGCATCGCCGTCATGAGAAAGAATGCAGGTGCGCAGATGCGGCTTTCAAGCGGTCGCGGTCAGCAGAAAGAGCGGAAATGCGCGCATCTTCCCGTCCACTTCCCGCTGCAGCTCGCACACGGTTTCGAAGGCGCTTTTGTGAAAGCCTGCGCGTTCAGCAGTTTCCGCGAACTTGCTGCGATCGAAGCCCAGGTGTCCATGAAAACCGCCGCCGTGGAAGCTGCCGTCCTCCCGATCCAGATCGATGACGCAGAGCATACCGGAATCGCTGCAAAGCGCGCGGAATTTCCGGAGGATCCCCTCCGTATCGTCGATATGGTGCAGCGTCAGCAGCGTGACGATCAGATCGTAGCGTTCATCAGGAAGCGGATCGGTGATGAGGTCCAGCCGCAACGCCTCTGCGTTGGCCTCCGGGAGCAGCCGTAATTTCTCACGAAGCACATCCAGCATTCCCTCGGAAGTATCCGCAAGCGTCATGTGGCCGACTGATGGCAGCAGTTCGAGTCCGAGCAGCCCGGTTCCGCAGCCGTATTCAAGGACGCGCATTTCCTCCGTCAACGGAATGCGTGCGCGGAGCGCTTCCGCCACCACCCGTGCACGTTCCACTCGCGTGGGATCCTCATCCCAGGTTTTTGCTTTCGCATCGAATTCAGACATAGCTGATACTCTTTTGTTGTCCTTGTAGAAAGGCAAGATACCTTGGAGAAACCAAATTCCCGCCGGGCCACTGGATTAGTAGAAGAACAGGCCTTCTCGCTTTCATTTATCCCCCCCACAGTGTAACTTTCGCGAAACGCCGACATGCGTCGACTCTTTGCTCATCCATCACAGGTCTCCCGTGCGCCATACCCTGAAGGGACTGCTCCCGTTCCTCCTCGTTGTGTGTTTCTGGCAGCCGACCGCGGCACAGAATACGAATTCTCGCGATGAAGACGGTCCGCCAATGGACCGCCCCGCCATCGGCGTAGCTGCCGGCTTCATCAGCAATATGCATTCCGCCACGTTTTCAAAACTTCCGGGAATCCCGAGCTGCTGCGCGGGCTATGACGGCGGAGACGGTACGGGCATGGGCTTCGGCCTGGTGTCGCGCTTTGTCATAGATGACGCGTGGACCCTCCAGCTTCTGCTGCGCTATGCGGATTTCTCAGCGACTCTCGTCTCGGAAGAGGAAATCGGTCCGGTGCTGACGTCGCGCGGACCCGAACCGGCAGCCGTGGAACACCGCACGGTGTCGAATACGACTGCGATGGATTTCAGGCCCACGATCGGATTTCGTCCTTTCGCGGGAGTTCCACTCACACTCTTCACCGGCCCACACCTCGCCTATTTGATGAGCAATGACGTGACGCAGACGGAGGAATTGCTGCGTCCGGCTGATATTACCTACGACGATCTTCAACGTGTTCGCAATAAATATGACGGGGCACTCCCTGAGGCCGCTTCACTATATACCGGGTTTGCTGCCGGCGTCCGCTACGGCATTATGCTGGGCGAGCGCTGGTCCCTGTGGCCCGAGGTGAGCATGCGGCTTGCGGCGAGTTCGCTGACAAGCAGTGTGGACTGGATGGCGCATGGAGCCGAGGGTTCCCTCGCGCTGATGTATCATATCCCGAAGCCGCCTCCTCCCCCTCCACCGCCGCCGCCACCACCACCGCCGGCATTCAAGACCGACATTCAAGTGCTCGCGAAAGCACCGGACGGAACTCTCCGCGAAGATGCACGCGTGGTCGTGGAGCGCCTGACGCGCAGCGAACTCTTCCCGCTGCTGCCATATGTGTTCTTCCCGCAGGACGGCTCGCTGCTGCCGGAAACGCATATGCGTCTTCTGCAGGAAACCGAAACCGGCGGCTTCGATGAAAGCGCGCTTCCGAATAACACTCTCGGCATCTATGCCGATCTGCTTAATGTCGTCGGCTCGCGCATGGTTGCGAACCCCACGGCGAAACTCACGCTCACGGGCTGCAACAACGCCACCGACGCTGAAAAGAATAACCGCAGTCTCTCACAAAAACGTGCAGAAGCGGTACGCGACTACCTCGTCGCCGTATGGAAAATCGATACGAAACGCATTCGCATCACGTCGCGCAATCTTCCGCAGGAAGCGCCGAACGTGGAAGCTATCGAAGGACAGCAGGAAGCGCGCCGTGTTGAAATCAGCTGCGATGCATGGGCTGTCCTCGCCCCGGTGCGCTGGCAGTCGGTCGAGCAAAGCGTTTCCACTCCAACTATTGTGATTCGTCCGGATATCACCGCCGAGGCCGGCATTCGCCGGTGGAATGTGAAAGTCACGCAGGGCGATAATTCCTACGCCTCGTTTGAAGGCGACGATTTCCCGCAGCCGCTTGACTGGCAGCTCGATACCACGCGGCTTCCCGAGGCTGGAAAGAATGTGGATATCGAACTTCGCGTCGAAGACCGTACCGGCCGCAGCATGACCACGCACGTCGCGCTTCCTTTCGATACTGAAACCCGCACGACAGAGGTCGTCGAACAGCGCGGGAACCGGCGCATCGACCGCTTCAGCCTGATTCTGTTCGACTTCAAGAGCAGTGCTATCGGAAAGGAAAATCAGCGTATTCTCGACATCGTGCGCGAGGCGATCTCTCCAAATTCCCGCGTGACGATCTATGGATTCGCGGATAGGACAGGATCCTCCGAAATCAACAAGAAGCTCGCACTCGATCGCTGCGAATCCGTTCGCACCGCGCTCGGCCCGGGCATCCGCGACATTGATGTACAAATGGAAGCCGTAGGCAGCGACCGTCTGCTGTTCGACAACGACCTGCCCGAGGGACGCAATTATTGCCGTACCGTGCAGATCGTCGTCGCGACGGGTATGAACTGAAATGTGAAGGAAGAATAGCATGAATACAATGAAACCGCTTTTCGCAATCCTGATTCTGTTCGCGCTTGCGCTTCCGGCACAGGCACAGCTGACCTTCAACGTGCTTGGCACGGACGGGCGAAATTATCCGGACATTGCCATAACATTCGAAGCGCTCGACGCGGCAAACAAATCCATTCAATCCTTCATCCCGAGCGACTTCACTGTCGTGGAGAATGGCATTGTCCGTCCCGTGATTTCCGTCTCCTGTCCACCGCCGGTCACTCCCCCGATTTCGCTTACGCTGACCTTCGATATCAGCTTCAGCATGACCATCGATGCGCGGCTGCAGAATATGAAAAACGCGTGTTCGCAATTGGTGAATGATCTCTCCTATCCCCCGGCCGCCAGCGGCATCACGACCTTCGGCGACAATACTACGATCGCACTTCCCTACACAAGCAATAAAACCGACATTCTCAATACGATCAGCGGAATCACCGCTTCGGGCGGCGGAACCGATTTCATCGGCGCCTTCCTCAATCCGGGCAGCGGCGCTATCGATATGACCAAGAACCGCAGCGGCGACCGTTATATCATTTTCATGACGGATGCCTTCGAAAACCTCACCGCGGTGCAGGAGAACTCGATCATCACCGCGGCGAAAGCTGCGAACATCAAGGTCTTCACCGTCACGGTTTCCCCGAATACAGTGAACTTCAATCTCCGCCGCATCGCGCAGCAGACCGGCGGCCAGTGGTTTGAAAACGTCATCACCATTGAGGCTGCGAAAGCGATTTTCGCGCAAATCGGCGATCAGATTTTCATCTATCAGCCCTGCACGCTGGTCTACACTACCGATGGCTGCGATACGGAACGCAATATCTCAGTCACCCTGCGAAAGAACGGCCGTTCTGTCACGCGCAATACGAGCGTCAGCGTGCCCGTGGCGAATCTCGCATGGCTCGATGTGAATAAGTCGCTGCTGGATTTCGGTACCGTCAACGGCGGCGGCACGAAAAACGACAACGTAGTGATCACTGCGAGAGGCATCACAGTAAATGTAACGAGCATCACTTCTGCGGAGAGCGCCTTCCGAATCACAGGGTACGGAGGTTCTGCTCCGCCCTTCACACTCACCGCCGGTCAGTCGCGCACGATCAGTCTGCAGTACCGTCCGGTGAACACCGACCGTCTCATCACCCCGCTCAACATTGTCTGCAGCGCTCCCTGTCAGGAGAATGTTGTGCTCTCGGGCGGAGTCTTCGATCCGGCTCCAATGAAATTGATCAAGCCCGACGGCGGCGAAAAGATGTTCTCCGGCACCACGTTCCGTTGGTCCTGGAGCGGCATCAGCGGCACTCAGGCGGCCGAACTTGAGTACAGCACGAACTCCGGTTCCACATGGACCTCCATCACCAACAACGCATACAATTACTTCTACAACTGGCGCGTGCCGACTACACCAAGCGTCGAGTGCCTCGGACTGGCGCTCACGAAAGAAGAACGCATCACCTCGCTGGACGGACTCTGGGCCGGAGATCAGGCAGGAACTATCAATGCCGTTGCCGTTGCGGAAAGCGGTACGCTGACTGCGGCCGCGATGTCGAACGGACAGGTGAAGGTCTTCTATCCGAAGGATGCAGCGTTCGTCACGCTCATCAACGCGCACAGCGGCAGCGCCAACACCGTGCATTTCTCGCCTGATATGCGCTGGCTCGCCACTGGCGGCAGCGATGGACACGTTCGCATCTGGAATACCAGCGACGGTTCGATGGCGCAGGATCTCACGGGGCCAAGCGGTGCTGTGCACACCGTCCGCTTCACGGCCGACGGCAATTATCTCGTTGCAGGAAGCAACGGCAATGTCATTCTCTGGCGCGTATGGGATTGGGGCAAGGCGTGGACGCATAACGGCGACACCAGCACCGACGGCGCTCTGGCTGTGAGTCCCCACACCGACTTCATTGCCTCCGGCAGCGGAAACAGCATCGCCATTCTCGATTTCACAACCGGCACCCGTCTGCGCCAGCTCACCGGACATTCGGGCACCGTGCGGTCGCTCGACATTTCTAACGATGCATTCGTAATCGCATCGGGAAGCGAGGACCGCAGCGTACGTTTGTGGAATGCGATCACCTGGCAGGCAATCCGTACACTAACGGGACACAGCGCGGCTGTGCGGTCTGTGCAGCTTTCCAATGCTGCGGGACGCGTGCTCTCAGGATCCACCGATAAGTCCGTACGCATCTGGGATGGCCGGAGCGGAGCGCTTCTTCATACGCTCAACGGGCATAGCGGCGGTGTGAATGGAGCCGTGTTTGACAGGCGCACGCGCTACATTATTTCCGGCGCTGACGACAAGCGCATCCGCGTCTGGGGCTACGTGCCGCCGGTTGCGGACAAGAGCGACAGTCTCTGGACCATCATCATGACACTTACCGATTTGGAGGGTAATCCACCGCAGTTCGCGGCATTGAAATGTCCCGATACCTGGAGCGACGGCGAGGCCATCTTCCACAATACCGGCAACCAGCTGGTCACGGTGCTCAACGCCCGCATCACCGGAGCTGACAGCAGCGCCTTCGACTTTATCGGTGGGAATCCGATTCCTCCGCAGGTGATCATGAATCCGGAGGACACACTCCGAATTCCTCTTCGCTTCTTCCCATCCCGCGTCGGTACTTTCGATGCAGTGCTGGAGCTTGAAACGGATATTCCGGGCACTCCGATCAGCACACTTTCGCTGTCCGGCAGAAAGGACACCGTGCGCACTGTCGTTACCCCCGACACACTCGATGCGGGCGAACTATACAGCTGCGCACTGCCTGTCATTCTCACATTCATGATGGCGAATGAAGGCACGGTCAACGCTGTGATTGATTCGATCGACACCGACATTCCCGGCGTCGTTTCCTTCCCTTCAGTGTTCCCGCGCATACTTCTGCCGGGACAAATCGACACAGTGCGGGTGCTCGTGCATCCCTCGGCGATTGGTCCTTTCGAAGGGTATGTGAGAATGGAAACGACGCCCTGCGGATTCACAGAGGACATCGTAATCCGCGGCAATCTCGTTCCCACCGCGATCGTAGCTGAACCCAACCCACTGATCTTTGATTTCGCCGCCGTCGGCGATACCTCACGCTCACAGTTCGTTCTTCGCAACACCACGATGGTGCCCATGGTGCTCGATAGCATCGCGGTACTGTTTACGAATCCCCCGTTTGCGCTGCAGGAAAAATTCCTCTGGCCCGACACGAACGGCGTGTACGATTCTCTGCTTGCGCTGACCAGCATCCTGCTCCCCGACACACTACAGCCGGGCGACAGTCTCGTAATGCATCTGGCATATTTTCCGCAGAGCGAAGGCAGTTCCAATGGAAGAATGTTCTTCCACACCATTTCGCCCTGTAACGATTCGCTGTTCGTGGAACTGCAGGCGTCCTCCTCGCGGAAACCCTCGATCGCATCCACTGCGACGACATTCAGCAATCTTCTTTGTCCCGAGGAGCAATCCTCCTTCGCCACGGCGACTCTGCGCAATACGGGCGGGCTCCCGCTCACCGTCAGCGAACTGCGAAAGGCAGGCGCGAATCCCGGCGACTTCCAGATTATCGGACCCGCTGTTCCTTTATTCCTGCAGCCCGGTGCTTCCGAGGACGTGCAGCTCGTCTTCCTTCCCCAGGCGAAGGGATCGATTCGCAGCTTCATTCTTGAAGTCGTGAGCGATGCTGAGAACACGCCGCTGGTGCAGATCCCGTATTCCGCACGGAAGGATTCCGTTGGAATGTCCGTCGCACCGGGCTCGATCGATATCGGCGAGCGCTACATCTGCGAATTCCCGCAGACGGTGTCATTCACCTACACCAACCACGGCACTGTGGATATGGACTTCACGGTCGACACCATGGCCGCGGGTGCAGGTTTCCAGATCACACCGAGAAGCTGGCCTGTGCGTATTGCGCCGGGAGCGGACTTCGTCCTCAGCATCACGCTCGATCCTCCCGCAGGCGCATACGGCAGCTATCAGGCGGACATTCCCGCTTCCGCCCCGCTGTGCAATACTTCCTTCCTTGTGCCTGTCTCGTACAACTACGCGCCGCATGTGGCTGATGTCAGTCCGCTTTCCATCGACTTCGGAACCCTCGGCTTCGGCGGTTCCTCCACCGGCAGCGTCACTGTGCGGAACCCGCAGGGCACTCCCATGCGCATTCGTATTACCCGACCCGCTGGTCCGGAAATCACGATGACGTCACCGTCCACAATCGACACTGTGCTTGCTCCCGGAGCCACGCTCACCATCGCCATGCGTATGGACGCCAGCAGCTCCGGCGACATCAGTGATTTACTCACCATTGTCACGACGCAGGTGTGCGGCGACACCATCAGCATTCCGTTGAGCGGCAGCATCGAGTCCGCCACTGCGGCGCTCACACTACCCAACCTCGAAGCGGAAATCGGCAGCCACATTGTGATTCCCCTCACGCTCACTTCGGCAACAAACCTTTCCATTACTGGAACGCGTTCCTTCGAAGCTGACGTGGTGTTCAACCGCTCCATCCTCTGGCCGGAGACTATTACTGCCAGCAACGGAACACTGACTACGACCTCCTCCGCCAGCGGAGACGATTTGCGGCTGCACCTCACGGTTAATCAGCCGACGACGCCCGTCACCGGCACACAGGTTGATATTACCTGTCTCGTCATGCTCGGCAACGCCGATCAGACTCCCTTGCGCCTGGAAAACTTCAGCTGGCTCAACGGCAGCGCGGCTACCACCACCACGAGTGGAAACCTTATCGTTCGCGGCATCTGCGAAGAGGGCGGAAAGCGGCTCATCGCGCTTCCTGCAGGACTCACACTCTTCCAGAACAACCCCAACCCGTTCAATCCCACCACCGTCATCAGCTTCACCACACCCGAAGCCGGTGCTGCACGCCTCGTCATTATCGACGAACTCGGCCGAACGGTTGCCACACTCGTTGACCAGGTCGTTGCGAAAGGCGAGCACAGGGCTACGTTCGATGCGAGCGGGAAAGCGGCCGGGACTTACACTGCCGCACTCACGTTTGGAGGGGAGGCTCGGATGATTCGGATGGTGCTTATCAAGTAATTCGAGATTCGAAATTCGAAATTCGAGAATAGAGCATTCGAGCATTGGAGCATTAGAGCATTCGAACTCTGGGAACGGCGCGCACCAGCGCGCCTCTTGGAGCATTCGAACATTCGAACTCTGGGAACGGCGCGCACCAGCGCGCCTCTTGGAGCATTCGAGCATTCGAACTCTGGGAACGGCGCGCACCAGCGCGCCTCT
>JBATDG010000111.1:0-53667 GCA_049663345.1 Bacteroidota bacterium
CCGTTGAATCCCCCCGAAACCGCCTCGAGTTCGAGCACATGCTGACCGAGCTGCACGCCGCCTGCGGGAGTGACCTCAAGCGCCTCGGTCTGTGTCATGGAAAACTGCGCTGCGTCGGTTTGCACCCACCGCTCCTCGCCTGCGGACTGCGGCTGAAGCGTGAAGCTGCGTGTGGCGGACCAGTGTTCAGGCCCCCCGCTCGTGCGCATGCGGGCGCGCCAGTACCACACGGCGTCGACGGATGGCGCAGTTGCGGTAAGGCGGGTGAACACCATCCCCAGCGGCGACTGCATGCGCTGAGTCCCGCGGCTGAATTCCGTATCCAACGCGTACTCGATTTCCGCTTCAGGATTCAGCACGATATCCGGCACGAATGTCGGGTTGGCGAGGAGGAATTCAATCGTCGCGCTTTCCTTCCCCACCACGGCACGGTCAAGCGGAAATATCTGCGTAATGCCGCGCGGCAGCACGTTCACCGTGATCGCAGCGCTGTTGTTGCTTTCATCCTTTTCCACGATCAGATCGCCGGGATCGATGGTCGTGCGGATTTCCGCGGTTCCGTCCACACCCGCGAAATCGTAATTCCATTCCACCAGCGTATCCACCGCGAAGGCCGGAAAGCGCCGAAGCTCGCGATGCACCACGCTGCCATTGCTCGAAATCGCTAGAAGTACATCGACGCTGTCTTCCACGCAGAGTCCATCGTTGGAAAGCCTGGTTTTAATGATGGCGTCGGTCTGCTCAACGAGAATTTCCGGCTCGGTGCGGATATCCCCGTCGCGGATTGCGAGTTCGGCGGTAAGTGCCAGAGGGATGCGCGTCGCAGGATCGCCCAGCAGCTCGACCTGATTCACGGTGTTGATCGTGGTCTGATCTCCTATCCCGAAGGAACGGACGAGTTCACGCTTTCCGAGTGTTACGATGTCGCCGTAGGTGCGCGCGCCGCTGTCGAGCATTGCGCGAAAGATGCCGCGGCTGAGCACATAGTCGTAATTGATGATGCCCAGTCCCGAAGTTCCAAGCGAAGTGATCGCGCCGTTGCGGGGGGACATCACAAAACGTTCGTTGAGCCCGGTTTCAAAGGGCTCGGCGAAATGCGCGGTGTTGCAGGACATGGTGACAAAAAAGATGTACTTGTCCTCGTTGTCGAAGATATCGGGACGCTCCACCCCCACGTCGATCACACGCGTACCCCCATGTCCCACGAAGAAAAACCATGAGATTCCCTGGTTGACTTCATGAATAAGGGTATCGAGATCGTCGTAGCTGACGAAGTCCAGAGTCTTCTTAATAATCAAACGCGGTTCGAGGCAATGGGGCTCGACCCAATTCTGAATCATAAGGTCCACGACCGGCCTGAGCTGCACATCCTGCTCGAACGGATTTTCTCCGCCAACGGAAAACAGGAAGCGGTCGTCCCACGGCTGCGAAGGCGCGCTTTCGTAGGCGATAATCTTATCGATCACCGCATCCGCCTGTGCCGGAGTCTCGGCGGGAATGCGTCCGACGGCAAGCATGGGAGTCGCATCGAAGGATTCCGCATTGAAACTGACGTAGTAGTTATCGCTCACGGGATTGCCGTAGGCGGGGACAAAGTCCACCTTGCTGGAGCCTTCCTTTACCTGCCGGGCATCCCAGCTGGCGTCGCCGATGATGCATAGAAAGCGAGGACGCGGCTGCGGCCAGTTCTTCCAGGCGTCCTCTACAAAAGCACGAATCGCATCGGGCGACTTCTGCCCGAAATTATAGGCGTCGCAGAGATCATCCACATCCGCCACCACGGTGCTGTAGCCGTCGCTTTGCCTGCGATAGTCCGCAAGACGCTGCGCTTGTGCGAGAAAATTTCCATGCGTGACGACGAGATAATCCGCCTGCGTGGCGCCGCCGACGTAATCCGGAATGCGGATGCGCTGCACTGCCTGAGGAGACTGAATATCCGTTTCCGCGAAAAGGAAATAGCGTCCGCTGCTGTCGAGCGCCATCACTGCGGCGCCGCCGGCATGATCGATATTTGTGAGCCGGTTTCCGGATGCGAGATCATATCCCTGCAGCGTGCCGCCGATGTCGGGGACGCTGATGCGGAACAGCGCGGGCGGGAGCTGTCCGCCATAACGCGCGGAGGCGTCGATGAGAAGAGGTGCAGTCGCGCCGGCAAGGTTGGTTGAGAATTGGAGTTCGGCCCAGTCGACATAGAAGCGTTCGATGCTGCAGGCCGGATTTTCAGGGGGACAAGGCACGCGTCCCACATTCGTCAGCACGAGTTCATTATCCACTGGCCGCAGCAGTCCGGCAGGGATGCTCCATTCCGGAGTCACAGCTTGATAATTTCCGATGAGCTGCTCCCCTATCACTACGCCGTTGAGCGTGGCGCGCAGCAGGCTGGAATCGCGTGAAGCGCCTTTCGCTCGGACCCGCAGCAGTCCGTTGGTCGCGGCGGGATTCGGGAGCGCAAAGCTCTTGCGGATGCTGTCCTGCTTCTGCGCGCCATCGCGCTTGAGCAGATAGCCCCACATCCAGGTCTCGCCCACGACCCGTTTCGTGACCAGCATGTCAGTGTATTCGAAATCCCCTCGATGATATTCATGGTCCTCCTCAAGATGGACGGACATCGGAAATTCCGTCACCGGCACTGCCGCCGGATGTGAAGCCGGAGCCGCGTCCCTGGCATTCCAACGAAGTCCGGGCGCTCCGCTCCATGAAAGCAGCAGCACGTTTTCGTTGGTCCATTCATCCAGGTATTCGCCATCTGTTCCATGTTTTCGCGGAGCGTAGAACAGCATCGCATCCCCGGCATCGAAGCTGCCATCCGCAGCACCGCTGATCTCGAGCGGAATTTCCTCGCCTCTGAGCGTCAAGCGGAACAGGGCGGGATCGATTCCCGCAGGATTCACGCCCGCTCCCGCGACATCGTCATAGCCGAGGCGATACATGCCCTCAGAAAGCGTGCTGATGCGCAGCATTTCCTCACCGGCCTGCGTCCTTTGTATTGCAGGAGAAAGCAGGGCCGTCGGCTGCGGAGCCGACCGTGCATTCGATGCAGTGAAGCGGATATCGAGCACGGCGCTGCGGAGCCAGTGAAGGCGTCCCTGCGCAGCATCGTAGCGGGCGGGCTGAAAGCGCAGCGCGCCGACACGGTCTTCGTCACGCACTGTCACCGGCAGAATTTCCGTGTATATTGTCGGTTTTTCCTCTATCCCCGATCCCCCGAATGCTGCAAGGTCCGCGGGAAATGCTTCCTCACGCAGACCGCTGACTGTCACCGAAATGCTGCCCTCTCCGGGGAGCAAAAACTCCAACACGCGCACGGGCAGGGCTGGGAGTCCTGGCACAATACGAGTGTCATAGCCCGGCATCAGCACCTGGCCAAACGGCGGCTCGCCGGGCATGGTCAGCAGCCGCGGTTCCGCATTCGCAACGGTCACGCGCCAGTGCGCGGCATCCAGCTGTTCGACGCGCAGTGGTTCGCTGCCTTCGCGCTGGGAGAAAGCGGCGGCAGAGCAGAGAATAAATACGAAAAAACCGGTCAGCGTTGATTTCAGCATAGTTGTTGCAAAACGTCGGGGTAATTTCGGGCTAAAATGTCAAGATCGTAATTCTCACGCATATATTGTGAGGCATTTCGTACGGACCGTTTTCGCAGCTCCGGATCCGCCGGCCCCGGTCCCGGCAGCGCTACAGACCGAATACCGCTTTCGCAGCTCCGGATGCGCCACCCACCGGTCCCGGCAACGCTACAGACCAAATACCGCTTTGAGGGCGCGGTCTATTTTCTCCACCGTCTCAGGTTCCAGCGAGCCTCGCACGCGGATCAGCCGCAGGCGATGATCAATGGGACGCGTCTGCAGGCAATCCGCCACCGATTTTTTGCTCAATCCATTTTCCTCTGTCGGATCGATAACCACGTTCGTGACGATAGCGCCTTTTCGCTCCGTCCACTCCGTGACAGGGACGACCTGGACAACAGGCAGACGCGCGTTGTAAATGTCGTTGGTAACGATCACGCAGGGGCGGATTTTACCAGTTTCCGATCCTCTGACAGGCTCCAGATCGATGTCGATGACAACACCACGCTTCAGTTCGTTCATTTCGGCCACGCTGTCGCTGCGTCATCCGTCCATTCCCTGGTCTCGTCGTCCTGCTCATAGATCTCTGCGTACAACGCTGCGGATTCCTGCAAACGCTGCTGTTCGAGCTGCGTGGACAGAAGGTCTATTGCTGCGCGGACCAGGGCGCTCCTATCCTTGAATCCGTATTTTTTACACTCCTCAAGAACCAGGAGATGTGATTCATTGAGACTGAATTTTGCCTGAATCATGGATCCCTCAAGTTTGGGCTGCGATACAGGGTCCTGTTTTACGTCCCATTATAGGGACTTCCTTCTCTGAAAGCAAATTCGGCCTCCCGCAAAATCTCGGATCCTTCCGCGGGGACTGCGCCTGCAGCGGCGCCAAGGCAAAGAGGGAAAAAAAGACTTCGTGTATCAGGGTGCTGTGCATGTTTCCTGCAGGATGGCCGGAGGTACGGCAAATAGGAAAAAAAGACCTCGTGTATCAGGGTGCTGCGCATGTTTCCTGCAGGATGGCGAGATAGCTTTGGGCGAGTGCGTCAAGATCGTAATGCTCACGCACATATTGTGAGGCATTTCGAGCGCACCGCTTTCGCAGATCCGGATCCGCCGCCAGCTGCAGCAGCGCCGCTGTCAGGGCGTCCGCATCCCCGGGAGGAATCACGATGCCTGCGTCGGCCGCTTCGAAAATCGCGCGTGCCTGTCCGTCCACTCCCAGCACCATCGGAACCCCGCTGCCCATGATTTCGAACATCTTCGAAGGAATGACAGTGCGAAACAGCGGAGTATCGCGCAGCAGCACCAGGGCGACGTCAAGTTCCGCCAGCATTTCGGCAATCGTTTCACGCGGCTGGCGATCGAGGAAGGTCACATTTGTCATGTCCGCAGCCTTACGCTTAAGTTCCTCCTTGCGCGCGCCTTCTCCCACGAACACGAAATGCATATTCGTATCCTTCAGCATCAGAGCAGCTTCGAGTGCTGTTTCGAGTCCATGAGCCATGCCATGGGTCCCGACATACCCGACGAGGAAGCGATCGCGCCACTGCGCGAAATGTCGGCGTGCGCCTTCACGCGGATGGAACAGAGCGGTGCTGAGTCCATTTGGTACCACGCTGATGCGTTCCCCTGCGATGCCTGTCCCTTCGATATGAGAGCGAAACGCAGGACTCACGATCACGATTCCTTTCGCGCTTCGATACATAAAGCGTTCTATTCCGCGCAGGACACGCATCACCAATCCGCCCGCGCCCACCTCGACTGCTGCGAGTGAATCCGGCCAGAGATCCCGCACCTCGAGGCAGAGAGGCCTGCGTTTTAAGCGGCGTACGATGGAGCCGGCGAGTCCTGCGAAAAACTGCGGCGTACTCGCAATACAGATATCTACATCCTTTATCCCGATACTTCCCAGCACCGCCGTCACTCCGAAGGAGAGATAGTTCACACTGCGCCGCAGCATACCCGAATTCGGGGTGACATAGACCCACATGCGGTGGACCTCAATGCCGTCGATCGTCTCGCGCCGCCGCCACTGCCTCTTATATCCCGGATACACCTCGCCCGTCGGATGATTCGGCACCCCGCAGACGACCGTCACGCGGTGTCCCGCCTCCACCCATCTCCGGCTGAACTCATACGCCCTTGCAGCAGGCGCGCCCATCTCCGGCGGAAAGTACTGGCAGATGTAGAGAATATGCAGGTGTTGTTTACCCATGATTCAATATAGCAGAAAAAGAGGCATGAGGTTAAATGGTGCGGTGAGAAGCGCAATAGCCGGTGGCCGGAATCAGCGGATCACAGCTGCGACCGTATTTCGTCGCGAGTCAACTCGCAGTCGCGGAGGATCCGTGCGAGCAACCCTCTCCCTATTATCTCACCCCGATGCACCGGAACAACGGTACATCTACCATCCGCGTGTCGGAGAAGTGATGACTGCCTTTGATTCTTGTGACCTCAAATCCAAAACTTTTGAGGACGGCAACCAATTTGCGCCCCGTCAGTGAAGGGAAATCGCTCATGCCGTAACAGTGACTCGCTGTACACCGATGAATTCGTTTGTAACCGGCTGCTCGACTTCCATGCAAAGCTCTATGGCTTCTCTAATCCGCTTCATTAACACGTCAAGCGATTTGGCCTGTGTGTGGCACCCTCGTAGAGCAGGAACCGAAGCGATAAAATAGCCATCAGCATCTTTTTCGATAACCACATTGAATTCCGTTCTCATTCTTCCTCTCCAAATCGTGCACAGTGTTTTACGCACAAGCTTCTCTCTTCAGGCATACAGATTCGGTCATGTTTCTGCCAGAAGAGGATATCATTCTGTTTCTGGAACATATTTCGGGGGCAAGCTCATTCTTCGCACCCTATCCATGCGCGGAGTTTTTTGAGCCAGGGTTTGAATCCGTAACGTCTCGCTTCACGGTACGCGCTGCAGGGCTCGACGCCCTCCTTTTCAACGCGGTATCTGGCGATGACGGCGCCCGTGCGGTCGGCACCGTGAGCGCAATGCAGGTAAACTCCACCACGCGACAGCAGATCGCGGATCTTCCGCCAGTTCGTATCAGAAGGCGCCGAATCCCCGAGATAGACGGGCACGTATTCGATGCCGAGTTCCCTTGACCACTCGATCTCGCTCGGCCCTTTCTTAGGAAGCGCGTCCTTGGCCAGGTTAATGATCGTGACGATGCCGTAACTGCGGCGCATCGAATCGAGCTGCGATCGCGAGGTGATGCGCGCGCCACGATAGTTGCCGTTGACGGTTGTATCGAAATTCTTGGGAAGCCAAGGGAAAGGCGAAATTACCTGAGCTTGCAGGAAAGGCGAGGAAAACACGCAAAGCAGGCAGAGAAGCAACATGCCGCGTCGCAGACTGTGCTTATACTGATTCATAATATCCAGGTTGATGAATGAAGTCACCTCCTGCGTTAGGAGACAATGCAAGATACTACAGCGAGCTTTCATCATTCGAGTCCAAAACAGATGAAGTAGCCTTCGCTGCGATTCATCAGGTTTCAAAATAGCGCGGCATCTGAAGGTGGACAACGCCTCATCCCGGTCTCATAAGACAAATTCCGGGGGGCTTCGATGTTTTCGTTGAAATACAGCAGCGCATCCACCGCACTTGACAATGGGTATTGAAAATCACGATATTAAGATGTAATCCAAATTCACATTGATTGCAGCCAGGTTTCCGACCCCGCAACGGGCGTTTGGTGGTTTTCTACTTCCTAACATCCAGGAGAAACGTCATGAGACGATTGTCGTTATATATCCTACCGGTAGTCATATTCACCGCCGCGTTACTTTCTTCCTGCGGCAAGAAAGCTGAAGAGAACTCCGACATCCCGATCACGACAACATCGGAGGAAGCCCGCGCAGCGTTTATCGAAGGACGCGATGCGCTTGAGGTCGGACGCTCCGAACAGGCACGCGCGGCGTTTGACAGAGCGCTGGCAGCGGATCCTTCTTTCGCCCTCGCCTGCGTGTATCGCGCTAGAACAGCAACATCAGCCTCGGACTGGAAGGAATGGGCGGATAAGGCGATTGCAAATCGTGAGAACACCAGTGCGGGTGAGAAAATCCTCCTCGACAGTTTTGCCGCGATGCTGGATGACGACATACAGCAAGAACTGAACCTCGCGCAGCAGCTGGTGAAGGCATATCCGAAATCAGCGCGCGCACAGATCGAACTTGCGGATGCCTACTCGGGAATGGAGAATATTGAAGAGGCCCGTGCAGCGATGCTCGCTGCCGCAGAACTCGATCCCACATGGGCTCTACCGCACAACAGACTCGCCGTTTCGTTCATTTTCGATGAACCCCGCGACCTGAGCAAGGCCGAGTCCGAGGCCTCCCGCTATGTTGAATTGAAGCCCGGCGAAGCCGATGCCCATATCACACTCGGTGATGTATACCGGGCGCAGCTCGATCTTGAGAAAGCCAGAAACGCATACGCCAAGGCTGCGGAAGTCGATCCAACAAGCGCTGTCGCCTTCTCGAAAAAAGGACATGCCGACACGTTCCTGGGAAACTACGACGCCGCACGCAGCGATTATTCCTCCGCCGTGGAAAAATCGGATCGCTGGAAAATTGGTGGAAAGAATTTCGCTGTGTACACCTGGCTATACGCCGGCGATATCAACGCCGCACTTGCAGCGAACCAGTCCGTGATTGATGCAGCTCCCTCGCTTATAAGCGATCCGGGAGAACTGCAGCAGGCCTTGAATTCCTGCTATGAAGACCGCTGCCGTATCGCCATTGAAGCCCGGGCGTTCGCCGTAGCCGCCGAGGCTATGGTCAAGCATACTGAACTGTCGAGAGAGCTGGCTACCATCGTGAAGAACGAAGCATATACCGCTTCTACGGAAGGTCAGCTCGCGGTACTCGGTGGACTGATGGCTCTCCGCCAGGGCAAACTCATCGATGCAAGCGCCCTTGCGGATTCTGCAGAGCGGATGTTGAGGGAACAATCCAATCCCCGTGCAATGAATCCTGTCCACTTTCTGCGGGGCCTTATTGCCATGGAGGAAGGGAATCCCACATCCGCCATTTCATTCTTCGATTCATCCGGCGATGACATGATCGAGGTCAAGTACTATAAGGCCCTCGCTCTTGAAGCGCTGGGAGAAAACGACAAGGCCGCGAAGTTATTCCAGGCGGTAGTAGACTGGAATTTCAACGACCTCAACTATGCGCTCGTCCGCGGCAAGGCGGAAGCAAAACTTAAATCCTGATTCCTGCAGACGGAAACAAAAGGCGGACGATTGCAGTCTGTGCTGATTCGGTTTTAGATGCTCCGACTTCAAATAAAACGTCCCGCCGTTTCGGGCGGGACGTTTTTGAAAATACGTGATGCTGCCTTATTTCGACAGTGTCATCTTGATTGTTCTCGTGAACGTCATTCCGCTCTCGAGACCCGTGATATATATGCGGGCGAGATATTGTCCGCTGGGAAGATCCTGCGCAGTAAATGTCGCACTATGCATACCGCTTGCTTTCTCGCTGTTGACCAGCCTTGCGACCTCGCGGCCGTGCATGTCATACACCGAGAGAAGCACATCGCTGCGTTCAGGGACGCTATAGTCCAGCGTGGTGCTGGGATTGAATGGATTCGGATAGTTCTGTCCGAGATCGAAGGTGATCGTGCTGCCCGCTTGATTCTGCTTCGGGGAAATGAGGCCCGAAGAGCGGAACCAGTTCATCTTGATCACGATGTAATCGAAGTTGTTGATAATGCCATTGCCGTCGGCATCCATGTAGCAGCCCATCGGCGTCTGCCATGGAATCGCCGGCTGCGCCTCCCACGTGTAATAGGTCAGCGGATTGGTCGCCGCATCGGCGCGGTAGCGTGCCGGACCGTTGAGCCAGATCGGACTAAGATTGGCGTCGTGGATATAGGTGTTCAACGCGCCGCGGTCTCCGTAATTGACGACGACGTCATTGTTCACATCGCCGGGCCACACCAGACACGGGACATCTCCGGGGGCAAGAATCATAACGACCCGCCGCACCGTCACATTCGTCATGCCCTTACAGTAGTCCAGCACATTGAATACCGTTTCTACCACATAATACCCCGGTGTGAGTACGCCGCTCGGGATATTCACCGTTCCGGTGGTCAGGACTCCGGCATTGACGGCAACCGATGTCGATTGCGAATAGGCCAGCACTCCGGCCGGGGTACGGAAATTGAACGTGATGTCTGCCGTGTAGGAGTCATCCGGATCCAACAGGCTGTAAACGATGGGGATCGTCGCCGGGATTTCGAGAGCGGCAGGTACCGTGCAATCGACGACCGTCGGATTGGGATCAATGCACACGTCGAAGCGGATGTCCGGCCGGTAGGTGTATACGTATGGCAGCGTGGTCAGCGACGCGGCTGGGACATCATTGTATGCATAGCGATGCAGGTACGGGTTGGTCCCGGTATTGGTAGCCTGGAAGTATGCCGTGGTGCTATATGCCGTACCATCATGAACGACCTTGACAAGCAGTCCTTCTCCGGAATAGAGAAATGGCGTCTGAAGTTCGAAATCCTTCCATCCGAATGTGTTGAACATCGGTGAAGTGCCGGAGTAGACCAGCGTCATGTTGCTGTAGGGAGTCTCCGGTCCGGCTGCGACTCCGGCGCTCGCCGTGGAGTTGCTGATGTTGGCGAAATAGATGTACAACATCCCGTTCTGGTAGGTTGAGGTCTGTCCCACAGACCAGCCGACCTTGGTGATCAATCCGTCGCCGCCGCTCCAGCCGCCAAGCTGAAATTCATTGTCGCGGTATATGGCTTCGGATTTGTCGCTCCACCAGAAGTAATACACGGGCCAGGAAATGAGTACGGCGGGATTCCCCGGTGTGATCGATCCGATCGGATGCGCGATCGTAACCCAGTGGCTGGGTGGCGGAGGCGGAGGAATCGTCGTAAGGTCCCACTTGTATTTCAAACCAGACGGCGGTCCGAAAGTGCTGGTGAACTCGCAGCAGTCGTTGACGGTTGTTCCCGTGGTGGATGTGGCCCAGGTGTTCAGCGAGCTGCTGACCTTGCGCACGTTGTAATCAGTGTTTCCGTAACCGCGCAGTCCCACCGGCGGATCGAGGATCACCGTCGCCGGGGGTGGATTCAGGTGGGCGTAATTCGACCCGTTGGTCATAGTCCCGTAGAGAATCTCGATCGTATGCAGCGCGCTTTCGTTAAGCCGAATCTGGAAGTTGAAACTATCGAGTGATGTTGCTGCGCCGAAGTTGCGGTAGTTCGTCCACTGGACCACGAACACCCTGTTGGGCGATGTCCCTTCGAGCTTGGACATGATTTGCGAGCCGGTCTGCCCCTGAAGGTCCAGGAACATTCCACTGATCAGGTTGTCATTCGAGCCGCAGCAGATCGGATTCTGATAATTGTACCCGCCGATCGTGGCCCCCATGACTATATACCCGTTCGTCTGGATGCAAATTCTGTCGTAGACGGTTCCGTTGAAGTTGAAATTGAACCCGATCGGGATATTCGTCCAGTCCTCATCGTCGTTGCTGGTTGTTCCGTACACCGTTCCCCCGGTGATCGGGGTGTAGGTGTTGCCGGTACTTTGGCTGAAAGTGTAGTTCGTTGCGATATTCTGCGCGGGCGCAGACGCCGTCAACACGAGTACGAGGAGCGCCGCGGCAATAACAGGCCATAATCCTCCTCGACGAAGATGGATCGATAACAAGGACATAACACCTCCTGGATGTGGATGTAAGTCTCGGACAACGATGTGCTAGAATATCTTATGCTGGAATGGTACAAAGAAATTGGATTAAAGACAATAGTATGCATTTTCCCGCAGAATGGCCGCGAAATCACGATTTACAACGCTTTGCCTAAACGAATCCGGATTCCCTGCCGCGATTTCAATTCTTTAGAAGCACTCTGCCTGTTCTGCAGCCGTACATGTCCTTAAACATTATGAAATACACACCGGCCGGGAGATCGTCCATGTCTATCGTAATTTCATGGTTTCCATGTGTGAAAAAAGCATCCCTCGGCTTCGATACGAGCTTGCCCCTGGCATCGGAGATGAATATTTGATGCTGCCCTGAATGGTCGGAATTGAATTTGACATTAAAACCGGTATTGGACGGGTTCGGGTAAATGTTCAGATCGCCTGGAACGCTGCGTTCGTATACGACGCTGGCAACTGGCGAATCAATTTTGCGGATAACAAATACTCCGAACTTGGGAAACTGGGAAACCGACGGTTTATTTGATCCTGTTACAGGAGCAAAAGTATGGCCGGCCATGGCAATAGAAATAGCACCACTGGCAGATACTGTTCCGCTGTCCATGTCGCTGTAGAAATCCATAACATTGATTAGTTCATAGCTGTCGCCACTCATCAATCCGGACTTTGTCAAATCAATTTGCACAGAATCTGCGCCGGCCCAGTTGTAAATAACGATATGTGAGCGGGTTGATTGGTATTTGTTGCGCAGAATGAAATACTCTAACCCGCTGTCCGGCTCGGCCGCGAGGTAAGTATTTTGAGGGTAATCGGCTGCTTGAAAGCCCCAAAGGTAATTGCCGTATTCAGGTGGGATCCCGGCAATGATGTTGTTGTCTTTTACGGATGCGTCAAATATTGGCGTGTTGTTGAATCCCAGCCTCGTCTGGCAGGTTATATAATTGCTGTCCAGAATCATGTTCCTGACGCCATAGTTCAGACCAAAGGCATTCACCGGCGGCCTTGGAGTATTGTTGCCAGAAAATGTGTAGTTGTGTTTGATGACCGTGTTGGTGATTGGGTTGCCTGCACTATTGGATACGACGAAGAAATTATGCGTTCGGGTATTGTTGCCCACCCCTCCCAGATTCTCGGAAGCAGCCCCTCCGTTAAAGACAATGTTACGTTCGATACTGAAATTTCCCAGGGCTGCAGTTGTTGTGGTTTGCCACACTTTGACACCGTAGCCAAACGTATTGAAGACGATGTTGTTGTGGATATTCTTGATGCCCACCGTATCATTTTGCAGATACATGCCGTGTCCATGACCTTCCCAGTTGCCGCCATTATTGCTGTTGTTGCCGATGTTATAAATAATGCAGCCATAGGCTTCGGTGTTTTTTGCTGTTTTCCACAGACTCAGACCGCTTCCCATATCGTGAACAATCAGATTAATTAACCGAATGTTTTCCGCCGTGCATTCGATGTCACCCGCTCGGGCGTAGGCGGGATGGTCGCGGTCAGCGGTGCTTGAATTCGTAATTTCCAATCCCCAAATCCAGGTATAGCTGCATTTATCGAGTCCAAAACGGAGGGTGATCGGCAGTTGTCCGTCAATAATCACCCGTTCATTATGGAAATTCCTGAAAATGATCGGCGCATTCACACTCCCATTGGTGAAACAGCTGAAGGAAGTTTGCGCATCATAGGTATTGGTGTAGGTCCCGCCATCTATCCAGATCCAGACAGTGTCCGAAGGATTCGCAAGCGCTGCCGGAGAATTGAATGCTTCCTGCAGCTGCCAAGGGTCGCTCTGGCTGCCAGTCCCGCCTCCGGTGGCCGTGGAAGCAACATAATAATTGGAGGCATTGACAGTGACACTGCTAAACAATGCCAGCAGGACGGCAAAAATACAATGCTTTGAGAGTAACAAAGGATCACCCTTTATTTGCTCGATACCAGCCAATCGTCGCACGGAGCGCCAGGCGCATCGGGGCGGCTTTCAGGCTTTGGCAACAACAAAATAAAGTTTCCCCACCCGGCTCAGCCGCACCGGTGTGAGTCCGGAAGCAGTGAGTGCCGAGGTTACTGACGCTGTTGTGTAAAAGTACACCGGACAGCCGCGAAGCTTGAGGCGGAGCTTACGAATCGGCGCACGCCAGGTCATCAGACGGGGAAACGTGGCGATGACCGTGCCTGTTGTGCGTTCGCGCATGGCGGTCAGCGTTGGAACAGCGTCTTCCAGATAATCGAAGAGGCCGATCGCAATGCTGACATCATATTTCTCAGCTACTGGAAGGTCTTCGATCACGCCGCGTACGAACGAGGCGTTGGTTACTCCCAGCTCTTTGGCGCGTGCCTCACAGGTTTCCACCATCCGGTCTGCTACATCCACTCCGAGAACTCTCTGCGCACCCCGGCGCGCCAGCTCAAGCGCATACTCTCCGGTGCCGCAGCCGACGTCCAGGAAACTCCGTGCTTCCACAGGGGCGCAAGCCCCGATGGTCTCAGTGTACCGCTGATACATATCCTGCCGGAACATTTTGTCCATGACGTTGGAGAGGCCGCTTTTCTTATGCGAATAAATCGCATCGAACGCCGGGAGTTCACGATTCCAATAGTCCCTCTGCAGATCATCGTCGTTCATTTCAGGCATGAAAGTTCCTTTATTGATGTAAAGCGAAATTCCGACAGCAGGCGCCCAAGGCGGTCCCCGGTCCGATGTAGATTATGATAATGGCGCAAGCGCTTCTGCAGGGAGATTGCGACGCGCGGCTGATCGGGATCGAATTCCCATGGATGGACATACAGATTCAGCAGTCGTCCTTCGCGGCGCACGCTGCGCAGCAGAAACTGAATCAGCGGAAAAGGCAGAAGGCGCAGATAAGCTCCGCCAGCACAGGGAACTCGCATGGAACCGAAGCGCGCAACCGTTAACGGCACTTCCATCAGAGTCTCACCGATACGCCACGGATCAACAGGTGCATCGGGCATGCCGTATACAGGATGGCCGCGCATTGGGTACACCGATGAGCTGTAGCGCAGCCCGCGGCTTTCCAGAATGGGAATAACCCACCTTGTGGCCTCGGTCAGTGTGAACGACGGGGCACGATAGCCGAGCACTTCGCCGGACAGCTGCTGCGCATGCACTTCGAGAGCTGCGTCAAGATCCCGGGAAAACTCGTCCGGTGTCATTTCAATCAGCGAGCCATGATTATAGCCGTGCGTGGCAACTTCATGTCCCCGATTGTGTATTTCTGCTGCCAGTCCGGGAGTGCGCTCCATTACCCAGCCCAGCATAAAAAACGTCGCACGCGCTTCGTGTGTATCCAGCATATCGAGCAGGTAGCGCGTACTGGCTTCCGCGCGGCGTTCATAGGTCTCCCAGTCCTTCCTCAACAAGGGCGGATTCAGGTTGTGTACGCAGAACCACTCTTCGACATCGATGCTCAAAGTGCCGTCGATATCTCCTTGCGATCCCTTCTTCGTGTTGTTCGTCATCTTGCAGCGCCTCAATGTTTCTCCGGTTTTCCTCACCGGAATACCAGAAACCTCATACAGCTAATAACTTACCTGCAAAATACGATTTATCTCGTGAAAAATCGTGCTGACCGGGCTGCTGCGCACAGAGTCGGCGTACTCCGGCGACAGCAGGCAGATCCTCTTGCATTCTGTTCGCTGGGCGCGTAGTTTCCGGCACAACCGAATTCTTTAAGAGGTCGTCTCATGCTCAACCGCCTGTCCGTCATTGTCCGCCTGTTCATCTTCGTCTGCCTGTTCCTTCTCACATCCGTCGTCAGTGCACAGACGTGGTACTCCCGCGTCGTCACCGATCGCTGGGGCGTGACACATGCCTACGGGATTGGGCCGGATCTCGGAAACGTTCCCTACCCGGTGCAGGCGGCTTTCATGGCGGCAGGGTATGCCGAGGCGAGCCAGCGCCTCATGCAGATGCAGCTGGCGCGGCTGTCTGTGCAGGGTAGACTCTCCGAGGTGTTCGGGAGCAGCTTTCTCGATCATGACAAGCGGCTTCGTACGATCGGACTCTACCGGCATGCGCAGCAGGTCACTCCATCTCTCCCCGATTCGGTGCTCATGCTCCTGGATCTGTACGCCGCCGGCGTGCGGCACTACGTCAGCGAACACCGTGCAGAGGTCTCGGCAGTGGAAAGCGCATTGGGTGTCACGTTCGAACCGTGGACCAGCGCGGATGCAGTGGCGTGCTTCTACCGCATTGCCGAGTATTTCGACCGCGGATGGACAAACGAAGTGCAGGCCCTGAGGAAATTCGAAACCATGCTCGCGACAATGACGCGCGAGGAAGCGATCGCAGAGCTCGAGGCCGGCAACCGGCAGGTGGACGATGCCGCCGCGATCGTGAGCCAGGACGAATACAGCCGCTACGAGTCCGAGTACCAGAAATTGCTGAACGGCATCGCTCCGACATCCGGCGGTAGTTCGCTGAAAAAAGACGCGGCGGACGATGCGTGGGAACCCCCGAAAATGAGCCACAACTGGGTCGTCGGCGCCGCGAAATCGAGCACCGGTTTTCCCATTCTCGAATCCGATCCGCAGATCACCGTGCAGTCGCCGGCAACCTGGTACGAGACGCATATCTCCGGCGGCGCCTTCAACGTGCGCGGCATTTCCATGCCCGGGACACCAGTGATGCTGCTGGGCTTCAATGAAAACGTGGCCTGGGGACTCACCGCCCTGGGATCCGACAACGCGGATCTTTTCCAGGAGGAATTGCGTCCGGGCACGCGCAACGAATACAAATGGAAAAACGGCTGGGAGACGATGACAGAACGCTCGGAAGTGATCAAGGTGAAAGGCGCCCGCGACGTCACGATCAATGTGATGGCGACGCGGCATGGTCCGGTGGTCAACGATCTGGTGAATGGTGTCAAGGCTGGTGAAATCTTCGCGCTCCACTGGCTCGTGCTGGAAGAGGATGCCACAACGATCACGGGACTCCTCAAGATGATGTCCGCGCGCAACTGGCCCGAATTCGTCAAAGGCGTCGAGCTGTATCAGTCGCCGGGAGTGCATCTCATCTACGCGGACACAAAAAAGACCATCGCATATTATACTATGGCGCGCGTGCCGCTGCGCGTCCACAACGCCGGCATCCCTTTCCTCGGGGCGAACGGCGACGAGGAATGGCAGGGCGTGGTGCCTTTCGACGAAATGCCGCGCATGCTCAATCCCGTCGCGGGCTACATCAGCACGGCCAACAACGCTCCGGTGGGATCGTGGTATCCCTATGCCGTCGGTGGCGGACTCGGCGACAATGCGCGCAGCTGGCGGCTCAGGGAGTTGATGGAAGAGACGGACATTTTTTCTCCCGATGATTTTCTGAATGTGCATCGCGATATGGTCGAGCCCATCGCACGCGATTTCGTGCGCTATGCCATCATGGCGGTGGATGAGGATCCCACGGCAGAAGCTGATGCGAAGGCGGCCGCTGATTCACTGCGCAGCTGGGACTACACTCAGAACACCGCGTGGTCGGTGTATCGCCTCACCTCGAGCATCGGTGTCGTGATCAAACGCACGCTCCGCGGCACGCCGCTTGAAGCGCGCTACCTTGGCAGCGATGCCGGACTGATCCAGCTGTTCCGCGATTTGGAAGCCTACGAACTCGCACAGGGCGGACTTTCACCCGACACGGATATCCGCGCCTGGCTGATCGCGCAGCTGGCGGAAGTCTACCGCCGCAGCGGCATTGCCGATCCGGGCGCTCGTCCGCTGGTAGTGCGGCACAGCATGCCGTGGCAGGACAATCTGGAGAAATTCGGATCCCTGAATCGGAATTTCGATCAGACCTCCTCCCCGCTCACATGCGGTGTGACGGCCACGATCTGGTCGCAGCTGGGCAACAGCTATTCGCAGATCGTGGATCTTTCGCTGGTGGATTCCTCTCTGAGCATACTTCCTCCCGGCAATTCGGAGGTCCCGACCAGCAACCATTTCGGCGACATGATCCCGCTCTGGGAAGCGGGCGGCATGCATCCCGCCCCATTGTCGTGGAATGCGATCGCGCCCTATGAAGAAAGCCGCGTGCAGTGGTGGGTCGTCGAAGTCTCTGTCGATGATGAGAATCCCGCTGCGGATGGGTTCCGCATCAACAGCGTCTGGCCGAATCCGGGCTCCGGAACGTTCACGCTTTCCTGTACGGGCATGGACGCTGGTGAAGTTGAGCTGATCGCCCGCGATATACTGGGCCGTGAGGTCAGCCGCACGCATGCCGCGATCGCAGGCGGAAGCGCCCCGCTGCGGTGGACACCGCCCCCCGGGCTCCCCGCCGGGATGTACCATCTCATTGTGCAGACTGGAAATGCCCAAGCTGCGGTGAAGATATTGTATCGTCTGTAGCGCAAACTTTGGAATACCGCTCGCAGGATACATGGCCGAATGGCCGGCGGAAGGGCCCTGGAACTCCCGCCGCGGTCAGGTGTTCGGCCAGCGCGGAATGCGGATAGTCCCAACAACACGTGGCCATGCGTTCCGCGCGGGAAATGTTATCTTATTGACTGACGCCTCCACTGTAATACGACATACCTTGCATCAGATCGTCGAGACCACGATCCCGGGGCAGTTCGTCGGACAGTCTCTGCTTGAGCTCGACATCCGCAATCGCTACGGCGTTGAGGTCATTCTCATTCGAAAGAAATCAGACGAGAGCGAAGATCCCTCCGAGCGTCCCGGTACCCTCCCCACCGCAAAATACCGCTTCGAAGAAGGCGACGATGTGCTCCTGATCGGGGAAAAAGAAAACATCGACCGCTTCCGCCACAATAATCCGCTGGTTTGAGTGCTCGCTACCTTGCGAATCTACTCAGCCTGCTGCTTCTGCCTGCGTCCTGCCTCCTGACGTTTCCAGCTCGTTAATGCGACGGGAATAAAAAGACAGCCGATTCCATAGATTGTCGACGTCCATCGCTGATTCGTCTGCAGTGGCGTGAGAATATGTACTTCGGTCGCCGCGACCTTCTCGCTGAAATTGGTACGGGTATACATAGCATGCCAGGTGCGCCATCCACTCCGCGAGTCCACGAGCAGGTGTAGGGCTTCCTCGCTGGAGGGCGGATCGAAAATGAAATGGTGCCCGATCTCCCCGGAGAGTCCGTTGCCATAATTGCAGATTACATGATACGGGACGTAGGTGTAGCCGAAAAAAATCATCAGCAACCCTGCCGCTACACTCGCGATACTCCCGAGCTTTACACCAGTCTCGATGGTCATATTTTCTCCCATTCCTCGTTGAGCAAACTGAATGCACGCCACAATATGCGGTATATTACGTTTTACGAAGAATAATATCAACAGATACTGTGATTGCAGCGACCGGTTCACCGACTGATCGGAAAGTCCGCAAGAAGTCGATCCGCCGCAACCGCGTGAATGTTTTCAGCCAGCGGAAAGCTCTTTTGGCCGGCATGCAGCAGGATGAGTTCATCCAGCTTCAGATCCTGCAACGCCGAACGCATGGAAGGTGTGATTTTGGGAGTTGAAGTACGCTTAATTTCCACACCTATTCTTCGTCCGCGATGCATGAAAAATAAATCCAGTTCGGCCCCGGCAGTTGTTCGCCAGAAATAGCATTCGTCCCATCGCAGTCCGACGAGACGAATAATCTGATCGAGAAAAAACCCCTCCCACGAAGCGCCGATCTGAGGGCGCACGTGAAGATCCTCCGCATTTTCAATTCCGAGCAAGGCATGAAGAATGCCGCTGTCCGCGACGTACACTTTCGGGGATTTGATCTGTCGCTTCCCGAGATTTTCATGCCATGGCGACAGCTGCCGAAGGACAAGCGCAGATGTCAAAAGATCGAGATATCTTCGAACGGAAGCATCAGAAAGCCCGAACGACCTGCTGAGTTCAGCGGCGTTCCACAATTGACCGTGATAATGTGCGATCATGTTCCAGAAGCGTCTCAGGGTTGCGGCCGGAACGGAACTGCCGAGCTGCGGAATATCGCGCTCGAGAAAAGTCTGAATATACTCCCGCCGCCATAGCAGACTTGATGCGTCGTCCTTGGCCAGATAGGATCGAGGGAAGCCGCCCCGCAGCCAAAGCTGACCGAGCGACTCAATCCCAAGATCCGGGAGAGTGAACCCACCCAGCTCATGAAACGCGATGCGTCCTGCCAGACTTTCCGATCCTTGCCTGAGAAGATCCGGCGAGGCACTCCCCAGAATCAGGTAGCGCGTATGCGCCTCGTGGCGATCCGCCAACACACGAAGAACCGGGAATATCTCGGGAGTGCGTTGTATCTCATCAATGATAATAAGTCCCCGGAGGTCGCGCAGCGCCATCATTGGCTCTTTCATCCTCTCTAGATCTTCCGGATCCTCGAGATCGATGTGCGTAACCTTCCACCCGAGTCCATCGCCAACAATGCGTGCAAGCGTGGTCTTCCCTACCTGGCGGGCACCGATAATTCCCGTAACCGGAAATTGTTCGATCAATTTTCTAAGCACTGCGACGTCAGACGAACGATCAACCATAATTTACCTAGTATTATCTACATCTCGCATCGATATTACAAGGTAATATATCAATTGGACCGGCAAATCCAAACCTTCAAAAAAATCCTTATTCGTAGATATTCACTTCATATCAAACTACGACCTTGCTATCTCTACATATCATGTAGATTTTACAAGGTATATTGGTAAGAATAGAACTTTGAAGCGGTTTTCTCACTCAGGATGCGTGAGGCAAGGCCTGAAAGCGCTTTCTCCTCTGCCGGTACAGGGCGAAACCGGGTACAGAGAGTGCGATAATTTTATTTTCGATTTTTCTATCTGTTATTTGCGCTTATGAAATCCTTTCTCTATGTTGCTTGCGTGTATTCAAAAGACGTTTTATGATTGGGTGAGCTGGTGATTCAAAGCAGTCATCTCTTGGTAGTGATTTTACTGCTTCAAACTCTATTGCATACGTCTGTTGTCCAGTCGCAGCAGCCGCTGCAGGAGCCGCGATCTTCGGAAGGGGATCCGTGCATCGAGCATTACAGCACGAAATCGCTCGGTTATGATCTGACGAACTGGGACTGCATCCGCGATGCAGAGGGGATTCTCTGGGCAGGAAACAGCTACGGTCTGCTCGAATACGACGGGAATTCCTGGCGCCTTCTTCCATCAATCAACAACACTCCCGTTTACGCTGTCGCCTGCGGGGAGGACGACACGAAATACTTTGGACTGCGCGGCGCGTTCGGACGTGTGGTCTATGATGAGAAAGGTCGTCCTGCGATGGACCTCCTCAGCGACCGCCTCCCGGCGAATGCTCCGCTCCTCACTGAGATCTATCACATCCATGCCGCCGGCAGTTCTGTCTGCTTCGTCAGCGAGGAAGCTGTCTGCCGCTGGGATGGCAAAAAGCTGTCGTTTATTCCGTCATCGCGCCCGCTTGGAATGTCCTTCGTATCAAACGGAACGCTGTATGTGAATGTTGACAGCGTGGGACTCTGCACGCTGGAAAATGACCGCTTCATCCCTGTAGCGGGAGGCGCTGTGTTTGCCAGCGATACCGCTATGGATTCGCAGATCGATCTGCAGGATAAAGTGATTTGCCTCTATCATGATGCGGATGGACAACTCATCGTAGGAACCCGGCTGCGTGGCTTGTTCCGACACGATGGAAGCACTTTTCACAACATCTGGAACTTCAGCGCGATAACCGATCCGCTCTGGATGCCGACATGCGCGGTACGTCTGGCGCAGGGAATGCTCGCGGTTGGGACAACACACCGCGGCATCTGGATTTTTGATCAGTCCGGATCCGTAAAAAAAGTATTTGATCGGGAAGCCGAACTTTTCGGGAATGCGGTGAACGGACTCATGGTGGATCAGAATCAAAGCATCTGGGCGACGCTCGACGACGGCATCACGCGCATCGATTGGCCGGGCGGACCGGTAAGCAGCTTCGGCGCGGAACGGGGAATGTACGGACAGATTACGGCGATCCGGCGCTTCGCAGGAACACTGTACGCTGCGACAACCCAGGGACTCTATTACCTCCAGGCATCCGACGCACCTCCTCGCAAACAGTCAGCGCCGATGGATTACTTTGTTCTTCTTCCGGCGATTCGTTCGGCCATTTTCAGCCTCGTCGATGCAGGCGATGCGCTGCTCGTCTCGACCACGAACGGAGTCTACGCGATGGATCCAAAGCGAACACTGCGGCGAATTTCGAGTCCCGGACGCGGCGCCCGAGCGCTCCTCGCTGTGCACGGTTCGCAAGACACCATACTTGCCGGGACCCACAGCGGCCTGTACTGCCTCATCCGCAGCGGCTCGGTCTGGAAGGAGTATGTGCTGTCCGGCAAAAAAGAGGACTTCGTCTTATCCTTCGCCGAAGCCGCAAATGGAAGCATTTGGGTTGGTACGGCACAGCATGGCGTACGGCGCATCGACATACAGCACGGTATTCTCAATGCGAACATCCGCAGCTTCGACTCTTCGCCTGGGCTTGCTTCCGGCCCCATCATCGCGGCAACGGCGAATGGGCAGCCATTTTTTATCAACGAAGATCACCTGCTGACATTTGATGAGCTTCACGGGATATTCCAACCGGCCACGCATTTTCTGAAAAGCATGCGATATCCCATCCCTATCGATCCCAAGTTCATTTATACCGATAGGAACGGGAGAGTCTGGATGCAGCTATTTGAAGGACAAACGGTGGGATATGCCAAGGCACAGCCGAATGGAGAGCAGCGTTTTATCACCGCTCCATTTTTAAATATCAGAGGGGATGTGCTCGCCATATTTACTGACGTAAGCGGCATCTCCTGGATCGGCGCGGATAATGTCGTGTTTAGATATGACCCCGCCATCCCGCCTATTTCCTATAGTCCTTTCAAGACGTTCATCCGGAGTGTATCCATCAATGGTATCGGAGGGTATTACGGCAGAGGAGGCAAGTCCGAGGTAGTATCCCGGATTGAACAATATGACGAGAATATCAATTTCGAGTTCGCGAGTGGACAGATAACTCTGCACGACCGCATGCTCTATCGCTGGCGCCTGGATGGTCGCGACACTACCTGGACGACAGCCTCCGCAGAGCATACCGTGCACTATACCAACCTGCCTGCCGGAGATTACCGCTTTCGGGTTCAGGCCATGATACCGGGACAGTTCACAGCCGATGAAGCCCGGTTTGCTTTCACCATTCTGCCTCCCTGGTACCAGACATGGTGGTTCTATTCCCTTGTCGCCGTTATTCTCATTCTCGCCATTGTCGTTTTTCTAGCGAAGCGCCGCCGGCATTCCGCCCCGTAATCGGGTTCTCACGATTCGGGCGGACATATGAACGAGGGTGCATAAACCGAATGAATCGTGAGTAATCATCCGGCGTGTTGAGATTCCAGAAAATCTGATCCCTTATTCCCTCACTCATTCCCGCGGGCAGTATAACGTGATATCCGACTGCGTCAAGCAGCCCATGCATGCTCCGCATTCTGAGCCGCAGGCGTTCATCGATGAGAGGAAGAATCGACCGATGATACACTGCCATGAGAGGATACAAACGTCTACCATCGCCCATGACCACGATGGGAGCGTCGACTGCCGCCTGGCATAGAAGTTTAATTGGTTCGGAGGTTACTCCCGCCGCGTCGCAGCTTACGACACAGACGCGTTCGGTCTCAGCCCTGGTAAGAGCCGCCTGTATGCCGGCAAGAGGTCCGGCTTCCGGAACAACGTCGCGCACAGAAGGGAGTGCGAGAAAATCGTAGCATTCCGGGTGATTCGTTGAAAGGAGCAGCTGTTGGAAATGCGGCTGCATCGTGTCGCGGATGCGCTGTATGATTGGCACGCCGCCGACTTTCAATAATGCCTTGTCCTCTCCCATGCGTGTGGAATGTCCGCCAGCGAGGATTACGCCGGTTATTCCCGGGAACGTTTCACATGTGCCCTTCATCAGTTCACCGAATTTATCAGCGACGGGGTATTCGTCCGTTTAGTCATGCCGCGGCGCCATCAATGGCCGCCAATTCCGGCTTGGAGGTTATACAGCAGACATCGCCCACAGCGATGCCGCCTCCGCGAAGCACGCGTGCAAACACTCCTTCGCGCGGCATGACACAATCTCCGGCGGTGTAGTAGATCGCGCAGCGCGCATGGCATTCCTTGCCGATTTGTGTGATTTCTAAAACTGTTTCGCCGATGACAAGCCGGGTGCCGACGGGCAGGGTGTACAGCGAAAGCCCCGACGTCGTGATGTTCTCGGCAAACGCACCCGGGTCCACCTTCAGTCCTTTCGCGCGAATCTTCTCAATGCTCTCGATAGCGAGCAGGCTCACCTGGCGATGCCAGTCGCCTGCGTGTGCGTCGCCTTCGATTCCATGCGCAGCGCGCAGGATTGCCTGTGCGATGTTGCTTTTCGGAATGCCTTTCCGCGTGCTGATGGAGATGGCTTCTATTCTACCGACATTATTTCCGCTCATGAGATTCCCCATGAAAATGGTTGAACAGTGATGAGACGCCCTTCGGGCAATGTCGCGCTCGATAGCGGCAGACGAAGCAGGCCATGCGCACGGGCCATACCGGAAAGCATGTGTGATCCTTGCTCCCGCACCGGCATGGCGCGCGGCACCCGGCCGCCGTTCGCCTCCAGTGCAACACGGAGAAACACGCTGCGGTCGGCACTGCATCGCACCGCTTCACCGAGGCGTGCCTGAATTCCTCCGGAAGGTGTTTCCTGCAACCCGAGTATGCCAAGCAGCGCAGGCCGCACGAAAAGAAAGCAGCCCAGCAGCGCTGAAACCGGATTTCCAGGCAACCCGAAAACCAGACGCCGACCTCGGCTACCGAAAAAGATTGGCTTCCCCGGCTTCATGGCCACGCGCCAGATATGTTCCGCAACACCGATATCATACAGCGCCCTTCGTACGAAATCGTATTCACCCACCGACACACCTCCGGTCGTGATGAGGACGTCGCTCTGGCGCAGCTCTTGCTGCAGCATCGGTTTGAGTTCCTCCATCCGATCAGGTACGTGCCGCACACGACATTCGATACCGAGCTGCCGCAGCGCAAAGAGAATGGACCATGAATTGGAGTCGCGTATCTGTCCCGGACGTAGTTGTCCGCCGAGGCGGGTTACCTCGCTGCCTGTGACCACGAGAGAAACGCGCGGGGGTTTGTAGACCCGAACACGCAGCAGCCCGAGCGCAGCCAGCACTCCCGCTGCGGCAGGTGTGATCGGCACGCCATGCCCGAGTACAATTTCTCCGGCGCTATATTCTTCTCCACTCCGGCGGATGTGATTGCCCGGAGGCGCGAAACGTGTACACAGGATCGTGCCTTCCTTTTCTACGACATGTTCTTTCTGCACGACGGCGTCGCAGCCTGCAGGAATCTGCGCACCGGTCATGATGCGCACCGCGCAGCCGCTCTTCACGCGCTCTTTCACTGCGTCTCCGGCACGGGCCGTTCCGTCGATGATAAGCTGGACCGGTGCACCATCAACCGCCTGCGTCAGATCCGCTGTGCGCACGGCAAAGCCGTCCATGGCAGAAGAATCGAATAGAGGCGAGGGCTCCGCCGCAACTCCGTCCTGTGCGAGCACGCAATTCGTTGCAAGTTCAAGTCGTCTGCTGACAATGCCGACCGGCTTCGCGACGTTCCGAACTATACTCAAGGCCTCGTCGAATGGAATCATGAAGTTGTGTCCTCGTAGGACTGATGCTGATTGCTCGGCTTCATCCACAGCATGCGGTAGGAGTGAATAACTGAGGGGAAGAGCGCGTCGAGAGCGTCGGCTACTCCCCCGCGTGAACCGGGTAGATTGATGATGATGCACTGTCCGCGAATACCTGCGCGGGCGCGAGAGAGCATCGCGTAGGGCGTGCGATTCTGTCCGTATGCGCGCATAGCTTCAGGTATACCTGGAATTTCACGTTCGATCACCTGTGTCATGGCCTCGGGAGTGCAGTCTCGAGGGCTGAAACCCGTTCCGCCTGTTGTAATGACAAGATCGACGTCGTCTTCATCAGCATAGCGCTTCAGTCGGTCGACGATCGTCGCCGTCTCATCAGGCACTATATCGTAATGGCAGATCTCGAGCCCCTCTGCACTGAGTCGTTCCTGGATCATGCGCCCCGAGCTGTCTTTTTTTTCACCTGACGCCACCGAATCGGACATCACAAGCACCGCGGCGCGCAGTATGCGGGGAGTGGATTCGCGGTACTGCGATTTTCCTCCACGCTTATTAACCAGTGTCACTTCGCCGATGTGCATGTCTTCGTCGATCATTTTCAACATGTCGTAAAGCGTCAGAGCGGCGACGCTCGCGCCAGTCATCGCTTCCATTTCTACGCCCGTCCGCGCGATGGCGGTGACGCGCACAGTAGAGCGAATTTCCGCATCCATGATTTCGAACTGCACATCGATGTGCTCAATCAGGATGGGATGGCAATACGGAATGATGGTGCTGGTGGCTTTCACTGCCTGAATGGCCGCTACCTGCGCCACCGGCAGAGGATCGCCTTTCGGGACGTCTCCAGCGTGAATGACGGCGATGGTGCGGGCGTCGAGGTGCAAAACCGATCGCGCTTCAGCGGTACGCAGGGTAGTGGATTTCATACTGACATCTCTCATTTCATCCTCCTGTACGCACCATGCTCCGTCCCGCTGCGGCGGCGAGGGACGCGACTGGTGCGTGATTTGCGTTTTTTCCGTGCAGTGAGCTGCGCACCAACGCGAGTACGTCATCATCGGACGCACCCTGACGGATGGCGTCGCGCAGCGATATCTCGTGATCCGAAAACAGACAGTTTTTCAGCGCTCCATCGGCCGTGAGGCGAAGCCGGTTGCAGCTGTCGCAGAACTGGCAAGACAGCGCGGAGATAAATCCCAGGCTCCCGTGCCTTCCAGCCATTTTCCAGGTTTCCGCCACTGAGGCATCAGCCGTACTGACGGGTTCCAGACAAAAGCGCGTCGAAAGCCTTGCACGCATTTCCTCCCCGGCGACGTAGCCGCCGCGCTGCCAGGCATTGCCGGCGAAGGGCATATATTCGATGAAACGGACCTGTATGTCCCGTTCATTGGCGAAATCCGCGAAGGCGAACAGTTCGTCATCGTTGACGCCGCGCATGATCACAGCGTTTATTTTCACATGGTCGAAGCCTGCAGTGAGAGCCGCATCGATTCCCGCACAAACGGTTTCGAATTGCCGCCTCTGAGTGATTACGGCGAAGCGGTCGGCCTGCAGCGAATCCAGGCTGACATTGACTGAAGAAAGTCCGGCATCGCGCAGCGCCCCGGCCATGTGTGCCAAACGCACGCCGTTGGTCGTCAAGGCAAGGGTCTCGACTCCCGGAATCGCGGTCAAGTTGCGGGCAAGCTCCACGATGTCGGTCCGCAGCAGCGGTTCGCCGCCAGTAAGACGAACCTTGCGAATGCCCTGCCCGGCCAGAATGCCAACGATGCGAAGAATTTCGGTGTCGCTGAGGAGATGAGAGAGAGACGAAGCTGTAGGTTCAACCTCCGAGGGCATGCAGTAGCGGCAGCGAAGGTTGCACTGCTCCGTGACTGCGATGCGGAGATAAGTATGCGTCCTGCCGTGAACGTCGACGAGAGAAGCGGACGAAGCTGCGGTTTCTCTCGACACCGGTGGCGGCGCAGCGGTAATTGGCAGCGGAAACGGAATGCCATGTGTATACATCAGTGCTTCCTTTCAAACAAAAATAACCTGTCCGGGGGAACAGGTCATGGCAGTGGCCACGCCAGAGGCGCGGCGGCATTCATGACTCTCCTTTCCAGACGGGGGGCGGCGCAGTTTCCCGCACCGCCGTTTCCCTGCTTCAGGCAGGGAGGGCTGGTTGCCCTTCGTCCGTGCAGCCATATGCCGGCATTCGACACACAGGCCAGACGGATCGGAGAGAATGTCAAAGAACGAACAGGATCGATTGCCTGCGATCAGCTATGGTAGTGCAGGCTTTCCACCAGCATCGGATCATGCAGAGGCACGGCCGGTGCGCGATTCCAGCGCCAGGACACAAGCAGGAGAAACACGGCGATACCGCCAGCGAGCGGAAGGACATCCCAGACTGTCAACATGGGACCATCAGGCGTCAACGGCGGCATGACCATCCAGGAGATGTCGATCCACCTTCCGACGAGCAGCAGAATACACATTTTGAAAAGGAGGCCTTCATTGCGTTTCGCACGGCTCGAAATGAGACCGGCGAATGGTAGGATCCAGTTGAACAGGACATTCAGCACCGTGAATGTAAGCCACCCACCCTGTTCACGCAATATGAAGTAGCTGGTTTCCTCAGGAATGTTCGAATACCAGATGAGCATGTACTGACTGAACCAGAGGTACATCCAGAACGTGCTCGCTGCAAAGAGTATTTTTCCGAGGTCCTGAAGATGTTCATCAGAGACAACTGCGGAGAGGGCTCCGTTGCGGCGAAGCACTATCACCAATATGGTGAGCATGGCCATGCCGCTGAGGAACATGCCGGCTAGATTGTAGAATCCGAATATCGTTGAAAACCAATGCGGCTCCAGCGACATGATCCAGTCGAAGGATGCCAGGCAGTAGGTGACGCCCACCACGACCATTGTCAGCGCACCCAGCCGTACGATAGCGGCGCTATGCGAAAGCTTTCGATCCTCGTCCTGCTGAAGGGAATGATGCAGGATGCGCCAGGCGAGCAGGCTCCATATCGCAACTATGGCCACGCCTCGCCCGATGAAAAATCCGGTGTTCAGCCACGACGACTTACCCGCCAGAAGCGTGTCGGTCTTGAGCAGCGATTCATGGCTCCATTCGTACACGCTGTGCACTCCGAAAGAGAACAGCAGAACGAAAACAATCCCGAACGGTAGCACTGCTGTCATTGCCTCCGGTACACGCTTGATGGCGGCACTCCATCCGGCATTGGTAACGGCAGTGAATGCGAGGAAGCAGAGTCCTGCGACTCCCAATCCAAGCACATACCAGCCAGTCACAAGCAGACCGGACCAGGCGTGTTCCGGCGCTAGAAACAATCCGGCAATGAACGCCAACAGGCCCGTCATGGCAAGTATCGTCAGGCCCCGTTTCTGTCTGGGAGAAAGCAGCTGGGGAATATCAGTCTGATTCACTTTGTTGCTCCTCCTCTGTTTGAATCCGCCTTCGTGCCAAGGTCGTTGCCCGCCGCAGGCGCTGCTGCGGAGGGCGCTGCTGCGGAGGGCGCTGCTGCGGAGGGCGCTGCCTCGGAGGACACCTCCGCTTCCGTGGAGGGCGCTGCCGCCACGGGCGGCGTTGGACGCTGCAAGGCACGAATGTGCAGGATCGCTTTCCAGCGGTCTGCAACCGGAATCTGTGCGGCATAGGATGCCATGTTATTCTGTCCGTTGGAAATGATGCTGAAAAGCTGTCCGTCACTGAGCGAGAGGGCGTGTTCAGCCAGGAACGATGGAGGTGGTGGCACGCCCTTCTTAGTCACGATACCGTCGCCGATACCGCCGCTGCCGTGACACACGATGCAGAAGGTTGTGAACACCGCTGTTCCACGCTGCATCGATGCTGCATCGTCTGCGGAGAACGGATTTAATGCAGGGATAGCAAGCGATTCGGCTGCGATGCTCCCAGGCAGTGCCGGGTTGGATCCACTGTAAGGGATGGTTCCGGCGACTGGCTCACGGAGTGTTTTTCCGTCAGGGAAATGCGGATTGACGTCCATAGCGTCATAAGCTGCTGAAGTGAACATTTCGGGCACGTACTCCATAGAACGACTTCCTGCTTCACTTTTCACAAACAAGTTGACTGAGAAAAGGATGATGGCGATGAGTCCGAGTACGATGTTGAGTGTCGGCCCGGTCTGCGGCTTTTCCAGGGGGACGGTTATGCGATCGTGTTTCATGCGTTGTCCTCCACATGCATCACCCGCGAAGGCGCATGAATCGGGCGCTCGCCAGTGGACAAACCTGCGGGCCAGGTAAACTCAGCATCGCCGTCCTGCGAAAATCGCACAGGGACGGGATCCGATCCGTCGCTTTCTTCCAGAGTTTCTCCAGTCCACACCGCTCCATGTGAGCGGAACAATTTGTCGGCATAGGCTACATCGAAAGCCGCGCTGTCTTCTACGAGCACTATCACAAAACGATCATCGGTAATACCGGGAACCACCGGCTTTGCCTTTTTCCCCGGCCGGAGTTTCGATCGCAGCAGAAAGGCCAGGACTGTGCCGATACCGGCGAACAGCACGGTCATTTCAAAAGTGACGGGAATAAATGCGGGAACAGATTCCAGCGGTTTGCCACCGACATTCACCGGCCAACTCGAAGCCGAAGTCCATATCTGGAACCAGAGTTTGGCACCCGCGCCCGTCAAACCGAGCACGAGGCAGATGATCGGAAGCCGCGACGGCTTCATATCCATTGCCTTGTCGAGTCCATGTACGGCATATGGCGTATAGACGTCATGAATGGTCATCTGCTTACTGCGCGCAGCGCCGACCGCTTCGAGCAGATCATGTTCCCGGTCGAACACTGCAATGAAAAATCGTCTGCTCATTGCTTACCTCCGTTTCCGTTCCGTGAACCATACGATAACACGCTTTTCACTTCACCGATGGAAATCATCGGCAGAAGGCGCGCGAAGAGCAGGAACAGTGTGAAGAAGAGACCGATCGTTCCGGTGAACGTCGCGATTTCAACGATCGTCGGCGAATACGACGCCCAACTGGCTGGCAAGTAGTCGCGGGTCAGCGATGTTGTGATGATCACAAAGCGCTCGAACCACATACCGACGTTGATCAATATTGAAAGGATGAAAACCAGCCATGGGGCACGCCGGATTTTCCGGAACCAGAACAACTGCGGCACAATCACGTTGCAAGACACCATCACCCAGTACGACCAGGCGTAGGGCCCAAGGGCGCGGTTTATGAAAGCAAATTTTTCATAGGGATTGCCCGAGTACCAGGCTATAAATAATTCCGTGCCGTAGGCGAGTCCCACGATGCAGCCCGTGGCGATGATGACCTTGCACATCGTTTCAATATGGTGCAGGGTTATATAATCCTCGAAACCCAGCACCTTGCGTGCGATGATCATCAGAGTGAGAACCATTGCAAAACCGGAAAAGATTGCTCCCGCGACGAAGTACGGCGGGAAGATGGTCGTGTGCCAACCCGGGATCACGGATGTCGCGAAGTCCCAGCTCACAATGGTATGCACCGAAACGACGAGCGGTGTCGCGAGTCCCGCGAGCAGCAGGTAAAGTGTTTCGTAACGCGACCAGGTCTTGTGCGACCCGTTCCACCCGAGGCTCAAAATAGTGGCGGCGGTTTTCTTCCACCCTTTTTTTGCGCGATCCCGTATGGTTGCCAGATCCGGTATCAAACCGACATACCAGAAGGTCAGGGAAATCGTGAAGTACACGCTGATGGCAAACATGTCCCACACCAGAGGTGAGCGAAAATTTACCCAGAGCGGACCGCGCAGGTTCGGGTACGGCAGCATCCAGAACGCCAGCCAGGGACGGCCCATGTGTATGATAGGGAATATGCCCGCACAGATGACGGCAAAAATGGTCATGGCCTCCGCCGAGCGATTGACCGATGTGCGCCATTTCTGCCGAAAGAGAAAAAGGATGGCCGAGATCAACGTCCCGGCATGGCCAATGCCAATCCAGAAAACGAAGTTCGTGATGTCGAAGGCCCATCCGACGGTGTTGTTGAGTCCCCACACACCGATTCCGGTCGCAAGTTGATACGAAACGGCTATGACACCGAAGGAAAGCAGTACGAGGGATGCAGTGAATGCAGTCCACCACATGGCCGTAGGTTTCTGTTCCATCGGGCGGCAAACATCTGCCGTCACCTCTGCGGGACGTTTGTTTCCGAGTATCAGTGGAACTCGCAGAACGGAATAGAGGTCAGCCATTGTCGGCTCCATTGCGGGTGTTTCGAATCTGAGTCATATAGCCAACCGAGGGTAGCACATTGATTTCCTCAAGCACTCGATAGTTTCGTTCCGATGTCATGAGTTTGGCGACCTGGCTTTCCGGATCGTTGATATCGCCGAACACGATCGCCTTTGCGGGACAGGACTGAGCACATGCCGGAAGTATCTCGCCGTCGCTGACACTCCGACCCTCGGTCTTCGCGGTAATCTTTGCGGCCTGGATACGTTGCACACAAAACGTACATTTCTCCATGACACCTCGCGATCGCACGGTGACGTCGGGATTGAGAACGAGGCTTTCGCGTTCTCCAAGCGGTGCATAGTCGAACCAGTTGAATCGACGCATCTTGTAGGGACAGTTGTTGGCGCAATACCGCGTACCGACGCAGCGATTGTAAACCTGTTGATTAAGTCCTTCATCGCTATGGAGCGTAGCAAGCACGGGACAGACCGTTTCGCAGGGCGCATTGCCGCATTGCTGGCACATCATGGGCTGGAACGATGCACGTGCGTCGTCGCTTTCGTCGGTGAAATAGCGGTCGATGCGCAGCCAGTGCAGTTCACGGTTTCGCCGCATTTCATCGCTGCCCACGACGGGAATGTTGTTTTCCGCCTGGCAGCTTACCACGCAGCCGCTGCAGCCGGTACATGCGGAAAGATCGATGACCATGGCCCAGCGGTGTCCGCTGTATTTGTGCTTGTCCGGCCACATAGAGATCAGATCCGTTTTCGGGAAACTGCCTGCCGCCTTGTCGCTGCGGTATTCACCGATGGATGCCTGCTGTATCAGAGGACGCTTTTCTCCGCGATAGGATCCAAGCTTCGGTGTTTCGAGGAAATCGTATTCCTGCGTCGCGGCGAAAGAAAACTGCTTTCCGGTCGGATGCAGCGTGACGCGGCCGGTACCTCGCAGACAGCCGTTTACGGCACGGAGGAATCCGGCGCTGTTGACGCCGACACCCGAGCGCAGGCCGCCGTCGCTGCCGCCGATCCATTGCGGTCCGACCATCGCGAATCGCTCAGTCCCCTTCCGACCGTACCCGCGAGCCACGGCTACTACCGATGGGTGTGTGCCCGGTTGGATGTGCACTGGCAGTTCCACTGCGAGGCCACCTTCAACTGCGAGACGAACGATATCCCCCTCCTTCAATCCGTTTTTCTGTGCTGCGGCCGGTGCGATGACCGCGTAGTTGGCCCAGGCTATCTTGGAGACCGGATCTGGCAACTCCTGGAGCCATGCGTTGTGCGCCTGCGATCCGTCGAGCATGGACGTCTTCGCATAGAGCGTCAGCGTAAGTGCGTCACCGGCGGAAGCGACGACCTTGGTTTTCAGAGGGACGGAGTGATACGAGCCCGTTCCAGGGGCCTGCTCCGGTATCACAACGGATCCCTGCGCGAGAGCACGCCGCCAGAAGTCCTCAAAGCCGATGTTTGTTCCGCTGTTCGGAAACACCGTCCGTGTCCAGACATCCCGAATCTGCTCATGCACCGTACCGCCATTGCCCGACCAGATCGCCAGACTTTCTGTCATGGCGCGCGTGTCGAGAATAGGCGCGATACAGGGTTGGCTGAGTGTGTACACTCCGCTGCGCGGGTTACCGTCGGCCCATGCTTCGAGCGGATGGTGGTCGGGACATACGAAACGACAAGCGGCGGCAGTTTCGTCTCGGTGCCCTGCAAAGGATACTACGAGCGGCACCTTGCTCAGCAGTGATGCAAATTTCTCACCCTGCGGAAGATCATAGACTGGATTTACGCCATGAATGAAGAGTGCTGCGATCTTCCCTTCTTCGAGTTCACGGATGAGATCGAGTACGTCTGCGTCGCGTCCCATACGCTGCCGGCTCACGCTCTCATGGAGCACCGTGCTGCCCACGCTCTCGAGCATATGGTTGATCGCATTCACGGCCAACTGCGTATCAACGTCATTGACACCGCAAACGACCAGTGCCGAACCACGATGAAGCAGCAGTTCCTCAGCCAGATGTTCAAGTTCCGTGTCCATCGCGTGCTCAGGAGCGATGATCGTTTCTGCTGCCCCTCGTTTGCGTGCAAGCACTGCCGCGAGTCGCGTTACTGCGGCTGGCAGTTCCGCCGCTCCGATGCACATGCGTTCGTCAGCGCTGCAGCCGGTGAGCGAAAGATGTGTTTCCATCTGCACATGCCGGGCGAAGGGCCGCGTATCGTCGTCGGCGGAACGCGCCGCACGATACCCTGCAGTGTATTCGACCGGAGAGATCCAGGTGCCGAGAAAATCCGCCTCGATGCCGAGAATAAAAGAGGCCTCTTCAAAACGATACTGCGGTATCATATACCGGCTATACTGCCGTTCATGCGCCGCGCCGATTGCGGAGCAGGACAGCGGATCGTATTCGATATGCCGCGCGGAGGGAAAACTGCTCAGGAATCTGTCAATGGCTGCACGTGCTGCAGGACCGTGCACCGTTCGGCTGAGAAAGCGGACAGCGCCGTCCTCTGCCTTGATGCGCTGAAGCTCCTTTAACAGAGCAGCATCGATTGTATCCCACGTAGTTTTCCCACCGGCAGCCAGCGGTGTCTTCAGTCGGTGATCGTCATAGAGTCCGAGTACGCCTGCCTGTCCGACGGCGCAGAGGCCGCCACGGGAAATGGGATGATCGGGAATGCCTTCCGACTTGATGGGACGCCCGTCGCGGCTTTTCACAAGCGCACCGCAGCCAGCGCTGCAGCCGGCGCATGTGGTCGCAAACCAGAGAGCCGTGCCCGGTGTCATTTCCGGCGGATGCTGCAGGTATGGAACCGCGTGCTTGTCTGCGGGACGGCTGCAGCCCACGGCCAGCGTAGCAGCAATGCTGAATCCGGAGATCCGAAGAAAGGACCGCCGGTCCATGCCTGCGTTCGGTTCAAGGGAATCCGCCGTGACTTCCGGCGCTTCCATATTCAATTGACTCTTGTTCTTCTTGTTGTTCATGCAGGTATTCCGGAATACTCAGTAATGACACACAGAGCAATCGACCGGCGCATTCGCCGGCTTTCCGTTCACTCCGTTGGCTGTTACATCTCGATGACAATTCACGCACCAGCCCATGGATAGATCCTCGACCTGCCGCACACGCTCCATGGTCTGTACTTCTCCGTGACAGGTCTGACAGGCGACACCTTTGGTCACATGTACGGCATGATTGAAGTACACGAAGTCGGGGAGTTTGTGCAGCTGTACCCACGCGATCGGAGTCTGTGCGGCCGTACTGTCGCGGCGGCCGTTTTTTCCAAAACCAATCGCTGTATACAACTTTTGGATTTCTGCAGTGATGATGCGCTTTGCCGAAAGTCCGGTGCTATCCGCCTTCTCGTTCTCGGCCTGAACGACATTCCAGGGCGCTGTCACGTAGCTGTGGCAATTCATGCAGATGGACACGGCAGGAATGCCCGCATTTCTGCTGCGTTCGGCGCCGGAGTGGCAGTAAAGACAGGGCAACCCGAGTTCGCCCGCATGCAGGCGATGCGAATACGCAACCGGTTGAACTGGCTCGTAGCCGGAGTTATTGCCAGGCATGTAGAGGCGGTAGTCGAACGCAGATAGCAGCTGCATGCCCCCGAGGAGGACAATGATAAGCAGGACTATCGTCAGCAGACGGCTCCGTATTATTCTCGAAAAGATCAGCATGGGACTTCGCACCCCTTACGCGTATAGTACCACCAGTTGATTACAGTCGCGATGAAGTAGAATACAGCGGCGCCATAGAAGAAGATTTCAGGGGAACCAGTAGCAGAGATTGCGAGGCCTGTGAGCGCCGAAAAAACGAAAGGACCATAGGCAGCGATAGAGGCAGTCCAACCGATCACCCCTGCACCCTGCCGGGCCGAATGTGAAAAGATAACCGGGAACTGCCGGAAGGTCGACGCATTGCCGACTCCACTGAAAAAGAACAGGACGAGCATGCCCGTGACAAACATGGGAAATGAATCAAGCGAGGTCGGAGAAAGCAGACCGAAGGCAGGAACCGCGATGGCCACGATGATCAGTCCGAGGCCGACGACGTGAGTAATAATTCCGCCGCCGATACGATCGGCGAAAGGGCCGGCGATTACCCGCATGGCCGAACCGATCAACGGTCCGAGAAATGCGTAGGTAAGCGGATCAGGCGCACCTTCGAATCCTCCGTATGTCGTCTTGATCAGCAAAGGGAAAATGGCGGCGAAGCCGGAGAATGAGCCGAAGGTCATGACGTATGTTATCGTGCAGAACCATGTGTGCTTGTTGCTGAAGATATCCATCTGATCGCGTACCGATGCCTTGATCGGGATCCGTCGTAGCCAGCGCCATGCGACGAAGGTCATTATGACAATGAGCGGCACATAAATGAACGCGGCATTCTGCAGCCAGATTGATTTCTCACCGCCTGGAGTGCTGAGTACCTGCGATGCGCCGAACATAGCGAGCAGTGGGAAGCCAATGATCCAGGGTGTGAGAAACTGCACGAGGCTGACTCCGAAATTTCCGATGCCGGCCTGTATCCCAAGCGCCGTGCCTTGCAGGCGTTTCGGGAAGAAGAGGCTGGTGCTCGGCATGTAGGATGAGAAATCTCCGCCTCCGAATCCCGCCGCAAATGCCAGTACCATAAACAGCCACCACGGCGTCGCAGGATTCATTACCGCGAATCCGATGCCGATGACCGGGAAAAGTTTGAGTGCGTTCGTGTACATGATCACGTTCCTCGTCCCGAAAATCGGAATCAGGAACGTATGCAGTATGCGCAGCGATCCGCCAGCCAGTCCCGGCATGGCAGCCAGCCAGAACAGCTGCATGGTATCAAATTTGAATCCGATACCCGGTAAACGCACAACCACCGCGCTCATCATGAACCAGGTTGTGAACGAAAGGACAAGGGAGATCGTAGTGATCGTCAGAGTGCGCCAGGCGATGCGTTTCCCTTTCGTCTCCCAGAATGCTTCGTTTTCTGGATCCCACTGCGTGAGAATGGCTTTTGAATCCGGAATCGTTTTCATTCCTTATGACCCCCTGTTGGTGTCTTTATTTTCGGCAGCAGGACCGGCGTGAGCACCTCCGGTGGGAAATGCGATTGCTGCCCCGCCATTCCCATTATCAAGCAACTCGTCCGCAAACGCATCTTTCGGTTCCTTCAGGAACACCTGGCAATACAAAACGCTGAACGCGGCGCCGCCCGCAAGGATGAAGAAAAACGTCTGTGTATCAACGAGGGAGTAAACAACCAGATAGATGACTGCCCCGACGTTTCCGAACGCGCCCGCCATACCTGCGATCTGACCGGTCATGCGTTTTTTGATCAGCGGGATTATCGCGAAGGTTGCGCCTTCCGCACCCTGGACAAACATCGAGCAGAGCACGGTGATTGTGACGGCGACCCAGATGGGCCAGGACGCGTCAATGAACGCCATCCCGAAAAAGCCGAGTGCGATTCCTATCATGTACACGATCATGACGAGCTTGCGATTGCGCATCGCATCTGAGATGAGTCCGCCCAGCGGACGAGCGACCAGATTCACGATTGCGAAAGAGGAGGCGATAAGGCCCGCAGCTGCCGGACCGATGCTGTACACACCTTCAAAAAACACGGGGAGCATTGACACGACTGCGAGTTCCGCGCCGAAATTCGCGATATACGTAGTATTGAGGGCGGCAACGCTATTGAAGGGGTAGCGTTCACTTTCAGGCACTCCACGCTTGAGCAGCGGGACATTAACCTGCAGAGTTTTTGTGACATGCACGATGTACACGAGTACGAGAACGGCATAGATGCCATAAAGATATTCTGAACTGAGGAGCGAGAAGGCTTCGCCGTTCGTAGTGATCTGGATCTTGCTCACGCGCCATGCCAGCAGACCAAGCGCACCCACGAGTGGTATCGACCAGACCAGGTACTGCACCAGGTCTCCCCAGGAACTGACTTCCATAGGTTGTGTTTTTTTACTGCCGACAAAGTTCATTCCCTTGGGCATGTCACGCACAAGGAAATAGTACATGACGCCGTATACCAATGACACCAGGCCGTTGACGAACAGAGCCCAGCGCCAGCTGTCTTCGCCAGCGCCGAACCAGTTTTGCATTACAGTGAGCGCGATCCATGGCAGCGTCATCGCCGCCCAGGCCGAGCCGAAATTTCCCCAGCCCGCATAGAAGCCCTCGGCGCGTCCCATCATTTTCGGCGGGAACCACTGCGACACCATCCGAATGCCGACTACAAAGCTGGCTCCGATCGAGCCCAGGACGAGACGTGAAATCAGCAGCTGCAGAAAACTGTCGCCGAAAGCAAATATGAACGTCGGGATCGACATCACTATCAGCAGCGCGGAGAAGACGACACGCGGCCCGTAGCGGTCGATCAGCGCACCGACGATGATACGTGCAGGAATAGTAAGTGCGACGTTACAGATAGCGAGAATTTTCAAATGCTCCGCAGTCAACCAGTTCAATTGGCGGAGCATGGTCGTCGCAAGCGGTGCCATGTTGAACCAGACGTAGAAAGAAATGAAAAACGCGATCCAGGTGTAATGCAGTACTCGAATGCGCTCCTGTGTAAAATCCATCAATTCCGGTTTTTTCATCCCTTCCTCCGATCCGATTGATTGGCGCTGCTGGAAATCCCCGCAGCGTCATCGCGGCCGGCAAGCAGTCGACGGATGCCGTACCAGCGAACGACCTGAGGCCGCCGGAAGAAGTAGTGATTCGGTATGACGAGCACATGGACGAGCCGGGTGAACGGAAACCATGCGATCAGCAGAAACGCGCCTGCGATGTGCAGCTTGACCAACAGCGGCATTGCTGTGAGCGCCGCAAGATCGGGGGTGAGCATGAACAGTGACCAGAGATAGGGAACTGCGGTAGCAGCATACCATGATGATCCCCAGCCGTAAAAAATCGAGACAGAGAGTCCCGACAGCACCTGCAGGATCAGTAGCGCATACAGCACCCAGTCAGTCGGCGAAGTGATCGCGCGCACCTTGTGATCCGAATGGCGACGCAGAACGATGCCCAGCAGGCCGACGAGAGTGAGAATGCCGAAGACGAGCGCACTCACTTCGAGCACATAGAGCCGCAGTGGAACGGAGTTCCAGGCGAGGACGCTCCTTGGAATGAGAAATCCGATCAGGTGACCGAGCAGAATAACCAGTATGCCGTAATGGAACGGCACGACAGCCCAGAAGTGATGCTTATTCTCGAGAAACTGCGAAGAAAGGCTTGAGTAACTGAATGAGAATTTGAGATAACGCACCGTCGTCCCAACAAACATCAGAAGCAATGCGGCGTAGGGAAGTACGGCGAAGAGCAGAAGGTCCAGAATATTCTCGGTCATGCTAGCACCTCCTTTTCCACGGGGTACAAAAACGTGATCAACACCTGCAGCGACTGCAAAACAGCTATGTACGGATTCTTCCGTTCCTCACCGAAGCCAGTAAGAATTTTCTCGAGCGTCGGCGCCACAACTTGCACCGCAAGCACTTCGACCTCCTGCTCAGGAAGCTGAGAAAGCACCTGTAGCACATGCCGAAGGTGATCGGGCAGTTCTGACGATTCAACGATTGCGAAGCGGCGTAGCTGGGTGCGCATCTGCACAAGGAAGGCTCCACGGTCGTAGGTTTCGCCGTACAGATGCCAGCCGGTCTCGAGACAGCAAGGCGGATTCATATCGAATGTCCGTGTGAACAATTCCTCGATTTCTGTATCGCTCATCGCCGCGATATGCCCGGCGAATGTATCGAACAGTCGTGCCATTTCGGTCAGTGCTGATCCAAGTCCTGCAGAATCATGTTCCGGTTGCGCAACCTCGCTTCGCTGCAGCTGCGTGAGGGTGTCGCTGAAGGCCGACATCTCATTGCGATAATCCGACTGAGGATATGAGAGGAGTGTGGCAAAATGGTCAAAGAGTTGTTGATGCATATCACAGACCTCTTTTTGGAGGTGTGATGAAGCCGAACCCCGCCTGGGAACGATGAGCATGCACGTCGTCCATCATTTCAAGGGCCTGCTCCCGATGCATCGGTGGAATGACAAAGCGGTCGTCGAAAGTGCAGAGCGAAGTCAGTTTATAGATCGCCTCGGCCTCCTCTACAGTGCAGTCTGCGGCTGCTAGCATGGCCGTGGCGATTTCCATGCTTATGTCGCCTACGGTCACCGCGCGACGGTAGGTGCGGATGGCCTTCTGTTTTTTCAGGGCATATTTCACCTTGCCGTCGTGTCCGGCTCCGAACATTTTTCCGAGAAACGCCATCGGGATGCGTGACTCTTCTATATCATGGAAAAACTCATCCGAAACACTTTTTACCGTGTTCTCATCGCGCATCGCCATCACTGGAGAGAGAGGCGGAACATAAAATAGCATGGGCAGAGTGCGGAACTCTATATGCGGCGGCAGGGCGATTTTCCATTCCTTGACGAACTTGTAGACGGGCGAGCGCTGAGCGAAGTCAATCACGTCGTCGGGAATGTTGTTCTGCCGTGCGGCCTCTATTACAGCGGGATCATTCGGATCCAGAATCATCGCGCGATGGCCATCGATCAGCTGCTCATCAGGCAGTTTCGCCACCTGCTCGAGCTGATCGGCGTCGTAGAGCAGGACGCCGAGATAACGGATGCGTCCTACGCAGGAATGGAAGCAGGCGGGCGCCTGTCCGGTCTCGAGACGCGGGTAGCAGAGGATGCACTTTTCAGATTTTCCTGTCATCCAGTTGAAGAAGGTCTTCTTGTAGGGACAGGCGGCTACACATGAGCGCCAGGCACGGCAGCGGTTTTGATCGACCAGCACGATGCCGTCTTCCCCACGTTTGTACAGCGCACCGGAAGGACAGGCCGCAACACAGGCCGGATTCAGACAATGATTACAAATGCGTGGAAAGTAGAACATGACAAGGCGTTCGATTGCGAACAGCTGCTGTCGCTCTTGTTCGCTCAGCGCCGACAGATTCGGATCGTTTGCTGCATAGATCGGCGAACCTCCCAGATCGTCGTCCCAGTTCGGGCCCGCCTCGATGTCGATGTAATCACCGGTGACCATGGAGATCGGACGTGCCGTCGGCTGATCCGCGCCTTCCGGGGCGTTGAACAGCTCATCGTATTTGTACGTCCACGGTTCGTAGTAATCGTCCATCGTGGGCATCGACGGATTGTGGAAAATATTCGGTACGATGCGGCCCTTGCCTGTGGATTTCAGGCGCAGCTCGTCGCCGTCTTTCTCCCAGCCTCCGCGGAATTCTTCCTGGTCCTCCCATTTGGCGGGATACCCGGTGCCCGGTTTTGTCTCGACGTTGTTCCACCACATATATTCTGAACCTTTGCGATCGGTCCAGATATTCTTGCAGGCGATGCTGCAGGTGTGGCAGCCGATGCATTTGTCGAGATGGAAAACCATGGATATTTGCGAACGGACATTCATGTGACGATCTCCATTTGATCAGGATCGTGATAACGCAGAGTGTTTTACCAGTTCAGTTCCGGAAGCTTCCGCACAAGGATGTGCGTGTCGCGGTTGCAGCCGGTGGGACCCCAGTAATTGAAGTGATAGGTGAATTGCCCGTAGCCGCCGACCAGAAGATTGGGTTTCAGACGAGTGCGCGTCAGACTGTTGTGTCCTCCGGCGCGGCGATTGTTGCGCAGCGGCGACTTGGGCACTGAGTAAGTGCGTTCTGGCGAATGGTAGATAATACAGATGCCGCGAGGCAGACGGGCCGAAACCGCGGCGCGCGTCACCACGACGCCATTATCGTTGTGCACTTCCACCCAGTCGTTGTCAACAACGCCGATTTCCTCCGCATCCTTGTCGTTGATCCAGAAGGGCTCGACGCCGCGAGAAAGCGTGGACATCCGCTGGTTGTCGCCATAGGTGGAATGGATATGCCATTTGCCGTGCGGCGTCAGGAAATTCAGCATGATCGTGCGCCCCGCATCGGAAGAGAAGCGCAAATCGGAATACTGCGTGGGCAGAGGCTTGGGCTTGTTGGTGGGCAGATGTTCCCCGAAATCGATATAACCGGGGTGGTCGAGATACAGATGCTGCCTGCCAGTGAGCGTGCGCCACGGCACGAGTGTTTCGACGTTGTAGGTGAAGGAAGAATAGGCCCGGCCGTTTTCCGTCAAGCCCGACCACATTGGACTGTTGAGCAGGCGCATGGGCTTGGCCTGCAATTCCTTATAACTCACGCGGGTGCCGCGGTTCTTCTCTGCGAGATGCACCAACGGAACTCCAGTCTTCTTTTCCATATTCTGGTAGGAACGGTAGGCCAGCTCTCCATTCGTCACCGAAGCGAGGCGAAGTATGGCGTCGCAGACGCTCGTGGCGTCCTTCAGCGACGGATACGAGACGCCGTCAACCTTCTCCACCGGACCGGTGATGAGCATCTGGTCATAGAAATCCTCGACGCTGTAGTTGGTACCGTGAGCACCAATACCATTCTCGCGCACGAGTGGACCGAGCGAGATGTACTGCTGATACAGCTTCGGGTAGTCGCGCGTCATGATGCGCATGCCTGGCATGGTTTTTCCCGGAATGGCGTCGACCTCTCCGGTGATCCAGTCACGTATATCGGTCTGAGCTATCTCCGCTGCGCTGTCATGCGCGAGTGCGCTGGTCACGAGATCCTCGATCGGTTCGGGGAAATGCTTTTCCGCAAGTTCGGAAAACTTCTTTGCGATGGCTTTGAAGATGTCCCAGTCGCTTTTCGATTCCCAACAAGGCGGCACGGCTGCCGACAGCGGATGAATGAAACTGTGCATGTCTGTGCTGTTCAGGTCGGCTTTCTCATACCATGTTGCCGCAGGGAGTATGATGTCAGAATACAGGGCCGAGGTGTCCATGCGGAAATTGAGATCCACGACGAGATCCATTTTCCCATGCGGCACTTTATCATGCCACACCACTTCCTTTACAGAATCCTTCGCCATGTCTTCTGCGATGGCGTTGTCATGTGTGCCGAGGTAATGGCGGAGGAAATACTCGTGCCCCTTGCTGCTCGACATCAGTGCGTTGCCGCGCCAGATATACCAGACCCGCGGCCAATTCTCCGGTGCGTCAGGATCCTCGACGGAAAACTTCAGTGAACGGTCTTTCAACCGCGATACAACGGAGTTCACTACGCCAGCGTCATCCTTAGCGCCATTCGCTCTTGCGTCGCGAACAATATCGATGCTGTTTTCTGAGAACTGCGGGAAAAAGGGCATCCAGCCGTTGCGCACGGACCGAACCTGCAGATCCATTGTATGACCGCTGGCGATTGATCCAGGTGCCTTGCGCCGCGGCACGGTATGATAGTCGGTGAATTCGCGTTCGTAGCGCCACTGATCGGTGTTGACGTAATGCCAGCTAGGTGCGTTCTGCAGGCGCGAGGCGGGGTACCAATCTTTCGCCATAGCTATCGCGCCCCAGGATTCGCCGGGTGCGAGTTTCTCCTGTCCGACGTAATGTCCGAGTCCGCCGCCGTTGACTCCCACGCAGCCGCAGAACATCAGCGCATGGATTCCGGCGCGATACATGAGATTACCGTGATACCAGTGATTGATGCCGGCACCAATTATAATCGTGCATTTGCCGCCGGTGTGCAGAGCGGTGCTTCCCCACTCACGAGCGAAGCGAATCAGGTCTGCCCTGCTGATGCCGGTGTATTTTTCCGACCAGGCGGGTGTGAACTGACAGCTAGCGTCGTCGAAGTCGACAGGGTAGTCGCCGGCGAGTCCGCGCGAAACGCCGTACTGCGCCATCATCAGATCATAGACAGTCGTCACGATAGCGGTTGTTCCGTCAGCGCAGCTGATGCGCCGCACCGGCACGTGACGCTGGATATTGCGCGCTTCTCCAAAATCATCAAAGCGCACGGCGACACTTTCCGATTCGTCACCGAAGAAACTCAGAGTCGGCGCTATGACGCTGCCGTCGAGTCCGTCTTCCAGCTTCATGTTCCATTTCCCCTGCTCGCTTCCCCAGCGGAAGCCCACGCTTCCCATCGGCATCTTCGGCCGTTCGTCCTGTTCGTCCCACATGAGGAATTTCCAGTCGCCGTTTTCCTCGGCCGCGTACTTATCGATCCGGTTGGCGCGCAACAGACGCCCGGCCTCGTAGTGATCGTCTTCTGCTGTCAGCTCCACGAGCATGGGTCCGTCGGAATAGCGTTTCATGTAGTCGAGGAAATAGGGAACCTTCTGTTCGTGATGGAATTCCTTGAGCAGAACATGGTTGACTGCCATCCACCAGGCGCCGTCCTGTCCGGCATTCACCGATACCCATTGGTCAGCATACTTGGCGACTTGATTGAAATCGGGAGAGAATACGTACATCTTCGTGCCGTTGTGCCTCGCTTCCGCCGCGAAATGGCAATCGGGCGTCCGCGTCATATTGAGGTTCGATCCCATCACGGCGAGCAGCTTTGCATTGTACCAATCGGCCGACTCCTGCACGTCGGTCTGTTCGCCCCAGGTCTCTGGCGAGGCCGAGGGCAGATCACTGTACCAGTCGTAGAACGAAAGGCAGGTTGCGCCCATCAGCTGCAGCATGCGTGCGCCCGCTGCATAGCTGACCATGGACATCGCGGGTATCGGAGAAAATCCAGCGATGCGGTCTGGTCCGTGTTCGCGAATGGTGTGGATGTTTGCCGCGGCCATGAGTTCCAAAACTTCGTCCCATGTCGTGCGCCGCAGACCACCCTTCCCACGGGCTTTCTGCCAGCGGGCTCGGGACACTGGATCGTTGACAAGAGATGCCCAGGCGTCTACAGGGTCCTCATGTTCGGTGCGGGCCTTACGCCAGAGGTCAGCGAGTGCGCCGCGGATATACGGATATTTCACTCGCAGCGGACTGTAGAGATACCAGGAATAGGAGATGCCTCGTTGACAGCCGCGGGGTTCGTATGGCGGAAGCCCGTTTTCCAGCATGGGATAATCGAGCCCTTGCATTTCCCAAGTCACGATACCGTCCTTGACGTGAATCATCCACGTGCAGCTGCCGGTACAGTTGACGCCGTGTGTGCTGCGGACGACCTTGTCGTGCTGCCAGCGATTGCGGTAGAATTCTTCCCACTGCCTGTCGCGGGGATCGTTTTCGTCTTTGATCCACTTCACTTTCCCGTTGTCGCTCATGGTATCGCCTGCATCGTGATGGTGTACGTGAACGTTGAAAATCAGTGACTGTCTTCGGTGGTTTTCCGCCTCATGCTTGCGACCATAGGTCGGCGAACGGCGCGGAAGCGTTTTTTCCAGAAGACGTCGAATAGCCCCAGACAGACAATAGCGCCGCCGAGACCGATGAGGATGAAGTTTAGCCTTGCAGTGCCGCTGCTGCGCGGACTCCGCTGCAATTCTTTTTCGAAGTATGCGACGAGAGCGAGCACTTCATCCGCCGTAAGACTGTGGTTGCCGAACACGGCTTTCATAGTTGGTAGTGCGGGAGCGGAGAGCCAGGTCGAGAGCGTGCGTCGTCCCTCGTAGCGCTCGAACACCGCTGTGAGATCGGGTCCGAGCAGACCGCCGCCGAGTCCGCCGATGTCATTCGTGGTATGACAGGAAATACAGGAAGGACCGCCGTTGAGCAGTTCCCGGGTACCGGTGAAATAGGCTCGTCCGTCGACAATATCCTGAGCGGTGAACGGCCGTTCGTTGATCTGTATCCCCTTGAAGTTCGATACCTCGAGCTTGGATTCTTCAGCAACGAGATCGAGAATCGCTTCGAGGCGTTTGCTGGTCATCCCGGGAAGTGTGGGCATGATGGTACCGCGTGCCTCATCCTTGAGCTTCAGCGCATACGCATCACCCGACGCTATCACCGCAGCCGGATCACCGATGAAACGGACGAGCCATGCGCGATCCTTGCGCTGCTCGACATTCTTCAGATCGGGACCAGTAAGGCGTCCGCCTCCAATGGTATGGCAGCTGATGCAATTCTGTCTGAAATCATCCGCTGCACTCTGCGCCCGGCAGTCGGGCCCGAGCGCGGCTGACATCAGTGCGATGACAATGGAAATGAGAAATGCTTGTGCTGCCTTCATATGCATCTCGACGTGAATGACATTTACTATGCACAGTCGCATAAACCGTGCCATCATGTCCAAACAAACCGACATCGGGCAAATATGCCGATTCAGATCTATTTTGACCGATTTGATGCGCACGGACATATCCACTTCCTTCAACCGATGCCCCGCAGTGCAAACATTGCTATGCAGCATTCAGGCGGCAAAGTGATCAAACCCCTATGAACAAAGGTGTTCACGCTGCATAGCCGAGTTTGCAGCATGAGAGCTTCGTGTTAGCAGGAAGAATAATTAGACGGAAGAGGAAATGGAGGTAGGGAATCCTGCGTACTGAGAAAAGGACTCTGAGCTGGGAGCACTGCATCTTTGGAAAAGGACCCGGCGCTGGGAGCACCGCGAATTCTATATGCCGGAATAATCCGTACGGTCGATGTCGAGCTTGCGCATGAGCTTTTGCAGTGCGACGCGAGTCAGTCCGCAGGAACGCGCTGAGTGGGAGACGTTGCCGTGATTCTGTTCGAGCATACGTTGAATGAAGCCGCGCTGGAAGCGCTCAAGCACACGCTGCTTTGCCTCCTCGTACAATTCGTCACCTGCATCGGTTGCAATTTCTCCATTGGATGCGGAGTCCCCATCGCGGAGACGCAGCTGAAGATGCTGCGGCTGAATACGCGGCCCCTGGCAAAGGATCAGTGCCCGCTGCACAGTGTTTTCGAGTTCACGGACATTGCCGGGCCAGGGATAGGCGCTCAAGGTCTTCAGTGACGCTGCCGAAAACTCGGGTGGTGTCAGTGCATCGTGGTACATGCTGATGGATATAGTAGAAAGGAAGTGCAGGGCAAGTGCGATAATATCCTGGGGTCGGTCACGCAGGGGGGGGATTTCCAGTGAGAACACGCTGAGCCGGTAGAAGAGGTCTTCGCGGAACTGCCCTTCTCGCACGAGTTCGTGAAGATCACGGTTTGTAGCGGAAACGAGGCGGAATGAAACTTCCTCATCGTGCACGGAGCCGAGGGGCCGAATCATTTTTTCCTGCAACACACGAAGGAGCTTTCCCTGAAAAGCGAGGGACATCGACGAGAGTTCGTCAAGAAACACTGTGCCTCCCTCCGCTTGGCGAAAGATGCCCGCATGGTCCTTATCGGCACCAGTGAATGCACCCCGCTTGTAGCCGAACAGCTCAGACTCGAGCAATGAATCGGGCATTGCCGCGCAGTTGATTGCGAGGAATGGACGTCCTCGCACATCGCTCAGCCGATGAATCGCCCGTGCGAGGACTTCCTTCCCCGTTCCACTTTCGCCGCTGAGATGGACGGACACATGCGAAGCGGCTACCTGTCGGATGCGATCGAGTACAGCTCGCATTTTTGAATCAGCTGCAACGATACCGCTGATCTCGCCTGAGTTTTGTTCGGCGGCACGCCGCTGCAGTACCTTCTTTTGTATTGTGCGTATGGTTTCCACAAACTCCGCATTGTCGAAGGGCTTGGTCAGGAAATGCGATGCTCCGCGATGGAGTGCCGACACGGCCATAGCGATAGTGCCGAATCCGGTGATTAGCACGACCTCAATTCCAGGCCAGCGTGCAGTCACCACGTCGAGCAGCTCGCTGCCTGACATACCGCCCATGCGGATATCGGTGATTACAAGATCGAACGCAGTATTCACGAGCACCTGCAGTGCCTCTTCGGCCGAAGACGCAGTAATCACACTCGCGTTAAGACTTTCTACCAGCAGCGACATTCCGCGGCGAAGATCCGGTTCATCATCGACGATCAGGACTTTAAAGAAATTTCCGTCGCCATCCTGCGTTGTCGGGACATCGGGTATAGCAGCTGATATCACTTTGACACTCCTGTTTCTTCTGTTTCGTGTTCCGTCTCCGCGTGCCACTCGCCAGGGCCGGGGTGGCGAGGCAGTATAATACGGAAGCGGGTATCACCTGGGACCGACGATTCGAGATGGATCCCGCCACCCATCGATTCGGCAATGCCGCGAGCGGTCGACAGCCCCAAACCGGTGCCCTTTCCGGTAGGCTTGGTCGAGAAGAAAGGATCGAAGATACGGTTCGTCCATTCTTCGGGAATTCCCGGACCGTCATCCGTGATGAGAATGCCTATACGATCGTCATCACCATCACAATCCGTGTATACACCAACAGTACCGTGGTTGCCAACCGCATGCACTGCGTTGATGAGAATGTTCATGAGTATTTGCCGCACATAGGTCTCATCGGCCACCAATATCGGATACGATGCAGCGAGATTAAGATTAAATGTTATGTTTGAACTCTCGTACATCGGGCGCAGGAAATGCACAAGATCGACGATATGCTCATTGATGCTGAACTCGGTTAATTCCAGCGTTGCACCGTGCGCGTAATCAAGGAGCCCGCGGATCGTCCGCTTGCAGGTGTCAGCGTTTCTGCGGATCACCGCCAGATGCTCTTGATAGCGAGGCTGATTCTGCTCGCTTTTCTCGATCATCTGCGAATACATGGAAATCGCCGCTAGTGGATTATTGAGTTCATGCGCCATGACTGCCGCGATTTCGCCCAGCATGGCAAGTCGTTCCTTGTGCGCTTCGCGCGCATCGATCTGATGCCGCTCGGTGACGTCACGCGCGACGATGATCTTACCGTAGGGACCGTGGTCCGAGTGAACATCTGCCGTGAGCATTTCGAAAACACGCTCGTCGAGTTCGATTGTGCATTGCGTGCTGGCGCAGCCCTTGTGCCGCAGGCATTCCGCGCAGTGGGCGCCTTTGCCTTCCCCCTCACACCAGCGGGATTCGAGAGTTGTGCTGCCATCGCTGAGCGCACGAGCGAGCGGCGCACCTGCCGTGTTGTGCAGCACGACCGCTCCAGCTGCGTCTATGAAAACCACTCCGTCTTTCATAGCCGAGACTACCGATTTGAGCAGATCGCGTTCCGACTGCAATTCAAGGCGCTTCTGGTCAAGTTGGTGGGCGGTGTCCTTCAGCCGCCGGGTGCGTTCCTCTGTGGCCTGCGCCATCAGATTGAATGACACACCGAGATCCCCGATTTCATCCCCTTCCTCGGCATTCACGCGAGTGCTGTAATCACCGCCGGCTATGCGTCTGGCAGCATCTCGCAAAACACTCAGCGGACGCACAAGGAAGCGGATGGGAAAAAACATTACCACGATTGCGGCCAGCACAAACAGCAGCGCCGCGCCGAGGAAGCGGCTCTGCAAGCCGGAGACGGGTTGGAGCGCGCGCGCTGCGTCCTGTTCCATCATGACAATCCATCCACCATGTGGGATGCTGTGGCGGTATCCGAGCTTCTCTCGGCCGTCGCTGCAGCGATGTGTACCTACGTGGCTGCGGAGTTTTTCGGCGGGAGCTTCAGCACCCGCCGGCTTCAACTTCAGACCTGGAATACCAGCCGCCGTGAGGATCGGTTCGAATTGCAGCACCGATCCGCGCCCGTCCGTCACGCCGATGCGGGTAAAATGTTCCGAGGTTTCCGGCAGCGCAAGCAGCGCACTGCTATTCCTGATCCACTCCGCTGCATCGACCCAAAACACCAGTGTCCCTAGATTCTCGTTGCGAGAGATATGGCGGATGGGCGTACAGATCGGAAACACCCAGCGCGTGCTGTCGCCGTGATCAAGTAGGAGCGTACCGCACACCTTGTCTTCGCCCCATCGCAATGCCTTCAAACCTCGTTCGGCAAGAAAATCCCGCTCCACAACGGAGGCAATGCATCTTCCGTCAGCGGCGTGAATGGAGAGATTCGCCAATCCCTGTATCAAGGGAAACTTATTCCGCACAAGATGGCTGCGCAGATCCTCAGCCAACTTTTCATTCGATCCGCTTCCGCGCATGCGCAGGGAAGCGCTTTCAAGCTTAGTTCGAATGTAGCCGTCGGAGGCGAAGTCTTCCGCACGCCGAATGAACATATCCAGGCGATTGTCGAGATGCAGCGCGATGCGTGCCGATTCCGACCGCAGCCGCTGCAGCACTTCTTTCTCAAGCGAATCCCTCGCAAACGTGGATACCATGTATCCGCCCACACCAAAGGCGGACAGACAGATGCCGACAAAGGCAGCTGTCAATTTGAAGCGGATGGATACCCGGGCGAGCGGATCACGCATGTGCGTATCCTGGATTATCGATTATCGAGTCGTTTATCTATATTCTAAAATACTCGGTTCCTCCACTTTTGTCAATAGTTCAACTCGGGGTTTTTTTGAATTTCCGCTTAGCTGCCATCCAAAAGCTTCGCTGTAAATTGAGTCCCGAAAAAAAAAGTCCACCCAGCGGGTGGACTAAATAAATACTGCTGTTCTTTTATTCTATGGCTGAAGGGACGACAGCATGAGATTCGCCAGCGTCATCGGGATTTCCCGCACAGGATTCCTGTTGACCGCCTTAACTGCTGGAGGCGAGCCGCTGTACGGCTTTTTCAGGTTCGACCGTGAGTGTGCCGGACTGGGATATTTTTCAGCAATAGTGCTGCTTCTGATATTCGTAATGAAGGACTCGCTAATGCTGAGGCTCGGGCCGCAGAACGTCCCCTCATTCGCCGCGCCCTCTTTCACGGTATTGCCGTAGATAGAGCTATTGTTGATTCTTCCGGTGGCATTGAAAATATAGAACCCGCCTGAATGCGTCTGCGAAGTATTTTCATAGATGCGGGACGAATTCAGTATTGTGACGCCGAAGCAGACGTAAATGCCGCCGCCGCAGGCTTCACCCATCTCCGATGCTGCCGCATTCTGCGTGATATCGCAATCGCGAATAACCAGTGATCCGCGGTTGAACTCACCTCCGGAATATATGCCGCCACCATTCCTGGCGCGGCCATCGCGGATGATGCAGCGGGACAGCATCAGCGCTCCATCGAGTTCAAGCAGAATAACACCGCCATCCGGTAGCGTACTGGATTCAGAAACATCGCCGCCCCGAAGGGTCATATTCATCAGCGTAACGAGGCGCCGGAAGCCCGGATTGAGAGTAAACACGCGGAACGGAGACTGACCGGGATTCAGAACCTGTACCGTGACAGGATATCCACTGCCCTGTTCTGCATTGCTTCCATCGATAATGACAGACTTGTCTTGCACCATGAGGTCCGAATTCAGTGAGATAATTTCCTTGCCGGCCGGGAGAGCAAACTTGATGTTGTCTCCATCTTCGGCGCGCGCAAGCATATCACGCAGGGAATTCGCACCCGCATCTGCATTGGATGTCACGATCCACGTCTTGGAAGAGGCCTCCGATAGGGAGAGCGACAATAGAAACACGAGAGAGATAATGATTGTTTTCATGATGTATCCTCATACACTTGATCGTTATGCCGTCTTCGCTGAAAGGCGATTTCCGTAGACGACAAGTGCAAAGTACAATGTCAACCTTACGGCAGACTGAATCTGAAATGACAAAGCTGTAGGAAATACATCAGCGTCTAAATATTGCTGCTCTCATGTGCACGTCGATAGCGGAGAGGCTGCGCCGCCTTTTATTTTCAGGGATTCCGGGACTCTACAACCTTTCTATTTGTTAATATTCAGTTCAGTCCACCGCAAGGTGCCTTCGATACCTTTGTGTATATGCTTCCCTTTCCTTACCTGAAGGAGGTTCGTCATGCACCGCGATTCGTTATTAAGAAATCTTTTTCTCGTATTCTTTTTCATGTGGTCATGCACAGCCTTTTCTCAGGAAGGCGGGCAGGCGATCAGACTTAACAATCTGGATTATTGGGCCGGAGGAGACTTTGTGTATTTCCCCTCCCATGATTACGGCTTCAGCGATGCACTAACCGTAGCAGCCTGGGTCAAATGGGAATCCGTCCCTAGCACCACGATCGGAAACCCTCATGAACCTGGACTCGCCAATTGGGCGAACCTGGTGACTATGGACTACATCAACGCAAACGATCAGGGACAATTCTGGCTGCAGCACAACAGCTCCAACACGCGCTTCGAGTGGGCTGTCAAGGTCAACAGCGGGACACGTATCTATCTTACATCAACGACCGCACCTGTTCAGGGCGTCTGGTATTATCTGGTAGGTGTTTATGACGGATCCGGATCAACAACCATGCGCTTCTATATAAACGGCGTTGAAGAAGCACACGCACTTTCGGCAGCCATCAGCGGCAATATCAAGACATGGAATAATCTGATGCGCATGAATCTTGGCCGCATCCCCTCGGACTACCGTTTATTCAACGGGCAGCTCGACGAAGTGCGCATCTGGAAGAGGGCGCTGACTGCAGAGGAAATTCGTATGCAGATGCATAGTAAGTCTACTGTGAATCCCGCGAGCCTCGCCAGCTATTATCCGATGAACAGCACTTCAGGCACGACAGTCATCGATTCGACCGGGACATTAAATGGGACGTTCTATTCGGCATTGGTCGACGTACATACAGTCGGATATACTTGCGGGAATCCTGGCTTCGCGAATTACACTACCTCCTCTCCCTGGAAAATGGCGGATGGCGACAAAACCTGGGTCGTTAACGAATTCTCAGGTATGTCCACCCGGACAGTTGCGGGAGCGGGCATTGATCAAACTAATTCGGTTGTATCCAATACCTGCAATGCGCTGACTATGACCTACGGCTGGGGAGCAGGCTCCCCAGACAACAGAACCACACCCGTCGTCGATTTTGTAGCGAACGACAGCTGGTATGGCATCGAGAACGCAGCGCAGACCTCCCAGTGGCAGACCTCGACCGTTCTGGTTGCGAGCGCCGTAAAGTATGTCGCGACTACTGCACTTACCACGCTTGGCCCAGCCGGAACGGAGATGCGGGTGACTATCACGTCCACCCCCGATGAAACAAACAACATTATAGCATATCGCTCCGGTTCGGCAACCGATCCCCCGGTGAGCAGCGGTGAGACGTTCCCCAGCGGTATCAATCGCCGCGCTGCGATTGTCTGGGGCTCAAAGGTATTCGGGGCCGTTACAGCGACAGAAGATTTTGAATACTCCGGGTTGTCAGGCATCAGTGAACCGGCACAGGCGATATTACTGCGGAGATCACGAGGTACGACAATCTGGACCGATGCCGCGGCAACGAACAACACCTCGACCAGGCGGCTCACGCTCACCGGCGTCACCGGCAGCTACGAATACTCGATCGGCGTGAATTCCGGAGTGAATCCGCTTCCGGTGGAGCTTGTGTCTTTTGCTGCGCATCGCGGAACGAATGCCATCACTCTGCGCTGGCAGACAGCGACTGAACTCAATTCCTATGCCTTCGAAATTGAATTTCGCGAAGAATCGGCATCAGATTGGCGCGTGGTTGCGAGTGTTCCTGCTGCAGGCATGAGCAGTTCCCCCCGCAGCTATGAGTGGACACACACCGATGCTCCGGTATCTGCGATGCAGTACCGCTTGCACATGGTCGACCGCGACGGAAGCAGCGAATACTCAGCGGTGCTTTCCGTACGTGCGGAAAATTTGCCGCTCAGCCTGTCATTCGAAGTCTATCCGAATCCCGCAAGCGGCCAGGCAACTCTGACGCTCAATCTCACTGAGGCGATGGATGTCAGCGTACGGCTTACCGATATTCTCGGAAGGGTACGCGATGTGCCTGTTGAATGCCAGCTTGACGTCGGTGCATCCGCATGGCCGCTCGATTTGAGTCAGCATTCTCCCGGACTGTACATGATTGAAATTCGCACGCATGAAGGACGATACGTCCGGCCTCTGCGTATCACCCGGTAGGAAAGCCTGAAAAGAGAAAACAGTCCCTGCCGGTTCGAGATCATCGCTGCCATCCAGCCATGATGCGCTCGTCCGACAGGGACTGTTATTACCCTCGCTCCTCCAAAACGCCCTCGCTCCTCCGGGTCCTCCGTCCCGACCACCTTTCTCTCTCTTTGCAACTGCGGCGCTGCCGCTTTGCTGTTCCTCCTGCGTCGGTACCCATGGGTCTCATCAACTGCCAGCGGTATCTTTAGCGAGGCCCCCCGGCGCTCGCGGCATCGCTCGAAGGCGGTTGCCGGATTCTGCTGCGCAGCGCAGCCGAAGCTGCTCGATCAACAGTACAAATAAACGAAAAATCGACCCTCACAATCTTTCGAATGCGGGTCGATTTATTGCATTATTTGCCTTTTCATGCGGTTTTCGCGGCATTTCTGTCCTGGGACTCCTGCGAATCGCGGATTGCGTATTGCGTATTGCGTATCGCGGATTGCGTATTGCGGATTGCGTATTGCGTATTGCGTATCGCGTATCGCGTATCGCGTATCGCGTATCGCGTATCGCGTATTGCGTATTGCGTATTGCGTATTGCGTATTGCGTATTGCGTATTGCGTATTGCGTATTGCGTATTGCGTATTCCCATGGGCCGAGCCGTTGGCTCGCCCCTACTCCAAAGCAGCCGAGATGTCTCGATGGTTGCGTGATCAAGCCGTTGGCTAGATCACGATCGAAATTCAACGCTATTTCCTGCCGCCTGCATCCTGCGCGCCGGAGGCGCTCCCGCGCGGCGAAGCCGCTCCTCCGTGCCGCAGGCACTCCCACGCGCCGTAGGCG
>JBATDG010000112.1:0-13359 GCA_049663345.1 Bacteroidota bacterium
CCCCTCGACAGTTATTCAAATCGCATATTTCGGTACGTAGACTGAGGATTGTGAACATTACATGTTCATTAATTCACGGTTTGCGTATTGCCATGGGGATTTTGAGCATGTAATTTACTTCTCGAAATCCCTGGCAAGTTTGCGGTTCATGGCTGCCTCGGACCCAGTCTCAAAAACTGACACCAGCAGAAGCATTATGAAACGACTCGCCGCAACTCTCCTCCTCACCCTGTGTTTCCTTTCCCTCATGCATGCCGAACCTGTCGATCAGCAGCGCGCCCGCACTGTCGCGGTGAACTGGATGCTGACACACGGGGGAAGCGAGTACTCGGCGCTTAGTGCATCTGATCTGTTTCCTTTCTCACGCGACGGCATAGTCACGCATTTCGTCGTGAACTTGATACCCGACGGTTTCGTGATCGTGGCTGGTGATGACATCGCAGTACCAGTGATCATGTACGGACCAACCGGCAAATACGACGGTGTAACGATTCCACCCGCACTCAAGGAAATGCTCGATCTGTATGCAGGAGACCTGCTGAATGACATCGCAGATCGAATTCCCCAGCCGGAAGCAGTCGGTGATCTTTGGAGTGAGCTTTCGCAGGCTGGCGGAGCGCAAGGCGGCTTCTTTAAGGGCGGCGGAGGCAATCGCATCGCGGCAGTTTCTCCTCTGATCAGCGCCACGTGGAACCAGACATTCCCTTATAATCAGGACTGCCCGGCTGCAACCGGCGGAAGCGGTGGTCACGTCTATGTCGGTTGTGTCGCCACAGCCATGGCCATGGTCATGCATTATCATAGCTATCCGGTCACTGGACTGGGGAGCCACAGTTATACACATCCGACCTACGGTGTCCAATCCGCCGACTTCGGCAGCACAACGTATGCCTGGTCTTCCATGCCGAACAGCATCAATACCAGCAGTTCCAGCGCGGCAAAGGCGGCGATTGCGCAACTGAGCTACCACTGCGGCGTTTCGGTGGATATGGATTACTCGATCAGCGGCTCAGGATCTTCGACCTCTGATGCAAGGAATTCCCTGGTCAATTATTTTCGATATGATTCCGGAGCGCAATATCGCTGGCGCAGCAGCTACAGTACATCAGCATGGAATACACTTCTGGTTGATGACCTTGATAACGGGAGACCTGTGATCTACCGCGGTTCCGAACAGAATGGCTCCGGTGGACACGCCTTTATTGTTGATGGATATTCGGGGACAGACTATTTCCATATGAATTTTGGCTGGGGCGGATCCTTCAACGGGTATCTCTACCTCAACGACATCACTCCGAGTTCGTACGAATTCACCTACTGGCAGGGAATGATTACCGGCATCAAGCCACTGCCGAATGTCGCTCCGAGTCTGTTGTCGCCTCCCAACCTGGCAACGGATCTCTGCATCACACCGACCGTCAGCTGGGACGCCGTGGCCACCGCGACTACCTACAGACTGCAGGTGAGCAGCAATGCCGCGTTCAGCAGCACCGTGTATGACAATGCGGCTCTTACCACAAATTCTGTCACCGTCCCTTCCCTGGCTGCGGGATCAACCTACTACTGGCGCGTAAATGTGACGAGTACTGCGGGAACAAGTCCCTGGTCCTCCGTCTGGCATTTTACGACGCGTGAGGTCGCGGTCACTCCGGGCGGCGCCACCACTTTCTGCGAAGGCGGCAGTGTTGCCTTGAACAGCAGCGCATCGGGCTTGGTAAGCTTTGTCTGGCTGCGAAACAATGTACCGATTCCGAATGCCGCGCAGGCATCCTACACCGCGACGCAGTCGGGCAGCTACGTTTTATCCGTGATCGACAACGGCTGCACCACTCGTTCCGATCCTGTGATTGTAACGGTCACTCCTCTTCCGCTGGCGGAGATTACGACGCCGTACAGCAGCGACATCTGTCAAGGACAATCAAGCATTCTCAATGCTGCACAAGGAAGCGGATACACCTATCAATGGCGGAAAAACAGCGGCGATATCCCGGGAGCAACCAGTGCGACTCTGTCGGTTACCGAGAGCGGCCTATATGATGTACAGGTCACCTCCTCGGGCTGCAGCAGCACCTCCATGCCTGTCACCGTTACCGTATTTCCTGCGGACCCTGACGCATTCGTTTGGACCGGCAACACAAACAGCGACTGGTCAACCGCCGGCAACTGGGATTCACCCTGTGCGATTCCCGGCAGCGGCGACGACGTCACCATTCCGTCCGGCGTGACTCCGCCCTCCTCTATCCCGGTGCTGACGCTCGGAAATCTTACGGTCAACAACGCCGCAGGCATTTCTCTTAGCGGGACACTTGTCATTGACGGAGTACTCACTTTACAGAACGGAAGTATTTCACTCGGCAACAACGACCTCATTATATCATCAACCGGCAGCATCGCCGGTGCGGCAGCTGGACGGCACATTGTCACCAACGGCAATGGCACGCTGCGTCAGGCGGACATTGGTTCTTCCGGACGCTCAGGCGCCGTGATCTTCCCGGTTGGCACAGTAGCCAGCAGCTACACTCCGGTAACGCTGGCAAACGCCGCTGGCAGCAATAACTTCGGCGTCCGCGTCATCGAGCACGTTCTCGTGAATGGCGTGTCAGGGGCCCCAGTTTCTGCAGGAATCGTAGACCGCACCTGGTTCATCAGTGCTGAAAGCGGGCAATCCGACGTAAGCCTGATGTTTGCCTGGACAGCAGCAGAGGAAATTTCCGGCTTCAATCGCAGTCAATGCTTCATTTCCAGAAATGAAACCGGGTTGAACTGGGATGCACAGCAGACAGCCGGAGCAGCACAGGGTACCGGTCAGATTTCACGCATGATCTCGGGAATCACTGCATTCCCGGTATTTGGCATGCCCTACGCAATCGGCAGCGGCGGAACCCTCTACCCGGTCGAACTCCTGAGCTTCAATGCGGACGTAATTAACGGACTCGTACATCTGAATTGGAATACTGTCAACGAAGTGAACAACTACGGCTTCGATGTGCAGCGCCGCAATGCTGGCAGCGCAATCTGGCAGAATGCCGGTTTTGTACCGGCGACAGAAGCGACAGGCGGCGTGCATTCCTATCGTTGGATCGATGGCTCACCTCTTTCCGGTACAGCTGAATATCGTCTGGCGCAAACCGACGTCGATGGCAGCGTGAATTATTCCAGCGTTCTTTCCGTTGGCGGACAGACCGCCAACACAATTTCTCTTGACGCAGTGTATCCCCAGCCCCTGCTTCTCGGGCAAGATGCCAGCGTCACGATCACCGCGGGCAATGGCAGCCGCGCCTCCTTGACGCTCTACGACGCTCTTGGACGCGAGGCGCTGCAGCTTTTCGATGGTGTTCTCGTATCGGGTTCTTCCCGTTCCGTATCGATACCCTCCTCCGGACTTCATCCCGGAACCTGGTTCATTCGCCTCTCAAGTCAGGATGGACAGCTGGTCAGGAAATTCACCGTGCTGCAATAAATTCCTGATATGACAGGACAGCAGCCCCTTAATTAGCTTTTCGGCGAACACCTCTATCCTGATCACATACTCTTTTTCCCGCTTCGGCCTCACTAAGCCGGAGCGTTGTTTTTTTGCCTGCACGGTTTAACTTACGGGTGTTAACAGCAGGTAAATATTATGCGACATGTTCTTTTCCCTTTCCTCATCATTGCTGCGATGAGTGTGACGGCGTTTGCACAATTGCCGACATACACTCTCCCGCCCAACTCTGCCCAGAGGCTGTATTGCTACACCAACAAGCGTGCGGCATTCTACGTCGGGGTTGCGAATGGACACAACAGCAGCGGCTATCACGGCATTACTGAGGATAAACAGAAGCTCTTTGAGGATTACTGGATACAACTCGGGGATCATCTGCTCGACCCTTCTACTGCTGAAATAGAAATGACTCCGCTCGGTTTCCAGCGGCGCTACCCGCTCTTCAATACGGTGGAAGAGGTCTTCTTCTCTGATTCGTTAACTCTTCTCAGCGTGAGCGTGCACAGCGATTTTCGCGGTGGAGTAAAGATCTATCCTGCGATGTCAATTTGGTGGGAAGATGCTGTGCAATCCCGCCGCGGAGACATCTACTGGCTTTTTAAACAGGGACTCCAGGGTGCAGTTGCTGTCAACGGCATGCCGGGAGATTGGGATATTCTCCGTCCCCGTGATCTGGCCTCGTTCTCAAATCCTGCCCCCATACACATGCCGCTCGTGTATTACGGTCAATGTACCGGCACATTTTCCTTCACCGTCGCATATCTGCTCGCCGGTCTTGCTCCGAGGAATCGTGATTCACGAAGCATTCAGCGGCTTCACTTGGATCGTGAAAAACGTTTGAGCGATCTGCTTTCCACCACGAACTTCTCCTGCAGCGACTCAGCAGCTACAGGCGCGTTTCAATGGATCGCCGCTTCAATGGATGCATTGGTAATGGGTCAGAACGGCCTCGGCATTTATTCCGGGCTTCCGCTCTTTGCTGATTACCTGGGACGAGATTCATTCATCTCCCTCCCCGGTGCGTTTCTGGTCACAGGGCACTTTGAGCATGCTAAAACGGTGCTGCGGTCATTTCTCATGTACATGGACCGGGATACGACATCGCCGACTTATGGCCGCATCCCCACCCGAATTCAGTCCAGAGATATGAAGTATTCCACCATAGACGCTACTCCGTGGATGGTAGTTCAGGCCTGGCAATATTACCGCTACTCCGGCGATAAAGGATTTCTGAGAGAAATATTTCCTGACATTGAGAGGACCATCGCCGCTGCGCTTCGTTCGACCGATGAGCAGCTGTTGTTCACCCATGCCGATGGCGAGACGTGGATGGATGCGGTGGGTGCGGATGGTCCGTGGTCTCCGCGCGGCAACCGGGCTCTCGAAATTCAGGCCCTCTGGTATTCGCAGCTGCGAGCCGCTTCGAATATTGCGGCAGTGCTGGGAGATGCGTCGCGAACTGCCGGCTGGAATCGATATGCTGACAAAGTTCGCGAATCGGTGCTCACGCTTTACGTCGATGCTTCGGATTTGCGCTTGAATGATCACTTGAATGCCGATGACAGCCGCGATCTTCAAACACGTCCCAATCTGTTCATTCCCTTCGCGATTCCGGGATCGGATATTTTCGCAGGTATTCCTGACAGCACATTGTACAGCATCCTCCGACGCAGCATCGCGGCAACCGTGTTTCCATACGGTGTCGCTTCGCTCTCACAGGATGACAGCAATTTCCATCCATGGCACGATGCACCGCAATATTATGTCAAGGACGCTGCCTACCATAACGGCACGATATGGACGGGGTTAACGGGTCCTGCTGTAACCGCTCTCACTCGTCTCGGCTTAGCAGACTCGGCATGGATACTGACGCAATCGCTTCAGCGACTCGCAATGGATGCGGCCGCAGTCGGTACCATATCTGAATGCACGGACGCTCTGACGCGTGTCGGCGAAAAGTTTCCTCGTGCTTCAGGTACAGCGTCAAAGGCGTGGAGCAACGCGGAGTACCTACGCAACTGGTTTCAAGACTATCTGGGTGTTTCACCTGATTGGACGACTGACGGCATTCCCGTGCTGACGTTTGCTCCATCCCTTCCGACTGCGCTGCTGGAAAAAACCGGGGATTCCATTGCTGCGACGACACGTATTGGAGATGCGTATATCCGAATCGTTTACCGACAGGACGCCATGACGCGAAGCCTCCATGTAAGGAATATCGCCGGTTCGTCTGCGGTGCGTATAGTCGCCGGCGAAACGCCGACATTCATGCTTGCTCCTGGAGAAAGCAAATCCATGGCATATCCTGAATCTCCGTTCCAGCCGACAGCATCACCTGATTTCGCTGCGGTTTTTGCACAGCCCAAAAGCACTGCGAACCTGAATGTATTGCAGCCGCCCGCCTGGCCGCGTATACACGCTGCCACAACAAGCACGGCGATTGATGCAGCCCAGGATCTCTGCTCCGCTTTTGATCCCGAAGGTGACGACAAGGGCGAGGACGGGGTCCATAAATATCCGACGAACAATCTCTTTCGTCCCTGCATCACAGACCTACGGTGGTTTGATGTCCGCAGCGATGCGAAAAATGTCTACTTCACCATTCGCATGCAGGCTTTGTGTCAGCCGGGATGGAACCCAGTGTACGGATTCCAATTGACGTTTCTTGCGATCGCTATTGATCAGTCTCATGATCCCTCCGGGCAATCCGGCAATATCGGTGCGAATTCCGGGTATCTCATGTCACAAGGCAGCGGATACGACCGATTGATTCTGGTCGGCGGCGGAGTACGCGTCATGGATGCGCAAGGCGCCATCCTATGCGAGTTTATTCCCGAGACTATCGCAGATGCTTTTGGCGACATGAACTCCGCAACGATTCGCTTCGCAATTCCTCGTGATTTTTTAGGTGGCGGCTATAATCATTGGCGATACACTGTCGTCAGCGGACTCCAGGACGACCACGGCGGCGGCGGGATCGGTGAATTCCGCACAGTCCTTCCTCAGGCTTCAGAATGGAACGGCGGCGGCGCTCCCGGCTCCAACTGGTACGATGTCATGCACTGCCCGGAGTGACCTACTCCGAATGGAGAGAGAAAGTGAGGGAGAGTTTTGTGGCCCGTCGCAACCCAGGCTTGAAAGCCTGGGCTATGATGTTGTGCCCCTTCGGGGCTGCCGAGCCATAGTGCCGCGAAGCGGGACGAAGGCGGATCCCGTAGCGCCATAGTGCCGCGAAGCGGGACGAAGGCGGATCCCTATTGACTCCGGATCGCAACGTGTTATATTTCTGGTATTCCCAAATCAAAGGAGGCAGTCATGCCGCAGATTTCACGCATCGTAGTTCCGATCGATTTTTCGGAGTATTCGAAGAAGGCGTTCCGCTACGCAATTGACTTTGCACAAACGTTCAACGCAGAGATGGTGCTGGTTTATGTGGTTGAGCCCATCATCTATCCGGCGGATTTCAGCTTCGGTCAGGTCGCTCTGCCTTCCATGGACAGAGAAATGCATGAGCGGGGACTCGAGCAGCTCAACACTCTGATAGAAAAGGAAGTGCCGAAAGGAATCAACGCGCGATGCGTGATTCGAACCGGCAAGCCCTTCGTGGAAATTATTCAAACTGCTCAAGACGAAAAGGCGGATTTGATCATAATAGCAACGCATGGACATTCAGGCATCGAACATGCACTTTTCGGGAGTACAGCGGAAAAAGTTGTACGGAAATCCCAGTGTCCCGTGCTCTCGATACGGAGTGCGGAGCGCGATTTCATCAAACCGTAATTACTTGTTCTCTTTCTTCTCCGCCCCGGCTACGATCGCATAATAGATGAGAAATCCCAGGCCGCCAGCGGTGAAAATCAGACCGGTAATGAGCTCACCCTGATGAATCTGTGCCCATCGGAAGGCCTGCAGAGGGATGCTGATCAGAAGTGCCGCACCGATCAGGAGCGTCGCAAGACCCCATTTCAAAGCGACATATCCGCTGGGCTTGCTCTCTGAGCCAAATTGCCTCAGTGTGCCAAAAAGGTATTTGAAGTTTTCGTCTACGGTCCCTTTTTCCAGAGCTATCGTCCGTACTTTCTGACGGCTGTCGATAAACTTCCAGATCACAACCGCCATCGCTACAAACATGGTTATCGGAATAAATAATTCGCCGTCCATGATATTCTCCTGTGACAAGAACGTGAGTACTGAATCTGTTCCTTTTGACCGCGGTCGCTGGATCAGGGTTTCAACTTTTTTTTGAAACCCGCAGGATTCTCCCGAGGTCAAAAGGAATACGAAAGGACCCCAGCTGCAGCAAATGACAGAAACTGATCAGGAAATTATCAGCCGTATTGCAGCAGGCGACCAGCGCGGATATTCCTTGCTCCTCGATCGCTACAGAGCAAAAGTCATGACGCTGGCCCTGCGAATACTCGGCCGCATGGAAGAGGCGGAAGAAGCTGCGCAAGATGCTTTCATCCGCGCATTCCGCAGCCTGCATCAGTTTGAACAGCGTGCGCAGTTTTCCACCTGGCTCTATCGCATCACTTACAATGTCTGCATGACGCAGATATCCCGGCGCCGCGGCAGCATGACTTCAATCGATGAGGATGATGCTTTAGAAATTATTGACGAGAGTGCCGGGTCCCGCCTCGACATGGAGACTCGCGAACTTCAATCCGCAGTCTCCAGAGCTATTGAGCAGCTGCGGCCCGAATACGCAGGCTTGGTCACGCTGTTCTATCTAAACGAACAATCGCACGAAGAAATTGTGGCTATCACCGGGCTGCCGATCGGTACAATCAAGAATCGGCTGCACAGGGCGCGGACCGAATTGCGCCAAATACTTTTGCGCAGGAACAGACGTACACCTCTTTTGCAGACATGAGAATTACCATGCAACACCCGGATCGCCAGCTCCTGATTGCCTACGTTGACGGACTGCTCACCTCGAAGCAGGCAGACGAACTGCTTTCACATGCAAACATCTGCCCTGATTGTAAAATCGTGATCGAACAGGAAGCAGCTATGAGCAGCGCGATGCGCACTCAGCCACTTGCGCATCCAGGACCTGGCTTCGATCGCGCTGTCCTTGATGCGGTGCTGCCGCGCACATCCAACGCAGACAAACAGGCATTGCCGCTTCGGAAGTTTGCCGGAATATTCGCGCTCTGCATATTCACACTGATTATTTTCCTCTTCTCAACCGATGGCAATCATGATTCGGCCGCATGGGTGCAGCCGGTGAAGGATGCAGTCAGCGGATTTACCGGCAACATGACGGAATATCTTGTGCAGGGAATTCAGCGGCTGTTTGTACCCTTTACAGCAACGGCCGCGCACAGCAGCATTCTTGAAATAATCGGCATGGCGACCGTCGCGCTGCTGCTGCTCGGCGGCATCGATCATATCATATCGCCATTGCTGAAAAAAGGCCGCTGATCAGTAATACTCAAAACGCACGGTAATCTTCTTCGTCCTTCCCGCGTCATCCATGCAGGAAACGGTGTGTTCCTGCGCGGTCGGTGTGAAAAAGGATTTCTCTCCATTACCTATCGTCGCGAGGAGTCGGCCGTCCACATACCAATACTGCACTTTCACTCCTGCAGACGACGCAGCCTGCAGCATGATCTGCTGTCCTGCCCCCCGTTCGATGTAGTAGGTGTAATCCGGTGAAGGCGAAATAATGCGGGGACCGTCGCCGCTCATCCGCATCGTACATGCGGGATTATGCGGAGGAGGTTTTGGAATCGAGATGCGGTTTTCATCAAACCAGACAGCCAGCTCCGGTTCGTACACAGGGAACCATTCCTTCTCCGTCACGCTGTCGGGAATGCAATCCATGCAGTAGTGCATAGTGTGATCGAGACTTACCTCGAACGGCCGCAGCAAATCGCAGCGCCTGTTCGATGAAGTGTTTTCGATAAACCAATCCTGTACCACATCCTCACAGTGATCGCCCGGGAGGAGTCCCGTCAGCGAACACACATCCCGTCTCGTCACGGACGACGGCTGCTTCAGCATATGCTTTTCGCTTTGCTGATCGACGGCATCGAAAATGTCGACGAGGAGCGGAACAGCCATTTCCGTTCCGGAAAGATGAGGAGCTCCCTCTCCGCTGAAATTCCCCATCCACACTCCAATGGTATAGCGGGCGTTCCACCCGATCGCCCAGGCATCGCGTTTTCCGTACGAAGTGCCTGTCTTCCATGCGAAGCGAGGGAGCCGCGAAGTTTCGCGCAGTTCGGCCGGCAGATCGGGTCGATCATGCTTCGAAAGTATTTCCGTTATGAGAAATGCCGCTGCGGGAGAAAGCATGGATTGCCCTTTCACCCTGGCGTCCTGCGCGGTGTAGCGCAGATTGCTCAGAACACCTTCGCGTGCGAAAATACTGCTGGCCCGCGCCAGTTCTTCCAAAGTCACGCCGCAGCCGCCAAGTATGAGGGAAAGCCCGAGCTTTTCCCGGGCGTCAGCTATACTGCGAAACCCCATCGAGGCGAGCCATGAAACAAACGAACCCGTTCCCTGACGCGCCAGTTCGCGGACCGCAGGAACATTGAGCGATTTGAGAAGCGCATCCTGTACGGTAACGTCACCGTTGAAAGTGGCGTCATAATTTTCCGGCATGTAGCCGCCGAAGTCGGAGGGAATGTCCAGCAAACGCATCTGCGGAGTAAGTGTACCTTCGTCAAATGCACGGGCGTAAAGAAATGGCTTGAGCGTGGATCCCGGAGATCGCACGGCACGCACGCCGTTGACCTGCCCATGATTCGCAGCATCCGAAAAATCAGCGGTGCCGCACCAGGCAGCTACAGTCATGCTGTCATTGTCGATCACAATAACCGCGCCATTGCGCACGCCGTCGACCATGACGCGCTGCACATGATTCCACAGCAGACGTTCTGCCGCATCCTGCACAGCGGGATCAAGCGTTGTATGGACAAGATCCCCGTTCACCCTCTCGCGCGCCACCAGCGTGAAATGCGGAGCACGCTGCGGAAGTGCGGAACGAGCGACAGAGAACGGCTCCTCCATCGCACTCCGGACCTCGCTTGCAGGGAATATTCCGTCGGACTGGAGACGGCGCAGCCACCGATGCGTCTCCTTCCGCAAGGCTTCCGTTGAACGGTCGAGCCTGAGTCTGTTGGGATTATTGGGGATGACAGCCAGTGCGACCGACTGCGCAAGGCTCAGTTTTTCGGGGGGACGATTGAAATAAATCCACGATGCCGACGCAACCCCTTCGATGTTCCCACCCATCGGGAGAAGACTGACGTAACGCTCGAGTATCTCGCGCTTTGAATAGCGAAGCTCAAGCTGCAGCGCACGGATCATTTCGCGGAACTTCACAAAGTAGCTTCGTTCATCCGGTTCCAGCATGCGTGCCAATTGCATGGTGATCGTCGATGCGCCGGAAACACGGCGGGCGCTGGAAATATTACTCCACAGAGCCCGAAACACTGCGTAGGGGTTCACTCCCCCGTGGTGATAAAACCAGCGGTCCTCCTTGTAGATAATCGCAAGCAGGAGATCCGGATTGACATGATCGAGGCGGGTTCGCAAACGCCATTTATCATCGCCAGTGAGCGTGGCGCCCAGCAATTCTCCCCGGTTATCGAATACCTGTACGGATAATTCCGGCAGCGCCGGAGGCGGGAACAGGCGATCGCCGAGCACGATTGCCCCGACGACCGCCAGAATCACCCACACTCCCCGCTTTCGCATCAGCGCGCGCGCAGCGGTGCTACACGGACGATTGACGCTCCATTGTAGGAGTGGAAAGATGGATCGTACATCGCTTCCGCAGCGATTGGAGGCAGAGCGAACGCACCTTCGTTCACCACGCGCATCAGGTATAAGTATTCCTTCGATCCGCTGCCGGCGAGTGAGGTGAAGAGAATAACGCGGTCATCACGTACATCCATGTACTCGACAGAAAGCGGGTTCGCCACAGGCCAATCGAGATCAGTGGAGGCGCGCAGGCGTGTGTTCTCGATTTCACAGCCGGCGGGAATGATGTCCGTGATGACGACGTTGTCGACGGAGCGTCCTTCTCCGCTGAGCGTGATCTTGCAGACGACAAGCTGTCCCTGCCGAAGTTCATCCGGAGAAAGAGACTGGCGGGTACGATAATCGTACCAGTTCCGGCGCACCTGCATGCCCGCATCGGCCTCGACGACATCGCCGGTCTTTCGGATTCCTTCCGCACTCCAGTAGTAATACACTTCGCCATTTCCGCTGGCCTTGAGCGTGATCGCATTGCTGCCGAGTTCCTTTTCGGAAACCGTGATGGACTTGCCGCTGTAGCTGGCGCGCTTCTTCCCGTCGACCATCACTGCGACAGATATATCGGAGGACGCCGAACGGCGCGCGGCCTTCCCGAGTGCCAGCATTACAAAAGCGGTTTCCTGTGTCGAATACATCTTCTCCGCCCTGTTCGCGATCCATCGCAGCATGTCGGGAATCTGCTTGCTGCCGGGATCGACTTCCAGCAGCACATTCAGCATCATTGCATTCGCCCGAAGTTCCGAATCAAAGCTGCCGCCGGTTTCTCTTGCGGGGACTTCCGCCTGAAACATTCCCGGAATCGCCTGATGATAGGAATTCCATTTCCCGGCAAGTGCATAGGCGCCCGCCAGCAGATACTTTGTGTCGCGCGTAAGCAGATGGTCGCGCCCTTTGTAATAGTTCATGGTAGAAAGATCGGCTTTGCCGGCGAACGCGAGCACATAGAGCGAATAAATAATTTCCTTTTTCGCCTTAAGTTCCGTCGTGCGGCCCGTTCCCTGATAATGCACATAGTCATAAGTCTCACGCTTCTTCGCCTCTTTGGCGAGATAGCGGAGCAGTCGTGCAACCACCTGATCGGACACCCGGTACTTTGCCTTGCGCGACTCAAGCAGGAAATGCGCCGCATACGCACTGCCCCACCAACTGTGTTCGCTGCCTCCGGGCCAGTAGGCCATGCTGCCGTCGTACAGCTGCATCGATTCAACTTTTCGAATCGCTTCGTTTACAAAATAGGTTGGATTGTGCATGCGGTATTCGTCCGGCGCGGCGAGTTTGAGAACCTCCTCGAGATAAAGCTGCGGGAAGGCTTTCGACACCGTCTGTTCGATGCATCCGTAAGGATAGCCAACGAGTGCTTTGAGCTGTTTTGTGAATCGGATTGCGGGGAAAGGACTGATGGTCAGCCGCAGTTCGCGAGTTCCGGAGAGATAATCCGCCGCCTTCGGCAGAGTGACCGAAGACCCGTTTTTCAGCATGCCGGAACGGCTGTCGACACTGAACGGTACGCGCGGCCGCACAGCAATGGAATAGCTTTCGGTCACCGATGCAATACCGGAACTTGAAAGTGAAAGCGACGCTGTTCCGGGTGTTGCGTTGGCCTGGACCCGGAACTGCACCTGTCCCGTGCCGTTGGCCGGTACCTGCACAGTCGCGGATGCGGAAGAGCGCAGCCTCAGAGCTCCGCCCGTCTTCAGAGTTACGGTCACCTTCCCGCTTTTCCCTGTCGTGTTGATCACGGCAACCGGCATCACAAGAGAATCACCTGTGGTGAGCAGACGAGGAAGCTGGGGCTCGAGGATGATGTCGTCGCTGACTTTCATGCGCCGCTCAGCGCCGGCGAAGCGCTCGGCCGTATACGCAACCGCCATCAGCCGTGCCTCGCCATTGAATTGCGGAAGCTTGATCGTCACTCGCACCTTTCCGTTTGCATCGGATCGCTTTATGCCGCTCCAGAATGAGAATAACGTGAAGCGGTTTGTTGCAATAGGATTCGTCCGTTTGCGCGCGGATTCCTCATCATAGCCATCGCCTCCAACGGAGGAGGCTGCACGCAGGATTTCGGGAAGCAGGAATTTATACAGATCGTGGCTGCTCACATGGAG
>JBATDG010000113.1:0-7053 GCA_049663345.1 Bacteroidota bacterium
GTATGGAGTAACCGCTGCCTGTCTTCAGGGAGTCGAATGATCCAATGCTCGGATGCTCGAATGGGGCGCGCTGGAGCGCGCCGCTCCGGTGAGAGCCTTGTGCTTCGTACCAAGCGCCTTGCGGTAATGGGCGCGCTGGAGCGCGCCGCTCCGGATCGACTCCGAAGCTCTAATTCTCGACATCGCGAATGCTCGGATGCTCGAAAGAGGCGCGCTGGGGCGCGCCGTTCCCAGGGACTCGAATGTTCCAATGCTCCAATGTTCGAATGCTCCATTCTCCAATTCTCTACTCTCCCTCCCCATAAAAAAAGGCGCCCCGTTGTGGAGCGCCTGATCATCTGAATCCATCCAGCCGGGCTAGTTCACCCCAACCTCCCGCTCCGCTCCAGCCTTTTCCGCCTCGCGAATAGCATCTTCAAACGTCATCCCTCCGAGTTCCTCGCGCGGAGTCCGCGGGTTGCGCCACATGTTGTAGACGGCAAGCAGAAGGGGTACGACGCCCAGAGCGATGAACACGGTATCAGGGATCATCCGCAGCCACAGCAGTGTGTGGACGAGCGGCTGATAGTAGAAGTCGATGGTGCGCACGTACCAGTAGCCGTGCTCGATGCCCTGCATGAACTGCATGAAGCCGACGGGGAGCAGCGTGATGACGATCATTCCCATGAGTCCGGCATTCAGTCCCCAGAAGGACATTCTCAACAGCTTTTCGTTTTTGCTGTGCGAAATCGTGCGCATGCTGAAGAGCATGAGCGCGATGCCGAGCATGCCGTACACGCCCATGAGTGCGCCGTGTGCGTGCGCTGCGGTAAGGAAGCCGCCATGCGAGAAGAAGTTGATGGAGGGAAGGTTGATCAAAAAGCCCAGAACTCCGGCGCCGAAGAGATTCCAGAATGCGGTGGCGATGAGGAACATGAACGACCATTTGTAGGGGAACTCAATGCCTCCCTTTCTCATGAATCGGTAATGTTCGTAGGCCTCGACAACCAGAAGGGTGAGGGGAATCACCTCCATGGCGGAGAATACCGAACCGAGCGCGATCCACATATCGGGCACGCCGATCCAGTAATAATGATGTCCCGTGCCGATGATGCCGCTGCCGAGCAGGATGATGAGCTGGAAGTACAGCGCACGCAGGGTGGAGCGCTTGGTGACCAGTCCCATATTCACCATGATGAAGCCGATGACCACCACGGCGAAGACCTCGAACATGCCTTCAACCCAGAGATGAATCACCCACCAGCGCCAGAAATCGGCCATGGTGATGTGTTGTCCGGGACTCATGAAAAATGCGAAGCCATAGAATGCCGGGATGGCGATGGAGCTGTAAAGCAGCAGATGCGTCAGTCCGCCCTTATCGCTTTCCTTCTTCAGTGCGGGTTTGAGGCCGCGGTACATAATCACCAGCCAGAGGCCGAGTCCGACGGCGAGGATTATCTGCCAGAAGCGTCCCAGGTCAACATACTCCCAGCCCTGGTGCCCGAACCAGAACCAGTTGCTTCCGAAGTCTCCGCGCACGCCGAGATACTCTCCGGCGAGGCTTCCGCCCACCAGCGCGACGAGGGCCCAGAACAGCATGTCCACGAGCAGCTTCTGCTTCGGGATCTCGCGTCCGCTCACCAGCGGTGCGATGAATATGCCCATGGCGATCCACGCAGTAGCGATCCAGAAAATCGCGAGCTGCAGATGCCACGTGCGGGCGACGTTGAAGGGGAGGATGGAAGCGAGATCAAAGCCATAGAACAGGTTTCCTTCGACATAGGTGTGTGCCATCGAGGCGCCGAGCAGCGTCTGCACGAGGAAGAGCAGCGCGACAACGACGAAGTACTTTCCGGTGGCTTTCTGACTGGGCGTGAGCATCAGCCGGTCGGTGCTGATGACAGGGAAGGTGGTGAAAGCATCCTCACCTTCGAGGCGAAAGCGTTTCCAGAGAAAGAGAATGAGTGCGCTCATGAAGATCAGCAGCGTCGCGCTCACGCCGCTCCAGAGGTAGGCGCTCGCTCCCTGGACGTTGCCCGCCTCGGGCTCGTACGGCCAATTGCTGGTGTAGCTGTAGCTTTCTCCCGGACGCGCCGTGCTCGAGAGCCAGGATGTCCAGTAGAAAAAGTCGGCCAGATGTTCGGCCTGATCGCCCTTGAGATACCAGCCCTCGCTGGCCTCGCGGGTACGGAGGATGGCGTTGGGCTGGAGTCCTGCCCGCGAATCTCTTTTCGAAAACATGTCCTTGTAATGCGCACGCACGGCCTCGAGCGCGGCGACCTGTCCGTCCGTCAGCACGAGCCGGTCGGTGGCCGCATCGTAGCGGTTGGATTTAAGTTCACGCACGACCCGGTCGGCGATGCCCGCCTGCTGCTCGTGCGAGAGGGCGGCGAAGCTCATCCCATGATCCTGCTGCGCATAGAAATCGCGCATGGTGGTCGTGGTGATATGCAGCGACTGCGCGGTGAAATCAGGGCCGAGGTAGGCGCCGTGTCCGAGCGTCGAGCCGTACTGCATGAGTCCGTGGCTCTGATAGACGGCCTGTCCGCCCTGCACGGCGTCGTAGGTGGTGAGGACGTTCCCGCGCTGGTCGACGATTTCCATGGGACGCGGAGCCGCTTCCTTATACACCCAGTAGCCGCCAACGAGCAGTACGGTGAATCCCAACAGCATGGTCAGAAGCAGCACGTGCTTCCATATTCCGGAGTTGAAGGTGCGAGTATCTTTCATAATGAAATTCCTGTAAGGGATGAAATGTGCGGGTTTTCGATTGTCATGTTTGGTCCTGCCGCCGGCGGGGGAGGCTGGCTGGATGATTGTGCACGGATTCAGTCGGCGCGCCAGCCGGCGGGGACCACCACTCAGGCGGCATGCATCAAGCGGCCTGCATCAGGCGTTCTTCCATCGCGATGGCGCGGGGGTGGAGCACGTTGTTTTCGAGATGAATATGCATGTGCAGGTCCCGCTCGAATTCATCGAGTTCCCGGTAGAACAGCTGGAAGGTCATGCAAGCGTCGGCGGGGGGAGTAAAGCCATTCGCGAGCTTGCGCATGTGATCGAATGCGAGTCCGACGCTGTCATGCTCATGTTCCATCATGTCGATGGGATTCCGCACCGTGCCGAAGCCGTTGGAGAAAACGGGCCCTTCGCCCTTGTCCGCAGCGGCGAGCTGTTTGATGAAGGGGAAAAGGATGCGCTCCTCCTTTATCATATGCGCCTCGAGCTCCATCGCCACCTGCTGCCAGATGCCTGCGATCTCGCGCACTTCCGGATGATTCTCGCCGTGCGCATTGGTCACTTTCGCCGCATGTGCGGAGATGGTGGGCAGCATGCTTTTCACATACTGATGATGCGTATTGATGATATAGTCGACGAGAAAGCCGGTCTCCCAGCCGGAAACATCAAGGCCGCCTTTTTCCGGCAGCAGCTCGAGTTCCGCCCGCAGCCGATCGGCATCCACATCCTTTTCCATGCACGCCGCCGCCAGCGTTTTCTTACCGCCGCAGCAGTAGTCGAGTCCGTGCGCTTCAAAAATCGGGGCGGCATGAATGTTCTGTTTGACGACTTCGCCCAGGCTCTGCTCATTCCATGAAATCTGCATTATATGTTCCTTTCGCTTTGTTGCAGTGTGTCTCTGCATCCAAACTACCCACCGCGTCCCGCAAAACATTTGATCCAGATCAGATTTATCGGAATTATTCTCCCCCTCTCCTTCAAGGAGAGGGGGACGGGGGGTGAGGTCATTAAGAGCCCAGGAGCATTGCCCTTCGTAATCCCGAGTAGCGCCGGCCGGCTTGCCTCGGCGAAGTCCCGCGCAGCGGGACGGAGACGGGAAGGTCGGCGCGTATCGAGGGATTGTGCGAGGTTCACCCGGTGCCTCGATACGTGCCGCCCTTCGTTCGCCCTTCGGCAAGCTCAGGGCGAACTCAAGACGGCACACTCGGCATGACGGGTAGTCACCATTGTTTGCGACGTGCGTTCCGCGCGCGTTTAGGTCTCGGCATGATGATGGATGCTTCAACGTACAGCTTGCACCACACCACGCCTTCGGTCTATCTTGGGAACATGGACAGCAAAAACATCCCCGAAATCCTCGCTGCGATTCCCATGTTCTCGGAGCTGCGCGAAGACGAACTCCAACGGATCGCTGAGCATTGCCGTGTGCAGTCCTGCGGAAAAGGGGGGGTGCTCTTTCACGAAGGCGATCCCTATCGCGGATTCTACGTGGTGCTGGACGGGAGTGTGAAGATCTTCAAGATGTCGCCGGACGGAAAGGAGACAGTGCTTCACGTCCTTTTTCCGCCGCAGACATTGGCCGAAATCCCGATGTTCGCCGGAGAGGATTATCCCGCTCACGCGGAATGTCTGGCTGAAAGCACGGTCATGTTCGTCGAGAAGCAGGGCTTCCTTTCGCTGCTGCGGCAGAATCCGGACCTGTCACTCCGAATGCTGGCGGGACTCAGCAAACGTCTGCGTCACCTCGCAGCGCAGCTCGAGGATCTCACCGCGCATGACGTGCGCACCCGTCTCGTACACTATCTGCTTGATGAGTATCGCATACAAAAACCCGGCCGTCTGCTTCCGCGCATCACGCTGCGGATTTCAAAGTCCGTTCTCGCGGCACAGATTGGTACCACACTTGAAACACTCTCCCGTACCTTCCGCAAACTGGAAGACGAAGGGCTCATCGGTATGAAAGGGAAGGTTATCCTGCTTGAGAAAATCGAGGAATTGCGACGTGAAGGGGGGTAAGTAAGCGGACTGCGGCGCAACGGAAGTCACGCGGCTCGAATGACATCCACGGCCTCGGAGAGGATATGGGGACCGATGAAAGGCGAGAGCGCCTCTGTCGTGACGAGTTCGACCCGCTGCCCGAGATGCTCTTCGAGAAGCTCGGATAGTGCGAGGAATCGATCATATGTCTTTGATCCGGGCAGGAACTGTACTAGCAAATCAACATCGCTGTCGGATCGTGCCTCGTCGCGTGAAACCGAACCGAATACCGCGAGCCGCGCTACGCCGAGCGCGCGGATCTCAGCTTCAAGGTCTTCGATGATTTCGAAAACACGTTTTTTTGTGAGCGGATTCATGTAAATAATGTATCGTTTTCACGAAGCAAATGAAACGACTGCCCCTCACCACTCCGGCAGAAAGTTCTCCTGATTATTCGGCAGCACTGTCTGATCGAAAATAACCCCGTCCAGCCACAACAGCGTCCCATCTTCCGCGTGAATGCCGATCCCCCGCTCGTAGACGTGGCGTATGCTGCCGTCGCGGTGCTGTATGCGGTATTCGATGGTGTAGGCCCGCCGTGCATTGACGCCATCGTTGACCGCATTCACCACTTTGAACACGTCCTCGGGATGCACAATGCTTTTATAGGATCGCAATGCATTGTTGATCAGTTCAGCCGGCGTGTAGCCGCTGAGTTCCTCGATCTGGTCGCTGATGTACTCCATCGTCCAGAATGCATCGTTGGCGCAGCGGTAGACTGAACCCGGAATATTCGAGACGAGGGTGCGGAAGCGGTCCTGATCACGGCGCATATCGTTTTCACGACAGATCGCCTCGGCAATCCGGTCGTGCAGCTCCCGCTTGATCTTGTTGACTTCCACATCACGGCTCTGCAATTGGCGTTCAAGCCGATCATTCGCCTCCTTGAATCTCTCAATCTTCTGCTGCAGCCTGTCAACTTCGCCCAGCAGGCCAGCCCTGTCCATCTCATCGAAATTCATCTTTCACCTGATGAATAATCCTAAGAGTCGTATCATGTCCGCCAAGCACCTACCCCCGATCCGCGAGCGGCGGCGGTCGAACCGTAATATTACGGAAAAATCGGAAGAAACTGCAAAGGATTATCCGAATTACTGAATCACGGACGCACCCAGATGCCGTCCTTCACCGCGAGCTGTGTTTCGTCGAGCCATACGCCGATGCCGGCGCCGCCTTCGCGGAAGTCCGTCACGATATCGACATGCTGAGCGGAACGGTTCAGCAGTCCTTCGGCGAACAGACGTTCGCTGGCCGCCTTGCCTTCTTCCGTGCTTTCATCCTTGACGTAGCACTCGGGATAGCTGGCGCCGATGGCGATATGCAGCGTCCCGCCGACTTTCTCGACGAACAGCGGGTGCTTGAGCACTTTCGTGATGCCGGCGTTCATGCCGAGAGCTACTTCTCCGAGGCGATGTGAACCTGCATCAGTTTCAATTATTTTCGCAAGTGTGTCGTGTCCGGTGTTTGCACGGTACTCGGTGATGACGCCGCCTTCAAAACGGAGATAAATACCCTGAATGGTCGTACCGCTGTTGTACACGGGGAGGTCGACGAAGATTTCACCCTCGACAGTGTTGGCGTTGGGACTGGTGAAGACCTCGCCATCGGGAAAATTCCGCTTGCCGGTACATTTGATCACATTGCGATCGGCGATGTTCATGCGCAGTTCAAGCGTCCGGCCGTCCTCGGGATGCCGCGTCTGAATGCGGAAGGCGCTGCTCTGGTCCATCACTTCGTAGATGTCCTGTTCCACGCGGTTGAGTTCACGGGGATCCACTACCGAAGCGGACACGATCACGTCGGTGTATTCCTCGATCGTCATGCCTTCAAGATCCGCGAAGCCCTGTGTGGGAAAGAGCGTCAGCAGCCAGGGTTTTCCGAGGCGGAGGGTTTTGTACGGCTCATCGGCCCGCATCACCGCCATAGCGGTTTCTTCCGGCTGTCCCACCGATAGGGCAGGATTCTCCGCCCCGAGAATCTCGATATACTTGGTCATCGCCTTGTAGCGCTGCTCGTGCCAGGCCGGTACACGGACGATCTGCTCCGTCGTCCCATGCCGCGCGATCGAAGCGCCCCACACCTTGCCGCGGTCGTTGTCCGGAGCCACGATATTCACATCGGCGATGCCGCCCTTGGCGAAAATCTTGTCCTGCAGCTTCGACATCAGCGGCCAGGTGATATGCTCGCCCTTGATCATGATGACGTCGTCCTTCTGCACGCCGCCCAGTGAGTAGTCCAGCAGATAATCGGCCCAGGTGTTGAGGTCTTGTTCGGAAATATTTGCGTGCATGAGGGGTGTTC
>JBATDG010000114.1:0-27424 GCA_049663345.1 Bacteroidota bacterium
GCGCGCAGGTCACCATAGTTGAAATGCTCGATCACATTCTCCCGATCGAAGATGAAGACGTGTCAAAGGAACTCGAACGCAGCTTCCGCAAAAAGAAAATCTCGCTGAAAACGAAAACTCGGGTGCAGGGAATTGAGAAAACCGACGCGGGTGTAAGGGTTACAGTAGCTACCGACAAGGGCGAAGAAGTGCTGGAAGGCGACATCGCATTAATGGCCGTTGGCGTGCAGGGCAACATCGAGAACATCGGCCTCGAAGATGTCGGCGTTGAGCTTGAGCGCGGCTACATCAAGGTGGACGAATACTACCGCACCGGAGTCGAGGGCGTGTACGCCATTGGCGATGTTGTAGGTCCCCCCTGGCTCGCGCATGTGGCGTCGGCCGAAGGACTGACCTGCGTCGAGGCGATTGCGGGCAAGCACCCCGTCCCTGTCAACTATGAAAATATCCCCGGCTGCACGTACTGTCAGCCGCAGGTCGCAAGCGTCGGACTCACCGAGAAAAAAGCGAAGGAACTCGGCCACGAAGTCAAGGTAGGGAAGTTCCCCTTTTCGGCGTCGGGCAAGGCCGTGGCCGCCGGACACCCCGAGGGTTTCGTGAAAATGATCTATGATGCGAAATACGGCGAGCTGCTGGGCGCGCATATCATCGGTGCGGAAGCCACTGAGCTGATCGCCGAGGCTGGGCTCGGACGCACGCTCGAAACGACTGAACACGAACTGCTCAAAACCGTCCACGCTCATCCGACGCTTTCGGAAGCCCTTATGGAGGCGACGGCTATCGCGTATGGAGAGTCAGTGAATTTCTAGTCCTTAAATCCTTTTCTCCCGGGCCAGCCTTCGGGCTCGCACTCTTTCCCCCTCCGGAGTATGAGCCTTCAGGTTCGTCACTCCAAACGCGGACAGGCCAAACTGCCCGTCCCCAAAGAGAAAGGAGACCACATGGCACAGCGACAATTTCTTACTTCAATTCGCCTCATCGGCATGACGCATCTGCTGCCGCTCCCGGGTTCGCCGGGGTATGGCGGTTCGCGGGAACACATCTTCGACCGGGCGATGGCCGACGCCCGCATTCTGCAGGAGGCTGGCTTCGATGCCATTCTTGTAGAGAACTTCGGCGACGCCCCCTTCGCCAAAACCGATGCAGGGAAGCATGTCGTTGCAGATATGACGGCAATCATCACAGCGCTGCAGCGTGAAATCACGATTCCCATAGGAGTGCAGGTGCTGCGCAACGATGCCGGGGGCGCACTTGCAATCGCCGCAGCTACAGGAGCACGATTCATTCGAGTGAATGTGCACAGCGGCGCGATGGTCACCGATCAGGGATTGATCGAAGGCCGTGCGGATGAAACGCTGCGCTTTCGACACGCCATAGATGCACGCAACATTTCAATTCTGGCCGATGTGTTTGTGAAGCACGGTACGCCGCTCGCCCCAAGTTCACTTGCCAACGCAGTTCGCGACACGGTTGAACGCGGTCTGGCGGACGGTGTGATTGTATCCGGCAACGGCACCGGCGAAGCAGCGGATCTCGAAGATGTGCAAACTGCGGCGACGAACACAGCAGCACCGGTATTCGTTGGAAGCGGTGTCCGGCTTGATACGCTTTCAGAAACCTTGAGTCTCGCGCACGGCGTCATCGTCGGAACTTCAATCAAGGTAGGCCGGATAACCGTCGCCCCCGTTGACCGCGCCGCCGCAATAGAATTCGCGGGACGCGCACATCAGCTGCTGCGCGATTTATGAAAAGGCTCCCTTCGCATTGATTCAACGAAGGTCATCCCTCAACCCGCGGCGGCAATATTGTCGCCGCGCATTGTTTACATGCCGTGGCTTCTCAGTATGATCTCGACTTTTCGTCCGAGGCGTGCGTCATCTCCGGCGGCGGAGTTCAACTGTTCCTTGCCGATGGGACTGAGCATAAGACGGAACGCATGCATTTTCTGCCGGACGAGATACTCCAATGCTCGCTGAGCCCTGCGAGTTGCGAGCATTTTATTGTAGCTTTCGTCACCAACATCGCTGGCATAGCCGCGAATCTCAGCGAATAATTCAGGGTGCTGATTCAGCAGGCGGGCGACGTTGTCAAGAATCATGCGCGCTTCCTCATTCAGCAGATCGCTGTCGATCGGGAAAAACACCTCAGAAAGAATGACTTTGAGGTTTTCCGCATTCCCTACCGGGCCCGCCATACTTTGCAGCTTGAGCGCCTCGTTCAGAGATTGTTCGACCTCTTCTGAAAGATACAGTTCGCGTGCGGTTCCTGTCATGGAGACAGGGACGAGCCGCAGTGAAGCGCGCATGCGTTCCGGATCCTTTTTTTCCAGACGCATACGGTCAGACGCCGCTTCTGTCGCTTGGAAGAAATTGACCATGAGTTCATCACCGCCCTCAGCTGCCACATCCACTGCCTTTTTCACGATGACATCGCGCGCTTCATCTTCCTTTGCCCCGAATATCGGCCGCAGATCCACGTTGAGAAACTTGGCCTTGCTCAGACTGCTGAGGTCCTGATCCCACGCGACAGTGGAGATGCGTACCATGTAATTTCCTCGCGGAAGCACAGCGTACCCGTCGTTCATATCAATCAGCTGCGTCACATTGATAAAACGATCCGCCGAAAATTCTTCCTGCGGTCCGTCGAGCAGCAGATCGGCATTGCCCTGATAGAAAATCATTCCGTCGCGCAGCATTTCCACATAACATTTGAGCTGCATGCGCGAATCCCCGGTCTGGGTGGCCCGAAGCGTGAGCAGGTTGGGATCCTCTTCGAGGTCGCTGAGCCGCTGCAGCGGTGTAATGAGCAGCTGCGTAGATAGCTGCAGTACGCCGCCTTTGTCAACAGGACGGGATTCCTCCTGCAATGCTGCATTGCCGGAATTCAGCGTCAAACCGCGCAGATCCTCAGAGGGTTTAAATTCGGGAGCCGTCATGTTCTGCTCATCCTCATCCGTCCCGCTCCTGCGATCCGCTCCGGCATCCCTGCTGCGATCCTGACCGGCATCCCTGCTGCGATCCTGACCGGCATCTCTGCTGCGATCTGCTCCTGCATCTCTGCTGCGATCTGCTCCTGCATCTCTGCTGCGATCTGCTCCGGCATCTCTGCTGCGATCTGCTCCGGCATCTCTGCTCCGATCCGCACCGGCATCTCTGCTCCGATCCGCACCGGCATCTCTGCTGCGATCCGCTCCGGCATCTCTGCTCCGATCCGCACCGGCATTGCTGCTCCGATCCGCACCGGCATTGCTGCTGCGATCTGCTCCGGCATCTCTGCTCCGATCTGCTCCGGCATCTCTGCTGCGATCCGCACCGGCATTGCTGCTGCGATCCGCACCGGCATTGCTGCTGCGATCTGCTCCTGCATCTCTGCTGCGATCTGCATCCTCAGACGGAAATTCCGATTGATCGGGCCGCTGACTCGTACCGGCATTCTGCTGTCCCCCGGGTTCCTCGAAGCCTCCCTCGCCAGAACCGACGCCGGTTGGTCGGCCGCGCCGCCGGGCTTGTGGAATTGAAGTCGATTGCAGTGTACTGAATCGCTCCTCTTTAGGCCGGCGCAAACGTTCGGGATCCCCTCCGGGAGTAATCAGCACGCTGATTCCAGCTGTGAACACGGAAAGAGCGTCGTTGCGAGTGCCGGAACGGAGGCCGTCCAGTTCATCGGTGTTACTGAGGACGAGATCGTAGCCGAAGGTGAAACTGACGATTTGAGACAGAGGATATTCAAACCCGCCGCCGATTCCGAATACCACGGCGGCCCGGGATAGCCGCTCTTCAAAGCCACCTTCACCATCCACGCGGGTTTGATGAACCAGAAATCCGACACGGGGCCGGACAACTGTAGTAACCTTCAAAAATGTCGGCAGCGCGTACTGAACCCCAAGCGACAAGCCGTAATACTTGGCGTTGTAGCCGGTGATGATCTGCTTGCCGTAAGCCGGAAACAGTGGACGCCCGGAGATCTCCGCCGCCAGAGTGCCGGCAAACAAGGATGCAGTCGCCGCCATTTGGTCCATAAAATACTGCTCGATGGTGAGCGTACCGTATGGATACGGGGCGTAATCCGCGTATTTGAGCGTTGCCTCTTCACCGCCTATGTTGGCGCCGCCCGTAATGCCGAGACGCAGCGCGCCCTGCAGATAGGTTTGCGCTGTTAGCGAAACGGCGCTGAACATCAATACGATGACGGTGGTGATGAGCGTTTTCATTTGGCGACAGGGGTGAAAATAGTACGGAGCCCTCATGGGCTCCGTATAGTATCGAATTTTTCGGACTTCGAAAAATTACTTGACGACCACCATGTTCCGGGAAATATTGCGGCCGTTCATCGTCAGTACGTAGCTGTAGGAACCACTCGCCACCGGACGACCGGCATCATCGAGCCCGTTCCAGTTTGCCACATGAGTACCGGCTTCCTGACGTCCGTTGTATACAGTGCGCACAAGCGCGCCGCGGCTGTCGAACATCTGTATGCGGGCGTCTCCGGCGGAGGCCACGGTGTACGAAATGCTTGTCAGGCCATGCGTCGAACGCGAGTAGGGGTTCGGATAGTTCTGATCGAGCTGCAGCGCAGTCGGTGCGGTGGGATCGCTGCCGACGGACACGGGGTCCGCTTCAATCATGTAATGCAGTTTGTTGATCTCGGGATTGAGCATGGACATCGTCGAGCCATCAGGCCAGGTGACGAGCACGGAGTCGATGGCCGAGGCCGAACCGATTCCGACATACTGCACGAGCGGGATTTGCGAACCAGCGCCCTTGCCGACTGTGATCCAGCGGGTCCATGTTTTCGCACCGGCTACGACTTCTACCTTTGCGCCGACAGAGAGGAGATTCTTTGTCTTGCTGCGAACATCGAGCGTGACCCAGTTACCGAGGCCGGTCATGTCGTTGCGATAAAGCTTGATTCCGTTTTCTGTCGCGACACTCAAATCGAGGTCGCCGTCATTGTCGTAATCCACCCAAACCGCACCGAGACTGTACATGGCATTGATGCCGGCTTCATAGGTCATGTCGGTGAAACTGTGGTCAGGATTCTGTTTGTAGAGCGTGGCGTTGAAGCAGTTCTCGCCAGGTGTGGTGAACACATCATAGAGTCCGTCATTGTCGAAATCGCCCCAGGCGGCATCGGCATTGTACAGATCGAAATTCAGCTGCGAGACGCTGTTGTCTACCTGTGCGAAAGCGGCGTTCGGGTAGCCGCTGTTTGTCCACACGGCGGTGCGATCACCGGCGAGGAGGCGGAATTTCTCAATACCTTCACCGATGAAAATATCGGGGTCGCCGTCATTGTCAATATCGGCGACGTCGCAGCCGCGCGAATTGCCGTACAGTCCGAGATAATTCGGATCGGATTTCATCACGCCCTGCAGGCCATGCAGATTGGCCACTTCGCGAAGGAAGCCGTTGCCCTGATTTTCGAACAGGTAGTTCGGCTGCAGACGGTTGTTCGTGCAGTACAGATCCATATCGCCGTCGCCGTCAATGTCTGCCCAATTGACACCCGTAACGGGGCGGTAGCCGGTAAGCTGCTTCGTGTTGTCGTAGGGATCGCGGCCATACTGACCGGAGCGGTAGCCGCCGAGCACGGCAGCTTTAATATCACGGAACTTGCCGTTCTGAGAATTTCCGTAGAAAAATCCCTCGTGCGCCGCGCCGCGGATGAGGGCAGAATCATTGGGGTTGGCAGGATTCTTCTTGTACATGTACTCGCCATGCGCCACGAAGAAATCGAGGAAATAATCACCATCGTAATCAGAGAAAGCCATTGCCGTGGTGTTGCGTCCGGGACTGAAGCCCGGCTCGGTGTCCTTGACGAACATTCCGTTCACGTTCGTGTACAGCAGCGTTGCCGGCTGGCACACGATATCGAGATCGCCGTCGTTATCGATATCGACGAACATGTTCACCTCGCTGCCTCCGTCATATCCGGAGTTTGCCGCGACGTTGGTGAACTTACCATTGCCATTGTTCTTCATCAGATACGGCCCGTAGAGCATATCCTGATTGCCGTCATTATCGAAATCGCCCCAGCTCACTCGCAATCCTTCGGGCATGACATTGTTCAGGCCTGCGACGAGCGTTGTTTCTGTAAAGAAATTCTGTGCGGGAGCGGCATATTCAACCTTCACACCGACATACCAGTTGTTGGTGGCCATGCCGTCGCCGAAATGTGCATTGAAGGGAATGTACGGCGGCTGCACCGGCTGCCAGTAGGAACTGGTGAACATAGTGTCGCCCTCGGCAGTCGTGCAGGTCGGGGTCTGCCGAACCGCATCCATACGAACCTTCAGATTGGGACCGAGCGGCTGCACGCCCACGAAGAAGCTTGTCGGACGGGTGAACGTAGGAAGATTTCCCGAGAAGGGAAAGCGAATCAGCGTCGATCCTACAGGAATGAACGCCTTTATCGAAACTACCGGGGAAAGCAGCAGCGGATATTCGCCGCCGCCGTCGCGTCCGAACAAATACACCATCACGCTGTCGCTGGCGGCTGCTTCGGTGACAAACCATGCATTGATTTCATGCAGACTTGCCGGCCGATCAAGCTCGAAGCGGGTGAGCATCATCGTGCCGGGATTCGCATTGAGCGTGTAATAATTCTGTTCCGCCTGATAATGGAAAAGATCCACTACCTGTGCCTGACTGCCGGTTGCGGCAAAAAGCATGAGTAGAATAAATGTGAGCAGTTTTTTCATACCTACCTCATCTGATATTGCGAATGAGAATAATGTCTCTCTGTTAATCTGTTCCTTGCGTCGCTCCAGTGTACGGGAGCGAAATTTCTTCGAGCACGCGCTTTGCCGCAGCGTCGTCGGATTGAGCCAGTTCGAGCATGCGCTCTATCGGACGCAAGGCGCGCTGGCGCAGCTGTTCCGGAACGACTATCTCCGGCGTTCTGTCGCGCATGCAAAGATAGAGCTTTTCGAGCGTGTTTACCTTCATATAATCGCAGACATTGCATGCGCAGCCGTTGTTCGGGGGCGCGGCCATGAATTCTTTTTCCGGTCCGGCCTTCTTCATCTGATGCAGGATGCCCGCTTCCGTGGCTACGATGAAGCGCTGAGCAGCGCTTTCCTGCACGTATTGCAGCAAGGCGCTGGTCGAGCCGATGAAATCGGCCTTGCGAAGCACCGCGCCCTCGCATTCCGGATGTGCGATCACCTCCGCATCGGGCCATTCCGCGCGCAGGTCGTCGATGAGCTGTTCACTGAACTGCTCATGAACCGTGCACACTCCCTGCCAAAGCAGCATTTCCCGGCCGGTCTTGTTGCGGATATACTGCCCGAGGTTTTTGTCAGGAGAAAAGAGAATCGGAATATCCGCAGGAATCTTTTCCAGAATCTTTTCGGCGCTGCTGGATGTGCAGATGATATCGCTCAACGCCTTGACCTCGGCAGTGCAATTGATGTAGGTCACGGCAAGGTGATCGGGATGCATTTCACGGAAGCGGCGGAAAAGATGCGCCGGGGCGCTTTCCGCCAGAGAACAGCCGGCGTTCATATCCGGCAGCAGCACTGTCTTCTCAGGATTCAGAATCTTCGCAGTCTCGGCCATGAAATGCACGCCGGCAAACACGATCACATCGGCATCGACTTCGCGCGCCCTCCGGGAAAGCTCGAAGCTGTCGCCGCGAATGTCCGCGATATCCTGGATGATGGAGTCCTGATAATAATGCGCGAGAATAACCGCATTCATCTCTTTTTTGAGACGAAGGATTTCGCGCACCAGGGTCAATTCATCCATGGCCGGATCGTTCACGATATCGGGGTGTGAGGACTGCATCAGTTCCACTTACTCCACAGTCACGCTTTTCGCCAGATTTCGGGGCTGGTCGACATTGCAGCCTCGCTTCACGGCGATGTAATACGCGAGCAGCTGCAGAGGAATGCTCGTAAGCAGCGGCGAGAGAAAATCGAGCGTGTAAGGAATGCAGAGTATATGCTCAGCCATCTCGCTGATTACGTTGTCTTCATGATTGACGATTGCGATCACCTGTCCTTTTCGGGCCTTGACCTCCTGAATATTGCTGATGACCTTTTCGTGAATGCGGTCCTGCGGCGCAATGAACACGACGGGCATGTTTTCATCAATCAGGGCGATCGGCCCATGCTTCATCTCCGCTGCGGGATACCCTTCAGCGTGTATGTACGAAATCTCCTTCAGCTTCAATGCGCCTTCAAGCGCAGCCGGGAAGTTGTAGCCGCGACCGAGATAGAGCGCATTGTTCGCGGTATAATACTTTTCGGCGATTTCCTGGATTGCGGTAGTGTCCTGCAGAATTTCGGTGACTTTGTCCGGAATACTCAGGAGTTCGTTTGCGAAAGTACGGCCTTCGTCGATGCTGATGAAACCCCGGTTTCTACCGAGCATCAGCGTCAGCAGCGACAGAGCCACGAGCTGTGAAGTAAATGCCTTTGTAGACGCCACGCCGATTTCAGGACCCGCGTGAATATACACACCAGCATGCGTCTCGCGTGCAATAGTGCTGCCTACCACATTGCAGATGCCGATAACCGTAGCACCGCGTTTTTTCGCTTCGCGCAGCGCAGCCAGCGTATCTGCGGTTTCACCGCTCTGGCTGATCACAATCACCACATCGTCTTCGTGGATGATGGGATCGCGATATCGGAACTCAGAGGCGTACTCGACTTCGACAGGAATGCGCGCGTAATGCTCAAGCATGTATTCGCCGACAAGTCCTGCATGCCATGATGTGCCGCAGGCCGTGATGATGATGCGCCTAGCATTATTCAGCATCGGCAGCACCTCGCGCAGGCCCCCCAGTTTGGCGGTACCTTTTTCGAGGAGCAAGCGGCCCCGCATGGAATCCATGATGGTCTGCGCCTGCTCATGAATCTCCTTGAGCATGAAATGCTCAAAGCCGCCTTTCTCTATCTGCTCAATGTCGTAGGTGATTTCTTCAATCTCATGCTCGACAATTTCATCGCCCAGGGTTTTCACTTCATAGCCCTCGCGAGAGAGTGTCGCTACATCATCGTCTTCAAGAAAGATGACCTGACGTGTATATCCCACAATGGCCGATGCATCCGATGCGACGAAATACTCGCCGTCGTTGATTCCAAGAACCAGCGGACTCCCCCGCCGGGCGGCGATAATCTTGTCTGGTTCGTGGCTGGAGATGACTACTATGCCGAAGGTCCCGTCGACCTCCTGAAGGGCGAGGCGCACTGCCTGTTCCAGACTGTTTGTAATATCGAAGAATGCCGAAATGAGCTGAACGAGGGCTTCGGTATCGGTATCCGTGTGGAAAACGACCCCGTCGCGCTGCAGCCGCTGGCGGATGGCCCCGTGGTTCTCGATAATTCCGTTATGCACCAGCGCAATTTTCCCTGTCTGATCCACATGTGGATGCGCGTTGATGTCGTTAGGAACGCCATGAGTGGCCCAGCGCGTGTGGCCGATCCCGAGTGTGGCGTGCAGGGGATACATTTCCACCAGCGTTTCGAGCTCCGACACCTTGCCTGCACGTTTGAGAATCTTGACAGAATGATCGGTGAGGACAGCCAATCCCGCCGAATCATAGCCCCGGTATTCCTGACGTTTAAGTCCGTCAATGACAATCGGCGTTACTTCCCTGAACCCGATATAACCGACGATTCCGCACATAACGTGATTTATCCTTGTCTGCTGAAATTAATAGTAGAGACACCAGTGCCGAAGCGACAGGCGCAGCGCTTGGTTTGATCAATGAAATTAGTGTTTGAAGGCGTCAATAACAAGAAATCGGGCGGGTCCGAAATACCTGCCCTCCTGTTGTGCAACCTTCATCCTTTCCATTCGTAGACGTTCCGATGCGTAGTGAATCTTATTCACGTTGAAGTTGTTCCTGTAACTTACTTATGTAACAACACTCTACGGTATGGTCGCTAATAATTCGCTTGTATTTTCACTGAAAGTGAAATATTTTCACCATACCGACTCGCTAGACGTCGATACAACGAATTTTCTCATATACTTCTTCTGTCCACGGAGGTTCTCATGAAATTGGTCACAACATTAACAGCGAGGGCATTGCTGATTGCGCTCGTATTGTTTATGACTTTCAGCGCATTTCCGCAGAATGCCCCGGCCCAGGGATTGATGTCCCTTTCGACGGATCTGTACGGCACAAATGGCAATTACGGCACTGCATTTGAAGTCATTGCCCTCAAATCCACCAAGATCCATCGCATTTGGGTGAATGCCTACAGCGGCACAAACACTACTGTCGAGATTTACTACAATCCTTCGGGATTGATCAACACCCCCAACAGCAGCACTGGTTACAACGCTACAGGCTGGATCAGTCTGGGCACGGCGAGCATCGTCGGTCTTGGCTACGGGTCGAACACTCCGGGCGGTCCGACCGCAGCCCAGGTTGAAATTCCGCTCGACATTGATCTTCTGATGAATCCCGGTGACCGCTGGGGCTTCATTACCAAGATGATTTCCGGCGGTATCCACTACAGAACAGGTTCCGCCCCATACATCTTTACTGACAGCTATCTCTCCATCAACACGCAGGGTTGGGCCGGCGGTTGGGCTCCTTTGGCGACCACATCGATGTTCTATCCGCGCCAGTTTTGCGGACGCATCACATACGACGAAGGCTGTTTCTTCCCCGATGGCGTGATTTCCTATGAACTGCTCGATGCCAACATGCAGCCGACCTCGTTTGCGAATGTTCCCGGGTCAGTCAATCTGAAGTACAATGTCAACTACCCAGTCGAGGCCAGCACGGTTGGCGTGACAGTGAATTTCCACAATGTCATCACCAACGCTATTGTCTACAGCTACAGCTTCACCGGCAACAAGGCTGACGGTCAAAATCTAACCGCCATCGAGAATATCCCCCTCCCCGCAAATGTCCCAACCGGGTATTTGCGCGTCGAGGTGATTTTCAACTCGAAAAACAGCTGCATGAACTATGCGAATTACACCGCACCTCCCTCCACGCTCCTGCTCTTGCCTCCTGGCGCGGTGATGTGCATCGTCTGGCCGGGCGATACCGATAACAACGGCCTGGTGAATTACGGAGATCGTGCTGCTCTGAATAAATACATCCATGACGCCAATCTTCGCAGCAGCTGGCTCTATGGTCCCACGCGCTTCAGTGTTACCGGTGGGATGGACTACCTCGCATGGCGCGGACAGCCCAGCGCACCGTGGAACACTTCCGACGGCTGCTACAAGGACACGGATGGCAATGGTGTGATCAACAATTTCGATTATATCGCCGTCAAGCTGAACTGGCTGCGGTCGAATACGGCCATTCCCGCAAAGCAGGGCAATCAGTTCTCTGCCGTGAGTTTTGACATGGATCAGAATTTCCCGAATCCGTTCAATCCGACCACCAGCATCCGCTACTCTGCTCCCGAGCGCAGCACGGTTCGCCTCGTGGTCACCGATATGTTCGGCCGTGAAGTCGCCACACTCGCCGACGAAACGGTTGAAGCAGGTGTGCATACCGCGCAGTTCGATGCCGGCCAGCTCTCCAGCGGCACCTACATCGCAACCATCAACATGGTGGGCGCGGAGTCAGGACTGACCTTCAGCAAGACCATCAAAATGGCGCTGAACAAATAATATCAGCCGTTTTCTTTCGTTCTTTCCGGCGTCCCGTAAATTTCTTGCGGGACGCCTTTTCTTTCGCTCAATTTTTCCGCTGCTTCCCTGCCGCGTACTCTTTCTTAGCCGTTGCCTCCCGCTGTACCTCCTATCTCAGCGCAGGTAACCCGGAACCGCTTCAGTGAGCCCGCTCTGCCTTGCTTCTCTTTCGCTCTCTCTTTATTATATTGTTTATGGATTCTTCTCATCATACCGGATTATGCTGATGAAAACGTTGTCACGGTTGTTCGCCCTGTTTTTGCTGCTCGGGTTTGCGCAATTCGCGCAGGCGCAGAGTCCGCCTGCTTCCATTGAACTCTATCCAATTCTCGGAAGCGCGACTGAGGTACGTATCGGAGCGAGAATGACTCCTCAGCTCACGGTAATGAGCCTGGAAGCAGTATCTGTAGCGGTCGCTTATGATGTGAACGCGTTTACTGTCAACGCCAACACATCCATTCAGAATAAACACTTCGAGCAATATAGCTGGGAAGACGCCTCTGCGCCTCTTTGGCAGATTACACAGCCCGGTATCTGCGTCTACGGAGAATATCACCCGAATTTCGGTTCGCAGACTATTTATCGTGGAGCGCCGCCGACATTGTGCGAATTCGTATTCTATCCGAAATCAGGCGGTCCTGGCTTCGCGGATTTCACTGTCTATGCGAACAACGCCTCAGGCGCACTTACCTATTACTTCGAATACCAGATCAGCACGCAGCAGAATTATACTCCCGTGATAAACATTTCGGGCATGGATTGGCCGGTCGAGCTCAGCAGCTTTACGGCTGTGCAGCAGGGGCAGTCCATTGCGCTTCGCTGGGTCACCCAGACGGAAACCAGCAACCACGGTTTCCACGTCCAGCGCCGTGATCTTCAGGATGCCGCTGACAATTGGGAAACCGTAAAATTCGTCGATGGCGCCGGCGACACCCGGGCGGAACATCAGTATCTGGCGTTTGACTGGAGCCTCCCGCATGACGGCGACTACTCGTACCGATTGATGCAGGAAGATTTCGACGGGACCGTAACCTATTCCGACCCAGTTGTCGTGAATTATACGGGCACACCTCTGCAGTTTACCCTGCGTCAGAATTATCCGAATCCCGTTTCGCTCTCCAGCGGTGAAGTCTCCACAATCGGATACGATCTTGCCCAGCGCAGCAGCGTGCGGATGACTGTCAGCAACCTGCTCGGTCAGCAGATCGCGGTGCTCGCCGAGCATACGCTCGATGCAGGCTCATACAGCGTCGAATGGCGTCCCTCGAATATTCCTGCGGGCACGTATGTCGTCACCCTGACTGCTGAGCCCACGGAATCCGGCAGCGTGGAAGTACGTCACCAGCGGATGCAGATCATCCGATAGCATTCCCGCATCGGGCATTCAAACCGACGGCCCGGTCGCCTGTTTTCGCAATGATTCTCAGAAGCGCAGTGATGCGCTTCTCTTTTTGGCGGTGGTCGCCCAATTGAGCAGCGAGGCGCCGGATACCGCCGGACATTTAAACGCATACGCTTGTCCAACCATTCGCACGTCGTGAAAGGAAACACCGTGCTGCTGATTGAAATCAAACCAAATACCTGCGATTTCTGCGGCTGCTGCGTCGGGGTTTGTCCCGAAGACGCCATCGAGCTTCAGGAAGCCCACATCTCCATCATCGAAGAACGCTGCACCAATTGCGCAAAATGCGTGTGGGTGTGTCCCTTCGAAGTGCTGGTTTTCAACAAGCCCGTAAAAACGGAGACAACGGTATGATATCCAGGACATCTTCCGCCGTTGTCCCGGCTGTTACTGAACATCCCATGCCTGCTATGCGGAGGGATGCATGAAGCAGCGGTATGATGTTATTGTGGTGGGAGCGGGTCCCGCCGGCAGCACCTGCGCGCGCTTCGCTGCCGCCCGCGGCGCATCAGTGCTGGTATTGGAGAAAGACCGCGATGTAGGAATGCCGGTCCGCTGCGGCGAGGCCGTCAGCAACCGCAGCCTGGAGAAAATTGTGGACATCGATCCCCGATGGATTGCCGCGACCATCAAGCGCTTCCGCCTCATCTCTCCTTCAGGACAGATCGTCGAACCCGACCTCGGCGGCTACGGCTACGTACTCGAGCGCCGCATTTTCGATTACGACCTCGCCCGCCTTGCCGTCGAAGCCGGCGCTGAAGTTCATACCAAAAGTTATGTCAGCGGATTGCTTCCCTCCGAAGGCGGACCGCACACTGATGCTTCTTCAGCGGAAAGCCCCCGTCCGATTGCCCGGCGCGATGGAGGGTCCATTGCTTCACGAGGCGAAGGCGCGGCGGAATGGCCCGGCGTCTCCCTTACCTGGAAAGGCGAAGCGCGCACGGTTTACGGACGCATCATCGTGGGTGCCGACGGCGTCGAATCGCGCGTTGGGAAATGGGCGGGCATCGACACCACAACACACATGCGCGACATGGAAAGCTGCGCGCAAATGACGCTGGCCAACGTCGATCTCGAAGACGATGCCTGCGAATTCTACTTCGGCAACGACACCGCGCCGATGGGATATCTCTGGGTGTTCCCGAAAGGCAATGGCATGGCGAATGTGGGGGTCGGAATCAGCGGCATGGCCTCGAAGAGAAAAGCTGCGATCCGCTATTTACAGGAATTCGTCGAACGGCGCTTTCCGGGAGCGGGCGTGCTCACCACCGTCGCTGGCGGCGTTCCTTGCGCAACAACGGTAGAGACCCTGGTCAAAGGCAACATCGTACTCGTCGGCGATGCAGCGCACATGGTCAACCCGATGTCCGGAGGAGGCATCACCAGCGGTATGATCGGCGGCAAGCTCGCAGGCGAAGCCATCGCACTCGCGCTGGAGAAAAACGACCTATCGCTCCTGAATGAGTATCCGAAGAAGTGGCGAAAGGAAGTCGGCGCCAAGCACGAAACCTACCACAAGATGAAAGCCGCCGTCTACAAATTCCCCGACGAAACACTCGATGATATTGCCGCAAACGTCCTCAAACTCCGCGAAGACAAGCGCACGATTTGGGGAGTGTTCCGCACCGCCTTGCGGCATCAGCCGTCGCTGGTTTGGGAGATGGTGAAGACGTTCGGGTTGGGATGAATGGCTGATGGCTGATGGCTGATGGCTGATGGCTGATGGCTGATAGCTAATGCCTGATGGCTGATGGCTGATGGCTGATGGCTGATAGCTAATGCCTGATGGCTGATGGCTAATGGCTGATGGCTGATGGCTAATGGCTGATGGCTAATGGCTGATGGCTAATGGCTGATTGGCGTACAGCGTACAGCTTATGGCTGATTCAGGGGGATTATTGTAATTTGAATTTCACTGGGATCATTACTTTCGTTTTGACTGACTTGCCCTGGTTTTTTCCGGGATTGAAGCGGATTGCTTTGACGGCAGTCAGGGCTGCCTCGCTCAGCATATCATTGTCGCTCTTCTCTATTGTGGCTTTGTCAATGCTGCCATCCTGTGCAATCAGCGCGCAGACATAAACCATTCCCTGCACTGAATCACGCAGCGCGGCTTCGGGGTATTTCAGATTTTTGGACAAGGACTCCAGTCCACCGACGATCGTGGGAGGATGCTCGACGAGGTCGAAATATTCCGTGGTATCGAGCTTTTCCTCCTGTTGTGCAGCTGCAGGACCTGCGATCAATACCAGAAGTGCGATTGCGAAAATTATCTGTTTCATGTGAACCTCCTTGAACTTGCTGACGCCGCTTGCGAGTGGCTGCTGTCAGCTGCAGGTTAAGCCCTGCGGATTATTCGTGTAACTATTGAATTGTCCTAATTCAACCTGAATTTTATCGGGATCGAGACGGTTGTGGGCACGATCTTTCCTTTGCTTCGGCCAGCCGTAAAGTACATGGCACCGACGGCTGCCTTCGCCGCTTTGTCCAGCGCAGGATGAACGGACCTCAGCACCATGAGACGCGCGGGCGGTCCGTCACCGACGATCTCCGCTTCGACGATCACCGTTCCCTGCACAGAATCTGCCAGGGCTTCCTCCGGGTAGCTAATATGCTTCCGCAGTTCCGCGATGCCGCCCATCATCTCCGGCTGACTAACCGGGGAGAACTCGGATTCAGGAACAGGCTCAGTCCGCGAGTCGATCGACGATCCGACACTTGTCCGCGCACCGTCGAGCGCCCGTTCCTTATTGAAAGAGAACGTCGCCTGATACATTAGCGGCTCTTTGCTTTCCTGAGTCTCTTTGCTCTCCTGAGACTCTTTGCTCTCCTGAGACTCTTTGTCCGCCCCGGCCGATTGCTGCGCAGCGGAGGCTTCCAGCGCAAGTGGCTCCTGCTCCTCCACCGGTGATGAACAGCGCCATGACAGAGGCATGACGATGAACACGCAGACTGCAATCAGCGCATAATGCTTCCATTGCATCGCGGTGCGGTTGCCGGTATTGAACAGTTCGCTGATGCGCTGGACGAAACCGCGTCGTGTTTCGAAAAAACAGGTGCCGGTCTGCAGCAGACGAGCGGGCTGCGCTTCGGCGAAATTAATGAGCAGGCGGCCGTATTCCTGCGGACGCGTTCCCGCAGCTGCCATCGCTTCCTCGTCGCAGATGAGTTCGCGGTAGCGGAATATCCGGAGATTCGCCATCCACATCAGCGGGTTCAGCACATAGACAATCTGCACCAGCGTCTGCAGCACGACGGCGACGGCATCGCGTCGACGGATATGCGCGCGCTCATGCTGCAGCACGGCGTGAAGAATATCCTGCGGCGCTTCTGCGATCGCCGGGGTGATATAGATGCGGGGATTCCTTATCCCTGTCGCCAATGGAGAAGGGATGTGGTCGGAGATGAAAATCGACGGCCAATCGCCCCCTGGTACGGTGTCAAAAGGCACCGCATCCCGCAGCGCTCGGCGCAGACTCGCCGCCCGCCAAAGCGCGATGCAGGCAAGTATCACTGAGCTCGCAACGATCAGAAACAGCACAAATGATATAAGTGAAAATCCGGCTGGTGTTGCAGAAAACGTACCAGGAGCCAGCACTTCCACCGTCGCGAAGTTGAAAGCTGGTGTCGGCAGCGCCTCGCCGCCCGGTAGCGAAATTACCGGCGGTACCAGCGCCTTGAGCAGCACCGTTGACCAAAGCAAATAGCGCAGGCGTGGTGTTGACCATTTCGCAGGCAGTGCATGTTCGAGCAGCCAGACCAGCAGAACAAACGCAGCTAGCTGCAGCTGCATTGTAAGCCAGAGGTTGAGCAATTGTGCGGCATTCGCATGGAGATAGGAGAACAAGGGACTCATTTTACTGCCTCCTTCTGTTTTCCGTTGACCGCTGTCGCCTCCTGTTCATCAAGCATGCGGCGAAGAGCGGCGACGTCTTCGTCGCTGAGCTTGCGGCTGACGAGAAACGATGCCATGGCGCCGAAGCTGCCTCGGAACATGCGGTCGGCGACGGTGGACATCGAGGCGTCGAGCACTTTCTCCCGACGAACAGCAGGCGTGTATTGATTGACCATCCCCTGCTTGACGCGGCGAAGCATGCCCTTGTCGACGAGAATGTTCATCAGCGTCTGCACCGTCGTGTAGGCTTTCTCGTCGTTGGGATAGGCAGTTTCCAGCACTTCGCGCACGGTAACTGTTCCACCCGTTTCCCAGATCACGGCCATCAATTCCCATTCAGCGGCGGAGAGTTCGTGTTTTTTTGCTGCCATCATCGCCTCGGGTTACTAACTTTTTAGTAACTATACGAAACTCTTAGGAGCTTGTCAAGAGGTACGGGCCATGGAGACGAAATTTTACCCCAAACGACCCGCGATCGCCGGGCTCCTGCGCGATAAAATTATCTGCAGGAGCTCGGAAAACAGAAACAAAGCAAAACGATGTTTGCTTACAGGTTCTCAGAATCCGGATACAAAGCTGAGCTATTCTTTCTCGCTTGTTCTCAGAATCCGGAAACAAAGCCCAATGAGACACGTGGGAGTTCCGCCTCGAGATCGTAAGTCACTTCACCGATGAGGCGGAAATTACGTGCGAGCAGACGGCTGACACTCAGCGTCGCGGTCTGATATTTCCGTTCATTGTCCTTGTCTTCAGTCATATTGTACATGCCAACGAAGCCCCAGTTCGACATGGGTCCGTCGGGCATATAGATCAATTCGGCCATGAGGCCGTCCATCGTGTTTTCGCGAAGCATGGTTCCCAACGGTGCCTGGTACGGCATATCGCTGTCGATGCGATGCAGATACTGCGCATTGAGCTCGAGATAGTCGTTTCCCACAGTGATGTCGGGACCGAAGTACTGCAGCACGTTTTTCACATCCCTCATTTGGCTCGCACCGCTTTCATAGGAAAATGTGAAATCGCGATACAGCTCCTCACCCCGATAATAGAAGCCGCCGATGCGCACAGGACCAATATGCTGCGACGCACGGAACGCGACCGCCTTGCCGTTGTCGATATCGAAGACCTTGTTTTCCGCCGGACCAATGCCGTTTCCGTTCAGCGCTTGCACGGTCAGATCGAGTCCGAAATCAAATCCATAGTTGAGAATCACTCCTCGGTCATAGGTCAGATTGGCGTGAGAGTACTCGGGACGCATACGATAGACTTCGTAGTCTTCAAGCGTAAGCCGCAATTCACGTTTGAACAGCGGATCACACACCTGAAACTGTCCGACGAAGAGATCGAAGTTAGAGCCAAAAAGATTGTTGAACTGAACGAAGGCATCTTCGAGTCCTGTGATTTCACCTCTCTCGCTCATATAGAAATAGAGGTAGTAGCTGATGTTGTCTGTGACGGGTCCGCCGCTGAGAAGTTTGACTCCATACGGCGCTTGAAAATCGAATTCCCCAGCATCGCGTTTCGCGTATTGCAGAAAACCGTCAAATCGTATGGCGAGAGGAATGAAACGATGAAGCGTGAGCATATCGTCGCCTGCGTCCACATACGTCCGGGGCGGTTCCGGTGCGTCAGGCAGGCGGAAGCCGTTCGCCGCGAACTCCTCTCCGTATGATTTCAGCTTTGGCACGAGTGTATGGCAGGTGGAGCAGCTGACTTTGTATTTCCGCGCGAACGCCGGTATGGCCGCGGACTGCTGCGGCAAAGCGAACAAAATAATGAGCGATGCAAGTAAAAAAGTACCGAGTGCTTTCATGATGCTATCCAATTCTTGGTGCTTGTATACTTTCTTGTTCCAGTCTCTTTCGGCTAACGTTCTTCCTCCTCCACCCTATTTCCTCTTTCCTACATCCTATATCCTGCGTCTGCGAGTCGTGCCTGCTAATCCACAGCTTCAAACCAGCTTTCCGCGTGGTTAATGAATTCCGCTTTCATTTCCTCCGGCGGAACGCCTAGATAATCTCCCACGGACTTGATCAATCGCCGATACTGCAGATCCGCCACGATACGGACCTTCCCGATCGGGATATCGTCGGGGAGCTTCCATGTGTAGGTTTCGAGTTTGGTCTCGCGTGGACCGATGCGATAGTCCGTTCCCAGCCGTGCAGTATTCCACTGTGCGATCGTCATGCGATCCTGCGGATCGAAATACGCCATTCGGAAAACGCGATCACCTTCATGCGGCAGCGCATCGCGTGAGAGTCCTTTGAACTCCGGAGTATCCATCATGTACCCAATATCCTGAAACGCGAGTTCGTTGGAGGAAATGGTGAACTCCTCACCCTCAAATCCTTTTTTATCCACAGGAAGATGATACTCTTTTCCGTTCGCATCTATCGCCGTGACGGTCAGCCACAGCTGTCGTTCCTCTACCGAACCGGAGGGAATCTTGTGGCCCACCTTGTGATTGTAGCATGCCACCGTAATCTTCAATTTTTCGCCGGGCTCCAATTCCCGTATGTCGGGATAGATCACCACCTCCACCGCTCCTGCGAGCCTGGCGGGCGAATGCGCTCCGGTGAAAAAATGTTGGGAGATATTGTCATGTTCTTCAGACATGATGGAGTTGCTGGCCTTGGCGGGAGGCATGTGGCAGTCCTGACAGCGCACGCCCTCCTTGCTGTACGGCCCTTCCTTCCATTCAAGATGTGTGCTCTTAACCCATACGCCGAAAGGATTTTTTTCGTTGTGACAACTTCCGCAGAGATCGGGCGACACGGTGAAATCGTGTTTCATCGTCAGATGATGCGGCGACTCCACTCCCTCGCGGTTTCCGCGCTTCGTGCGGCCGGGATCGATTGTGTAGCTGAAATTGAATGGCGGTTGCTCTCCGCTTCCGCTGATAGTGTGGCAGACATCGCAGGACACGCTCTCATCCGCGCGCGAACCGCTGAACGGCTTAGGCGGGGGTACGTCGCCAGCAATAAAGGCCAGCGGTGTGTGACAGCCATTGCAGCCTTCCTGCACCGGGTCGAATTTAGGGTCTTTTTTTCCATGCGGCACAGCCAGTTTGAAGTATTCGATTTCATCCCAGCTGTGCGTGTAGGCCTGCGACATCATTGACTGTTCCCACTGACGTGCGAAATCCTCGTGGCAGCTCCCGCAGAGCTGCGGTTTTTCAAACTGATCGTAGGAACCGCTTCCCTTAAGTTTGTCCCCCCACGGGACGTCTTGCGCCTGGACGTTCATGGTGCAGCAAAACAGCATCGCACAAGCCAATTGAAACATCCTGTTCATAGAGTCCTCCAGTACCTGGGTTAGGAAATAGAAACTTTGGGCATAACAAACAACGTGTGGTATATCACGATTTGCGAGACGCATGCTATCGAGATTTCGGATCATTCTATCTGTATTTCTGTGTACATCGAACTTACACATTATTTCCTACAAATGCTTGCTCCCGCTGGGAAGGAAACCGCATTCTAAGCAAATTCTTAGCTTCGGCTAAGAGAGGGTTAAGGTATCCGTCACTAATTTGAAGCTTCGTAATTTTCCACTGGAAGAATCTCCATAAGAAAATTCCCTGTCGAATCCATATTCGGATGCCGCGCATCCTATTTAATCACAACTGGAAACTGTTCCGGTGCTATTAGTCCTTGAAATTTTTATTTTCCTGAAAACAATATCGAAGCACCCGGGAGTATGGGTATGAATCGTTGGTTGACGTTTGTAATCTTCGCCCCCCTCTTTCTTTCGTCTGCCCCGGCGCAGCAGCTGCGGCTGGACGCCCTGCTCGCCGGCGTTTCCGATGCGCATCCGCGCATCCGTTCGGCATTAGCTGAAATCGATATGCAGAGGGGACGCAAGCTGCAATCCCTCGCGCCGCCCTCGCCGCGCTTCACCTTTCACGAAGAGGAAATTCCTGATGGAGCCGCCCTCGGCTCCGGAAATCAGCGCATCTGGCAGGTTAGTCAGGAATTCGATCTTCCGCTGCTGATCGGCGCGCGCGGCTACGCCTACGGACACCTGCAGCAGGCCGCCGAACACCGCCTCGTATTTGCACGAAGCATGGTTCGCGCAGAAATCATCCGTGCCTATGCGCGCTGGTACACGCGTGAACGACAGCTGCGGCTGCAGGAAGAAAATCTGCGGCTGGCAGGTGAATTCGCGCGGAAGGCGAAGCTGCGGTTTGAGAAAGGGGAGACCAGCGCTCTCGAAACCGCACGGGCACGGGCCGAAGAAGCAGCCGCACGCATCGCACATGAACAGGCGCGTACATCGTTGCTCGAAGCCTCGTCAGAGCTCTCGCTCGCCGCCGCTTTCTCCATCGATACGCAGGATGGGATCACTGCCATCGCGGCCGACAGTCTCGCCGTGAAGGATATTTCGCGCTATCTGGATTTTTCTCTTTCCGCAGCTGCCCCGCAAGCCGCAGCACCGCTGCTCGAGGCGCTGCGCGAGGAGAGGGACGCAGCACGCGCCAACGCATCCTGGCGATGGATGGAATTTCTGCCCCGCTTCGAAGCCGCATGGTTCCGGCAGGATTTCAGAGATATCGGTCCGCATTGGGGAGCGGAACTCACCGCTTCGCTGCCGCTCTGGTTTCTGCTCGATACTCGCGGCTCCATCGAGGAACACTCCGCCGCCGCACGACAGTCGGATGCGCAGTATGAAATCACGATGAAGGAATTTGAAAACAGCGTCCGCAACGCACGGCGCGCACTTGCCGCCGCTGCGGCGACCGTACAATCCTACGACAGCGACCTCCTCCGTGAAGCGGAACGCATCGCCCGCGCCGCGGAAAGCGGCTATGACAACGGTGAAATCGGATACATGGAATACATCGCTGCCCGCCAGACCGCGAATGGCATCTCAATCAATTATTACGATTCGCTCGCCGCGCTCTATGCTGCGATCGCGCAATATGAACTCGTCACAGGCATCCTCATACTGGAATAAATCATGAAGCACCTCGCACTCCTTACCACCATTATTTTGCTGGCTACCGGCTGCGGTTCGCAGGATAAAGGCGCGGAAACTGCCGCCGCCGATCCCGCAGCAGGCATCACTCTCACCAGGGAAGAAGCAGGCACGATGAAGCTGGCATTCAGCAGCGTCGTGCTTTCCGAAACACAGAAGACCATCTCCGTTCCCGCCCGCGTGATAGAAGATCCCGACCAGGTCGCTACGGTCAGCGCGCTGATCGGGGGACGCATAGGCCGGGCGCTGCTGCGGCAGGGACAGTCCGTCTCCGCCGGCCAGGTGCTCGCCACCGTCGTGAGCATGGAGCTGGGCAACATGATCGCGGATCTCCTTCGCTCCGAGTCGGACTTGCGCACGAGCGAAGCGGCGGTGAAGCGGCTGCGCGAACTTTCTTCCAGCGACGCCGTTTCGAAAAAACAGCTTCTGGAAGCTGAGAATGCCTTCGCCGGTGCGCAGGCCTCTGCCGCCGCGGCATTGCAGCGCTGCAAGGCCGCCGGAATGAATGCTGAGGATCTCGCTTCGCTGAGAAAAAATCCGCAGGACTTCGAACCCGAACTCAAGCTCCGCGCCCCTATCAGCGGAGTGATCAGCATGCGCAATGCTTCGACGGGAATGCCGGTGAGTCCGGGCGTTGAACTCTTCACCATCCTCGGCACGCAATCCGCAACGATCGAAGGCAGCGTATTCGAAGATGATTTTTCCGCACTGTCGACCGGACAGCCAGCCTCGTTTTCCACAACCGCGTACCCGCAGAAATTCTTCATCGGTACGCTCTCCTATGTTTCACCGACGGTGGACGACGCCTCGCATGCGCTGCCCGTGCGCGTGCGCGTTACCAATTCCGGCGGTATGCTGCGGCCCAATCTCTACGGACGCCTCGACATTACCACCACGGCGAGGGACAGCGTGCTGAGCGTCCCTTCCGACGCCATCGTGTATGACGGAAGCGACCGTTTCCTTTTTGTGAAAACCGGAGAAAACAGCTTTGTCTATCGCCGCGTGGAAACAGGGCGCGAATTCGACGACGCCATTGAAATCACGAAAGGCGTGAGTGCCGGCGAAGATGTTGTAAGCAGCGGAGTCTTTCATCTGAAATCCCGCTACAAGCTTTCGCTTGCCGCGGAAGACGAGTAGGAACGGGGAAAACATGAGCAGCAAAATTATAGACTTCGTACTCAAGAACCGTCTGTTCGTCCTCGGCTTCGTTCTCACCATCGTCGCCCTCGGTCTGTATTCGGTGCAGGACATTCCCATCGACGCCTTCCCCGACGTGACCAACAACCAGGTGCAGATCATCACCGAGGCGCCCAATATTTCTCCCGTGGAAGTCGAGCGCCTGGTCACTTTCCCGATCGAAAACGCGATGAACGGAATTCCTGACGTAATGGAAGTCCGCTCGATTTCGAAGTATGGCCTCAGCGTGGTGACGGTTGTTTTCGAAGACCGGATGGACACCTACTTCGCCCGCCAGCTCATCTCGGAACGCCTTTCGAACATCCGTTCCGAACTCCCGGCCGGGGTCAAGCAGCCCGTGCTGGGTCCGGTTTCAACGGCCCTCGGCGAAATCTATCAGTACGTGGTCGAGGGTGAGGGCTACACGCCGATGGAGTTGCGCACGATTCAGGAGTGGATCGTCAAGCCGCAGCTGAAGACCATTCCCGGTGTGACCGAGGTCAACAGCTTCGGCGGCTTCGTCAAACAGTATCAGATTCTCACCGATCCCGGACGCCTGCGCGCCTACGGACTCAGCGTCTCCGATGTATTCAACGCCATCGAGGCCAATAACGCTGTCGCCGGCGGCAGCTTCATCGAACACAACGGGGAAGCCTTTATTATCCGCGGAATGGGACTTGTCACCAAACCGGCGGAGCTGGGCGACATCGTTGTCAAGACCATCGGCAGCGTCCCGGTGTTCATCCGTCAGGTTGCATCGGTGACGGTGGGGCCGGAAGTCCGCGCTGGCGCCGTGACAAAGGACGACGAGGGCGAGGTCGTCACCGGCATCATCATGATGCTCAAGGGTAGAAACAGCCGCGAGGTTATCACGCGCGTCAAGGAGAAAGTCGGGGATGTCAACAAGTCGCTCCCGCCCGGCGTGCGCATCGTCTCCTTTTATGATCAGAACGAGCTCGTCAACAACACCATCGCGACGGTGGAGAAAAACCTGATCGAGGGCGGTATTCTCGTCATCATCATTCTCTTTTTCTTCCTCGGGAACTGGCGCGCGGCGCTTATTGTGGCGCTGGTGATCCCGCTGTCCATGCTCTTCACCTTCATCGGTATGGATCGGTTGGGACTCTCCGCCAACCTGATGTCCCTCGGCGCGCTTGATTTCGGTATGATCGTCGACGGCGCCGTGGTGCTTGTCGACAACTTTGTCCGCCACATGCGCGACAAGAAAAACGCGGGCAAGGATCCCATCCAACTCATCGGCGACAGCGCCAAGGAAGTCGCGCGTCCCATCACCTTCGGTGTCATCATCATCATCATGGTCTACGTTCCCATTCTCACCTTCAAGGGAATGGAAGGAAAGATGTTCGCTCCCATGGCTTACGCTGTTGGCTTTGCGATACTCGGATCATTGATTCTGATATTCACTTTTGTCCCTGTCGTGTCCACCTGGTTCCTCAAGGTCAGCAAGAATCCGAAAGAAAACATCATCATCCGCTGGCTGGCTCCGCGCTACCGTGCGGTGCTGCAGTGGTCGCTTGCCAACACCGCCAAGACCGTTATCGCCGCGCTTGTAGTTCTGGTCGTTTCGCTTTCGCTTGTGCCGTTTATGGGAACGGAATTTCTTCCCGAACTCGACGAAGGCTCCTTTCTCATCGAAATCAAGCGCCTGCCCAGCGTAGCGTTGAGTGAATCGGTCGAGCAGGGCAAGAAGATCCAGAAGGAAATCATCCGCATTCCAGAGGTGCGCACGGTGGTGTTCAAAACCGGGCGGCCGGATCTCGCCAATGACTATATGGGATTGCATGAAACCGACGGCTTCGTGCTGCTCAAGCCGAGGGATGAATGGCGCGACGGCGTGAGTAAGGAGGACATCGGTCAGGAACTTGAGGCCATCGTCGCCCGCTATCCCGACATCAACTACGGCTTTACTCAGCCCATTGCCATGCGTGTCGACGAACTCGTCGCCGGTGTGAAGAGCGATGTGGCGATTAAAATCTTCGGCGAGGATTTCGATATCCTGCGCCAGCGTGCCGCCGACATCGAGCGGCTGGTGCAGAGTATTCCCGGCACCGGAAGCGTGATGGTCGAGCAGGTATCGGGACAAACCTACCTCGATATCAAGATCAACCGCGACAAGGTCGCGCGCTACGGACTCAACGTCGCCGACGTGCAGGACGTCATCGAGACCGCAATCGGCGGACGCACGGCCACCGAAATGTATGAAGGCACGCGTCGGGTGGACGTCGTCGTGCGCTACACCGCCGAAAGTCGCAACGATATCGGCGTTATTCGCAATCTTCTCGTCTCCCTTCCCGACGGCAGCCGTCTGCCGCTCTCGCAGCTTGCGGATATCGAGGCGGTGGAGGGTCCGGTGCAGATAAGCCGCGAACAGGGACAGCGCCGCATCGTCGTCGGCGTTAATCTCGACGGGCGCGACGTCGGCAGCTATGTCGAGGAACTGCAGAAGAAAGTCGACGCCGCCATCGTACTCCCTGCCGGCTACTATCTTGTGTACGGCGGACAGTTTGAAAACCAGCAGCGTGCCATGGCGCGGCTGTACCTGGTGGTTCCCCTCGCGCTGTTGATCATTTACCTGCTGCTCTTCACCATGTTCGGCAACCTCCGCAACTCCCTGCTCATTCTGACAAACCTGCCCTTCGCATTGTCGGGCGGCATCGTGTTCCTTTTCCTGCGCGGGCTGAATATCTCGGTCACCAGCGCCATCGGCTTCATCGCCCTCTTCGGTGTCGCCGTGCTCAACGGCGTGGTGCTCATCGAACATCTGAATCACAAGCGGAAAGACATCAACGATCTTGACGAGGCCGTGGTTGAAGGCGCGGTTGACCGTTTGCGGCCCGTGCTCATGACCGCACTCGTTGCCTCATTCGGCTTCATCCCGATGGCGCTGAATACGACACAGGGCAGCGAAGTGCAGCGTCCCCTCGCCACCGTCGTCATCGGCGGACTCATCACCTCCACTCTTCTGACCCTGCTGGTCCTCCCGACCATCTACGCCTGGATCGAACGCCGTCTCCATCCCGAACTCGGACCTATCCAGTGCATGAAGAGGATTGTGCTGCCGCGGAAGTTCTGGGATGAGGGGGATGATAATGGCTGATGGCTTGCCACGGCGGGGCAACGCCCCGACGGGCTGATGGCTGATGGCGGATGGCGGATGGCGGATGGCGGATGGCTGATGGCTGATGGCTGATGGCTGATGGCTGATGGCTGATGGCTGATGGCTGATGGCTGATGGCTGATGGCTGATGGCAAAATAATCCTTTTTTACGGAATGCTAGACCCCAGCAGTTGGTGTGGACCGGAAAAATGGACTGATAGAATTTGGGAACGATCATTCGAGATGAGCTCCCCTCTCTTTCCAAGAGAGGGGCCGGGGTCGCAGACTCGCCGTGGCGAGGTGAGTTCATGTCATTCCCGCAAAGAGGGCGTTCGCCGCGGCGAACCACGCCCATGCAACGTTCAGGGGTGTCTGTCTGTCTTTCGGGATTCACAGAATCGGCACGATGTATGTTTGTCAGTGATGTTTTTTTTTGTATAATCCGTCATTCTGATCTTTTATACCTTCTCTTTTAACGGAGGAACCATGGGGCGCTTACTGATTCTCGCAATTCTGCTTATAAATGTTTCATTGCTCACGGCGCAGGAGAGAGCGGATACGACAGCTCAAAATTCCGCCTGGCGATTGGAGTACCGGGTGACGCTGGGCAATTCAAGCGTGTTGGATATCGAGGGATATCCCCAGCCGAAGGTAGGACCAGTGTCGCAGGGGGGGGAATTTGCCTTGGGGTTGGAGTACATGCTCGGGAATGATTGGTCACTTTACACAGGCGTGCATTCCCCGTTCCGCAACGGACAGGCGTGGGCCAACGGTCAGCCCTTTACCATGCAGGAAAGCGGTTTAATCATTCCAGTACTGTTTCGCACCGGGCACTGGAATCCGCTGGGAGTACTGCCTTCGGTTTCGCTCGAAGCAGGTATCGGCCCGTATTACGGTCTCGTCACCCTGCTCAAGGTGTATGAAATTCCCGGAGTATCGCAGCCGCTTGCACGCGCCGCTGATGCCGGTATTTTCTCTTACCACCACCTGGGCCTGATGGCTGATCTCCGCATGAGACTGAAACTGGACGGTGGAAATGAGGTTTCTGTCGGTATACACACTACGCAGGACCTTGTCACCTTCGGCGCTCACAAAACGATCCCGATCGTCCCTCGTTTCAGTTTCGGCGGCATCTCAATCGGCTTCTCCCGACCGATATTTTAACTTTACAAGCATCTTCCTCCCCCTCTCTGTCAAGAGAGGGGGCCGGGGTCGCAGACTCGCCGTGGCGAGGTGAGTTCATG
>JBATDG010000115.1:0-19588 GCA_049663345.1 Bacteroidota bacterium
CGCCGCAGGCGCCCAACCGCGCCGCAGGCGCCCAACCGTGCCGCAGGCACTCCCGCGCGCCGAAGGCGCTCCTATGCTTGCCCCTTCGCGGTGATCATGCGGAAGAACGTGTGGATCAGAATCTTGATGTCCATTCGCAGGGAGAGGTTTTCGATATAATAGAGATCGAAGCGCAGCTTCTGGCGCACGTCCTCGACGGTGGAGTCGTAGCGGTGCTTGACCTGCGCCCAGCCGGTGAGTCCGGGACGCACGTTGAGGCGGCGGCGGTACAGGGGAATTTCCTTGATGAACTGCTCGACGAAAAAAGGACGCTCGGGTCTTGGACCCACCAGACTCATGCTGCCGTCAAGAATGTTCAGGAACTGCGGCACTTCATCGAGATGCATGCGGCGGAGAATGCGTCCGATGCCGGTGACGCGCGGATCGTCCTTGTCCGCCCAGATCGGCCCGGAACCTTTTTCGGCATCCTGCCGCATGGAGCGGAATTTCACCATGCGAAACACCCGGCCATTGATGCCGACGCGTTCCTGCGTATAGAAAACGGGACCTTTCGAAGAAAGCTTGATCGCCAGCGCGACCAGCATCCAGAACGGGAAGCCAATCAGGAGAATAAGCAGCGATACGCCAATATCCATCAGCCGTTTGATTACGCGCTCCCACGGCTGCATCAGCTGCGGGGTGATCTCGATCAGGGGGAAGCCATAGATCTGATTTGTGCGCGCCTGTCCGGAAATAATGTCGTACATGTCGGGACGAATTTTCACTTTCACATTCGAGCCGCTGCATTTCCCGATGACATCCAGCAGCCGATCATGGTCAGTGCTGGGGAGCGCGACCAGCACCTCCTGCACTTCGGTTTCGTTGAGAATCTTTTCGAGATCATCGCTCATTCCCAGATACGGGACGCGGGTGTCCTCTGTAATCGGTTCCGTGCTCACATAGCCGATCACGTGAAAGCCGAGCAGGGGATACTCCAGCACTTGTTCGTAGAGTTCGCGCGATTGGTTGAAGGTTCCAACGATAATCGTGCTGCGCCGCAAAACCCCTGCGAGCGTCAGACGCTTCAGCACCGTTCGATACGCGAGGCGGCCGAAACTCAGCAGCGAAAGTAGAATGACCCAATAGGCGAGAATCAGCAGCCGCGATGTCGAGGGATCCTCGCCGAGGCTGTCATCCACGAAAATGAGAAAGAAAAGCAGTGCGACGCCGGTCGTCACAGTTTTCAGCAGTGAAACCAGTTCATCGAAGCGCGACTCCGCATACCACGGACGATACAAACCGAAAAACGAAAACAGCACCAGCCAGAACACGCTGATCGCAACCATCGGGGCCCAGAACATCGGCTGTATCGGATTGACAAACAGATCCGACGAAACGCGGAACTGAAAATACAGCGTCCACCCCAGGTTGACCATCAACCCGTCGAGCAAAAGAAGAATGATTGTTTCCGTTTTACGTGAAAGCACGTGTGTTTCGGAGCCCAAATGTTTATAACCTTCAAAATTAGCGAGAAAACCCATGGATTGAAAGAGGGAAGGAAAGGGAAGGAATTAGGAATTACGAATTACGAATTAGGAATGAGGAAGAGAGGAGGGGAGAGGCCCGGGAGGAAGAGTTTTACCGCAGAGGCGTGGGAGGCGCGCAGAGGATTTTTTAGGCCTGCTTGCTATGGGACGCGAGGAGCTATTCCGATCAAATGCGTGCGGGCCAACGGCACGTACGCAAAACCCCTTCAACGTTATTCGATGCTTTGACGTAGGGCCGAGCCAACGGGTCGGCCCCAGACCGCCCCAGGCATCCAGGATAATTCCGCACGTGCTGGCCAAGGGCACGGACAATTCCCAGGCATCCAGGACAATTCCGTGCGTGCGGGCCAACGGCACGTACGCAGCAACCCTTCAACGTTATTCGATGCTTTGACGTAGGGCCGAGCCAACGGGTCGGCCCCAGACCGCCCCAGGCATGCCGGACAATCCCGCACGTGCTGGCCAAGGGCACGGACAATTCCCAGGCATCCAGGACAATTCCGTGCGTGCGGGCCAACGGCACGTACGCAACAACCCTCGAACATCATTCGATGCTTTGACGTAGGGCCGAGCCAACGGGTCAGCCCCAGACCGCCCAAGGCGACACGGGCGTTTCACCCACCAATCTTCAACAGCTTTTTCAAATATCTCCGAATGAGAAATGAGCGCCGGGCAGAGTTGGTGCGGGAGTAAATTGCGCTGACGATGTCGCTGCGATTGCCGGTGGCGGTGGCGGCGTCGGGTTTCTTGCGGGCCCAGGCCCAGGTGCCGTCGAATTCGAAGCTGTCGTAGTCAGGATGAGGGACAACAAGGAGATTGAAGATTTTTTCGACGTGCGCGACTTCGCGTTCTTCAGCGGGCATGGAGTCGACCCATTCCTCGCCCGAACACACGGAGGGCGTCCATATCACATCGTCAAACAGCACCCAGCCGCCGGGACGAAGCAGGCGATCAGCAAGGAGAAAGCTGAAGCCGTCGGAGTCCCAGGTGTGCCCGCCGTCAATGAATACGAAATCGAACTGCGGGGTGGTGCGTCCTTCCGCGGTGTGTTTCTCGATCAGCTTCATCAGCTCCCAAGTATAGGAACGCTCGGCGTAGACAGGGTCGACGAATTCGCCGAGTCCCGTTTTCTCGAGCAGGGAATCCATCGAAGGGATCCGCTTCTTGGATACCAGACTGTCGATTGTCGTGATGTGTCCACCGCCATTCTCCTGCAGCGCCGCCGCCATATAGCAGCTGGAAGTGCCATGCGCGAAGCCCAATTCCAATATCCCCTGCGGCTTCTGCGTTCTGACGAACTCATAAATCAGCTTTCCGCGCTCAGGCGGCATGTGGGGGACGTTTTCCAGATGTTTAACGATATCGTCGAATTGCATGGGCTTATTGTCGCGATTAGTGCAAAATTTTAATATAACGCCGGGCGGGAGAATTATGAATTACGAATTACGAATTAGGAATTCCGGCCGCCTGTGTTGCCTCTCCATCCCGCCATCCTCCACGTCCCAGGAATCTTCTGCCTGCCGCGCCACCACTCCATCCTCCACGTCCCAGGAATTCTTTGCCTCCTGCACCACCACTCCATCCTCTTCGTCCAAAAAACCCTCCCGCGCCTCTTCGCGCCTCTGTGGTAAAATCCTTCTCCCGCGCCTCCTCTGCCTGCCGCGCCTCCCTCCCTAACGATCCTTCACAAAATATTCATACCCACCTACCTCGCCATCAGGATGATTCTTACCTATTGGAAGTCCTTTGGGAATGAGGACGAAGCCGCGGGAACGCCAGAGCGGAATGCTGTCGGGAAGACTCATCCCCGGGAAAGCGACATCGTGATAGGTGATGAATCGGGCCTCGGGGAGATACGGCCTCAGCTGCGGCTGTAAGCCGCGCGCAACGGTGAGGTAGGTGGGATTCACCTGCTCAATAATCTGATGCAGCTGCTTCAGCTCGCTGTAGTCGGGCTCGGGCACAAGCTTGATCGCGGCAAGAAATAGTATGATTCCAACGCAGGCCGCAAACAGCGCGCGGCCAGTCGACGTGCTCCTCACGCGCTCCCACGAAGCTCCAAACACTCCCGGACGCACCGGTCCAGCCGTCCATCCCACCGCCGACGTCCTGGAATACCCCGAATCCCCCTCTTTCATAATAAAACCCTCTGCGCGCCTCTGTGCGCCTCTGCGGTAAAGCTCTTCCTCCCCTGCCTCTGCTTCCTCCTCTCCTTTCTCCTCCCTCTTCTCCCTCTTCTCCCTCCCCACTACGCTTCCAAACAACATAAACCCAACCGCGAACGCTGGAAATAAATACCACCGATACACAAGCGTGGGGTTAATCTGTAAATAGAGCAGCGCAAGTATGAAGCCGGATGCGGCGAAGAGGCTGCCGCGGCGAAGGAGTTCGCGCCAGCGAATAAGCACGCTGAAAAGGAGAAGGATGAGCAGCAGCAGCTCGAGGGGATTGGAATTCCACTTGCCGATGAGAAGCTCCCACCATCCGGTGAAGGCCACAGGCTCGGCACCGAGACGGAACAGCGCGATGTACATGACGAAGGCCCAGGATTTCAGCAGCTTGAGTCCGAAGACTCCGGCCGGCCAAAGGATAGCGAAAAACAGCAGCACCCAGCCGGCGGAGATCAGCGCACTGCGGAGAAAAAGCTTTTTCTCTCTGCTTTTCCAGAATGCGATCAAACCCCAGAGCAGGATGAAGAAAAGGAGGAACATTCCGTACTCCACCGTGGCGAAGCAGGCGGCGAGCAGGAACTGTGCGGCACGGCGCAGTCCGGTATGGCCGTGGACCTCATACAGATACCAGCAGAAGAAAAACAGCGAGGCGAGAAGTCCGAAAGGCAGATGCATGTTGTAGCCCACAACTGCCATCGCCCAGGCGGCGGATGCGGGGACAAGGATGATCGCTGGCGTCCGCGCCTCGGCATACCGCCAGCCAATCAGACCGAGTGCGATGGTCCAGACAAGCAGCCAGAAAAGATTGGCCAGCCGCAGCTGCCATTGCAGGGGAAGCGAGTGAACGAAGGGACGCAGCGCGATCGCGGGATAGAAGGCGAGGGGAGGGTGATGATGGCGGTAAAACATCGTGCTGCCGGAGGAACGGATGTAATCCGAAAGACGCGCGCGCGAGTCGGGATCCTTGATCGCACCCAGACCCATTTCCACGAAATCGCTGAGCGGGAGATCGTCGGAGTCAGTCCAGTTCGTCCACATCCCGCTGTTGATCGCGACCCAGTAATCTCCCTCGTCGTAAGTCAGCGGATAGTCCGACTGATGCAGAAAAAACGACGCCGTCCCGAGCAATAGAGTCAGGACCAGGAGCAGAAGGAACGTGGTTCTCGTCAGCATGCGCGACCTATATCATCTTGATTTTCTTGTAGGCGTAGGCGCACATTTTCAGCAGGATCCAGCCATGCGAGAATCGGCTGATGTTGGTGCTGCCGTAGGTGCGCTCGCGATAACGGATGGGGACCTCCGTTATTTTCAGGTTGAGCTTCGCAGCGCCGAAAATCAGATCGAAGTCGCCGAAGGGATCGAAGTCGCCGAAATAATGCCGTCCCGCAGCCACGCGGTTGTAGTTGTCCCGCGTCATCACTTTCGTGCCGCAAAGGGTGTCCTTGAACCGCTGGTCGAGCAGCCAGGTGAAAACGATGCTGAAGAATTTGTTGCCGAGCACGTTGAGGAAACGCATCGCGCGGTCTTCCATGGGATACACGAGACGGGAACCGTTGATGAATTCACCCTTCCCCTCGACGATCGCTTCGTAGAATTTCGGAAGTTCCTCGGGCGGCACCGTGAGATCGGCGTCGAGAATCATGAGAATGTCGCAGTTGGCGTTGGCGAATCCTTTCCGCACGGCGTCGCCCTTGCCTTTGCCGTCCTGCGTGAACCAGCGGATATCCATCTCCGGATGCAGCTTCGCCTGCGCCTCGATTTCCTCCAGCGTGCCGTCGGTGGAATGTCCGTCCACAAACAGCACTTCGACATGCTTGCCGAATTTGGGTATCTGCGCGAGAGCCGGAGCGATGTTGCCGCGTTCGTTGCGCGTGGGAATCAGCACAGTGACGGATTTCTCCTCCTTCGCCCGCTGTGGTTTGAGCCGTGCGGATACGATCTCAAGCAGACACATGTGACGGATCAGCGGCAGATTCGCGAAAACGAAATTCATCAGCCAGGAGAAGAGGGGAATCCAGATGGGGAAGAGGATTTTTTTGTTCTTCCGGATGAGGTCGTAGCCCGCGAGGTCGAGCAGGTTGGCGATGTCGTCAGGGTCGAGCCAGGCAAAAAACGGAGATCGCATCTTGAGCCCGATGCGCTCGGCCAGACGAAGCGGTATCTGCCAGAAAATATTGAAGTAGGTGATCATCACGCGCGTCTCGGGACTGCACAATCCCCGCACGCGCGCAAGCGTGGTCTGGATGTCGTCGAGGTATCCGATCAGATCGGAGAAAATCATCACGTCGAATTTGCGGTCCATCGTGATTTCTTCGATGTCCGCGGTGAAAAATTCGTACTGCGGAAAATTCTTTTTCGCCTCGGCGATCATCGCAGGACTGATATCGATTCCCACGCCATGAGCTGGTTTCAGCGCATCAAGCAGCTCTCCCGTTCCGCAGCCAACGACCAGCACCGACGAACCCTCAGGCACATAAAATTTGAGGTAGTTCTCCATCAGCCGGTAAAAATACCCATAGCGCTTCCGTCCCTTGCTGCGGGTCGCCGCAGCGCGGTCGAAGTATTCAATAATTGTCTGCTTTTTTGTCATCAGAGTGTGTAGCCCGCAGCGAGTGCGTCATTGTAGAACATCTGTACGGTCTCGAGGGAGAATGTAGGTAATTCCTTCCCAAAGAGCGACATCTTCCGGATCAATGTGTTTGTGACAGTGATGATATGGCAGCCAACGTTGTCGGCCTGGATGATGTTGAGAACCTCACGGGGACTCGCCCAAATCAATTCCACTCCGGGGTAATTCGCGAGATAGTCGACAATGTCCTTCATCATCGGAACTGGATCAATGCCGGTGTCAGCAATGCGTCCGGCGAAAACGGAAACGTATCCGCCGGCGCCGAGCGACAATGCCGGGGCGACGGATTCAACCTGCTCGCGCGTCATCATCGCGGTGACATTGACCTTGACTCCCTGCGCCGACAGCCGTTCGACTACTGCCGCTGAGGACTCCCCGCGCGTATTTGTAATCGGGATCTTTACGTTGACGTTTCCGCCCCACGATGCAATTTCGATCGCCTGCCGTTCCATTTCAGGGAATTCATCCGAAAATACCTCAAATGAAATCGGCTTATCGGTGATGTCGGCAAGCACCTCTTTCGCAAAAGCCCGATAATCGGTAATGCCCGCCTGGCGCATCAGCGTCGGATTTGTTGTGAGTCCCGCGATCAGCGGGTTCGCAGCCATCTCAAGCATGTCTGCCTTTTCGGCGCCATCGGCGAAAATTTTTACGGTGAGTGGTGAAATCATGGAGAGAATGTTCCTGTAAAATTCGTGGTTGTTTCAGCTTAATTTCGCGGCTGCTTCAGAATGCCCGCTTCTCACATCCAGCCTTCATTCCTGCAGCGCTGCACCGTTCATCAGCTCAGGGCTTCCCGCGGCTCAGGGCTTCCCGCGGCTCAGGGTTTCCCGCAGCTCAGGGCTTCCCGCGGCTCCGGTTTTCCGTCGGCTCCGGGTTTCCGCGCAGCTCCGGTTTTCCGTCGGCTCCGGTTTTCCGTCGGCTCCGGTTTTCCGCGCAGCTCCGGTTTTCCGCGCAGCTCCGGGTTTCCGCGCAGCTCCGGGTTTCCGTGCAGCTCAGGGCGCGTGCTGTTTGCTGGCGCGCAGGCGGAGCAGCTTTATTTCGTCGATTCCCACTTCATTTCATGCTGCTGAATCGCGGGATGCGACACGAGCATGTGCCACACAACGGCCTGGAAGGCTTCCGTGTGTGCGGTGATCAGTGCGGAATCAACTGTGGGAACGATGACGCAGGCATCAGAGGCACTGGCGGTGTAGCCGCCGTCGCGTCCGACGACTCCGACGACGCTGGCGCCGACCTCGCGGGCGAGACGCACGGCGTTGACAAGGTTCATCGAAATGTTCTTTTCTTCGCTTCCGCCGCCGACGGAAAAAACGAACAGACAGTCATTGCTGCGGAGTTTGCTGCCCCGGAGATAATTTGAGAGGGAGGTTTCCCAGCCGTCGTCGTTGACGCGTGCTGATAGTTCGGACACATTGTCTGTGGGACAATAGGCCTCGAAGCCGCCGATCTTGCGGAAATCGCAAGTCGCGTGGGAGGAATGTCCGGCACCACCGCCAGAGCCGACGAAAAACAGGCGTCCGCCGCCATCACGCGTTTTCACAAGAAGTTCGACAACCCGCTCCACAGCATCGGTGTCAATGGACTGCGCAATCTGCGCCGTTTGGGCGAAATAATCCTGGACAAAACTCATCTGTATATCCTTGTTGTCAAGTTGTCGAATCTTTTGCGCGCGGTACCGGCTGCCCGAGAATAATTGCAAGGGCTTCTTCGTGGGACGCTGCGTCGAAATCAGCAGCGCCCTGCGCAGCTTTGTTGTAGTCTGTCGCGAGCAGCAGAGTGCGCACACCCGCGGCATGGCCGGCGCCAATGTCCTTTCGGCTGTCGCCGAGTATCCACGATGAAGCAAGGTCGATGCCAAGCGCCGCGGCCGAGTCGAGCAGCATTCCCGGATTGGGCTTGCGACGGTTGTCGCTGTCGTCACCGCTCATGCAGACTTCGATCGCAGCCGGACAGACGACGCGCTGAAGTTCGGCATGCATGGATGCCAATTCATCCGCCGAAAGATTGCCTCTTTCAATGTCGGGCTGATTGGTCACGACGACGAGCAGCCAGTTCGCATTCCGCAGTGTATCGCAAAAAGCCACAGCTTCGGGGAGGATGAAAAATTCTCCGATGGACCATGGAGAACTCACAACACCGCCGCGCATGACAATGCGGTTCAGCACGCCGTCGCGATCGAGAAATACGGCTTTCCGCAGCATCACGCTTTCAGACAATGCGCCGCTCTGGATTTTTCTGCGTTGTCGCTGAATTACACAATGCGCCGCTCCGGATTATTCTGCGTGCTCGCTGAATTACACAATGCGATGTTCCTTATCCAGCTGCACAAGGATTCCGGAGCTGGAGGATGCGTAAAGCGCCTCGACGATGCGGTTGGCCATCAGTCCATCGCGGCCGCTGCCGGACGGGACATTCTGTTCATCAATTGCGCGGCGGAAATCCTGCCATTCTTCGCGCCAGCTATGGTCTTCGGATGGGAATTCGAAGACCTCGATGTCGGGGCGTCCTCCTTCGGCACGGCGCGTACCGACCTCCAGTGTCTCGGGTCCGTAGCTGCCTCCGAGGCCGCTGATGGTAATGTATCCCTGCGTACCGAATATTTCAAAAGAGAAGACGTTGCGCCAGTTGGTCCAGCTGACGTGGAACTGACAGGTGGCGCCGTTGCGGAGACCCAGCAGAGCGAAGGCGTTGTCCTCGACTTCGATATCCCAGAACTTGGTTTCCACCCGCGCATACACGTCTGCGATGTCGCCGCCGAGAGCGCGGATGAGATCGATGATATGCACTCCCTGGTCGAGCAACTCCCCGCCGCCGCAGAGGTCTTTGGAGGAACGCCATTCATTCTCCATGCCCGGACGAGAGCCATGTCCATACCGCGCACGGATGACCATCACGTCTCCGATGGCATTGGTGTCGAGCAGTTTTCGGGCTTTGAGCATTGCGGGATGAAAGCGGTGATTGAAGCCGGTTTTCAACACACGCTCCGCCTGCTCCGCGGCTGTCACCATGCGCGCGGCTTCATCAGCATTGCGCCCGAGCGGTTTTTCGCAGAGCACGTGTTTGCCCGCAGCCAGCGCAGCAACGGTGATCGGTTCGAGCACGGAATTGATGACGGCGTTCACAACGATATCTATATCATCGCGCCGCACGACGTCTTGCCAGTCCGCAACTGCATCACAGCCATGCGCGGAGGCGAGTTCCTGTGCTCGTGCGAGGTCCACGTCGCAGACCACGCGCAGTGCGTCCCCGGGGAAATGCGAAAGCGCTGAGGCGCGTTTGCCCCCGATGAGCCCGGCTCCGATAATGGCGATGTTCATCTCTCGATCCTCAACATGAGTGTGTATTGCTTCGATTCTGTGCGCGACATTCGCGGCTCATTCAATTCCACCGAAATATTTTCCGTCGATGCGGCGCAAGGTGCAGAAATCGGGCTCATTGCGGAGACGGTCGGTAAACGCGGCATCCTGCCATGGATCCCATACAGCGCTGATGAGTTTGCCTGTGATTCCATCGGACATTGGAGATGCGAGAAAGCGGACCAGCTCCGCCGCCGCTTCCGGAGAATTGCCGCCCTCTGCAGCACGCTTTTGCGCAGCGGAAAATTCTCCGCCAGCGCGGCTGCCGGCCTCGAGCACCTCTTCGAGCATCCGCGTGTTGACTGCGCCCGGAGCAATGGCGTTGGCGTCGATGTGCCAGGGACGGAGCTCCATCGCCGCAGTTTCAGTGAGGCGCACTACGGCCGCCTTGCTCGCGGCGTAGGCCGAGAAGCGTTCGCGAGGACCCGTAGCCCCGCCCCCCGAAAGCGTGATGATCTTGCCGCGGTGTTTCTGCTTCATATCGATGATGGCAGCGCGCATGCAAAGCCAGGTGCCTGTGAGATTGACTGCCAGCGTTTCGGCAAAGTCTTCCGGTGCGGCGTCTTCCAGGGAACCGATGGGTCCTTGCACACCGGCATTGGCGACGAGCACGTCGAGCGTACCGAAGGTCTCATGAATTCGGCTGAACAGTCTGTCGATCTGGTCGGTTTTGGAAACATCCGCGGTGACGCTCAGCACCGCCGCCGCCCCGGCTTCAAGAAGGAGCGCCTCCTGCGCTTCCAAGGCGCTCGTGCTTCGCCCGGTGATGACGACATGTACATGCGCGCGCGCAAACGCTTCAGCGATTGCCGCACCGATGCCGCGGCTGGCGCCGGTAATGAGTACGACTGAATCAGGCAGCATTTCCGTGTCCTTGCTCATCGGAGCTCGATTTCTCATCAACAGATTTTGCAGGATCGCTTTCATCCGTTGAAGGATCATTGTTGTCCCGCAGCATCGCGTCCTGATACATTTCAACAGATTTTGCAGGATCGCTTTCATTCGTCGAATGATCATTGTTGTCCCGCAGCATCGCGTCCTGATACATTTCTACAGTATCGATGGCGATCAACGGACGATCCATCACCATCCCGTACAGTTCCTTTCCCTGAGCGAGCAGCGCGGGGAACACATCCTTTCCGAAATCCTGGACGCCCGCGGGAATATCGTCGAAGATCTCCGCTTCGAGGATGTACAGACCGCAATTGACGAGATGGCTCACTCTCTGTTCGGGAGTCGGCTTCTCGATAAAACGCGTGATCCGATTTTTCTCATCGAGAACAGCAATGCCGCTGTGGCGGACATCCTCTTTCTCATACAGCGCAACGGTGCCGATGCCTCCATGGCTATGATGAAACGCAGCGAACGCGCCGAGATCGTAATCCATGAAGTTGTCGCCGTAAATCACAAAAAACGCTTCGCTGCCAAGCAGAGCCTGGAAATTGCGCAGGGCGCCAGCGGTGCCGAGCAATTCCTTTTCCAGGGAATAATGAATTCGGAGGCCAATATCCGAACCATCGCCCATCGCTTCATGGATGCGCTCAGCGAGATAATGCGTGTTGATGCAGAGGTCCGTCACTCCATGCTCTGCACAGAGCGCTGCGAGATGCCGGAGAACCGGCGTCCCGCGAACTGAGAGCAGCGGCTTCGGCGTTTCGGCGGTGATTGAACCGAGCCGGGTCCCTTTGCCGGCGGCGAGCAGCACGGCTTTCATAGGCGCGGGGCATTGATCATGGATGAGATGCGGAGGCGAAAAGATGCCGGAGTGTTCTGTATGGAAAGAAAGCGGAACTGCATATCAAAGATTCAAGGTCCGGATATAGTCGATCGATGCGGCGAGTCCTTGCTCGAGCGAGGTTTTCGGGATCCACCCGAGTGCGCGCGCCCGGCTGGTATCCGCCAGTGTCAGCTGCGCCTCACCGGGCAGATTCTCGCGATACTCAGGCGTCTGCTCCGAGCCGACGATGCGGGCAATGATGGCGTAGATTTCGTTGATGGAATGGTTCATGCCCGAACCGAGATTGTAGACAGTCCCTGTCGTGCGATCATCGTGAATACACTGCAGGTGGAAATCATTGACGTCGTCGACATACACGAAGTCGCGGCGCTTCTCGCCCGTGCCGTAAATGACCGGCTGTTCGCCGCGCAGCAATCCGATAATGAAAGCGCTGAAGACCGGGGGAATGCTGCGGCGGTAGTCCTGCCGCGGACCGTACACGTTGAAGTAGCGCAACGCGGTGCTTTGCACGCCGTGATAGCGCGCGTAGCCCCCGGCAAAAAGCATGGACGCATATTTCGACAGTGCATAGAAGCTTTCCGGATGTGCGTCATCTTCCGGCGTGGGGAATTGCGAGCTGCCTTCATACAAGGCGCTGGATTCAGCGTAGATTACTTTCTTCACACCGCCGCGCCTGGCAGCTTCAAACACATTCGCACTTCCGCGGACATTGATGTCGGCGGTTTCGACCGGATCGGTCTGACAGTCGCTGATGCAGTTTTTCGCGGCGAGATGAAAGACATGCGAGGCTTGGGCGACGACAGGATAAATATCCCCGGATCGAATATCGAGCTGGTGAAATTCCACGCCGTCGGGAATCTGCTCCCGCACGCCATAACTGAGATTATCGATGCCGATGACGCGATAGCCTTCGCGAAGGAGGCGGTCCGCCAGATTTGAACCGATGAAGCCGGCAACGCCGGTGATGCAGATGGGGGTATTCATATCAGAAATTTCCAAGTACTTTGCTGCCTTCCCAATCGAAGCGGAAGTCCATGAATCGAAGTCCGGCATTCACCATTGTGCTGCGCAGTTCCCGGCGCCGATGGCTCTCGACGCAGAACAGCATGAAGCCGCCGCCGCCCGCGCCCATCACTTTGCCGCCGAGTGCGCCTGAGCGCATGGCCAGATCGTACCAGCCATCGATGACAGGGTCGCTCATTTTGGATGAAATGGATTTTTTTAGCGTCCAGTGCCGATGCAGCAGGTTGCCGAAAGCATCGACATCGCCTGCCAGCAGCGCCTCACCCACTTCCACGCCGATTTCCTTGATCGCATGCATTCCACGTGTGGCTGCGGATTCTCTCACATCAATTTTATGTCCTTGCTCGGCGAGAATGTTGTTGGCATCGCGCTGAATCCCGGTATAAAACATCATCAGGCGATGTTCGAGGTCCGCTATGGATTCCTGCTCAATCTTCAGGGGAGTGGGATGCACAGTGCCGTCGGGATCGATGTCCATGGAAAGGATGCCGCCGAAGGCCGCAGCGAACTGATCCTGCTTTCCGATCGGCTTGCCTGCGAGCTCGATTTCTATCCAGCAGGCGTCTTCCGCAAGCTGATGCGTGCTGACATCGCGGCGCAGCATCGTATTCAATCCCTTCCACAGGCCGACGGTATAGGAACTTGAAGAACCCATGCCCGTCCCGGCGGACAGATCCGCCATCGAACTGATCTCCAGGGGCTGCCGGAAATCCAGCCACTTCAGCGCTTCGCGCACGATTTCGTGCTGAATATCCTCGATGCGGTCGGGAGCGACGATCTCTGTGCGGCTGTAATTGATTTTTATCTGATCGACGATAGCCGGCTGATTGATGCTGATGAACATATACTTGTTCACCGCTGCTGTAATCAGCTTTCCCCCGAATTTTTGATAATATGCCGGGAGATCCGTTCCACCACCTCCAAGCGGCAGTCGAAAAGGCGTGCGAACAAGAATCATGTCCTTCGACTCCTTTACGTTAGCAATCAATCTTCCAATTTACGGAAAACCCCGGAAGGATGGAAGGATGGTAGGATGGAAGGAATGATCGCTTTGCTTGCCGCAGGCAGTGAAGCGCGTGCCTGTGCGTGATGTTCCCGGACGCGGGTCAGCGAGTGGGCCGCTCCCAGGTGGCGGCGCGGCTGGCCTGGGCGATTCTGAACCACGCAATGAACAGGGCGGTGTTGATGGTCATGAAATAGAAGGGAAGGGAAAGGAGCCCGAGGCGCCGGCCGGCTGCTTCAGCTCCCCATCCCGCAGCAGCGAGGAGGAGGAAAGCGAGCATGGGAAAAAACAGATACCATTGGACCCATGCAATAGCGGAAAGCAGGGGAATGACAATCAGCAGGGCAAGTATGAAAAATGGCGCGGCCCAGCGGAGCTGCTTGTGCGCGAAGAGCATCAGACGGACCTTCGTCGGCAGATCGCGAAGGATGGGAGCCAGCGAGCGCATGGTGTTGAGGGTGCCGATGCCGACGCGGATTTTACGCCGGAATTCGTGCTTCATTGATTGCTCCGTTCCTTCAAAGGCCAGGGCCTCCGCGTCATAAACAAAACGGAAGCCGCTCCCGAGAATGCGCAGCGGTAAAAGGAAATCGTCGGCTACCTGCATGGATTCGGGCTGCTGCTCGTACAGCTCGCGTCGGATGGCGTAAATTCCGCCAGTGGCTCCGAGCGTGGTGACGACATTTCCTTCCCAACGCTTGATCAGATTTTCGAAGGTCCAATACGTGGATTCTCCCGCACCGCCCACGCTTTCATTCACCGGATGCAGACGCAGATTTCCGCAGACGCCGCCGATCTTTTCATCAGCGAAATTCCGCAGAAGACGGCGGATGGCTTGCGGTTCGTACATGGTATTCGCATCCGAGAAGACCAGAAATGGCGTGTCAACCTCTGCCACGACGCGGTTGACGGTCTTCATTTTACCCCCGCGTTCGAAAGAAAACGCACGGATGCGCCGGCCGTCGTCGAAACGATTCAGAATCTCGTTGGTGCCGTCGGAGGATCCATCGGAACCAATAGCGAGGAAAAGCCGGTCCTCAGGATAATCGATGGCCAGGAAGTTCTTGATCTTTTCCTCAATCAGCACTGCTTCATTGTATGCCGCCACCACCATCGTCACCATAGGAAGCAGCTCATTATCGCGGCGCCAGGGGAGCGTTCGCGTGAGCGAAAGCAAGCCCATCACCGCAGGATAAAGGACGTACGTAGCGAGCAGGGCGAGCAGAGAAATCGCGCCGATCGCTAAAGCGATATACTCGAGGACTGTCATGAACGGGATAACTTGCCTGCGGCAGGATGTGAAAATGTGTGAAAAAACGGCGTCACAGGGTTTCGGCTGCTCAGCTGCCGGACCGCAGCGCAACGGCCTCAAGATACGCCTTTTCAAAGAGTTCGCCAATGTGATCCCAGCTGTAGGTCTGCTTGGCCAGAGTGCGGGCTGCCAGTCCGATACTGCGCCGCAGCTCCGGATTCCGGATGATGGCGACAACCGCGGCGGCGAAGTCTCCGGCGCTGTCGGCGGAGATATACTGTTCGCCGTCGCGCGCAGCATTTCCTTCGGCGCCAATCGCGGTCGACACTACGGCCTTCCCGCAGGCAAAAAACTCCAGCAGCTTGACGCGCATGCCGCCGCCGATGCGCAGCGGTACGGCCATCACCGTGGCGGAAGACAGCAGTTCGGCATAATCGTCGACAAAGCCGGGGATGCGTAAATCCTCCGTTGCCAGCCGCAGCAGCCGCCGGGGCGGAGACGCACCGGCAATAGTGCAGCGCGCTTCGGGAACCGCCGCCTTTATACGCGGCCAGATTTCAGTCGCGAACCAGGTAGCGGCATCGATGTTGGGTGCCCAGACGAGCGGACCGACCACCACGACATGAGCGGAATTTGGTTCGGTGTTGAACGGCCGCATGCGCTTCACATCCACACCCGCCGGAATAATGCGGATGTTCTCTTTCGCGGATCGCCTCGCTGCGCCGCCTTGTGTTCCGAGGGCGGTGCGAATATCAACAGCATCTTCCGGCGTAATTGCGGCAATGACGTCGGGATGCGTGAGCACAGATGATTCGTATTTGTACATCCTTGCTGCCTGCATCCGGAAATAGTGAGAAAGGACCGGCAGTCGCATCCGTTCCGCGTAGCGGCGATAGATCGTCGTTTCGAAATTGTGTTCGCGCAGCACGTAGGGAATGCCGAAACGGCGCTGCACGTATTCCCCGTACATCGCCATATGCGCGTGATCCACATGCACAATATCGAAACGCTCCTCTTCGCAGAGCGCATCGATGCGCGCAGTCATCGCCGCGCTGTGGTATTTCGAAATAGGATAGGGTTCATGAGAAGGCAGATTTCGCAGCGCCTTCCAAACGCTGTTGCTCGTATCGTGCGCAATGATTTCAAGCCGGCAAAACGAAGGCATGTCATTTGCGTCGCTGCTGCTGCCGGAGTCTGTCCCGGTCTTCCCGAACGCTGCGAATGTTATCCGGTGTCCCCGCGCCGCAACGCTGCGCGTGATGTTATAGATGCCGATCGTAGCTCCATCGGCTACGGGCCACGGCACGCGCGGGGAAATCTGCAGGATGTTCAATGGAGCGGACATAGTGTATATATCGGATTACCGGATCTTATTCGTAGAACAATTTGAAAAACCAGCCGCGCAGGGACCAGCTTTCACGCAGCGTGAAGCGGCAGCTGCCGTGGGACAAACGTCTTCTCGCGGACATGCCCGCATAGCCCGAAGCAATGCCCCGAAACACAGGTGCGGCACGGCGCGGATCCTTCACAACGGGCAGCAATCGGCGCAGCGCAAAGATCAGCGATGCGGGCAGCGCCACTGTGAGTGGGAAATACTTCCAGAGCAGCCAGAAGCTGTTTCGCGTCACGTATTGCAGACGGCGATAAACCAGCCGGCCCGTGGGAGAAAGCGAATGCCAGATCACCGCGCGGGGATCGAATACGATGCGCCATCCGCGCTGCAGCAACTGAAAGGACAAATCGTTTTCCTCGCGTCCCCAGAAAAACTCCTCTCCGTACCCGCGAGTCTCGCGCAGGGCAGACATCCGCAGCAGCGATCCCCCTGCCGCGATATTCACCACATCGTATCCGCTGTCGGCGGAGCCGCCGCTGGCGAAGCGTTCGATGCCCTCGGTCTCGGCCACTCCCGTATCCGGATGAATACAGGCAGCGCACACAGACGCGATTCTTTCATCGGACTCCATCGTCCGCAGCATGCGCTCAACATCCTCCGCACCCCGCGGCCACGAATCATCATCCAGCGTCAGCAGAAACTCCGTCTCCACCTCCTCAAAAAAGATATTCCGCGCCGCAATTCCGACATTCGCATCGAGAAAAAGAACGTTTATCACGGCGTAGTCCGCGCCAGCGGACGAAGACGGATGAGGACGTGAGGACGTGATGAGCCCCGAAGGGGCGACATCATACAGCCCCGGGCGTAAGCCCGGGGTAAGGGAAACGGGCGGCATCTCCTCCCCCTCTCCCAGCCCCGAAGGGGCGACATCATGCAGCCCCGGGCTTAAGCCCGGGGCGACGCCAAATTCATTTGCCAACATCGCCCGCGTCCCATCCGTCGAAGCGTTGTCGATCACCATCACGCGCAATCCATCAATTGCGCACACCGCTTCCAGCGTTAGCCGCAGATCATCGCAGCGATTATAGCTCAGAATACATGCCGTTATGTTTTCAAATTTCGTCATGAATTATCGTCCTCACGCCCTTCCGCCCTCACGTCCTCACGCCCTGACGACCCTACGCGTCCTAACGCCCCTTCGGGGCTGGGAGAGGGGGAGGCGCTGCCGCCCGTTTCCCTTACCCCGGGCTTACGCCCGGGGCTGCATGATGTCGCCCCTTCGGGGCTCCTCACGTCCTCACGCCCTTCCGCCCTAACGTTCTTCCCGAACAATCCCAATATATGAACCTTCCATTGCCCGAGTTCGTCGGCGGAATACAAGCGCAGGAGGAACAGTTCGATCAGCACGACCAGCAAGGCGGCGCCGTTGGAGATGATCCAGTGTTCGCTGCCGATCAGGAGACGCACGCCGATGAGGGAGAAAAAGAGAATGGCGGTTTTTCCGATGACCGGCTTCATTGCAACGGCGATGCCTTCGCGCGAATGGAAAATGAGGAAGGCGAGTCCGGCGGCGATGGCAATGAATTTCGCGGCAGCGGCGCCGGCAGCGGCATAGAAAATGATAAGCGGAATACCAGCGATGAGACTCGTACCCGCGAGTATCGCGGCGAAGCGGGTGTTGTTGCGCAGATGTCCGCGGGCGTTGTTGAGTTCGACAAGGAAAATATTCAGCGCCATGGGCAGGAACAGTGCGGAGAGGATTATCAGGGGAAGAGCGGAGTCGGCATACTCCGGTTTGAACACCGCCGACACCAGCAGACGCGCATTCGTCGCGCCCAACCCTGCGAGCAGGGCGGAACCGACGAGAAGGGTTTTCACAAGCACGGAAAACAGCCGCGTCATCTGTGCGCGCTGTTCGTCATCTTCGGCGACGCTGGCACGCGCGAAATAAGGTGCAGCAGAAATGGCGAGAATGGTTGGAAACACCGCAAGCGGTGAGAGAATACGCAGGGCAGCGGTAAATATTCCCACCTGCTCCTCGCCGTGAAACAGCTTCAGAAATATCGCATCAATGCTGATGTGAAAGGCGTTGAGCAGCAGATACACGGCGAGCGGCGCGCTGGAAGTGATCAACTCGCGCATTCCCGGCCAACTCACCTGCACCGGTTCCGTATTCAGCCGACGCGCGAAGGACACACTCATCGACGTCAGCAGAGCGGCGCCGATCAAGTTGCTTCCGGTATAGATCAATAATGCGGTGACGGGATCGCGAAAGGACAACGGAATGACCAACACGGCCACGAGCAGTACCAATGAATCAAGAGCCATGGTGACCGTGGGCAAACCCATGCGCGATTGTGAGCGGTAGAAGGCGTCCAGCGTCCCGCGCAGTACAGGGAGTTTTGCGGAAATCACCATGTTGAACAGCATGATGTTCAGCATGAGAAAAAAGCTGAAATCCGGTTTCAGCCACAAGCCTATCCCGAGTGTGATCAGCCAGGTAGGCACGATCAGCAGCAGGCGGCCGTAAGTCGCTTCCAGCAGCAGGCTGATGGCGCGTCCAGGCGCGATGGCGAGGCGGCGCATGATCACCGGCCCGATTCCGAAATCGGCGACCATCGAAGTAAACGCTACCACTTGCAGCGCGAGGGAGAACAGGCCCCAATTCGAAGGTCCCAACTGATTGATAATTCCAATGACCGCAAAAAAGCTCGCCCCGAAGTTCACCCCGTAAGCGATCATCGAAATCAATCCCTGCGAAAGGACCCTCGTAGATTTCCCGGCCAGGGAATTATTTCCGGTTGGGATTTTATTCATGCACGTCACCTCCTTCCCGCCCTTTCAGAGCGAGGGAGGGGGGAGTGGCTTGGGCTCGCCCGTTCCCCGGGCTCACGCCCGGGGCTGCAATAGCCCGCCCTTGCAGGGCGGAATTCGCGAGCGCAGGATTAAATCGCATCTTCGCCCCGAAGGGGCGCAACATTCCAGCCCCGGGCGTAAGCCCGGGGATAAAAGGCGCGGCGAAAGAGCATCCCCCTCCCCAAGGCCCGAAGGTCGAAGACTCGCCGTGGCGAGGGCGCGGAGGGGATGGAGTGGCTTGGGCTCGCCCTATCCCCGGGCTGTGGCCCGGGGCTGCAATAGCCCGCCCTTGCAGGGCGAAATTCGCGAGCGCAGGATAACGTCTCCTCTTCGCCCCTGAGGGGCGCGGAGGGGATGGAGTGGGATGCGTTCGCCCTATCCCCGGGCTGTGGCCCGGGGCTGCAATAGCCCGCCCTTGCAGGGCGGAATCCGTGAGCGCAGGATTAAATCGCATCTTCGCCCCGAAGGTCGAAGACTCGCCGTGGCGAGGGCGCAACATTCCAGCCCCGGGCGTATCCGTCTTCGTCCGCTGACGCGGACTACGCCGCGATAAAAGCCCGGGGATAAAAGGCGCGGCGAAAGAGCATCCCCCTCCCCAAGGCCCGGAGGTCGAAGACTCGCCGTGGCGAGGGAGAGAGGGGAGGGGAGTGGGATGCGTTCGCCCTATCCCCGGGCTGTGGCCCGGGGCTGCAATAGCC
>JBATDG010000116.1:0-45926 GCA_049663345.1 Bacteroidota bacterium
TATAGAGTGAGATCGTTGGATGTTGCACCCCGCTGTTTTTCAATGAGCGTGATGATGTTTTCTTCCACATTGACGCGAACCGAAATTTCACCACCGCCTTCGAGAAATGCCGCGTCCGTGTGCCGCACGTGCAGATTCCCTTCGATCTGATCGTAGCGGTATTCAAATTTGCTCGCGTCGCTTGAGAATGGGATTACCGCTCCCGCGGGCGTCGTGCTTTCACTGGGCGAAACAGAAACGACGGTGGCGTTGATGGCCGAACTCTCCTCCGGTTCCGTTCCGTTGTTGTCGCTGCTGCAGGCGGGAAGGAACACCGCCAATAGAATTACTGCGAGTATTTTGCTCAGGTGTTTCATGATGTACTCCTTGTGGTGATGTGATCGCTCTCAGTGTCGATTCAATAACTCTGGCTCAAAACGATCAATCGGCCTCCGGGAAAATTCTTGTTCTTCTTATGTCGGCGGTTGCAACAGTACCTTCGGGTGTAAGACAACACCAGACGGAAAAAAGTGACAAAAAAAATCTGAGAAAGATTATTATCTTGCATGCAAAGGACATAAGCTCGTATATTTATCGCAATAACGTTCACGTAAGACATTCACATGACCTATTTCCGTAAATACGGACAAACCTGTATTCTATCCTGCCTGCGCAGTCTTGCGCTTCAGCGACGATCCTGTGCCGCCGTCCGTGCCGGCATGCGACGCTGAGTTTCCAGTCTAACCCCTGAATAAAAATTCTTCTGTCCGCATCTGCGTGCGATACGTGGTTGCGGCAATAATCATTTTCGTCCACCCGAGACTTGTGTAAAGGACACACCATGCCGGTGAGATTTACCATAGAGGTCGGCAGCAGCAAGCATACCGGCCATGCAGAGACTATCTGTCAATCCATCGCAGAAGCGGCGCAGGCGCGCGGTACGGGCATCGCCCTTCGTACGCCGGAGTACATTATCGCGAAGCTGTGTGATGGAAAGGCAATCATCGCATTCGCTATACATGACGAGGCGTATGCTCCGGAATTCGCAGGCTTCTGCTATATCGAGACCTGGGGCGGCAAAAAGTACGTCGCCAATTCCGGCCTTATCGTACGGCCGGAGCACCGCCACAGCGGGTTGGCGCGCTCTATCAAGAAGCGGGCTTTCGAACTATCCCGGGAGAAATATCCGGAAGCAAAACTGTTCGGCATCACAACGAGCCATGCCGTTATGAAGATCAACACAGATCTCGGCTATGTGCCCGTACCGTTCAGTGAACTGACGGATGACGATGAATTCTGGAACAGCTGCAGGAGTTGTCCCAATTACGACATCCTTGAACGTACAAATCGCAAAATGTGTCTTTGCACCGGGATGCTCTGTGATCCTGCGGATCCGCGAACAATGGTGCGTCAGGCCCTGCATCAGCATTTATTCGAGATCACAATTCCACAGAGTGAGGAAGTGCATCCACCGCTGGTTGATGACCATGCGGTATTTACGACTGAGTTGACAATTACGAAATGAGGAAAGTAATGGCTGAGAAAAAACTTGCGGTGCTCGCGTTCAGCGGCGGACTTGACACCACCTACTGCGCGCAGCATCTCGCGGTCGATCACGGATATGAAGTGCATACGGTGACGGTGAACACCGGCGGTTTTGACGCAGAGGCCCTGCGCGAAATCGAATCCCATGCCCGTCGGCTAGGGTCAGCACGTCATGTTGCGCTCGAACGAACCGAAGAATTTTATCAGCGCTGCGTTCGCTACCTCATTTTCGGCAATGTCCTCCGCGGAAATGCGTATCCACTCTCCGTCAGCGCAGAGCGCATTTTCCAGGCGGAAGCGATCGCACGCTATGCCCGGGAGGTCGGCGCGGATGCAATCGTCCACGGTTCGACTGGCGCCGGCAACGACCAGGTACGCTTCGACTCCATCTTCCATATCCTTTTGCCCGGTCTGCCGGTGCTCACGCCCATTCGTGATCAGTCGCTGTCGCGCGATGCGGAAATCGAGTGGCTGAAGTCCCATGGCGTTGAGATGGACTGGAGCAAAGCGGCCTATTCAATCAATAAAGGACTCTGGGGCACCTCCGTCGGAGGACGCGAGACGCTGACTTCCGATCAGCCGCTGCCGGAGAACGCGTGGCCAACGCCCTGCACAAAATCAGGCAGCGAAGAAATAGAATTGCAGTTTCAGAATGGCGAGCTGTCCGGGATAAACGGCAAAGGCAGCGCCTCGGCCGTGGAAGCAATTCGAGAAGTCGAGCGCATCGCTTCAGCGTACGGGATCGGACGAGGAATGCATGTCGGCGACACTATCATCGGATTGAAAGGCAGGGTGGGTTTCGAAGCCGCTGCACCTCATGTGATCATTGCGGCGCATCGTCAGCTTGAGAAGCATACCCTCACCAGACAGCAGCAGCTGCTGAAGGAGCAGTTGGCAATCAGTTACGGGTCGCTGGTGCACGAGGCGCAGTTCCTCGAACCCGCCGCCCGGGATATCGAGCGCTTCCTCGAACATTCGCAGCGGACAGTAAACGGGAGCGTCCGCATCATGCTCGCCCCTTATCGCTTCGAACTTCTCGGAGTGCAGTCGCCAAACGATCTCATGGCCGGACGCTTTGGTGCGTACGGAGAAAGCAATACGCTATGGAGCGGCGAGGACGTCCGCGGCTTCTCCCGCATCTATTCCAATCAGCTGATGATGTACTTCAGCGTCAACGGTGAACAGCATGATGATTAATGCATCGATTGCCGGCGGCGGCGGATTTGCCGCCGGAGAATTATTACGAATACTCGCTGCGCATCCCTCAGTGCGCATCGCTTCGGTAATCAGTACGTCACAGGCCGGGAACTCTGTTGCCTCCGTACACGACGGACTCGAAGATATTGCAGAATTGGAATTCGGTGCACGAGTGGCGGAAGAAACGGATGTGCTGTTCCTCTGTCTGCCGCATGGCGAGGCCGATGCTTTTCTTGCCGGGCATGCTGTTTCGTCCTCATGCACAATCGTGGATTTGAGCCGCGACCATCGAAATGCAAAAGCTTCGCGCTACATTTACGGTCTTCCGGAAGCTGCGCGCGAGCAGGTGCGCAGCGCCCGGGAAGATGGGTTTCACATTGCCAATCCCGGTTGTTTCGCCACTGCTGTACAATTGGGCTTCCTGCCGCTTCTGCAGTCCGGAGTGCTTCACGGCGATATTCACACCAGTGCGGTGACCGGCTCGACGGGAGCCGGCCGCGAACAGCTTCCCACGCTGCATTTCTCCTGGCGCCACGACAACATGCAGGTCTACAGTCCGTTCACTCATTCGCATCTTGAAGAAATGCGGACAACGATCGAGAGAATGCAGCCGGGTTATGGGGGACGACATTTTTTCATTCCATATCGGGGACCGTTCACACGCGGCATTATCGCTACAAGCTATACCGCCTATGAAGGCTCGGCTGAAGAGGCGCGCGAGCTGTATCGCAGCTTCTATGAAGGACATCCCTTTGTGACAGTCGGCGATGCGAGTCCTTCGCTCAAGCAAGTGGTGAATACCAACCGCTGCATCGTGCATGTCGATGTGATCGACGGAATGTGCGTGGCGGTTTCCGTTATCGACAATCTGATCAAAGGCGCCGCAGGACAGGCGGTGCAGAACATGAATTTACTTTTCGGTCTCGATGAGCGCAGCGGACTGCAGCTCAAGGCCAGCGCATTCTGAGGTTTCCCTGACAATAGTCGGCCATACCTTGCAGCGATTGCAAACACAAGGAGTATCCGCATGAAGCATTTTCTTTCCGTAAATGATGTCGACGACGTCGCAGCTCTCGTTGCGGAGGCTCGCCAGCACAAAGCCGCACCTTTCGCTCATGAGGAACTGGGCCGCCGCCGAACCATCGGCCTGGTATTCTTTAATTCGAGTCTTCGTACACGACTCAGTACACAGCGCGCAGCGCAGAATCTCGGCATGCAGGTGATCGTGTTGAATACGGGGCAGGACGCCTGGCAGCTGGAATTCTCCGATGGAACCGTGATGGACGGCGGGAGTGCGGAACATATACGTGAAGCTGCCGCTGTGCTCGGAGAGTATTGTGATATCATCGGGGTCCGTGCATTCCCGTCGCTGAAGGATCGCGATGCGGATGAAAAGGAGGAAGTGATCGGCAATATGGTCCGCTTCAGCGGAAGGCCCGTTGTCAGTCTCGAATCCGCAACGCGGCATCCGCTGCAGTCGCTCGCGGACTGCATGACAATCGAGGAACTTCACAGCGTTCCGCGTCCGAAAGTCGTGCTGACCTGGGCGCCGCATCCGCGAGCGCTTCCGCATGCCGTTCCCAATTCTTTTGTCGAATGGATGCTCAAGCGGGACGTTGATCTGGTCGTCACGCATCCCGAGGGCTACGAACTCTCCCCGGCATTCATGCAGGAAGCGCGCGTGGAGTACAATCAGTCCGCCGCCTTCGCCGGCGCGCATTTTATTTATGCGAAGAACTGGTCCAGCTATGCGCAATACGGTCAGCGCCTGCGTGAGGATTATGACTGGATGGTAACCGCCAGCAAAATGGCGGAGACCGAGAATGCGAAGTTCATGCACTGTCTCCCTGTGCGGCGCAATGTCGTCGTCGAGGATGCGGTGCTCGACAGCGAGGCCTCCGTCGTGATACAGCAGGCGGGCAACCGCACGTGGTCCGCGCAGGCTGTACTCGCGCGCATATTGGAGGCGCTCTAGCCTATGTCTGAATCCGCCGTGACGATTATCAAGCTCGGAGGGAATATTCTCGACGACATTGCGAAAAGGCGTGAGGCACTCGAGAACGTAGCACGCGTGAAGGGGAACCGCATACTCGTTCATGGAGGCGGGAATGCTGCGACTGCGCTTGCCGGACGCCTCGGCATCGTTCCGCAGATGGTGGATGGACGGCGCGTCACAGATCATGACATGCTCGAGGTTGTGACGATGGTTTACGGGGGACTCGTCAACCGCACAGTGGTGGCGGAGCTGCAGGCGCTGGGCTGCAACGCCTGCGGGTTCACTGGCGCAGACCTCGATTTGATTCGCGCCAGACGCAGGCCTGTTGCCGAAATTGACTACGGACATGTTGGCGACATCAGTAAGGTCAACGCCGCAGCATTGCGCACGCTGTTCGAACAGGGTGTCACAGCGGTGCTCGCCCCGCTCACGCATGATGGCGAAGGCGGGCTCCTGAACACCAACGCCGATTCTATCGCGTCCGCAGTCGCATCCGCACTCTCGGCGGCTGATGGAATGACACTGCTGTATTGTTTTGATCGCGGCGGTGTGCTGGGTCGGGACGGGAGCATTCTTCCTATAATAAATCCGCAGCTTGCCGAGGGCCTGGCAGCCGATGGCGTGATCTCTTCAGGCATGCTGCCAAAGCTGCACAATGCGTTCGAAGCGCTCCGCGCGGGTGTTGAGAGGGTGATGCTTTGCGGAGCAGGCGACATCCCGGCAGCCGCCGAAGGCAGGCAGTGCGGGACCGAGGTGCAGCTATGAGCGCGCTCGAACAGGCGATCGCGCTGCTTTGCGATCTCATTCGGACTCCATCCTTCAGCCGCGAAGAAGGCAATACCGCGGCGCTGCTCGCTGACTGGTTCGGGCAGCGCGGCATTGCCGTTCACAGAAAGGGAAACAACCTTTGGGTGCGCGGCAGCAAGCACGATGATCTGAAGCCCACCGTGATGCTCTGTTCTCATCATGATACTGTGCGTCCCGTTTCATCCTGGGAACGCGATCCTTTCGAGCCGCGCGTATCCGATGGCAAAATCACTGGACTCGGCAGCAACGACGCGGGTGGATGTGCGGCTGCATTTTGCATGACTTTCCTCGAACTGCATTCGCGCGAGGATCTGCCATTCAATCTGCTGCTCGCTCTGAGCGCTGAAGAGGAAATCGCCGGGGACGGGGGAATCATCTCGCTGGCGGATGAACTCGGACACATCGACCTCGCCATCGTTGGCGAACCGACTGACATGAAGATGGCAGTTGCGGAGAAAGGTCTGCTTGTGCTGGATTGCATCGCTCACGGCGTATCGGGACATGCAGCGCGATCAACTGGGGTGAATGCAATCAGCATCGCTATGCGCGATATTGAATGGATCGAGCAGTACCGCTTCGCGAAAGAATCCCGACAGCTTGGTCCTGTAAAAATGACGGTGACGCAGATCAACGCGGGAACGCAACACAACGTCGTGCCGGACAGCTGCCATTTTGTCGTCGATGTGCGCGTTACTGACTGTTATGCGCATGAAGAAATTCTGGCCACGGTACGACAGCATGTGAAATCTGATGTCGAGCCGCGTTCCATGCGCCTGCGTCCCTCGGCTGTAAACGATGACCACGCGATCGTTCTCGCCGCGCGTGATCTTGGTATCGAGTGTTTCGGCTCTCCAACCATGTCCGATCAGGCACTGCTGAAAGTCCCGTCGGTGAAAATCGGTCCGGGACGATCAGAACGATCGCACACGGCAGGCGAGTATCTGCTGGTGGAAGAACTAGAGCGCGGTCTGCGCATTTATCACGAACTTCTGGAACGGTACGCGGAGATGATACGATGAAGCTTTGGGAAAAAGGCGGAAGCACGGACGACCTCGTTCAGAAATTTACGATCGGGCGGGATCCGTCCTTCGATATGCAGCTCGCGGAATACGACGTGCTTGGCTCCCTTGCACACGGGAGCATGCTGCATGATTGCGGACTCCTCTCCGACGAGGCATGGGCTGATATAGCTCAGGGTCTTCGTGCAATCCACGCTTCCATCATCGAGGGAAGCTTCGTCATTGAGACTGGTGTGGAGGATATTCATTCGCAGGTCGAACTGCTTCTGATACGAATGTCAGGAGATGCGGGAAAAAGCATTCATACTGCGCGGTCGCGCAATGATCAGGTGCTCGTCGATCTGAAGCTTTTCCTTCGCGACAGCATCCGTGAGATTGTCGACGCGACGGTCGCACTTTCGGAAGCGCTGCTTTCGCGCAGCGACAGGCACGCTGATGTCATGCTGCCCGGCTACACGCACGGACAGGCGGCGATGCCGTCTTCCTTCGGCCAGTGGTTTGCCGCGCATGCGGAAAGTCTCGCCGAGGATTTGATTCCGCTGTATTCCGCGTACCGCATTGCCGACCGGAATCCACTTGGTTCCGCCGCAGGGTATGGCACCGGTTTTCCGATCGATCGCGACCGCACGACGGAGCTCCTCGGCTTCGAGGCGTTGCATGTGAATGCGATAGACGCACAGCTTGCGCGGGGAAAGAGCGAACGCATCGCCGCCCAGGCCTTCGCTTCCGTGGCGGCATCGCTCGCACGCTTCGCCGCTGACGTCTGCATGTATGCTTCGGGAAACTACGGCTTTGTGCGTTTGCGTGAGGAAATCACCACCGGATCAAGCATCATGCCGCACAAGCGCAATCCCGATGTATTCGAACTGATTCGCGCACGATGCAATCGCATGCAGGCGCTGCCGAATGATATCGTGCTCACGATGACGAATCTCACCTCAGGGTATCACCGCGATCTGCAGATCATAAAGGAAATGCTGTTTCCCGCCATGGATGATTTGCATGAATGCCTGCTCATCGCAGCATACGCGCTCGATTTTATTGATGTAAAGGAAGGTATTCTGGATGACCAGAAATATCAGGACATTTTCAGCGTCGATGCCATACAGCAGCTGGTCCAGGCCGGTATGCCATTTCGTGATGCGTACCGTGAAATTGCGGACTCTCTGCACGACGGCAGCTTCAAGATCCCGGCTGAGCTGAAGTCTACTCATCAGGGGAGTCCGGGAAACCTGTGCAATGACAGGATTCGGCTTATGCTCGCCCAGGAGTATATGCGATTCCCATTCTCACGCCGTGACGAGGCTTTCCTGACATTGCTTTCATCCGAGAAGTGAGAAAAATATTCGGCGGCGATAAAAAGCGGAAGCCGGTATTATTGCTTTGATGATGGAATAGTCTGGAAAATAAGCCGAAAAACAGCACTGGAACCATTTACCCTGACATTCGTATTATTAGACTGTACTTTTACTGCTACAGCGACAGAGAGAAACCGATGAAACGCATAAAATATACGGTTGTCCTGTTTATCCTCATGGCCACCGGCCTTTGGAGCCAATCCTACGATACCATTATCACGGGCGATTACGTCCGGAAGCATTTCAAGATGAAGGAAGGGGAGGTGGTGAAGTTTGAGGAATTCAAGAAAAAGACATTTCCCACGGCAACGGTCGTTTGGGGTGTCCCGGATAAAAGCGACGCGATGCGCATCAAAGCCGGCGTTGCTCCCTCCGGAAGCAAGCTCATGGTCGTGTTCACGGAACTCAAAAGTGAAAAGGAATACGATCGCATACCGTCGACTTATAAGGACGGTGTAGTTCTTACAGGTGTAGGGAAAAAGGCGGTCTGGTCCGAAAAGTGGAAACAGATTTCCGTACTTGTGACACCGAAGCTCCTCATTCATGTCCATCTTGACCATGCAGGGACGACAGACCTCAAAGCGGCCCTCATTTCCATCGCAAAGGATATCGAAAAACGCGTGAAGTAGCCTCCGGGTAATCGCGGGTGAGCACATCAGGAGGGATGTCAAAAGGTCTGATCATTCCTGCTATTCCAACAACCGCAAGAGTATTGAAGAGATTCGAACCAAGAATGTTGCCAAGCGCAATATCGTGCTCATTCTTTCTCACTGCAGCCAATGAAGACGCCAATTCGGGAAGGGAGGTCTCGAGTGCGGCGTCATTTCATGGCCGGCCATCTCTTCACCGATCTCTGTCACAAAACTATCAGTACTTCCCCTTGTGCTTTGCCAGGTTGTCCAGCCCATCAATGCGGCAAATACCAGCAGGAGCAGGATCGCATCGAGACGGGTGATGTCCCCGGTGTACACTTCGAAGCCAGCGATTGCGGTGACGGCAAGGAGTATCGGCATCTCAAGCCGTACGATACTCGAGCCGACGCGTATGGGATTGACCAGTGCAGAAGCCGAAGAATATATGACGAATTGAAATGTAACTTCAGCAAGCAATCGTTTGTCATACATTGTCGTCCGGTTTTTTATTTCGGTCGTTCGGTACCGAAAATTACTCGCTTCAATTCCGACTCCAAATCCCACACTACCCACCTGAAGGCGGCCTCATGAATCGCATTGTGACACTTCTTTCTCTTTTCGTCACACTCCTTTCCACCCAGATCGCTGCACAGAACATTACGCTGCAGCCGGTAGCGGGACAGATGAACTGCAGCGTTCGCGTGCCAGGCCTGCCGAGGCAGGGCTTCAATCTCGGTTTGCCAGAAACGATAGGATCCTCGGAAGGAATGATACTGAATTTTCCTGAAGTGACGATTCAGTGGGAGGGTCCCGACGCTAGTGGAGTCATACGGCACACCTGGCTTTCTGCAGGGAAAATCGAGTATTCGCTCGTCCTGACGCCGGGCGCGGATTATGTTGATGCTGCGATGACCGTGCGCAACCTCACGCGCGCCGGCTGGACAAACGTGTTCGCTTTCAATTGCCTCAATCCCACCGGGGCGGAGCAATTCAAGGACTGGACGCTTGAGCGGACATACATGTCGAAGAAAGGGAAGCCATTCCGCATGGACGGTACAACGCGCATCAATAATGGCAGCATGTCTACAGTGCAGTTCTATCTGAATGAAAAATACAGAGCAGTCTCTCCTTTTATTCAGGGATTCAAGGCGACGAGTCCGGATAAAACCGATGATTCATATATCGTGACAATGGCTGCGGACGGCATGTCCTACATGGCCGCGACAAGCCCGAACTCCAACTACCTGTTTGACAACCTTGATCGCTGCTGCATTCACTCCTCGACGGATTTCGGCGACATCGGCGCAGGGGCAGAAAAAACCGTCACAAGCAGATTTTATTTTGCGCATGGGACCCTTGATGATTTCATAACCCGTTTCGAAACGGAAGTCAAACACGTGCAGCCTCCGACGAAAGAGAAGCCGCGCGTGGCGATGTGCTATGGCAATCCCTGGGTGCTGGCAGATACTACACAGTGGAGCGAGGTGCTCGGGAAGCTGGATATCCTGAAGATCTATATCGGCAACATCACCGCCAGACTCGACTCGCAGCAGAGCCATGCGCTCGCCAACGCCCTGCTTTCAAACGACATCAAGATCGCTGTCGAACTCGGGGGACTCCTCGACTGGCATGCATCGAAAGGCGATCAAACTGCGGCTGCATCCTTTCAACAGGAATTCGCGAGCGTCAAGCCGCTGATCGACCTTATCACAAGCATTGCTCCGACGCGCAGCATTGATATGCTCGATATGGATGGTCCCATCCGCCGGATGCTTTTCCCCAGCAACAATGCTGCAACCAATCACACGCTGGCCACCGCCGTTACCGAGCTTTCGAAAGTGGTACAGATGTGGCGTGATGCCGTGCCCGGAATTGAGATCAATCTTCTCACCAATTTCCCGAATTGGGCATGGGGTTCCACTCCGTCGTATTTCGCTATCGGGGGACGCAGCGATGGCTATGGCCGCTATGAGGACGTGCTTGATGCCGTAGAAGCGGAACGGACGAAAAGCGGACTGAGATTTGACGGACTCACTGTCGATAATCCCTTCGATTACGCCACCGGGGCCGCCCAGACGAATCAGCCCGGATTGATCGCCGGAGTGGATTGGATGCAGCGTCTGGCCGAACTCGACGTAAGGGCTAAGTCGATGGGATTGAAGGTCAACATGATTTTCAATACCAATGGCGGCCGCACGGCTGAAGGATATTCCAATCAGACACTCGCGCTGATTGATCTCTACCATCAGCGGGTCGGCATACCTGATGGCTACTGGATACAATCTTGGTATACGCTGCCCGGTCCGTGGCTCCCTGAAACCGATGCCTACACGATGACGAATATTGTCCGCGAAGCGATGCGCAAAATCAACTTGCCCGCGGTGGTCGACACATCACTTGCGCTGCTCGAGCCGGCCGATGGACGCGTGTATCACGGCGTGCAGACAATGACGTTCGAACCTGCGGGGGTCGATCCGGTCGCCGGTTATCTCTCAGTTCTGAACGGGGAGGACATTCAGCCTGCCGTACGCGGCATGTTCTTCAGTATTCCGGGTACGCGAGGAGCCGCGCAAAGCCTGCGGGCATTGGGTCAATTCTTCCATTCCGCTGATTCTATCGGATTTATTCCGGAGCTCAGCCTCTTTATGGTAAGCGACGTCGCCACTGATAGCATCATCGCGGTATCGAATCAGTATGACGATATCCTTGACAGCATCGTGACGCTTTCGAAAGAATACGGAAAAGCGATGTTCCTGAGGATCGGCGGCGAATTCAACGGAACAGGACCGGGCTGGAACGGAGGAGGGTACCATCACCACCTATATGTCGACATGTTCCGGAAAATTACAGACAAATTTACCGCCCGGGGATTCCGCGATTCCATCGCCACGATCTGGTGCTACTATCCCGCAGCAGCCAACGACTTCGATTCTACAGACGCCGAGGGCGCATTGTGGTATCCCGGCGATGAGTACGTGGATTGGTTCGGTCTGGATCTGTTCGATCCACAGGATTTCGATATGTCGCTTCCGGATTACAGTCGAGGCACGATCACACGGAAAGGGAAGTCCGAACGTTTCCTTGCCATGGCCCGCGCGAAAGGGCAGCCGGTTTATATGAGCGAGACCTCCGCCAAAGGTATGAACATCACTGCGGACGCCTCGGATAGCCAGTCTGATTGGGACGCGTGGTTTGCTAAATTCTTCGAGTTCATCGCCGCGCATAAGGAAATCAAAGGCTACAGCTACATCGATGCCAACTGGCCGGAACAGGCATATCCTGACTGGGGTGACGCAAGAATCCAGAATAGCCCGGACCTCAGCGCATGGTATCGGGATGAAATGCACAAGCCGAAGTATATTCACTTGCCGTCCGCCGGAACGAATGGCGTCGGTGAGACGCATTTCCGTCCCGACATTGTGACACTGCATCAAAACTATCCCAATCCCTTCAATCCGACCACGATTATCAGCTTCGATCTACCCTCGAACACCCCGGTGAAGCTCCTGATTTTGGACGCGATGGGAAGGGAAGTGCGGCGTGTGATCGACGATGAAATGTACTCGGCAGGACGTCATTTTACGAACTTTGATGCACGCGATCTGCCTTCCGGCATTTATTACTATCGTCTCATCACCTCTGGTGGAATGAAAGTGCAGCGTATGCATCTGCTGCGCTAAAGCGAATAAAAACAATATCGGACTTGATTATTTAGTCGCCCGCGAGTAGATTGTGTCGGGTTCATTAATCCCATTCATCAGATGAACCCGCACAATATCCGCACCTCCGACGTCCTTCATCTGCCTCCCGGACGTCACCCTGACCGCACCTCGGACGTCATTCATCCGAATCCCGGACGTCACCCTTACATTTCCCAGCCCGGGCCCATCCCCAACGAAACGCAGCTGTCAGCTTCGCTGCTATCATGAACGCCTCCAATGGCCCGCGTAGAGGCTGTAGGTCCATTTCTTGATTCACAGACCTCGCCATCGATTCACCTTCGATAATCCCGGAGTAATAAGATGACATATAACCTACATTCTGACCGAAGCATGGGAACAGCACTGACTGGGTCTTTCCGCATGCTTTTTCATGCGAGCTGGCTTCCGCTGCTTTTGATCGGCCTGACCTGCCTCGCGCACGAAGCGAAAGCCCAGTCTGTGTCTCATCCAGTGTCCGAGATCACCGAGACCGCTAAACACTATTCCTATACGTATATGCTTTCCGCAACCCTGAAAAAGGACCTGGAATACATCATCGTAAAGGCATCGAATGGAGATGTAAAAACGGTTTTCAATGCTTGCGATGTATGTTATCCCGCTCACAAAGGCTATTCACAGAGCGGTACTGAACTTCGCTGCAACAATTGTGGAAACAGGTTTGCGATCGACGGGCTTGGCGGCTCGAACACAGGAGGAACCTGCAATCCCGGCTATCTGCCCCACACTATCCAGGGCGATCAATTAGTTATTAATGTTTCCGATCTGATTGTGGGAGAATATTTCTTCCTGTCGCAGACTGTGACCGGAGTGGTCGACATAGCTGCGAGGCCCGAGGTTCTCCGCATGACGCAGGACAAACAGAACCTGACATTGACACTGCCGGGTGAAGGCTTGCGGACATTTCATGTCTACACATTGAACGGACAGCTTCGCCGTTCATTCTCCAATTCTTCCCGCATCGTGCAGGTTGCGATCAACGATGTCACTCCTGGTGCCTATATGTTGGTCATCGAGGAGTCGAGAACATTGACTACGAAAATGTTTTTGGTGTATTAAGAGATCTGCCACGGTTATTACCTTACGAGAGACAACATGAAAAAAAATATACTTCTTCTCCCGATTCTTATGCTGCTGCTTCTGGGATGTTCGCAGGAAAGCACAGATCCGAATACAGACCCTGAAACCGGTCCCCCTGCGATTCAGGGAATCAGCGCTGAAAAGACTCAGATACTTTATGGCGGCCAGGACCCGGCAATTCTTACCTGCAATGCGACCGGCGGCAATCTGAAATATGTGTGGGAAGTGGATCTTGGCGACATCATTCCGCTGAATTCCTCTCACTCGAAAATCAGCTTCAACGGCTCGGCCTGCTGTGTCGGCGAGAAAATAATTACATGCACCGTATCGAATTCTCAGGGCAGTGTATCGAAGTCGATCGTCATCACGATTCTGGAAGTGGTGAACACCCCCGAGATCATTGCTCTCGAATCGAATAAAGCCGAGATCCATTCCAGCACAAACGAAACCGCATCCCTGGTGTGCTATGCCATCGGCGGCGATTTGAAATACGCATGGGAAACCGACGGCGGAGATATAACAGTCGATGCAGCGGACAATTCCAAAGCCACACTGGCCGCATCGGCGAACAGTATCGGTACGAGAAATGTCAAATGCACAGTGTCGAACGAGAAAGGCGCGGACATCAAAACCATTCAGATCTCTGTTGTCAACTAAATATGCGGTTAGAAATGCATCAGATGAGAACGATCGTTCTTCCGATGGTTTTACTATCATTATTCGCCGTACAAAATAATGCTTCCGCGCAATGCTGTACCGCAGGGAATCCTGTAAACACGAACTGTGCTCCGACGAACAATGGTGAAAATATTCTGAACGTCACCTTGTCCTACATGTATTCATTCTCGGACTCGTATTACAAAGGGACGCAGCAGCTGGATAAGACCTACCTCGAAAGCAACTATGACTATGCCTCTCTGGGTTTTTCGTACGGTATTTCCAGCAAGCTTCGGCTGACCGCCGATCTTGGCTATTTCTTTGATAAATCTCAACGGTTTGTCAACAGTGACTACAGCAGATACGCGCAGGGAATCTCTGACGGAACGCTGGGGCTAAGCTACAGCAGCTATGCCACCGAGGATAATCTGTTTGAGATACTGCAGACAGCGAGAATAACTATCCCGCTCGGCGAGATAGATCAGGTATATGACGATGTTGTGCTGCCCATCGACTTGCAGCCGTCTTCCGGCAATTATCGCTACAACATCGGTCTGATTTTCGCCAAACGTTTTGCGGGGAGTGACTTTTCTCTGATGTCATTCAGCTCAGTCGAGTTTTCCCAGGCGATTGAGACACGCAACACATTCCACAAATACGGGAATCTGTACAATGCTTCGCTCATGGGAATCTACCGGATTGCCCCTTCAGTACAGGGACTTCTTCAAGTTCGCTACGAGATACGCGACAGGGCTCTCAACGGTACCATCAACAACGACCCGGCTTCCTCATCCAAAAACAACCAGTATTCATTTCTTAATTCCTCCGGCGGAGTCATCGCCTACATCTCCCCGCAGGTCGCCGTCAATTTCTTCGACGATTGGATGCTGTCGCTCCAGTACAACTATCCATTCTACAAAAATATTTACGGCGAGGAGCAGCTGACGAACCGGCATTCGATTTCCGCGAACCTCTCGCGGGTGGTCGATTTCGGGGGGAGTAATGCGGCTGCGGCGCTGCCGGACGAGGATGGTACGCTTTCGTCCGTCAAAGTGCATATTCGCGGGAATTGCGATATGTGCAAAACCCGGATCGAGACCGTGGCTGCATCACAGCAGTTTGTTCATTCTGCTGTATGGAATCCCGAGACAGAGCAGCTGACGGTGTTTTACAAGGATGATGCTCCTGACCTGGATGCGATAAAGAAAGCGCTGGCCGAAGCCGGGCACGATTCCGATTCCTATACCGCATCGAATACCGTGTACGACGAACTGCCGGAGTGCTGCCACTACAGGGCGGAAAAATAACACCGGCCTGACAATGGTGGGTGAAGGGGGAGCTGGTTTTTTATTTAGCTTGATGGGAATTATTTTCGGATTGATGTGTCCTTTCCTTGTTGCACGGGTGATACTGTTGTTCCCTGTGCTCTAAAAAATAAGGTTATTGCGCCTGCCAAAAACACTTCGTAGAATAGCAGTGCAATATGATTTCTTAACTTCAATCCACGAGCTTGATTTGATGGAAGGGACACCGACGTTCGCAGCCTCAACCGTGTTAAGTCGTACGTTGCGGTCCATCGGATATTTTTGTTTTATTTCATGCCTCTCAACCCAATGGACATTCGCGCAGGTCTCTCGCGCCGTTCCGGCGGTTATCCCTGCCGTCTCATCCGTCGAAAACCAGTCGGGGGAGTTTGTGCTCACAAGGGAGACACAGCTGTTTTCCGATACTCTGTTCCATGATGCTGCGCAGCTGCTGAGCGAGCTGTTGGACCTCGCCCCACGGCAGCCCTTATCGAAGAATGCTTCCGGACCAGATATACGGCTTGAGTACAGCGATGAGTTAGGTTCTTCCGAAGGATACACATTGGAAATCTCCGAGTCAGGGATCCGAATCCTTGCACGGGCTGCGGCCGGCGCCTACTATGCCGCACAGACACTGCGGCAGCTGCTGCCGCCATCGGTCGAGGGAGGCAGCCATTTCCGCGCCTACCGCATTCCCTGCATGACGATTGCAGATCAGCCCCGCTTTCAATGGCGCGGGGTCCTTCTTGATTGCAGCCGCCATTTCGTTCCCGCAGACGACGTAAAGAAAATCATCGATGGAATGGCGGCTCTGAAGCTGAATCGCTTTCACTGGCACCTTTCCGACGACCAGGGCTGGCGTCTGGAAATTCGCGCCTATCCGGAATTGACACGCGTCGGGGCGTGGCGGGGTGAAGGCGCGGAGCGCTACGGCGGATATTATTCACAGGATGAAGTCCGCGACATTGTCGCCTATGCGGCGCGGCGCCAGATCGTGATTGTACCGGAAATTGATATGCCCGGTCATTCTACCGCTGCCCTGGCTTCGTATCCGTGGCTGAGCTGTTTCGGTGATTCGATTGCTGTTGCAACGGATTGGGGAATATTCGAAACCGTGATGTGTCCCGGACGGGAACAGACCTACACGTTCATCTCGAATGTCCTCGCTGAAGTTGCGGAGCTTTTTCCCGGACAATGGGTGCATGTCGGCGGCGATGAATGTCCCCAGGACAACTGGAAGAAATGTCCCGTCTGTCAGGTGCGCGTCGTACAGGAGGGACTCGCGGGGACGTACGCACTCCAATGGTATTTCACTTCCCGTGTTGAAAACATTCTTGCTTCCCTCGGAAAAACCACAATCGGCTGGAATGAGATTATGGCCGGGGCGTCAAAGAATGCAGTGATACAGGCATGGTATCATGTGGATATCGGAGTGGAAGCTGCCCAGCGGGGGTTTCAGGTCATATCCTCCCCGCTTGAGCCGAATTACCTGAATTATCATCAGCGATACAACACCTTGTATCGGGTATATAACTTTGATCCTTTCTATGGTCATGTCTGGCCCGACAGCGGAAAGGCGCTTCTGGGGGTCGAGTGCTGCCTGTGGGGCGAATCGCTCCCCACGCCGCGGCATACGCATCGCATGCTATTTCCGCGTATCGCCGCGGTGGCCGAAGCGGCATGGACTGCTCCGGTAAACAAGAACTGGCAATCATTTCGACAGCGCATCGGCGCGATGGGCGGCAGGTGGCTGCGGCAGGGTCAGGAGTTTTATCCCGTTGAAGAAGTTGTCTGGGATGACGGGCTGCCATTGACTGTAACCGGATTGCACGACGAAGATCACGTAACTGCACATTTTGATTTAAGCGCTGCATGGGAAGGAACTGCTGTCATCGAAAAGGGTTCACCTTTTCAAATGTTCGATGCAGCTGGAACCGAACCAACCGTACCAGTAATGGATTCCACGTCCATTCAGATTTATTACGGGGCAACGTCTCCCGGAACGCTGTCAGGGTATGCGCTTCGCGGAATATATAAGAAGAGAAATGTGTGGGTGGAGTTGAGTGATTCACTTTCAGCGGACGGCCTATATCATCTTCCGCAGGAGCTTGGTCCCGTCTATTCATTTTCTTTTCAATGCTATCCGAACCCGCTGCAGATAAATGGAGAATCGGCTCTCCTATCAATGCGCCTGACGCTTCCTGAGCCAGTGCCTTTTGAAATCAGTGTGTACGATGTCAACGGGAAATGTATCCGCAGGCAGGGAGTTCCGGCATCTAATTTTGGCGAGCAAATGCTGCAGCTCAATCTCGGAAATATCTCTTCAGGAATGTATATAATACAGCTGCGCTCCGCCGGCTCCGCCGTGAGCAGTACGCTGCAAGTACTGCGCTGAGGAAGACGCGTATTCGCTTACGGTTCCCGGGCACGCGCTTACGGTTCCCGGGCAGGCGATATATTCGCGACAGCGATGATGCCAGAGATCAGGAGTAGTTTCCTTGTGCAGCTGCCATCTATCGCGTACTTTTCTGTATCTCGTTTACAGATGCAACACTCCTTTCGTCCGGATATCCCATGCGTATAATTCTCCCGCTGCTCGCTCTTTTCCTTTCTTCACAACTTTACGCGCAATATCATGAAGCCCCGCCGTGGAGGGACAGCGACCAGCTGCCTGCCTGGATTCGGTTGATGCAGCAGGAACCGGTGAACGTGGTCGCCGTCGATGAGGCCTTCGCGCGATTTTACGAGGGACGGCTGCTTGAGAAAAATCAATACACGCAGTATTACAAGCGCTGGCGCCGCTGGGCAGAAGGGAAGATCGATGCCGACGGATGGCTGCGGCTGCGAACTGTTGAGGATGACCGCCAGCTTGAGCAAGGGCTGCGAAAGTTGAGAAATCAAGGCCTGGCGAATTCGCTGCAGAAGGCCGCCGCGGCTCAATGGCAATTCATCGGTCCAAACACCACGTATTCATTTGGGGCGAACAGCACGAAGGTGACCTGGCAGTCCAACATATATTCTCTTGATCAGTCACTTTCGAATCCGGATGTTCTCTTCGCCGGTGGAGAGAGCGGGGGAATATTCAAAACCATGGATCACGGAATATCCTGGCAGCAAGTGAGCGGCGATATTCTCCATGACGGCGTTCGTCCCGTCGCGATACATCCCACGGATGAGCGCACGGTGTATGCAGGCACTTCCGGAAAAATCGTCCGGAGCAGTGACGGCGGCGATACGTGGGTGACGGCGTATCAGGAATCCGGGTTGTGGACCCACGACATGGTGATCATTCCCGACGTGCCGGAAGTTGTTATTGCTTCGACTTCGAAAGGACTCCTCCGCAGCAGCGACGCGGGAGTGTCGTGGGAAAAAATATTCACCGAAGAGTGCTGGACACTGGCATTGCGTCCCAACGACAACCATACCGTGTATACCGTGCGCGACAGTCTCGACGCATCGGTGTTCTGCATTTCCACAGATGCGGGCGCAAGCTTCGCCTCGAGTGTCGACGGATGGTGGCAGCCGACAGGGGATCAGAAAACCTATGGCGTTCGCCTCACCGTTTCAGCCGATGCTCCGGCAACAGTGTATGCGCTCATCGGCGCCAGCGCCACGACGCCCAATGATCTTTTCAACTATGCCGGCGTATTCGTCAGCACCGACGGAGGCGTCCGCTGGCGGAACACGAATCCCGCAGGAAGCATTGGCATTCCATACAGCATTCCGGATCACACGAATCTCTCGGCAGCAGATGGTTTGACCGGACTTTCTCAGGGATTCTATGACTATGCAATTATCGCCAATCCTCTCAATGCGCAGGAACTCGTAGCAGGCGGCACGAGCTGGTGGCGTTCCTCCAACGGCGGGGCGACATGGAATCCTCTCGGCGGCTACGCTTCAGGACTCCCCTGGGCGCATCCTGACATGCAGTGGCTCTCTGCTCGCGGCGATGAACTCTGGATCTGTTCCGACGGCGGAATCAATTACTCGACCGATTTCGCTCTCACGCATGAAGCGCGGATGGATGGTCTCGCGGGCAGCGATTTCTGGGGCTTCGATGTCGGATGGAATGAAGACGTGCTGGTCGGGGGACGATATCACAACGGCAATACCGCCTGGTTTGAATCGTATCCGGCAGGTGAATTTCTGCGAATGGGAGGTGGCGAGGCCGCGACGGGTTATGTCAATCCGGGAGAAAACAGCCGCGTCTATTTTTCCGATATCGGCGGCCGCACGCTTCCCGGCAGCCGCAGTGAATCCGCCGGAAATTTCTCTGTCGGACTCTGGCCGAACGAAAGCTATTACTACACCGAATTCAGCGAGATGGAATTTGATCCCCGATGCTGGAATACGGTGTATATCGGCAGCGGCAGCGGAGTGTGGAGAAGCGCTGACGGAGGTGCTTCCTATTCGCTGCTCGCGGATTTTATTTTCGGCACGGATTCCTCGGCGCGGGTCGAGCATATAGAAATCCCGCGCAGTAATCCCGACGTCATATATATAACCCAGCGTTCGAACCGCATGTATGACGGACGCATTCTCCGCAGTACGGATGCCGGAGTGAACTGGACAGTGTGCGCTGAGCTGCCGGGGACCGCGGGACGCGAGCGTCGCCTCATGAGCCTGGCCTGCGAAGCTGACAATCCCGATGTCATCTGGGTCGCCTTGCGTGCCGCTCCGTCTTCCCGCAATGTTTTCCGAAGCAATGACGGGGGACAGAGCTGGGAGAATCTATCCGTTTCGCTTCCCGCAGGAGTCGCCATCAACGATATCGTGCATCAGCTCGGAACGGAATCCGGCATCTACCTCGCGACGGATCGGGGCGTCGTGTATTATCGCAATGGCACCATGACTGAGTGGGTGGACCACAGCAGCGGACTGCCGCTCTCCCTCGGCACCCGCAGCGCGAAGATATTCTACCGTGACGGCATGCTGCGGCTCGGATCCAACATGGGTATCTGGGAAGCTCCGCTGTTCGAACCGTCTAAGCCGGCGGCGCAGATCAGCGTCGATAAGATGCGCAGCGCCTGTCCCAGAGATACGTTTTATTTCGAAGACCATTCCGTCCTGCCGCGCGACAGTGAAGCCCGCTGGCTGTGGGATTTCCCCGGAGCTTCCTACGTCAGCTCGACGACTGCCCGCAATCCCCGCGTCACCTATCCGGGCGAAGGGCGATACGGCGTGAGCCTGACTGTGTGGAACAGCCGCGGCAGCAGTTCACAGACGTTGGATGATCTCATCACAATCGAAGGCAGCGATTGCCTGCCAGATGGGCTGCCCGGCAATGCTGTTGTACTCGGTGGAAATGACGACCCCGGCATCGTGCAGGTACCGCCGCTGGGTATTCGGACAAACACGTGGACTTTCACCGCCTGGGTGAAGCCCGACGGCATTCAACCGAGCTTCTCTTCTATCTTCACCGGCAGCGGCGCGGAGATAAGCATTGACGGCAGCAACGAGCTGCATTATTTCTGGCCTCCGAATGGTCAATGGTGGATCGGCTCCGGTCTTTTTATTACACCCGGGAAATGGTCGCATGTCGCGCTGTCGGTTGCTGCCGATTCGCTCACGCTGTATGTCAACGGCATCGGATGGACCCGCCGCCACGCCAACGACTCGATCAGCTTTTCCGAAGCGCTGCTCATCGGGAACTACAAAGGCTGGTCAAGCCGGCATTTCAAGGGAATAATGGATGAGATTTGCATTTACGATCGCACGCTTACGCGGGATGAAATCCGGGAGTCGATGCATCTGACGCGTGAGGGGACAGAGGATGGACTCATCTCATATTATCAGTTCAATGAGGCGGAGGGCCCGCTCTACGACCGCATTGCGCTTCGTCACGCTCAGGCTGTGGGTTCCGCCCGCCGTGTGCTTGTCAACGGACCGTATGGCGCGGGCGTCAGTCAACGGCTGTGGGTCGATAAGGCAAAGGCATATACCTTCGAAACATGCGGATTGAGCTTCGGCCTCGCTGAAGTCCCGCCGCTCCCTGATGGTGAGATCGTATGTTCCCGCATCTCGCTTCTTCCCGACAACATGCCCGTCGCTGTACAGGCGCCTGACGGCTACTGGATTGTGGATAATTTCGGTACGAATCAGGTATTCTCTCCCCCGGACAGTCTTTCGCTCAGCGGAATGATCAACGTACGTTCCGCCGATGCGGATGAACCCGCAGTATTCTCCCTGCACAGGCGCGATCCCAATGCAGCGGACACACTTTGGACGCCGCTCGGCCGGGCAGCTTCTGTTGAGGCCGGCGATCCCGGTATCGTTTCTTTCCCCGCAGGCAGTGGATTCATTGCATCGTCGCAGCTCCTCCTGCTGCGCGACGGGAGTCCGAGCGGCATCGGCAGCGGATCGCCACCGCTTCCTCAGGTCGCCTCTGTCTATCCCACTGTCCTCCATCCCGGCGAAGTTCTCACAGTGCATCCATCAAATGGAGAAGAGGTCGCCTTTCTCCTTTATTCTCCTGAAGGACGATTGATTTTCAAAGGCAGCTTCAGTGGCGTGAAATCGATCCCCACAGCCGGACTCTCTGCCGGAAGCTACCTGTACTGGCTTCGAGGTGCCGCCCGGATGACCTCCGGAAGGATCACGGTCTATTAGGCTCGCCAATGCATCCGTCCCACGGACAGCAACTCACCCTGCTTCCGATTACTGTTTGACGAAGGAACGCACAATCAGACTGCTGCCGTTTTCCGCGAGCACGAAGTAGATGCCGGAGGGCAGTCCGGAAATGTTCCATACCGTTGTGCTGCTTGTCTCCGGTCTGTGCGCCACCACTCTTCCCGCGGCGTCGAGTATACGGTAGGATCGCGGGTCACCGGACTCGATGTGAAGTTCGTCATTCACAGGAAGAGGGTAGAGCTGCACGCGAGGCAGGGCGGCTTCGGTTCCGATTCGGACTGATGTTGTTCCATGCCTGCAGAGGCTTCCGCTGCGATCGTAGTCATGCTGGAACATCAGCCAATCCGGGCCGGTGCCTTTCTCCAGGGACAGCGCATATGCGCGTCCGAAATCCTTCCAGAAGTCCGGGTACTCCCCGTGCCCCCCGACGATGAAGACGTCGAGTCCTCCGTCAAGATCGAAATCCGCTATTATCGGGGCATGGTCGAGAGCGAACAGCGCATTGCCGTAATCCGACGCGAGATCGATGGACCAGAGCTTGGAGCCGTTCAATCCGTTCAGGGCGACCACCTGTCCGCTGCTGGTACCGAACACCACATCCGGCAGCGCGTCGTCGTCCACATCCGAAAGCGCCGCGCCGCGAAACGCGGTACTATAATTATCGATGTCGTATTCCCACAGACGATTTCCGTCATGCGCGAGTGCGACCACTTTGTACCAGCTGACGGCAACGAGTTCGCAGATGCCGTCGCCGTCAAGATCACCCGCACTCACGGGGGCTCCGATATAATGTCCAGGACCGAGAGGCGCCATGCTCCATGCGGTACTTCCATCCTCCGCGTTCAGGACGTAGAGCGTGCCGCTGTAATCGCCGAGCGCGAGCTCCGGTTTTCCGTCATGATCAAGATCCGCAACCGTCGTGCCGTGATACACTACATCTGCGAGCGGCTTGCTCCAAAGCAGACTGCGGTCGATGCAGCGATATGCGCGAACCGTGTTCGTGTCTCCCGCCGTGCTGTTCCATGTCGCGACGATGAAATCAAGCTTCCCGTCTGCGTCCGCATCGAGGAGCGTGGGTGCCGTCTGAATCCACGAATGCGTATCCACCGTCAGTTCCCATTCGAAGGCGCCGGTCTCGGCATTGAGGCAGATTACATATCCACCGAACTCGCCGTGCAGAATCTCCAGTACTCCATCGCCGTCGACATCCGCGATGGTTGGGGGAGAGTCGCTGCCGCGCGTTGCTGCGCTCCACTTCAGCGCCCCGGTTTTTCCATCGAAGCAATACGTCGTCGGATTGCAGGAACTCGGCACGATCACCTCCATCGTCCCATCTCCGTCCACATCGATGATCAGGCTCGCCACATCATTGCAGCCCTCAGCGGTCGCTGAGTGCGTGTTGTATTTCCAGAGCAGCGAGCCATCCTCGGCGTTCAGGGCATACACGCAGCTATCGTTTCTGTAGCAGCCGAAGACGAGTTCCAGCAGTCCATCGCCGTCTATGTCGCCTGCCGCGCTTTGTCCGAAGGAGGCATCACGCGTATCAAAGCTCCAGAGTATCCCCGGCGTCTGAGCCCGGGAGATCTGGGGAGTAAGCAGCATGCTCAGCAGAATGACTGAGGGAGAAAGCAGCCCTGCCCAGCGGCGAATCGCTGAATGATAATGGTGCGAATTCGACTTCGTGTAAAACATGCAGTCCTCCAAGGCTTCGTTAACAACGGACAACCTGGTGCAAAATACGACGTTGGAGGGATTATTCAAGTGCTGCCCGCGAGGCGGTCCGTAATCCTGCGCGCCGGGCTATTTCAATCGCTGTCGTCGGTGGTGCTGCCTTCGGGAACGGACGCTCAACGAAACCGAAGCCTATCCCTGCATAGCTGTGGAGGAAATTTAAGGCGCTCCACAAATCGAAATATCCTGGCGGTGCAACCAATCGGGGAATGTGACGTACTCCCATGCGAATCTTGATATCAAAGTGGGCACAAGACAAAATTATCATCTTGTGCCCAATTCAAATTAAGTGAGGATCGACCGTGAAGAACGAAAGAAAACTGCACCTTGGAAATTGGAAGACTTTGCTGACAATGATGGTAATGAATGTACTTCTGGCAGGCGGAGTGCTGGCGCAGGATGAAAACGATGGCAGCGGGGTGATGGCAAATGAGCCGGTCAGCGGCGTCCATCATTCATTCAGCATGTGTCCGGGAGGACTTGCGTTAGGGATATTATCGGTGAACTACGAATACTTGTTTCAGGAGAATCACGGGATCGTCGCACGTTTCGACTATGAGTCGATTCCCTCGACGTATTCCGATGCGAAGCTCGAGTCAAGCGGACTGGCATTCATTCTCAACTACCGCTACCATATCGCGGGTGGAATGGAAGCAGTCTACGTCGGCGCATTTACGCGGTTAAGAAATTACAGCGGCACGGGCACACTTGAGTCGACGAGTTTCGATTTCTCTATTCCGGAAGTCACTTTCGGCCTGAACATCGGCAAGAAATGGGTGTGGAGCAGCGGCATTACGCTCAACTTTGCGTTGGGATACGGCGTCGCGAAACAATGGCGCGAAGCGGATCCCCGAAACGCAGCCATCGACGCGTCGCTTGACGTGTTTGAAGATGAGTACGACTTCATCAGTCCGCTTCTGGGTGAACTCTCGATTGGATACGCTTTCTAGGTGCGGGGGATTTTATGAAACCAGAAAACCTGAAGGCTGGTCCGAACGACACCAGGAAGATATTTCGAAAGCTCGGGCCTTGCTCGCACACATTTTTCTTTATTCTCAACCGTGAATTCGGTCACCGACGAGCAGCAGAAGAGCGGGCCTCTGATCCACTTGCCGGTGGGATCAGCAGACTCGGTTATCAATGCGGCATGCTATGGGGAGCATCCCTGGCCATCGGGGCGGAAGCGTTTCGCCGGAGCGAGGAATTGGGTAAGGCGATAGGCGCCGCCATTATCGCGACGCAGGGAGTAATGGAATCCTTCACCAACCGGACCAGAAGCATTGAATGTGAGGACATCACGGGAATTGATTTAGAAAACACCCTTGGAATAATGAAACTCATGTTCACAGGTAAATTTCTCTCCTGCTTCAGACTTGCGGAGGATTGGACGCCCGAAGCGATTCAATCGGCGAAGGAGGGACTATCGAGGGCCGAAGGTTATGCTCCTGAGCAGGCTTTGAGCTGTGCATCCGAGGTTGCCAGGAGGAAGGGCGCAAGCGATGAACAGATAGCGATGGTCGCGGGATTCGCCGGAGGTCTTGGACTAAGCGGGAATGCCTGCGGTGCGTTGAGCGCGGCGATCTGGATGAACGCACTCGAGTGGGGGAAGACGCAGACTGACAAAGCATCATATCCTCAATCGGAAGCCCAGAAAACTATTGAAGCGTATTACGAAGCCTCGGACTATGAAATTCTCTGCGAGAATATCTGTGGACGCCGTTTCTCCTCCGTTGACGATCACACGGCATACGTGCGCGACGGTGGATGCAATAAACTGATCGAGGTCCTCGCACAATCCTAGGACGACTTGGATCACCGGTCGCAATATCAGCATAATGTGCGCAGAGGTCCGGCGATTAGATCGTGGTGCTCGGCCGCTCCCTTGTCTCCGATGCTCCAATGTTCGAATGCTCCATTCTCGAATTCTCCTCTTCCGGCGTATTCATTAGCAGCGAAGCTCCGCGGAAGGGGTGGGGTACGCTCTTGTAACAGTACTCCATCTGATGTGTTCTTTAACAGACTTCATCACAAATCGGACGGCAGCATGGTTCATTCGGGATCGAACGCAGGGATAAACACTGAATCCAGCCTGGCGGTATTATTCCTTGCGGGAGTGCTGCTGTTCACCGCTGCTTTCATTCAACCCTTACAGGCGCAGACCACAGCACGTGCCGTTCTTTCCTGCACCGTTGAGACTCCAACAATCACTGCCGACAACAAGAGTGTCAGCTACGCTCCGATGCCTTTCCCTGTCACGTTGACGGTCCGGAACACGGGCGGCGCGCGGAGTGATTCCGTATTTGCCACGATTATCCTGCCGCCGGATCTGAGCCTTGCAGAAGGGACGGACAGCAGTACGAAACACCTGAAGTATCCGCAGCTGTTTCCACAGCAATCGAGCACGGTGCAGTGGATGGTGAAGCATCCGCCGTCCACGGTTGAGAGGAGGTACGTCATCCAGATTTGGGTTCGCGCTGCGAATGCAGATTCATCGCTTTGCGAGGCGGAAGTGATAATCCCTCTGCTGGCGTGGCCGATACTCTCGCCCCGAGACTATGTGCCGGACTCGCTGCACTTCGACGAGGCGGCGGATTCATATATTCCGAATCCATTTACTGTCCGTCTGACCTGTGTGAACAATGGTAATGCATCCGCATTCAATGTTACCGGCACAATTAAGCTTCCTGCGAATGTAGCATTCGATCCCCCGGATCAGCCTGCGACGAAATCCTTCTATCCAGCGGAAATGATTCACTGGAACCTTGGCGATCCCGTGCCGGAAGTGACATGGACGGTGCGTTGGGTCCCGCGGCTGCGCTGGGATGCACAGCCGGAGTTCAGCTCCAAGGTCACAGGACTAACCAGCGACGGGATTCGTCTTGACTCTACGGAAGTGCGTGCCCAGACCACTGTTCCGGGACTGATGCCGTTCTTCGACTGTGACCTTGTGATCCCGGATTCTCTCGCACTGAATGCAGCGGAGACGAACGTGGAGCCGAATCCGTTTATTGTGAAGTACATAGTGACGAACCGGAGCAAGCAGGTCGGTAGAATAACTCGTATCTATATCAACTTCCCTGCACAAGGAATAACGTTGAGTTCGGGCTCAGGTAACCCGATCAATCAGTCGCTGAATCTGACGCTGGACAAGGACGAGTCGCATACGTTCACATGGGTGCTTGACGTGGCGGACTGGATCACCCGGCGCAATGTGCTGATCCAGGTGACAGCAATCGATGACGAAGGCAGTGCTATCCAGTGCGAACACTGGCTGCCGATCGCGAATCTGAAGACAGCCTTGTCCGACAGCTGCCTGAGAAGCAGCGCAAAGGTTTTGCGCTATGTATCCTCGCAAAGCGGCTACGATCCACAGCAATTCGTGATCTCCGGGAAGCTGCGGAATACTGGCGGAGCGAACCTCAACTCTGTGATTGCACAGCTCGAGTGGACGGACGGAAGCGGTGTTGATCTCATCGAGTTTGATCCGGCATATCCGGGCGACAACACCAACCCGAAAGTCCGCAGTGTCTTGTTCCCCGGACAATCGGTGGACTTCGAATGGGGCTTCCGCCTCAAAAACAATAACACGACAGGCGTCACGCAGATCATGGCTTTCAACCTCTGGTTCGGATCGAAAGAAACGCCGTTTCACAGCGGCTGTGAAGTCGGTGTGGAAATCGAGCCCGCCGGCACGACTGGCACACGCACGATTCCCGCACCGAAGTCTGCTCAACTGCATCCGGTCCATCCCAATCCGTTCACCTCATCGACGATTATCAGCTATACGCTGCCGCATGCAGCCCCGATTACGATGCAGGTTATCGATGCGCTGGGAAGGGAAGTCCGTCGTCTCCGCAGCGGCGATTTCACCGAAGCCGGTACACACTGCATCCGTTTTGATGCCATCGGTCTGCCGCCCGGGTTGTACCTGATTCGCCTGGTTGCGGGAGAGCATTTCGATATTGAACCAGTGATGCTGCAGCGGTAGATCTCAGAAGACCACCCGCAGCAGGTCAATGCGTTCAGTCTGCAGCTGAAAGCTGCCCTGCTCTGAAAGCCGTACTTACTTTATGGGCAACTCTATCCCGAGATTCAGGATCCTCATTCGATAATCTCCCAGTGACCGGTTTTCTTGGAGCCGATGCGGAGGATGCGATGTTGCTGTTTAAGCTTCTGAATGTTGCGTTTGACCGTTGCGTCGCTCACCCCAAGCCGCTTCGCCAGAGTTGCATAGTCCGCTGAAGGATCGATGCGTAGCTCTTTTAAAAGGTCATTTATCGGGTCAGCGTGACCGGATAAATCGGAAGGCTGACCTGTTAACGCAGCTTTATCAGCCAAATCCAGCTCTTCCATCGGCTTGCGATGGACTGTGGCAGTAAAAAGGCAGCCCTTGTGATCGTCGGTGAAATCGATAAGAGGCCACTGCTCTAGCGCACGTTTTATACCTGAACCGAGGCCGTGATAGGGTAGCAGGCCTTTGGCAACATAAGAGACCAGGATCGGATTGCGGATATTGGAGTTCCCGGTCCGGATCTTTTCCACCATCAGGTTATTGGGGAGATGGCCAGGGCTGATGATCTCGATGCGATCGTCGAAAATGAACAAGCGGATCGGAGCGCTGACCAGGTAATCGCGGTGCATCAGGGCGTTTACCAGCAACTCCTCGAACACAGTCTCCGAAATTTCCGCTAGCCCGGGAGCATTGACACCTCGCCCGGCCTGCACCTTGTGCAGGTTGCGCATGATGAAGGCCAGCGCCCCCTCAAAAAGCCTGGGGAGAGTGCCGGAGAAGTCCTCGGTATCGAGGTAGTCGGTGGTGTGGATCCTGTTGCCTGGATAGCGGATGGCCTTGACCACGAACTGCGGTACGATCCATTCCGGCTGCTCGGCAAAAAGCAGCACTCAAGCAAGGTTAAGTTTGCCGTCGTCGGTGGCCAGGTTCATGTTTTGTAACAACCGGATCAGCCCAGCAGGGGGTGGAATGACTTCCGAACAATGGACAGAGGAATAACCCCGTTATTTTTCATTCGGGGTTATTCTCTGGGTTCCGCGTTTGCGCGTGCACGTGTCGCCGAATGACGCCGCGCGCGTCCTTGAGCTCTCGAGGGGGCTCCGGCGCGCGCACGACCGCCTGCGTTGCCACCGTGCCCAGCGCGGATGAATCTGAAGGATCTCCCGTACGACCCGGATTATTATCTGGCTGACGGAGACGATCTCGATTTCGGTATCATGGGCGCCGAGGCGAAGCGCCTGCTTGTCGATCTGCAGCGAAACGTCGTTCGCCGCTCGGATCCGCCTGATATGCCTTACGATCGTGACTACAATCCAGTCCTGCTTGTCATGGGGGTCCTATAGCGGAAAAGGGAATGCGGATTTTTTCTATAGAAGACTAACGAACCCGAGTACGGCTTCTTCCGAAGATCCTGAAGAGCGTCAATGAGTCGGTCGCTTATCGGGATTTTCCGGATGGCTTTCATCGTCTTCGGTTTGAATCCTGGACGAGTCCGCACATGGACAACGCGTTCCCTGAAACCGACATCCTCCCAGAGCAGCGTTGCGCATTCAACTTTGAATGATGTCAACATTTTAATATTCTGCCAATCTCATTAGATTGCATGTTGACCACGCTTGTTTCACTTTCCCCCGAGTTCATCATGTACAGAATCCGCCCAGCCTCACTCATCAGCATCGCCCTGATGGTTAGTGTCATGCTCCCGTTCAATGGGTGCAAGCGCCCTGATGCGGGAAGTACCAAGAGTCTCCAGATCAAAGGCTCCGACACGATGGTCAATCTTGGACAGGCATGGGCTGAAGAATACATGAAAACGCATCCCGGCATTTCAATCGCCGTGACGGGCGGCGGATCGGGTACGGGGATCACCGCGATGATCAACAACACCTGCGACATCGCCGAGGTCTCGCGCGAGATGAAACAGGTGGAAATCGACATGGCGATAAAGAAAGGTTTTACCCCCACGAAGTTCGTCACGGCACTCGATGGTCTCGCGATCATCGTCCATCCGTCCAATCCAGTTTCGCAATTGCGGATCGACCAGATCGGCGAAATCTTCCGTGGACGGATCACGAACTGGAACCAGGTTGGCGGCAAGGACGCCAAGATCGTGCTCCTCTCTCGTGAAGTAAACTCGGGAACGCACGTCTACTTCAAAGAGCACGTCCTGCGTAATGGAAAAGCCGAGGGGAAAGAAGAGTTTTCGCCGGATGCGCTGCTGCTGCCGAGCTCCCAGGCGATCTCTGATGAAGTGATGCAAAACGTCAACGCTATCGGATATCTCGGCATGGGATACGTTTCTTCGAAAGACAAGGCGATTAGCGTTGCAAAAGACGCAGCGTCGCCGTTCATTGCGCCAACGATCGAATCCGTAAGCGACAACTCGTATCCGATCTCGCGCCCTCTGATCATGTACGCGAAAGGAACGCCGAAGGGATTAACGAAGGACTTTCTCGATTTCGTCCACTCTCCGGCAGGGCAGGCGATCGTCAAGAAGCTCGACTTCGTGCCGATCACAGGTTCTTGACGAACGCGCGCTCGAAAACGCCATGCGGATTAAGATAATGAGGCTCCATGCAGGCACCTGAACACACGAAGAAAATCGGCACCATCGAACTCCGAAAGATCAAGGAATTCCTGATCGAACGGACCATTTTCATCAGCGGGATTACGTCGATAGTGATCGTGACGCTGATTTTTGTTTTCCTGCTCAAAGAGGGACTCTCCATCTTCGGCACGGCGGGATTCGCTCCCTTTCTGTTCGGACAGAACTGGTACCCGATTTCCGACCCGCCACAGTTCGGCATTCTTCCTCTCATCGTCGGGTCTGTGTTCGTCACTCTGGGAGCAGCGGCAATATCGGTGCCGATCGGCGTCGCCAGTGCGCTGTTCATCGCTGAAGTCGCTCCGCGCAGAACAAAGGAAATTCTCAAGGCAGGCATCGAATTGCTCGCGGCTATCCCGTCCGTCGTCATAGGATTCATCGGACTGGTTACGCTCAGTCCTCTCATCAAGGCAGTGTTCGGCCTCCCGACCGGTCTCACGGCACTCACCGGTTCGATAACGCTCGCGTTCATGGCCATGCCTACCATTGTTTCGATCGCGGAGGATGCTATTACCGCGGTACCACGTATGTATCGTGAAGCCGCAATCGCGATGGGAGCGACCAAATGGCAAACGACATGGCGCATCGTCGCACGCGCGGCGCGCCCGGGAATGATCGCAGCGGTTATGCTCGGAATCGGCCGTGTCATCGGCGAAACGATGGCTGTCATGATGGTGACCGGAAACGCCGCCTCACTGCCGCACACTCTGCTCCAGCCCGTGCGTACGCTCACGGCGACGATTGCCGCTGAAATGGGTGAGAGCGTCCAGGGCGGCGATCATTATGCCGCGCTGTTTGCGATCGGCATTGTGCTTTTCGTCATCACCTTCCTGATCAATGGCGTTGCCGATTTGTACCTGCACAAGACAAAGCAGTGAGCCCAGTGATGAACGCCCGCACAGAACAAAAAATAGCATTCTCGTTTCTCTTTTTCTGCACAGTCCTTGTCGTCATTCCCGTGGTCGTGATCCTGACAATCATCACGATCAAGGGAGCGGGCGCCATCAATTTCGAATTTCTATTCTCCATGCCGACCGACGGCATGAGCAGCGGGGGCATTCTCCCGGCGATCCTTGGCACACTGTATCTCGTATTGCTTGCCGTGATCTTCGCCGTCCCACTAGGCGTCCTCTCGGCGATCTACCTTGTAGAATATGGTCATGACAACTTCACAAGCCGCATCATAAAACTCGCGATCGTGAATCTTGCGGGGGTACCTTCGGTCGTCTACGGCCTTTTCGGACTCGGGATATTCGTTGTGTTCTTCGGCTTCGGCGTGTCGATACTGTCCGGTTCACTTACGCTCGGCATCATGATTCTCCCCGTGATTATCACGTCCTCGATCGAGGCGCTCGAGAGCGTTCCGAAGTCTTTCCGCATGGTGAGCCGCTCGCTCGGCGCAAGCAAATGGCAGACGATCCGGCATGCTGTCCTGCCGCATGCGCTGCCGGGAATTCTTACCGGAACGATTCTTGGGCTCGGTCGCGCCGCGGGTGAGACCGCACCCATTCTGTTCACGGTCGCGGCTTTCTATCTTCCGACGCTACCGCAATCGGTCTTTGACCAGACCATGGCCCTGCCGTATCACCTCTACGTGATTTCAACGCAGGTGCCCGGCATGTCGGAAATGTCGCGGTACGGTACCGCACTCGTATTGCTGATGCTCGTACTCCTCATGAACCTTGCCGCGATCATACTCCGCTATCGATTCAGGAAAAAGAAAAAATGGTAACCGCCAGGGAGCACGCATTTTCCATTCGCGATCTTTCGGTATCCTTCGGCACGCACAAGGTGCTGAACGGACTGACATTCGATATATTCAAGAACGAGATCTTCACGATTATCGGCCCGGCGAACTCCGGCAAATCCTCGTTCCTGCAATCGTTGAACCGACTGAATGATCTTAATCCACAATACCGGAAATCCGGAACGATTCACTTCGACGGAGTGGACGTTGAACGCTTCGAACAGGAAAAACTCCGCGTACGCGTCGGAATCGTGTTTGCCCTGCCGTTCCCGTTGCCGATGACGATTTTTGACAACATCGCCTACGGCCCGCGCATGCAGGGCGTGCGCCGCAAACAGACGCTGCAGGAGATTGTCGAGCAGAGTCTGACGGAGGCGTACCTGTGGGACGAGGTTAAGGACCGGCTCAATTCTTTGGCGATGAATCTATCCGGCGGGCAGCAGCAGCGTTTGTGCATCGCCCGCATCCTCGCGCTGCGCCCCGAAGTCATCCTTTTCGATGAGCCGACGTCCGGACTCGATCCGATCTCCACTGCGCGCGTCGAGGAAGCGATGCTGATCCTGAAGGAACGGTACACGATAGTGCTCGTCACCAATAACATCGCGCAGGCGGCACGAGTCGGCGACCGGACAGCTTTCTTCCTCATGGGAGAACTTGTAGAATTGGACAATACGAAGGTGATCTTCACCGCCGCTAAAGACAAACGTACCGACGACTACATCACTGGAAAATTTGGTTGAGCATGGATCATTCGATCATACAGACGCGCAATCTTAACCTTTACTACGGTAAGTTTCATGCGCTCATCAACATCAATCTCGAGATTGCCGATCTGCGGATAACAGCGCTCATTGGTCCATCGGGATGTGGCAAGTCGACCTTGGTGCGTGTCTTCAATCGCATGAATGACCTGATCGACGGTGTCACGGTTACCGGCACCGTCAACGTCCAGGATCGCGATATTCATGCGCCGACCACGGATCTGATTGATCTTCGAAAAGAGGTCGGCATGGTATTTCAAAGGCCGAATCCGTTCCCACTTTCGATATTCAAAAACATCACGTTCGGGCTCGAAATACACCGCATGAAAAAGCGAGAGGAACTGGAACAGATGGTTGAACAGGCGCTGCGGGATGTCCTGCTCTGGGATGATCTCAAGGATCGCCTGCAGCATTCGGCGCTTTCGCTCTCGCTCGAACAACAACAGAGACTCTGTATCGCGCGCGTGCTCACGATGAAGCCGAAAATAATCCTTATGGACGAACCGTGTTCTGCGCTCGATCCCATCGCGACGCTGCGCATCGAAGAATTAATGCGAGAGCTGAAAAAACAATACACCATCGTCATCGTCACACACAATATGCAGCAGGCTTCACGTGTCAGCGACAGCACCGCATTTCTGTATCTCGGTGAACTGATCGAATTCGGCGACACCAAAACGATATTTACCGCACCGAAGGAAAAACGGACGGAAGACTACATTACAGGCCGCTTTGGATAACTCACCCAGCACAGGTAGAGAAGAACATGGAACGACATATTGAACAAGAATTGGAAAACCTCAAGCAGGTGTTCCTGCGAATGGCGGACCTGGTGGAGAATAGCTTCCAACAAGCCGTAGACGCCCTACTGAGCGAAGATGACAGACTCGCCGAGCAGGTTATCAACGGCGATCAGCTCATCAACGCGATCGAAGTGGAGATCGATGAAAGCATCATAAGCATACTCGCGTTGCAGCATCCATTGGCCAGCGACCTGCGTTTGATCGTCGCCACCTTAAAAGTCAACAACGATCTTGAACGCATCGGTGATCACGCTGTAAACATCGCCGAATCCGTGCGGACGCTGCGGACAATTCCCGGCTCGGAACCGCTGATGGAGATCCCCGCAATGGCACGGACCGTGAAGGAGATGCTCACGAAGGCCCTGCACAGCTTCATTCACCTCGATGCGGATCTTGCGGCTGACGTACTTGCAAGTGACGACACGATCGATGAACTGAACAGGAAGAATACACATGCAATGATATCCCTGAGCAAATCCGATTCTCACGCAATTGACGGCGCGATGGAGCTTGTCAGGATCAGCCGAAATCTGGAACGCGTGGCCGATCTTACGACGAACATTGCCGAAGAGGTCATTTTCGTCACGCAAGCCCGGGATGTACGGCATCCGGGCAACCGTGATCGTTGATCTCCCGTTTGTCCCTGGATGTTCTTTCTACGTGTTCTCCTCTGTGAGCTCCGTCAGCAACAGGGATGCCGCGATCGATATCGCGAGCACGCCGCCTATCACTCCGAGGGATAGTGTGATCGGTATGTGTATCAAATCAGCCGCCAGCATCTTGAAACCAACGAAGACGAGAATCACCGCGAGACCGTAGTGAAGGTGGCGGAAGAGACGCATCACGCCCGCGAGCGCGAAGTACAGCGCACGCAGACCAAGAATGGCCATGATGTTCGATGTGTAGACGATAAACGCGTCCTGCGATATGGCAAGCACCGCCGGCACCGAATCCACTGCGAAGACCACGTCTGTCGTTTCTATGACGAGAAGCACAACAATCAGCGGCGTGGCATACCAGCGGGAATTCTGCCATACGAAAAAAGATGCGCCATGGTATTCACTTGTCACCGGCATGAATCTTCGGAAAAGCTTCAATACAGGATTCATCTCGGGATGGACCTCCACATCCTTCGATTTCACCATCTTCCAGCCGGAATAAATGAGAATCGCCCCGAAGATATAGAGCATCCAGTGGAATTTGCTGATGAGTGCGATGCCCGCGAAGATGAACAGCATGCGCATCACAAGGGCTCCGATGATTCCCCAGAAGAGTACCTTGTGCTGGTACTTCGCAGGCACCTGAAAATAAGTGAAGAGCATCAGAAACACGAACAGGTTGTCTACGCTGAGCGATTTTTCAATAATGTAAGCCGTCAAGTACTGGACGGCGCTCTCTCCGCCTCTGGTATAATAAATCACGACATTGAAGATCATGGCGATAGAAATCCAGAACGCAGACCAGAGCAGGGCCTCCCGAAGCGACACCTCATGCGCTTTACGGTTGAACACGACGATATCAAGCGCAAGGAGACCCAGAATAAGAAGGAAAAAACCGATCCACCAGAAATCGAATGTCACGCTGTGTACTCCTCTTGTTTCATACTGCGGCCGCCTCTTCGGCGCCCGGATGACGGGTGCCGCAGTAATGAATCTACGCCCGGCGTACATTCCGTGCAAACGCGACGTAATGCCGTGGCTCAGAGTTACCAGACCCTTCTCAGCTGCTGTTGAACCTGCTTATGAATGCGCGAGAACGTCAATCAGTGTTCCGCATCCACCTTCCCGTCCATGCTCTGTGTGATCGTTAACCGAGGAGAAACGGCGTCCACAGATATTCTCGCAGAGAATTTCGTATTCCGAAGCTTCGTAGAAAGCATCGATCGTTTTCTGCGCTTCCGACTGCGGGTATGTATTCATACCGCATCATCATGGAAGGCGCCGCGCACACCCGCAGCATGCTGCTGCTGCGGTAGATTGAGGAGAAAAATATCCAAAAAACATCCACGATTGCTCAGCAGCCATCTGTAAAGTGATGCATTGCAGCATGTAATTTCGAGTGTGTGTTATCGCAGCAGAACCATTCTACGCGTAACGCTATTACCATTCCAGCTGAGGCGGTACGTGTACACACCAGACCGCTGGTCGGCGCCGGTGAATTGGCATGAATGTGTTCCTGCCTGATGCTCACCTTTTATTTTTCAGGTCCGACCGCCATGCTCGTGAAAAAGAACTTCCGATCGATCGGCATTTGCCATTGCAGCACTCCCGAGGTAGCGACACGAAACACAAAGAATACATCTTTCTCAGCTCCCTCGATAGTCCCTGAAACATACATGTTACCTCTCTCGTCCGCATACGTTGCTGTGTGCGTGATAGCCACGCCCTGAGCAAACATCGTATCCTTTCTCCATAACTCCCTGCGCAATGTATCGAGCTGCACAATGGAGAACCCACGATTTGTTCCTATCCCACCTGTGTCAGGAAGCATGGCAAAAAGAAAGATTCGATCTCTCGTTGCCGCCCCACCGCAGATACCAGACACGATGACCTGCGTCATCATATTTTTCGATGACGTATCCGGTATCCCATTGGAATGGAGGAATGTCAAAATATATGGTGATTCAGGGCCATGGTATCCTTTTCCACCGTGAATTGCAAGGTTGATGACATTGAAAGGGAATGATGCACCGTGTTCATGTGTCATTCCTGGGAATGATGCTTCCCCGCTAGAAGGAATAACACTCGGCCATGCGAAAGATTCAATCGGCTTATCCGCGATGCGCTGCTCTTTTGAGTGGCGTGCTGCTCACACTTCTTTTTTCTGCATGCTCGGATCAACAGAGCAGTGAACCGAACCGGGATTCATCCGCGGCAGTTACTCTTCACTGGATCCCGGTTCTACTTGTTGACCCCAAAGCCGGAGAGTTGCGCCTGATCAGCGATGAACAGCGTTTCAGGTGGATGTGCATTGACGACAGAATTGAAAATGTTGAGATCCGTTGGGCGGCAACAGGCAGCCAGAATTGGTCAACTGGCTGGTCGATGGCTGCTACCGATTCACTTTCTCTGAGAAAAAGTGTTCCGTGGGACAGTGGAGTGGAACTTGATTTCGCAGTGCGTGGAATCTATGCACCCGGTATCGGTCTCGCCCCGACGGAATGGAACGTTGTTCAGGGTGTTGGCTTCGGAGAACTCTCCATTTTATCGCCAGCACCGGGCAGTGAGTTTTATCGTTTCCTGAACACAAATATTTCTGCGTCAATAATCCTGCCGCCCGGTTTCCCGGCGGATGTGGATACAGTATTTGAGCTGTCCACGAACAGCGGCGGCACCTGGATGGAAATATCACCGAAGTGGACTATACACCAACCCGCAACGGACCAGGCCTATATTCGCCTTCATCATGCGGGGATGAATCGTACTGTGATGTCCGGTCCGTTCAGAATTACTGACCGCAGCAGCACATACTTCAGTCTCTCTCCAGGTCAGGAATTTCGGTATTATCACTACCGCATTTCAGGTGGATTTGGAGGGCCGATTGATACGACAAGTAGGGAATGGATCACGATTAATATCCAGAACGCACTGCCGGGGAGCAGCCGGACGGAATATCCATGTTCTGTCCGGGTGGTTAAAGAAGATGGGAGCACATCAACTTCGACAGCCTTGCTCTGGCAGGAGCACGACGGACAGAAATTGATATCTGGAAATTTCCTGCCATTTACCGATTGCCGGATTTCCGGAATCCACGATAACTCAATCGATACGTATACGGAGACCATATCGGCATCTACCCCGGGTCAAATCCCCTGGTATCACACAGCGTTTGACGCCCGGCGTGGAAAGGGGCTTACACGAAGGGAATATACGTACATGGCCGCAAGGCAGCCGCCCGTGCAGTTCAATGACCGTTACATGTTGCTCGACTAGAGCGCGAGGTATCGCGCGCGTGTTCCCCTGATGCAGTTACGGGAGGCACAATACGAACCTATTCCTGCTCATCATCCCTATGTTCAAACTGCTTTAGCATTCGGTCGAAATCACTTTCAAAAAGCCGATCCTGAACAATGCGGTATTTCTCAAATTCGCTTTCAGCATGGGCCTTCGCAATTTCCGCTGTTACTTTCCCTGCGTCTCGCAGGATATCCCGATCAGTAGCTTCGATAAATTTGTTCAAACGTGTTTCCCAATCCTGCATGGTCATCGGGATCTTTGATGGTGTATTCCTTGATGATGGTGGTCGCCCATTTACGGAATTGCACGGCGCGTTCCGAGTTGACTTTATAACCGACGGCGATAATGGCCGAGAGGTTGTAGTGATTGGTATTATATTTTTTACCGTCAGCGGCAGTTATTCGAAAATTTCGAATAACTGAATTTTCCTCCAGCTCGCTGTCGGAAAACACCTTTTTCAGGTGGTAATTGACTGTATTGGTCTCAACATCGTAGAGAACGCCAATCATTTTCTGGGTCAGCCAGATGTTTTCTTCCGCATATACAGCTTCAACACCGCCCTCACCTTTGGCTGCGACAAAGGTCAGATACTCCGCCGCAGATGATCGGACACATGCAAACACTCGTCCCTGAAACTTCCGTTGAATGGCTCTCTCATGGAGCTTTCTCAGCTGTGGAATCAGAGACAGACAAACGCTCAGGATGCCGGGGGGATTGTTGTGGGTGTGCATGCAGCTCGTCTCTGTCCTGCAGTTGCCTTTCTCTGCAAAAATGATGATGTTGTCTGGAAATTCCAGATTGGAGCAAGCGGGGTGGAGGACCTCATGAAAACCTGCATGTATTGCATCCTGCTGACGAAGCTTCTCGTTGTTTCGGCTGTCTCCACGAGTTTCGCGCAGACCATTGAGCACTGGTGGTTGCCGGAACATTTTTCCAGGAACGAACGGAACGCGCTGACCTTGCACGAAATACCAAATGGAATGATCTGTCTGTCAATAGATGACAGCTCATCCTATCTGAACCCCGTGCTGTACGAGGATCGGAGCGATCTTTCCATCAGCGTGGTCGATGCCAACGGCGGAATGTTCAGCCAGGTGATGCGATCAATCGGGCCGTTCATGGTCGAATCCGTTATCCGTGAAGAGGGGGGATTCGAGTATGCTGTAGATGGAGCAGAAAACAGTCGCCCATTGCTGGCAATGACAAGCTGGATGTTGGTCGCCTATTGCACTGGGTCCAGATTTTCCATATCAGCGCCGCTACGTCTCGTATCATACGAGAATAAGGGATTCCGGTCGATCCTGGATCATCCCTCCGGGTGCAAACCGGTACTGCTTCGCACGAAATCCGGCATTGCATGGATGGCGTGGGAAGCGATGACAGCCTCAAATCCTGTCGAGGAATTCCCCGACCGCCACTACCGTGCCGAAATTCGTATCGCACGCATTTCATCGGACAACCGGGTAGAGCTATCGTATTCGCTGGGGCCGGGATATTCCCCGAAACTAGTTGAGCGAGAGGACGGGACGGTTTTAGTCCTGTACCGGATCGCGGACCATTCCGAAGCACGGGAGGAATTCCGTCTCCAGCTCACCTCTCTCAACGATCCAGGTGGAGGCGATGCCGTCATCGATGACAGTCTCTCCATCCGTTACTGGTGGACCCCGGAACTCTCTGTGACAGCAACAGCAGACAATGGTCTCCTTGTACTCATGGATCGGATCGATTCGGTGGTGGTGTACCATTGCGACGCAGCGGCGAACGTCACCCGCAGCGCGGCGGTGGCCGCCACCGATGGGCAGCAGAAGTATCTGCTGTTTGATCACGACGGTCGGATAGTCCTGCTTTGGCGAAGAACAGCCGGCGAGGACATCGTCTGGACTCCTCTCGAAGAGGGGAGAATGTTCAAATCCATCAACAGCATCCCCGGCACTGCTTCAATCACTGAATGGAAATCATTCCGCGGACGGGATGGCAACATCAAGATCATCACGCATCCAACGGGCGCGGCGGTACTGAATATCATTTCCAACGCCACGTCGTCCACACCGACGACGCGTGAACTTTATTCTCCCGATACGTTTTGGGGGAAAGTCCTTGACTGGCATCTGGACAGTCAGGATGCGCTCTGGATTGCGCATCGCCAGGAAGTGCATGCGAACCGCTGGCAAACCGGCCTGTATCGCGTCCGCGACCTGTCCCTTCCTTCCACAAACCCTCCTGCGCTCGTTGAGAGTCCAGCACTGTATCCGAACTCTCCCAATCCCTTCACGTCTTCAACGACATTGCGCTACTCTATCCCGACGCCCATGCAGATTCATCTCCTCGTTCATGATGCCCTGGGGAGAGAAATCAGACGTTTCGGTAACGCCGGCGTCACCGCGGCAGGGATGCATACCGAACACCTCGAGACTAAGGGACTTTCGCCGGGAGTGTATTTCTACACCTTGATTGCCGGTGGGCAGCGTCAGACAGGAATGATGGTGCTGTTGTGATTAATTGCCTCCATCGCTGGCTCCAATATATCAGGTTGTCGCTGTGTCTTGTCCTCAGCAGCGGCGCGACGCTCCATGCGCAGACCACTGGCTATGCCTGGCTCGAGTTCAGCACGCAAGATACGGTCTTCGCCAGCGCCGGTGATCCGGTGTATTTCGATGTGGTCGTTCGTGATGCGAAGGGAGATACCATCAAGAATTGGAACTCCGTCGGTCAGCCGATCGAGCTGCACGTGACCAATTCGGATGCCGGGCTCGATACGAGTATCGTATCCTGGAGCGCACGATCCGACGCGTATACCTGGTTGATGATCACCAGGGATGGCACGGAACTGAGCCGCCCGGGACCGCAGCAATTCTCCATCGGCGAGGATGAGTTTACGGACGGCGTCGTGCATCTGACATTCCTCTCGAGCAAGGCGGAAGTTGGCACACGCATAGAGGCCCTCCCGTTCATCGATTCGGTGATATCGCGGTCTCCACCCATCACACGCATTCCGCTCGCAGCGGATAATTTCCTTGTCGATTGGACACCGCAGCAGCAGGGGGAAGCCGCATCTACGTTTTTTGTCAAGCGTCCCATGGAGCTGTTTGTCACACCGCGCGACCGCTTCACCAACCCGGCGATCACGGCGCTCGACATGTCCGTCCTTGTAAATTTCTCCCACGAATTTTCCCCGGTTCCCGGCTATCCCTTCCTGCTATCCGCTATGCCGCGAAGTATTCACAGTGAGCAGGCCTTCTATTTCATGCCGGATACCACCCGGGTACGCGGACAGTCCGGCGGATACGTCATCACGGCGTACTGTTCGACCAACTTCAGTATCACAGGGAAATGTGATCCCTTCTGGGTCGCTCCCCATGAACCGCTGCCTTTTTTCTTGCTGTCGCCGGGCGATGAAACAGAACTGACGATCGATCGGTGGGACGATACCGTGATTTTCCGGTGGGAGCAGCCGGTTCCGCCGGATCCATATTCAAACCTCCACGTGTCGCGCGATGACCCCCGGACGTACTCTGACACCGTGCGTTACTACATTCACTTCGCCGCTGCGGACAGCCTCGAGAACGAAGTGATCCTGGAAGCGGATGCCGGAGGGACCGCTGCGACATTCACCTGCACGGAGGAAGTGCTCGCCGCGATCGCGGACACGCTTTCCGGCACACCCGACATGCCACGTTTCGAGATGATCTACTTCGTCGAGGCAACGGACGGTCTGACTTTCACGCGGTCCACGCCCGTGGATACGACTCTCCGCGGGAACCGGCTCACCGTTGTGAATGCGTTCGCGGACATAGGCGTCGCCCTGCAGTTTCCAGGCAACGAAGCGATTGAACGCATAGCCGGAGAGGCGGTCAGCTTTGCGTTGGTGGCGCTGGATAAAAATGATGCGGTTGTGCCGGACTGGAACGTAGACGGCAGGACTACAATCCTGCGTGTGCAGCAGAGTGTGGTGGAGAGCGATACATCCATACGCTCCTGGAGTGATGACCCCGATGGGTACAGCTGGGCACGGTTGGAAGTCGAAGGGACGATCATTCCGTCCTCCGCTCCGGGCGAATACCACATCCCGAAGACGCTGTTCGTCAGCGGCCGCGCATCCGCGACCTATGCGAGCAGCAAGGCGGAGGCACAGGTGCGTTTGGAAGTCAGCCCCAGGAACACGCGCTTGAATCAGATATCGCCGCCGATACGCTGGCGTGCCGCTGCGTTCGACAACATTCTTGCGGATATCACCTGGCCGCATCCGGAGATGCGTGCTGTATATCTCGAGCGTCCCTTCGAGCTCTACGTCGCTGCGCGCGACCGCTTTCTCAATCCGCTCGAGGAAGAGACGTCGCTGCGACTCGAGTTGCGCTTTCCCGGGGAAATCGTGCTCGCCGGCGATAGCACGCGTCCTCCGCTCGATACGATCCTGCAGCTTTCGGGAGAAACCACGGTCCTACTTCTTTCGACGGCGCCGCGCAGCGATTCGACGGTCGAAACAACAATGCAGAAGGTTAGCCTGCATGCGCTCGCTGACGCGACGGTGCGCGATGACGTCGGCTCCTTCCGCGTTCTCGAACATGCACCGCTGCCGTTCGGGTTGCTTGCTCCGATCGACAGAACGGCATTTCGGTTGGAGAGTTGGTACTCCGAAGAGGTTTTTTCCTGGGAACAGCCCGCACCGCCTGATCGGTTCTCGGAAATCGTCGTTTCCCGATATTCCAACGCGGAAAGCAGCGATACGCTGCGATATACCCTTCGCCTGCGCAGAGAAGACGGCTCACAGACCGAACTGGCCTTTCTTTCCGATGAAGATGGTCATGCCGCGAAGCGGACATTCACCAGCAATGAACTGCATGCGATGTACCAACACTTCGCCGGTTTGGACACGTCTGGCATGGTGGATCTGCTTTGGTATGTGGACGCGACGGACGGCCTGTTCACCACACGATCCAATCCGGTGGACTCCACGCTCGTCGGCTATCGGTTGGGACTGACGTACCGCAAGCCGGCGGAGGTGGTGCTCATGGACATCCCCTTTGCGGCAAATACCACGGCGCGCTTCACCATCGACAACGGGGAGGATTTCCGCGGCACGGAAACGCAGCTTTCGGTGACGGGAAGCGTCGACACCCTGGGATACCCATGGTGGAAAGTAGTGACGAGCGGGGCGCAGACTCCCATTCAGGCGCTCTACCGCAACGATTACGACGGATTACATATCGCACGCGAGAGCTCGGGCAAGCTTTTCGACCGGCTTTGGCTGCCGGCGCACTGCGTCGTGGGCGACAGCTTCCCGATGGGGCATGTCCTTGCCACGGACAGCATGGACTGCGGGGGCGTTATGCGCGCAACGGTCACCATCGACTACGGCGGCTTCGGTGTCTGGACCTGGGCCGACAGTCTCGGCCTGATATCCGTCGCGCAGGGCAGCTCGGTCTTCCGGATCGCGGAAATCGGTGAATTGCTGCATCCGCTCGAACCGATGCATGCACAGGAGCTGACGGTTCCTTTTGCCCCCGACGATTTGCTGGTCTATCGCATGGCTGGAGGCGCATCACCGGACTGGCGATACAACATCTTCCGATCGCGCGAGAAGGGGTTCTCTGCCTGGGCGCAGAACTATCCATCACTTCGATGCTATCTGGTGTTTGAGGGCATCATAGATCTCGAGTACGGAGTTTACTTCCTCGTCAACGACCGCGGCATGCTCACCGAATATGACTCCAGTCAGAAGGATTCCGTGGAGCTGTACCCGGCGTTCATCCCCACTGAATCCACCATACTGCTCAACAACGTTGCCTGGTCGGTGGGACGCCGCTTCGACACCATCGTGATCGGTGCGCGGTGCCGTGCATTCGAGCTGCGGCGCGGGGATTTCTACCGTGTCATCACCGACCGTTTCGGCGAAGTGTTCTGCAGCAGCGCCAAGCAGATCTGCCTGCTGAGCTCGGCCGTCGTGCGAGACACCGCGTACAACCGCGCCTCGCCTGCCGTCCGCTGGTTCGACCTCTGCGTCGGCAACCGTTACCAGTACCGTTATTCCAACGGGAGGCGAACGATGAAGTGGACGGATATCACAGCCGACACGCTGGTCGACGGAGAGCGATGGTACCTGTTCTCGGGTGATGGTCCGCTCACGGGATGGTACCGCAGCGACAGCAGCGGCTTCTATCGCCGGGACATGACCTCAGGTGGCATTGAACCGCTGTTCTCCGGCAGCATGAACATCGGCGATTTATGTCGATGGGGTATGGTGAGCGACACCACGTCTGTAAATGTTGACGGGATAATGCGGCGGCGTTTGGATTCCTACGAACCTGACTTCGGGTACATGAGCGGCTGGCATGTCCGTCTGCTGGAAGGCATCGGCATGCAGGACCTGGAAATGCACGGATGGGAGTCCTCTAAGGACTATGAGCTCGTATACGCCGATGTGTGCGGTCTGCAGTGGGGGGCGATCCTCGGCATCGGGGAGGCGCCCGTGACACTTCCTGCGCAGCCGACATTGACCATCTCACCACAGCCCTTGCGAGGCCAAGGGATTGCGTACATCGTTCTGCCGCGGCCGGCGCGGGTGCGCATAACCGTGCATGACATGCTCGGAAGGGAGCGGTTCTTAGTCGGGGAAGGGGAAATCCCGGCCGGTACGTCGACCTTCGCGTTGTCGACCACAGAACTCGATCCGGGCCTCTACTTCATCTGCCTGCACGGTGACGCAGTGACCGTTGTCCGACGATTCCTGGTGCTGCGATGAGTACGGAACGAGTGTAGGAAGTAGTCGAGCCAGTCGGTCATGTCCATTTCGTTTTCGCGCACGCTCTGGATCGCTTTGTAGAAAATCGGTCGGTCGCGATCGTAATATTCGCTGATAGTGAACAGCCGCTTGAAGTCGTACCCGACTTACCCGAAGATCACTTCACATCTTCCTTCGGGAGGAGATCACGCAACGCTGCAGGAAGCGTGTCTGGATAGACGCAGAGTTTGCGGAGCATTTCCCTGTCATTTTGGTTGGACGGATGGCATATCTTATCGGCATACTTCTCCGCATCCGGCCAGTTGTAGATCGCGCCAGCAATAAATCCCGCCGCACCGATGCTTACGGCAGTCGTCACAACACAATCCATGTCCTCCCTGCCAGTCCCACATACTTTCTCCCCTATTAATCCTCCAACTATTGTAGCCGGTACACTCCACAGGAATCCCGTGATGAGCGCGAGAACATATTGGGCTGCTTCAATTTTTGCCGGTATGATGATTGAATCCACCTGACTCCATTGCAGATACAGCACCCCGCCGAGATCGTCATTGCTATTCGGCCTCCAATCACCGTAATACCTGTCCACGAGCAATCCCTCTTCTCCGGCATGCAGCGGGACGACCTGCAAGACTGCTCCTCCCCGCGCATGCAGCTCCACCTCGGACGCAGTCTGTGCGTGAGCCTGGTACTCCGGAATGACAATCCAATTCACCGTCAAAAGGACGAGAACGAAAGCAGTTTTTCCGCGTCCCAACATCGCGGATAAGGATCGGATTACTTCGTCAAGTCTCATCGGCTTTCGAGATGCTAATGGTGTGTTTCATAACTTACGGACTGCAGGTATCGCGTTCAACTCGCCATTGATTTCTTGGATATCAATACCGGTACGACTGTAGGAGTTGGTGGTATGATTATCCGAACCACAAATGGCGGCAAAACCTGGGTGGAGGATCCCGAAACGCTGCCGCGTGAAGCGCAGCTTGAACAAAACTTCCCCAATCCCTTCAATCCGACCACAACAATTCGGTACACTACTCAGAAGCCGCAGCACGTTTCGGTCATCGTGACCGACCTCTGTGGATGGGGATTAACGAAAACAACCCGGAATCAATGAGGAAGGACCTTAGGAGATCCTCATGCCTTCACTGTTCGAAGTGCTTTCTTGCGAATGCCCGGCCTGAGCCGGTTTTGAGATAGCGTTCGAAGGCGAGGGCTCGGTTGAGATCAGGGAAGGCAATATATGCCGAAAGCTCCCATGGTTTGAACTTGGCAGTGTGCTTGCCTTTTCCAGAATTGTGTTCATCCAACCGACGCAGGGGATCGGAGGTCCTACCGACATAGTGACGTGATGGATACGCAAGGGAGCGCAAGATATATACGAAATGCATCGGAGGATCTGACATCGTTTCTCCCAATTGATGTCGGCGGATTTGTTGTTTGGTTTTCGCCTTCCGCCTTCGCTCAGCTTCGCTGAGCTACGGCGCGACAGGTCCGGCGCGAGGGGGCGAGAAATCCGGAGGTGCCTGCAGCGACGAAGCTTCGCTTTAATAGGTCCCGCCTTTGTTTCGCTACGCTCAACTTCGGCGCGGACTCCTCCGCTTCTTGCCTGACGGCGCGAAGCGGACTGAACGAGAGGTCGGTGAGCT
>JBATDG010000117.1:0-44050 GCA_049663345.1 Bacteroidota bacterium
AAGGCGGAGACGAAGAAGGCAGCACCACCTCCGTCAAAGGCGGAGACGAAGAAGGCAGCACCACCTCCGACAAAGGCGGAGACGAAGAAGGCAGCACCACCTCCGGCAAAGGCGGAGATGAAGAAGGCAGCACCACCTCCGTCAAAGGCGGAGACGAAGAAGGCCGCACCACCTCCGGCAAAGGCGGAGACGAAGAAGGCCGCGCCTCCTCCGGCAAAGGCGGAGACGAAGAAGGCCGCACCACCTCCGGCAAAGGCGGAGACGAAGAAGGCCGCGCCTCCTCCGGCGCAGGCTCAGACGAAGGCGCCGCCATCCGCACCTCCGGCTGAGTTTTCCAGTCCGGGCGATGCCGATGCGAACATTGAGGCGCATACACACGCAATGCTGCCGGGTACTCTGGGAATTCACCGCATGCATTTTCAGAAGGGAAGTACCAGCACTTCATTCAAGACTCAGGTGAGTACGGGAAGGAACGAGGAATATGTGCTGCGTGCCCGGCGAGGTCAGCGTATGAGCGTGAGTTTGCTGTCGGATAATCCGGACGTCTATTTCCGCGTCTTTCTGCGCAACGGCGATATCAGCGGACAACGCCGTTCATGGACCGGCACGCTTCCCCGCTATGGCGACTATCATGTCGTGGTCTATCTGAAGTCCGGCAGCCGCGCCACGGGAGAGGCTGCATGCACGCTCACGATATCAATCGAATGACGCTGGTGTGAACAGAAAATTCAGCGAGGCGACCCGGGGAGCCATGGTGTTTTCTTCACGCCTTCCGTACGATCTTTCCGAAAATCCGTTGAGCCGGCGTGTACGCGAACTGCGCGCAGCCGGCATGCCGTTGTTGGACCTCACCCTCTCAAACCCCACCCGCGCGGAATTTCATTTCCCTGAAGAAGAAATATCTGCAGCGTTCGCTGAAGCGGATGCCTCCCGGTACGAGCCTCATCCGCGGGGACTTCTTCCCGCCCGCGAGGCAATCGCCATGTATTACCGGGAGGATCTGGGAGAGGCAACCAGAAGCGGCGCACTCAAGCGCGCCGAGGCGTCAGATGACGAGGAAAGCGCGGGAAAAGCGACCGGGAACAGTCCAGTCCCACTTGCAGACGTAGCAGCAGCGAGAACAGACGGCCTCCGCGTTGATCCGAAGCATCTGCATTGCACGGCGTCCAGCAGCGAAGCCTACAGCATGCTGTTCAAGCTCCTTTGTGACCCCGGAGACGAGATATGCATACCTTTGCCTGCCTACCCGCTCTTTTCGTGGCTGGCGGCTCTGGACGCGGTCACAGTGCGCACCTACAATCTGAGGCTCGCACCCGACGGACGCTGGCACATCGACATGCATTCTCTCGACATGGCGATCAGCGCACGCACCCGTGCGGTAATCGTCGTCAATCCTTCGAATCCAGCCGCGAACTACCTGCGTCCCGCTGAATTCGCGCAGCTCGATTCGCTCTGTGCGCGCAACCGCATCGCCCTTATCACCGACGAAGTGTTCTGGGACTTTCCTCTCGTGAATTTCGTTGGCGGGGAGAAGGGAGCAGGGATTCCTGAGGATGAAGGCAGGAACGGGGGAATTGAGAATGGGATTGGAGGTGCCGAACGGAGCGAGGGGAAAGAGAGCGGGATTGGAGGTGCCGAACGGAGCGAGGGGAAAGAGAACGGGAATGGAGGTGCCGAACGGAGCGAGGGGAAAGGAAAAAATTCTGGCGGAATTGCGATAGAACGGCAGCGCACTGCGGGAATCCCGGGTGAAGCACTCCGATTCACCATCAATGGCCTGAGCAAGCTTCTCGCATTGCCTCAAATGAAGCTGGGGTGGATTCTCACCGAGGGTGCGGCTGCATTGCGCGACGATGCACTCGCGCGGCTGGACGTTATTTCTGACGCCTATCTCTCCGTCGGCACGCCGGTGATGGCGGCCGCTCAGGCTTTGCTGCAGCTGCGGGAAGGAATTCAAGCGCAGATACGCTCGCGCTGCCTGAGGAATCTTCATGCCGCTGCAGAAATACTCGGAGAGCATTCCACCGGCGGACCGCTGCTTCCGCCCGAAGGGGGTTGGAGCGCAGTGATCGCCCTGCCCGATGGCGCTGATGAGGAAGCGATTGCTCTTCGGCTTCTCGAGGAAGAGCGGGTGCTTGTGCATCCCGGCTATCTCTTCGACTTCGCGCGGGGGAAATATCTGGTGGTGAGCCTGCTCTGTGAGGAAAGCAGGTTTGCAGAAGGGATACGAAAGCTTTCCGGCCATGTCTCGTGACGGCTTGAATTAGCGTGTGCGAGCCCGTGATCAGATGAACAGTCGAAATTGAAATTCTGACGAAACGGAAATTTCTAAAAAAATCCCGGCCGAACCTTCTGGTGCGACCGGGATTTTCATATTAACGTCTGTCCGGCGAATCCGGTCTAAGCTTATCCGTTGCTTTTGGCGATGAGGTTAAGCGCACTGCCGGCATTCCACCATTCGATCTGCTGATCGTTCATGGTGTGGTTGAGCATAACTGTGTCGCTCGAGCCGTCGGCGTGCATGAGAACCATCGTCACCGGGGTCGCAGGCGCCAGGCCGTCGACCTTCAGCTGAATGCGGTCATCTTCCTGGATTTTTGCGTAGTCCGCAGGATCGGCGAAGGTAAGCGGAAGCAGCCCCTGCTTCTTCAGATTTGTTTCGTGAATGCGTGCGAAGGATTTGACGATGATGGCTTTGCTGCCGAGATGACGCGGTTCCATTGCTGCATGCTCGCGGCTTGAACCCTCGCCGTAGTTTTCGTCGCCTATCACCACCCATCCGTCGCCGGCCGCCTTGTAGGCGCGCGCCACGTTGGGTACTTCGTCGTATTCGCCGGTGATCTGGTTCTTCACCTTGTTGGGAACGCCATTGAACTCGTTGATCGCGCCGATGAACATGTTGTTTGAAATGTTGTCGAGATGTCCGCGGAAGCGCAGCCACGGACCAGCCATGGAAATATGATCCGTCGTACATTTCCCGCGAACCTTGAGGAGCAGGCGCAGATTGTCGTATTCGCCTGGTTTCGGAGCCGCGAACGGCGAAAGCACCTGAAGCCGGTTGCTGTCGGGCGCGACGATCACTTCGACGCCGCTGCCGTCGGCTGCGGGCGGAATCAACCCCTCCGAATCCGGCACGAAGCCGAGTGCGGGGAGTTCATCGCCGGTCGGCGCGTCAAGCCGCACTTCCTCGCCGTTTTCGTTGATGAGCGTGTCCTTCGTGAAGTCGAAAGTCAGCGAACCAGCGAGCGCGAGCGCTGCGACGGTTTCCGGACTCGCCACAAACGCATGCGTATCGGGATTGCCGTCGTTGCGTCCGGTGAAGTTGCGGTTGAACGAGGTGATAATGGAGTTGCGGTTGCCTTTCTCCACATCATGGCGTTTCCACTGGCCGATGCAGGGTCCGCAGGCGTTTGCCAGCACCTGGCCGCCGATGCTTTCGAGCAGTGCGAGCTGTCCGTCGCGTTCGATGGTCGCACGTACCTGCTCGGATCCCGGGGTAATGGTGAATTCGGATTTCGTCTTCAGCGACTTCGCCTTGGCCTGCCGTGCGATGGCTGCCACGCGGTCGATGTCTTCGTAGCTGGAGTTGGTGCAGGAGCCGATCAGCGCGACGCGCAGTTCTTCGGGCCAGCCGTTGTCGCGAACGGCCTTCGCGAATTCAGAGATGGGATGCGCGCGGTCGGGGGTGAAGGGACCGTTGACATGCGGCTCGAGCGTATCGAGATCGATGTGAATGACCTGGTCGTAATAGGCTTCCGGATTTGCGGCGACTTCGGGATCGGACTGCAGATGCGCTGCGACGGTGTCGGCGAGATCCGCCAGTTCCGCGCGCGCGGTGCTGCGCAGATATGCGCCGCTCTTTTCGTCATACGGGAAAACCGACGTGGTGGCGCCGATTTCCGCGCCCATGTTGCAGATCGTTCCCTTGCCGGTGGCGGAGATATTCGCACAGCCGTCTCCGAAATATTCGACGATGGCGCCGGTGCCGCCCTTCACGGTGAGAATGCCTGCGAGTTTGAGGATGACGTCCTTCGGGGAAGTCCAGCCGCTCATCTTGCCGGTGAGCTTGACGCCGATCAGTTTCGGGAATTTCAATTCCCATGCCATGCCGGCCATGACGTCCACTGCATCCGCACCGCCGACGCCGATGGCAATCATGCCGAGTCCGCCTGCGTTGGGCGTGTGCGAGTCGGTGCCGATCATCATTCCGCCGGGGAAGGCATAGTTCTCAAGCACGACCTGATGGATGATGCCCGCACCCGGCTTCCAGAAGCCGATGCCGTACTTCTTCGAAACGGAGGCGAGAAAGTCAAAGACCTCGCGATTGAGGTCGAGGGAGGCGGAGAGATCCTGCGCGGCTCCGTGTTCGGCGAGAATGAGGTGATCGCAATGCACGGTGGAAGGAACCGCAACCTGCGGAATCCCGGCGCTCATGAACTGCAGAAGCGCCATCTGCGCTGTCGCGTCCTGCATGGCTACGCGGTCCGGACCGAAATTGGCGTAATCCTTGCCGCGCTGGCGCGGACTCTCCGGCGTCTCCCAGAGATGGGCGTAAAGTACTTTTTCAGTGAATGTCAGCGGACGTCCCAGCAGCGCGCGTGCAGCGGCGACCTTTCCGGGAAGTTCGGAATAGACACGCTGAATCATATCGAAATTCATTGTCATGGCTCTAATCTCCGTTTTAAGAAAGCAAGTCTACTAATATACAAAACGGAGAGGAAATGTGTGGAAAGGGTGGAAAACAAAAGGACAAGCCGCGGGGCTTGTCCTTAAACGTCAGTTGCTTCCGGAACCCTGGAGGGTTCGTGGATACTCAGCGTGCGGATTTCAACCATTCGTAATGAGTGGTTTCCATCTCATGAGCGCTGGGAATGGGGAAGAACAGCGAATTGCCGTCGATGTCGTAGAACCAGAAGCCGTGCCGAAGCACACGGTACGAAATACTGTGCAGTACCGAAGAGAGACTGATCGTCTTGACGGATTTGTCGGGATTGTCCCGCAGCTCTGTCAGACAGTCGAGTAGGCGGTACGGATTGCTGTCCGGAATGGGAGAAACCACGATTTCGCGATTACGGCTCTCGGCGAGGAATTCCTCAATATTGAGATCGATCTGCGTGAAGCAGAATTTCGCGGCGCCTTTGGCTGTATCCTCGCTGATGTACTTTCCGAAGGAACGCTGATCCATTCTTGAGGCGATCAGGTTGCGCACGGGTGCTATTTCCTGGAAAATACGGATCAGACCGGGGACGTTCTCGGCTGTGTAGGGCCCCGGACTCAATTCCAGTGCCCTGCCGTTGACCGTCACGAGATAGAGTTTCTTAATCACGTCGAATGGAACATGTTCTAGGACGCGATAGGAAGAGATGAATTTTGTACGCTTGGGTGTGCCGTCATCGTGCGCGACGGTCTTCTCAAGGTACTCCTCGATCCGGAAATACGGATCGCGGAAATTGATATCAAGCTCGGCGAAAACCACTTTGCCCTGAAAATGGCGCGCGCTGCCGATCGTATAATGCTGGGCAAACGCGTTGGGTTCAAGCTGTGATGCTACCAATGCATTGATCGGAAATACGATCATGTAGAGGTGTTTCTGGTGTTCTGCCATAAGACGGGGTGTCCAGGTGAATGTGCATTATGGTGAATGAGTAATTTAGACAATAGCCAGAGCAGGCGCAAGGTCAGCGTGTGGGACTGCGCCCGACATGCGTCCGGGTCGTATCAGGACGGCTTGCTGGTATAATACCCTTGACGCTCAGCGCAATGACAAGACTATCCTGAGGTTCTTGCGTCCGGAGAATGACCGACCTGTTGCTGTCTGCTGCAAGCGGGAGATGGTTCAGTAATTCTGCGAACTGCGAATCAAAGCGGTAAGCTTTCTGCTCCTTTGCAGGGAAATTCAGAGTCAGTGCCAACTGCGGATATCGCATGAGCATATTATTCAGGTTGCGCAAGCGGACCAGATCGGCGGCACTGAATTCCTTCCTGCTCGCAACATCAAATGCATAGTGATCTGAAAACCAGTTGAATTGAAGTGTGGCTGCAGGCAGAGAAAGCCGCCCTGCGATCAGTGTGCTGAGAATGTCGCGGGCGTCCTCGCTGAGCGCCATGTCCGAGAGATAGATAAAGTTGATCGCCGGACTGAGTGTGTCCAGCGTCAGCTCGGCATTCATACTGACAATCTCGAGTCGGCTCGAAAGCGGCATGCTCCGCAGAATGCTCTGCGCCTGGAAGCGCAAATCCGCTATGGCTTCGGAAAATGTACGGGGGCCAAAATTCGAAACCGACGACGAGGGTGCGAGCAGGTCGCTGACGGTGCTGCCCTTTCCAATGTCGCTTAACGATTGCACCAGATCCAGCCTGGTCGGGACGCCGGTACGGTCTGTGACTCGCTCCTCAAAGCGCGCTATATCCGCCGAAGTAAAAAAGCTGTTGGTAGCAACCTGCAGCTTCACCTCGATCTGGTTTTCGTTGATGCGGGACGAGGAATTGATAAGGCTGGAGCGGTACTGAATATCAAATGTCTTTGAGATATCTGAGATCGCCTGCCGTGCTCGCAGCTCGAGCGTAAGCTGATTGAGCGCGGTTTGCAGCGGAATCATCAGAATGAGCAGGAAGAGCGCGATCACAATGAACCGGGCCCGGACTGAACCGGTGCGGCCTACGACCTGACTGAGCCGCAGTTTCTCAAACACAAAGCTGATTACCGGATGTGCGAGCTCCTTTTCCTTCCACTGCCTGACCGCCTCCAGCCCTGCCGCCCGCGGCATGCCGACAAGCAGGAACACTACCATCGCGCCGAGAATGTTGGCAAAGAAGTTGGCAGTGAACAACAAAGCACCGCCGCGAACGATGTCGGGAGAACCGCCGTTGGCAATGCCGAAACCCATGACGGCAATCGGCGGCAGGAGTGTAATGGAGATAATGGCGGCGGGGAGAAATTGCACAAAACGGTTTTTTCGCGAGAGCGTCGCCGCTCCGGCCATACCTGCAAATAGCGCCACAAGGAAGTCGATCACAGTCGGCCGTATGCGTGCGGCTATCTCAGACGTAACTTCCGAGAAGGGCAGAAAATCGGATAGCACCGCGGCGATCAGGCCCACGACGAACACCGTGAGGGCGACCTTGAAGAAAATACGGATTAAAAGGTAGAGATCTCCAGAGGCAAGGGAAAGACCGGCTGCGAGCACCGGATACATGATCGGCATGATCAGGCAGCCGCCGATGATGATGGCGCTCTGATTGAGGATGAGTCCCAGCGTTGTGATGCCGGCAGCCAGGATAACCTGTACCCAGAACAGTGGTTCAGTGATATGAGCGGAACGATACGCTTCGAGATATCCGCGTTCACGATCGCCGCTGTGTATGCCGAACATTCGGGCCATCCATTCGGTGAATGTCTGCGGCGGCGGTTCATCGGAATGATCCTCGTAGGAAGGAAACAGTGCTTCCTCGAAGGAAGGATAATGACCATCAGGCTGCGAGGATGCAGCCCGATGCTGGCTGGAGTCGGAGGAAGCTCCTTCCCGGGCTGCGAAGTCTTTTGCCGCTTCAGCCTCTTTCTCCTTTTTCGCTGCCGACAGGGCATCACCATTTTCAGAGTCCATTTGTTTTTCCGCCGAAGGCGGCAGCACGACTTCCGAATTCGCCATGCCGGCGTATCCGACAGGCAGGGGTTCGAGCGCCTGCAATCGCTCAGACTTCAGACGCCGTTCCGCGAACATCACACTGCCGGTCATGTAGAGGTTGGTCAGTACGATGACGCCAAAGGCGAACATTGGAAACAATTCGGTTCCCGGAATATGTGCGGACTGAAAGGGCAGAAGCGCCATGACAGCGGTGGCAAGACCGCGCGGGAGCATAGCCATGATCGCCTGCAATTCGCCTTCCGAAAAATCCCTCCCGATGCGGCGGAATCCCACCATCATCAGACGGCGTCCGATCAGCAGAAGCAGCGCCATTCCAAGAATAAACAGACCGATGGTCCAGGTGAGCGTGCCAAAATCGAGGAGCATTCCCAGGTAGACGAAGAAGAAGGTGCGCAGCAGAAAGGAGATTTCCTCGGTGATGTTTTTGATGAACTCGTTGAGAATATATTTTTCCGACTTGATATCGATGCCGAAAAATTGGCGGACCCGGGGACCGATCCTGTCGGCTATCACCTGCATGTTCTCAAGTATGAGTCCGAACATCAACACCGCGATTGCTGCACTGCCGTGCAGTTCCTCAACCATGAAATACAGCAGGAAGACGAAGCCGAGCGTCAACATATACGCCAGGGGCTCTTTCCCTATCCAACCCATGAGACGTGACCACAATGCCCCGGTAATCGTCGCGATGATGAGCGCAACGCCAAAGCTTGTGATAAAGCTCATGATCACGGTGCCGACACCCTGCGTCCCGGAGACATGGAAGTCGACAAGCAGCAGGACGGAGACGATCAGAAGGACGTCCCCGAGGGCGGACTCCAGCTTGATGATGGTCTTGATTTCATCGCGCACACTCAAACCCGAGACGACGGGAATGCATATCGCCGGACTGGTTGCACCGAGCACGGCGGCCAAAATCAGGGCGTTGAGCGTGCTCATTTCCATAACGAACACTGCGAACGCCATGATGAGCAGCACGCTTACGGCAAACACGCCGATGGCAAGCGCCGCAGCTCTGGGCGCCTGTTTGACTACTGTGCGAATGTCGAGTTCCAGTCCGCCTTCGAAAAGTATGATCAGCAGTGCCATGGTCCCGAAATAAGGCGCGAATCTCAGCAGCGCATCGGATGCGAGCCAGCCGGTGACGGGACCAAGAAACACACCGATACCCATCAGCAGCAGGACGCTCGGAATCTTGGTCACCTTGAACAGAAGGTTTGCAAGAAAGCCGAGCAGAATAATGCCGCCCATGAGAGCAAAGAATATCGGAACATTCATGGCAGGGTCCTGATCGTAAATATTGCGGTACACTAAGCTAATACGGAGGGCAGAGATAAAAAACAAGCTGCGGTCAAGTCCTGATCACAGTTCTGACCAACATTTTCAAATGTTACGGTTTGTGTTCGAGACGGAGTGCGGTTAGATTTGGTATTCAACACATTCATTCGCAACAAGAGTAAACCCGTCATGCCTCGAAGGTCATCTCCTGTCTCCAAGCCTCAAACCGTTCTTTCCGGCCCATCGAAGAAGCCGCCGCGTATTCGCCGTATTGCTATCAACACCGGCGGCGGCGACGCACCCGGACTCAACGCCGTCATCCGTGCCGTTACAATCGGGGCGATCCATCGGGGCTGGGAAGTGGTAGGGATCCGGGATGGATATAACGGTCTGCTGATGCCGGAACATTATCCGGAAGGCGGACTCATTCCTCTCACTCTCGCCGCGGTTCGGGGAATCACGCATTTGGGAGGCACCATTCTCGGCACAACGAACAAAGGAAACCCCATTGCGTTTCCAGTGCTGCAGAAAGACGGCAGCTACAAAATTATAGACCGCAGCGGGGAAATCGTCCGGGCCTGCAAGAAGAACAAGATTGATGCAGTCGTGGCGATTGGCGGCGACGGATCGCTTTTGATCGCGAACGCACTTTTCAAGGAGGGTCTTCGCATCATCGGCGTACCGAAAACAATCGATAACGACCTGAGTGGAACTGTCACGACTTTCGGGTTTGATTCAGCCGTATCGTTTGCCACGGAATGTCTCGACCGGCTGCACTCGACTGCTGAAGCGCATCGCCGCATTATGGTCGTCGAAGTTATGGGGAGATACGCAGGCTGGATAGCACTCAATGCCGGAGTCGCAGGTACCGCCGATGTGATTCTTATTCCTGAAATTCCGTATGACATTGATATCGTTGCAGCCAAAACCGTGGAGCGCGTACAGCAGGGAAAGAAATTCTCGATCATTGTGGTCGCCGAAGGCGCAAAGGCGAAGGGCGGCACACGCAGCGTCATCGAGCATGAGGTGGGACGTGCAGAACGCCTTGGCGGCATCGGAGAAACCGTAGCGACACGGCTGCAGGATATCACCGGACAGGAAGCGCGCCATGTGGTGCTGGGACATCTGCAGCGCGGAGGCTCTCCTACCAACGTTGACCGTCTGCTCTCCCTGCGTTTCGGCGCAGCCGCCATCCGTGCACTGGAAGAAGGACAGAGCGGAATCATGGTGGCGCTCGACCCGCCCACAGTGAGGTATGTACCTCTTAAAAAAGCGACAAGCCGAATGAAAGTTGTGCCACTCGACTGTGATACCGTGCTGACCGCGCGCGACCTCGGCATCAGTTTCGGTGACTGACGCAGGTAAGTCAAAACAGAGAAATACCACGCTTTCCGGAGACCTTTTCATGACACGCCCATCGTACTCTTTCGTCCGCATTTTCGCGCTGCTTCTCTTCGCCGCGCTTGCTCTGGCTTCGTGCAAGCTCAGGGAGTCCGACGGCGTAGTACTCGATCGATACAAACTCAGCCTTAACGGCAGCTGGAAATTTCGCACGGACCGTACCAACGTCGGCGAAAAACAGCAGTGGTATCTCGGGAGCGACATCGCAAAGTGGGACACGATCACCGTACCCGGATCGTGGGATCACCTACGGCGGCTTTCGAAGTACGATGGAATGGGATGGTATGTGCGTGATTTCGACGCTGTGTTGAAAAAAGGAATTTCGCACGCCCTTATTTTCGAAGGAGTCGACGACAATGCAGTGATATGGCTCAACGGTGTGAACATCGGTTCTCACCAGGGATCCGGTCAGCGCTTCTATTTCGACGTCAGCAATGCGGTGAAGGAGAAAGGCAATGTGCTCGCAGTGCGCATAGAGGATGTCGGTGGTCCCGGCGGGCTCATCGGGGGAGTAGAGCTCCGCGCATTCGTGAACGAAGAGGAATTGCTCCGCAGCGAGTTTTACGCGATGAAGCCGGTGGAAAGCCCGGACTGGGTGCGGGACGCCGTAGTGTATGAAGTGAATGTGCGGTCGTTTACGAAAGAGGGGACGTTTGCCGCTCTCGAGCAGCGGCTGCCGGAACTGCAGGAGCTGGGAGTGAACGTGCTCTGGCTTAAGCCGATTTATCCGATCGGGAAAATAATCCAGAAGGGGAGTTTGGGCAGCCAGCTCCCTGCGCAGGATTACTATGCCGTGAATCCGGAATTCGGTACGCTTGAGGAGTTCAAATCCCTCGTGGCGGCCGCGCATGTACAGGGTCTCCACGTGATAATCGATCTCGTGGCGAATCTCACTGCGATGGACAATCTTCTCACTGCTGCTCATCCGGAATGGTATAATCGGGATGCCGCGGGAAACATTATTTCATCGAGCGTGGATGGGACCGAAGCGGCCGAGCTGAATTACGATGCTCCCAGCCTCCGAACTTACATGAAGGAAATGATGCTTTACTGGGTAAGGGATATCGGCCTCGATGGTTTCCGCTGCGCAATGGCCTCTCAGGTGCCGCATGATTTCTGGATCGATGCCGCCGCTGCGCTGCGTGATGTGAAACCCGTGATGATGCTTACCGAGGAAACGGATCCCTTGCTGCACATCGATGCGTTCGATCTGACGTATGCATGGAACACCAGCGACATGCTGCAGCCGATTCTTCGAGGTGAAGTCCCCGCAGCGGATATCCGCCCCATACTGCTGCGCGAAAAATATCTTTATCCGCGTGGAGCGCTGCATCTGCGCTTCAGCATGAACCACGACAGCACAATGAGTGACGCAGCACCTGTGGTCTCTTACCGTCCTGAATCGGCGCGCGCTTGTGCGGTCCTGATGCATCTGCTGCCCGGAATACCGCTGATTTACAGCGGCCAGGAAGTGGGGAGCGATAAACGGTTCGGTCCGTTCGAGAAAGAACCAATCGACTGGTCGTCGGATTCTCTGGGCTTCCGTGTCCTGTATACAGCGCTGAACCGCCTTCGTGCATCGGAGCAGTCGGTGCGGATCGGCGACCTGCATTTCGTTGCGGTGTCGGACAGCACGGCGGTGTTTGCATTCACGCGCAGCATCGACGAAGCTTCGCCTGTCTTTACGGCTGTCAGCCTTGTCGACAGGGAGACGGTTTTCACGTGTCCTTTGCCGGATGACCTCGAAGGGGATGTGCTCCTGAAGCTAGGCAGCGCAAAACTGAGCAAGGATAGCCTCCGCATTACGCTTCCGCCCTACGGCTACATCATCATGAAATAAAGTCTGGAGGATGAGCCTTCAGGCTCGTCACGGATTCACGCGGGGTATGGGATTGGCAGCGCGGAGCAGGCGCTCCGCGATCCTGTGGGAGGATGAGCCTTCAGGCTCGTCCATTTTCAGGGAGAGTGTAGCATCCCTCATACACGAGCACAGCAGGACCCAAGAGCGCGAGGTCGCGGGAAAAATAATCCGGATGGTCGTGTGCGGCAGTCGGATCGGGCGTGAAATGAACCTGCAGAATATCGTCGCCATGGCTGCGGAGACGTACCGGCGGCTGCAGTCCGCGGCGCAGATGCGCAACGAACCCTGAAGCAATCGTGCCCGTACCGCAGGCCTCGGTTTCCGCTTCTACGCCTTTCTCAAAAGTTCGAATATGCACTAATCCTTCCGCAGCAATTTCCAGCACATTTACATTGCAGCCGCGTGGAGCGAAGCGCTCGTGCGAACGAAGCAGCGAACCCACGCGATGCATGTCTATCTGCTGCAGGGGTCCGCGCAGATCTCCGGGAAGCTCTTCCGCGAAAAGCACCAGATGAGGAGCGCCGGTATCGATATAGTCCGCCCGGAATGTCCCGAGCACAGTCTCCAGTTCCACACCCAGTTCAATGCGCCCGGGAGGAGGAAACGCGAGATGCACTACTCCGCCGTCAACGGATGCCGCATAGCTTTTCCCGAGAACTTCGAAGCGCATGTGCGCTTCGGCGATGCCGTTGACAAGTGCATAGAGTGCGGCGCATCTGCCTCCGTTGCCGCACATGCTTCCGACCGAACCGTCGGGATTGAAAAAGGACATGGTGAAATCGTGTGTGGACGAGGCATCGATAAATATCGCGCCATCCGATCCGGCTCCCTTGCGCCGGTGCGAAATCAGCTGCGTAAAGCGTCTGCGTGTTGCATCGTCGAGCGTACGATTACGGTCATCGACGATGACGAAATCGTTCTGTGCTCCCTCGGCCTTTGTGAATTGGATGCTCTGCATAACGCCGCAATTTACAGGTTTCCCCGCTTTCAAACCATCGAAGAATGCATGCCCGTTTAGATTGAGAGCCCGAGATCCGGAGTTCCCGGAGGCGGGATGTACTCGGAGATGACCGGAAAGTCGTTCAGGTGCCGGGAGGTCGCAGCCTCGAGATAAGATTCCACCCAGCGGTAGTAGATCGATGTTGGAAAAAATAATCATCTCACCGCTGAGATTGAGGATCTGCGTAAGGCGCATGCCAATCTTTTCGATGTTGCCCATGTAGGAGTCGACCACGATAAAGTCTCCGATGACAAAGGGCTTGTCCAGTGCGTGTGCAGGCGTTGATATAGGAATAACACGCAGCGCGCAAAATAATTCCAGGTGAGGAAACTGCGCCACTCTGCAATCCTTCGTATATTACCCTCGGAATAACGGATTCGCAGGCCTGCTGCGTGAAGTCCGATGTACCGAGGCCTCACATTATTTCGCAACCCGTCCGGCAATTATTCCGATGCGACAGTTTTTTATCCTCGCTTTGAATAGTGAAGCAATAGCCGTGTTTCCGGACCAATAATCCGGATGGAGATAATCCTATGAACGAGCGACATGACGTTCTGAAACGCCAGCTGCGCGAGGTGTTCGGGAAGGCCTTGCCGCAATCAGCGGAATGGGACAGTATTATTTCGCTGATCGACGCAACCTACCATGAGTTTGAGAAGCAGCGTGAAGAACTCGATCAGGTTGTCGCACGTACGTCTCGTGATTTGGCGCAGGCGGACGCTGATCGCAATGCTATAATCCAAAACATTCCTGACCTGTATCTGCTTATCTCGGGTGAAAACCGGATTCTGGAATCTGGCGGAGTCTATGCCCCGACTTTGTTTGGTGAAGAAAACCTGAAGGATCTGTCGGTCACTGATCTGCCCGTATTCTCCGAACAGCTCGATCTGACGGCCCTTCTCGCCGAAACAAGAAAGACGCTAGGTCGCGTTACCAAAGAAGCGACATTCATGCGGGGAGAGCAGGTGATCTATTTCGAACTGGCTTCCGTGCCCATTACGGATGGCTTCGTCGTTATATTTTTTCGGGACATATCTATCCGAAAACGGGCTCTGGAGGATTTGCAGGCCCGCGATCGTCTGCTCCGCGGCGTGACCGATGCAAGTCGGCAGCTCATCACCGCCGCAAGTATTTCCGAGGGTATTGCCGGATCGCTGCAGACGCTCGGGGAAGCCACAGGTGTGGACCGCGTCTACATTTTTGAAAACAGCCTTGATCCCTCCACGGGCGCACATCTGCTGAACCAGCGCTTCGAATGGGTAAACAGCCAGGTAAGCGAGCAAATCTACAATCCGGATCTGCAGGGGCTTCCGTATGAACCCACGTTAAATCGATGGTACGAACTGCTTTCAAAAGGAAAGCTGGTGCATGGACTCGTGAAGGATTTCCCTGCGCGGGAAAGAGAGATCCTGGATCCGCAGGATATTCTCTCGCTCATTTGCGTCCCGATTTTCGCTGCTGAAAAGTTCTGGGGCTTTATTGGTCTCGACGACTGCAAAACCCTGCGGCATTGGACCGAACAGGAAGAATCCATTCTGTTCGTCATGGCAAGCATACTCGGCGGTATGTTTATCCGGGAGGAAACCCGCGGGATTCTCCAGCAGAGCGAAACACGATTTCGCTCGCTTGTTCAAAATCTCAGCGACGCCATCACAGTTCTGAGCAGCACCGGAGAAATTCTTTACGAGACCGTGGCCACAGAACGCATGAGCGGTTATAATCTGAAGGATCGTCTCGGGAAAAAGATATTTCCATTTATTCATCCCGAAGATGTCCAGCGGCTGTTGGAAGTTTCCACCCGGGTTTTGTCGCATCCGGAGCACGAAGAAAAAGTGGAATTCCGCCACCGGCATGTCAATGGAAGCTGGGTCGAGCTGGAAGGTATAGCCAAGAATTATCTCCACATTCCCGCGATAGACGGCATCGTCATAACAAGCCGCGACGTCAGTGAACGCAAGCGCATTACCGCTCAGATATCCAGGCTTGCACATGTTGTGGAATCCGTGAGCGACTACATCCTGATTTCGGATCTGCGTGGAAAAATCCAGTACGTCAACAAACCGGTGCTCACACGATTCGGTTATTCGGAAGCGGAGCTTATCGGTCAGCCCTCCAGTATTCTACTATCGCAAGGCAACCCATCAAATCTGGTGCAGGAGCTCTTCACCGAAACCTTCGCTGGCGGCTGGAAGGGCGATCTCCTCAATACCACAAAGCATGGAAATGAATTCTGGGTATATCTGAAGACTTCTCTTCTGATGCACGATGATCGACCGATCGGCATGGTGTCGATTTCACATGATATCTCCGACCGGAAAACAGCGGAGCAGCAGCTGCTTGTCTTCAGCGAACATCTCAAGCAGATTCATCGCCTCAGTACTCAGCCGTATGATAATTACGTGGATTTATTTGACGATTTTCTCCGCACCGGAAACGAGATTTTTGGAATGGAGACCGGCATTATAAGCCGCATCACCGATGGAGATTACGAGATTTTTGCGGTACGGAGTAATTATAAAGACCTGCTTCCCGGCCGACGTTTCCCCATCAGCCAAACATATTGCGACGTAGTGATCAACCGGAAGGCCACGCTTACTATCAGTCAGGCAGGAACGGATCCTGATTTTCAAAATCATCCCGTGTACCGGGATTGGAAAGCCGAATCATTTATCGGAACACCGATCCGTGTTGGAACAGAAATTTTTGGGACGCTCAATTTTTCGTCTCAGCAACCCTTCGGCCGCCCGTTTCGCGAGAGCGACAGCGAGATTATCGAGCTGCTTGCCCGCAGCATCAGCCACTATCTCGAAGAACAGATGCTTGCCGAAGAGAGAAAGCGGGACGCGATGGAATTGATTTCCGCCAAAGAGACGGCGGAAAGTGCCGATCGCGCGAAGAGCGATTTCCTCGCTTCAATGAGCCATGAGATCCGCACACCTATGAACGGTGTAATCGGTATGACGGGGCTGCTCCTCGAGACGCCGCTGACCGCGGATCAGCATGAATACGTAGAAACAATCAGGCAGAGCGGGGACAGTTTGCTCGCGATCATCAATGACATTCTGGATTTTTCGAAGATCGAATCCGGCCGCATGGAAATCGAAAGACACCCATTTGAGCTGCGGCCATGCATCGAAGAAGTGTTCGACCTGCTTACTCCGAATCTTGAAGGAAAACCGATCGAAATGCTGTACCTGATCGATGGTGATGTGCCGTCGATCGTCGAAGGCGATATCACGCGTCTGCGGCAGATCCTTCTCAATCTTGTGGGCAATAGTATAAAGTTCACGGAGCAAGGGGAGATATTTGTTTCTGTATCCGTCAGCGAGCACAAGGAGTCGGAGTACACTCTCAGGTTCAGCGTCAGCGATACCGGGATCGGAATTCCGGATGAAAAACTCGACATGCTCTTTCGGTCCTTCACTCAAATTGATTCTTCAACCACTCGGAAATACGGCGGTTCAGGGCTCGGGCTTGCGATCAGCTCCCGTTTGGTGGAAATGATGGGAGGCGAGATCTGGGTTGAGAGTAAGGTGGCTCAGGGATCAACTTTCTCCTTTACTATCGAGGTTCGCGCCGTTGCCGGTGATGAACGAAAAATTGGTGAGCGGCATAGCGCGATTGAGGGGAAGCGAGTGCTGGTGGTCGACGACAACCAGACCAATCGGCGCATTCTGAATCTGCAGTGCGTCGGATGGGGAATGGAATGTCTGGTCGTGCCCTCTGGTCCCGAGGCGCTGCGGGTCCTGGCCGATGCATCCCGCTACGATCTGGCCATAATTGATATGCTGATGCCGGGAATGGATGGCGTCGGACTCGCGCGCACGATTCGGGATCGTTTCCCCGCCGCCGATATTCCGTTCATTCTGCTTACTTCACTGAGCAAATACGACGACCGCATTCCAACCGATGGCCTGTTCAAAGCCATCCTGACCAAGCCGGTAAAACAGGCCAGTCTGTTCGAAATTGTTGTATCGGTTCTAACGGACAACCTGTCCGATAAGCGGAAGGGGAGGAAAAAGGGGGCCGTACTTGACCGGCACCTGGCTGAGAAAATTCCGCTCCGCATTCTCATCGCGGAGGACAATCCCGTCAATCAAAAATTGGTGGTGCGCGTCCTGCAGCAAATAGGATACCGGGCCGACGTCGCAGCCAACGGCTTCGAAGTGCTGGATGCGCTCAACCGTCAATCCTATGATCTGGTGTTTATGGATATTCAGATGCCGGAAATGGACGGTTTCGAAGCGTCACGGCGCATTCAGAAGGATTTTCCGCCTGAGCGCCAGCCGATCATCGTTGCTGTGACTGCCAACGCAATGGAGGGTGATCGCGAGCGATGTCTGGAAGCGGGCATGCATGATTACATTACCAAGCCCATCAGACTCGAGGCGATGCAGGAAGCTATCGAACGCTGGGCCGGTACAGCGCATGAGGCACATCCTGCACAGGTCACAGCAGATAACGTCGATGAACTGCTTGATCCGGACACCGTCGAAATGCTGCAGTCATTGAGCAGCGATGTAGAGACTGATATTTTTACCGAGCTCGTTGATATTCTGGAAGCCCAGACACCGGATCTGGTGCAGCAGATGATCGATGCGCTTGATGCCGGTGATGATCAGCTCGTAAAACGCCATGCACATACGCTCAAAGGCTCGACGTTGAATCTCGGTGCGCGGGCGGTCGCCGATGTCTGTCAGCGGATGGAGAACGCAGCAGAGCATGGTGAACTCCACAAAATTCCTGAACTGCTCTCTGTGATGCAGCGCGTCTACGAACAATCCCTCTGCGCCCTCCGTGCGATCAGTCGCCGTTAGAATTGCGGGGACATTTCGGTTCCGCCACGAAGAGGACATCCCGACTTGTTTGTACTCAATGCAGAGATTCATACATTACCGAGTTCCGAAAATACTGGAGCCTCTATGACCAAGATTGCCGTAATCGAAGATGATGTTATCGTTCGCGAAACGATTATTGAACGGCTCACAGAAGCTGGGTACTTCGTTGTGTCCGCAGAAAACGGCTTGCATGGTATAGAGTTGATCCGCGAGCAGCAGCCCGATCTTGTGCTGTGCGATGTGATGATGCCCAACCTCGGCGGATTTGGAGTGCTCGAGTATGTGCGGAAAGATCCTGCGACGGAATTGATTCCGTTTGTGTTTCTCTCGGCGTTGTCAGATAAAAACGATTTGCGCAAGGGCATGCTCTCCGGTGCCGATGATTATCTGACGAAGCCTTTTACCCGCGAAGAACTGCTGAATGCGGTTGATGTGCGTCTGCAGAAAAGACAATCCTACGACCAAAAGATGCATTCGGCTCTTGAGCATTTTCGGGACTCCCTCAGCCGCTCTCTTCCGCATGAGTTCTTAACACCACTCAATTCCATTCTCGGAATTTCGCATTTGCTGAAAGAACATTTCAGTGATTTTGGCGGAGACGAGGTCAGTGAAATGCTGACAAACATTCACCAATCCGGTCAGCGGCTGCTGAGACTTGTACAGAATTATCTGCGCTTTGCGGAGCTTGAAAGTCTGAGGCATGATGAGAAAAGGCGGGCGGAGCTTCTTGCTGAGGAAATGTCCTATCCTGATGAATTGCTGCGGAACACTGTGCAGTTTGTGGCTGCGCGCACAGGAAGAAGCAAGGACATCAGCGTAAAGGCGGAATCCGCCCAATTGCGCATTTCCGCCCGGGATTTTGAAAAAATCGTTGAAGAGCTCGCAGATAATGCCTGCAAGTTCAGTCTTGATGGGTCAAAGATTGAAGTGAGGGGATCTGCCGCCGATGGCTTTTACGAGATCTCGCTGCTTGACCGCGGACGAGGAATGACGGATGCGCAGATTCAGTCGATTGGAGCCTACACTCAATTCGACAGACTGCAGTTCGAACAACCAGGCGTGGGTCTCGGTCTCGCGATCGTGCACTCCATCGCGGATCTGCACGGCGGCGCCATCCGGATAGAAAGCGAGCAGGGACGCTTCACCGCAGTGGCTGTTCTCGTTCCACTGGCGGAAGGCTAAAAGTCGGAACCTGAAGGGGAGAGGTTCAGGGTCAGTGGATGATTTCGTATTTCTTGATGAGATCGTACAGCGTTGTCCTGCCTATGCTGAGGGCGCGGGCGGTCTCTGTTATATTCCCGTCAAAAAGCTGCAGCGTTCGCCGAATGGCGATCTCCTTGACTTTCTCGAGAGGAAGTACGTCCTCCCGTGTTGAAAACACCTCGGCAGGAATTCCGCCGCTGCTGCGATCTCGTGAAAAGCGCAAGGCTTGCGGCAGATCCTCAGTCATGATCACATCCCCATCCGCCAGCAGCACGGATCGCTCAATGATGCTTTGCAGTTCGCGCACGTTGCCCGGCCAATTGTATCGCTGCAGCAGCGCGATGGTATCCGGGTGCATCGTCATTCCGGGTTTCTTTTCGCGTGCGGAAAATTGATTGAGGAAATGCTCAGCGAGCAGCGTGATCTCGGACGGACGTTCACGCAAGGGCGGCAGCTTGATAGGGAAGGTGCACAGTCGATAATAGAGATCTTCCCGGAATTCGCGCTGCTCCGCCATGGAGAGCAAGTCGCGGTTCGTCGCAGAAATGATGCGTGCATCCGAAGTGAATGTCTCAAGCGCTCCGATGCGTTCGAATTGCTTGGTCTGGATGACGCGCAGAAGCTTTGCCTGCAGCGTCATATCCAGCTCCCCGATTTCATCGAGGAAAATGGTGCCCGTATGCGCAGCCTCAAATTTTCCGATTTTCCGGTCTATTGCTCCTGTAAACGAGCCGCGCTCGTGTCCGAACAGCTCGCTTTCAAGCAGCTCGCGGGGAATCGCCGCGCAGTTGATGACGATAAAAGGACGATCCTTCCGCGTTCCGTTGAAGTGCACTGCGCGCGCGATCAATTCCTTTCCCGTTCCGCTTTCCCCTTCAATCAGCACGTTGATATCGCTGTTGCGTGCCTTGTCGACAAGCTTCAATACGTTCTGCATCACGCCCGAGCTGGAAATGATATTCTCAAAACGAACAGTGCTTTCCAGGGTATCCTGAAGCTGACGGACCTTGTTCTGGAGCTTGTTGAGATTTATGGCGTTGTTGAGCGAAAACTGCAGGCGTTTGAGATCCACCGGCTTGGTAAAATAATCCGTCGCTCCCGCCCGCATCAATTCCACGGCAACATCGATTTTGCCCTGTGCTGAAAGCATGATCACGGGAAGTTCGGGATTGTTTTCTCTCACCGCCTTGAGTGTCTCAAGACCTGATAGTCCCGGCATCATGTGATCCATGAGCACGACCGCCGGTGGCTCATCCTTCAACGTTTTCAGCAGTACTTCACCGTTGGAAAAAGTCTGCGAGGCATAGCCCCAGGACCGAAGAGTGAATTCCAGTAATCGGCGAAGAGAAAAATCATCGTCGACGATGTACACAAGTGGAGTGTCCATGGAAACCGGGTTTTATGGTGATGCAGAGACTGGTTCGCGAATCGTCTGAAAGGTAAGAAAAATCGGTCACAAATTTCCTGCGGATGCGTGAAGAGGATTCTACCAAGAGGCACAAAGGCACAGAAAAAATCCCGTGCATTTTTAACGACATCCAGCCAACGGCTTGATGTCGCAACCATCGATGTCTGCCAACTGCTTTGACGTAAGGGCGAGCCAACGGCTCGGCCCAAGGGCTTCAGGATCGTCCGCGCCAGTTGAGGATGCTCCTGCGTTTGGCCTGTTCGGCGGGACGCACGATGAGGCGATGATCCTCTGAAAAACATCTGCGCTGCACGAGCGACACGACGAGCACGCTTCCGGCTGCGGTCGAACCCACCATCATCAGCATTACCATGATCTGGTACTTGACCGCAACGAGCGGGTCCGAGCCCGCGAGAATCTGACCTGTCATCATGCCGGGAATAAACACCAGCCCCACACCCATCATGGAGTTGATGCTCGGGATCATGCCAGCTTTGACTGCATCCCGAAACATCGAAGCAGACGCTTCCTTGCCAGTGGCGCCGAGACACAGCAGGAGCTCCACCTCCCCGCGTCGGCGCAGCAGTTCGCTGAACAGCCTGTCCAGGGCAATCGCGATCGCGTTCATCGAATTACCGATGACCATTCCGCCGATGGGGAGAAAATACTCCGGCCGGTACCACGGACGCACTTGCACAATGATATCCAAAACGAAGTAGCTGACGAGCATATAGCTGAGCAGCATGGAAATAAAGGTCGGTATGAAATAACGGACTGTGGTCGAACGCACCCGTCCACGAATGATGCGGGCGGCGAACAGAATCATCAGCGTGTAGATGGAAAGGACGACGTACCAGAGCTGAATCCGGAACACCCAGGTGAGCACTACTGCCATCAAGGCCAGCTGGCTGATGGTGCGCACAGCACCCCAGAGCAGATCTCGTTCGAGTCCCAGCCGCAGCTTCATCGAGGCGAAGCCGCCAAGAAGAACGAACAGCAGTGCCAGGGCAAGCTGCGGGTATCCGATGTCTATCGCCCCGCTCATGCCGATTCCTCTATGCGTCCGTTTGCGAGGAGGACCTTCCGAAGAACGCGGCCATCGAACTCCAGGTCCTGATGGGAAACAATGAGCAGCGTCAGGCGATGCGCGTCGATCTGCCGCGTCACCGCGTGCATAAGCTGGGCGGCGGATGCGGGGTCGAGCGAGGCGGTTGGTTCATCAAGAAGCAGTACTTCGGGACGCATTTCGAGCAGTCGCAGCAGAGCGAGGCGCTGCTGCTGGCCGACTGAGAGTTCCGCCGCGGAAGCATCGAGTGCAATGTCGCGAAGCTCCACATCAGCGAGCTTCGCGAGCAGGGATTCATCGGTCGGCGGTGTGTCGGTTGAAAATCGGTAAGCCAGCAGAAGGTTGTCGCGAACGCTTCCCTCCAGCATCACCGGGAGCTGCTGGAGATAGGCCACACGCCGGCGGTATGCAGGTGCGTCGATTGCAGTAACATCGGTGCCGCCGAGCGTAATGCTGCCGCACTGCGGGGCCTCAAGACGAGCCAGTATACGCAGCAGCGTCGATTTTCCGCAGCCCGACGCGCCCCGGATCAGCACGGCATCTCCCTGCGAAACCTGAAGCGCAAGATCACGCAGCACCGGTGTTTCGTTATAGGAAAAGGAGAGATTTTCGATGTTCAGCATGAATAAAGGTGCCGTGGGTGTGAAGTATGGAAAGACGATGGATTTGCCGTAGTTTACGGCTCTAACATACCACGGAAATTCAACGCTATCCAGTCATCATGAGCAAACTGTTTTTTATCGTCAGCATCGTATCCATCATAGTCCTGGGAATCATCATCCTTCTGCCTGGAAATTCCGGCATCGATCCTGCGGAAAATCGGGAGGAGTCGCCAAAGGATCAACTCGAAATGTTCATGATCGATAAAATGGATTACGGACTCCGTTTACCCCGCATCCTCGCCGAACGGCGCATCGAAATGGCGCGGCGCTTCGTGAAGGAAGACCCCGCACTCGAATCGCGTGCCAGGGAAGTGATCGATTCGCTCACAGCCCGGATTGAGAGAAAGGCGAAGATGTAGGAAAGAGAATTCTACGTGAAAAAACAGAAGAGGCTGCCGGGAAAGCAGCCTCTTTTGTTTTCATGTCTTCTGAAATCACATCGCCAGTTTGTCGAACAGCCAGCCGCGCAGGGCGCTTATGTCGATGCGCTGCTGCTCCATGCTGTCCCGGTCTCGGATGGTGACCGTTTGATCCTCAAGCGTCTGTGAATCAACGGTGACGCAGTATGGAGTGCCGACCTCATCCTGGCGGCGATAGCGGCGTCCGACAGAACCCGAGTCATCGTAGAACACTTTGAAGTCACGCTTCAGATCATTGTAGAGCTTCATGGATATTTCGTCCATCCCGTCGCGGTTGACGAGCGGAAGAATCGCCGCCTTGAAGGGCGCGAGCTTCGGATGGAAGTGCAGGACGGTGCGCGTTTCTTTCTCAAGTTCCTCTTCCTCGAAAGCGTCGACCAGGAAGGCCATCAGGGAACGGCTCGCTCCGGCGGAAGTCTCGATCACGAAGGGAACATATTTTTCCTGGGCTTCCTGATCGAAATACTCGAGGCTCTTGCCGGAAAATTCCATGTGCCGGCTGAGATCGAAATTCGTGCGGTTGTGAATGCCTTCAATTTCTCCCCATCCAAACGGGAATTCATATTCAATATCCACCGCGGCTTTTGCATAATGCGCCAGTTTGTCCGGAGCGTGCGGATGCATGCGCAGCTTCTCTTTGTTCATGCCATGGTCGATGAACCACTGCAGCCGCGTCTCCCGCCAGTTATCGTACCATTCGTCATCTTTGCCCGGCTTGACGAAAAACTGCATTTCCATCTGCTCGAATTCGCGGGTGCGGAAAAGAAAATTCTTCGTATTGATCTCGTTGCGGAAGGCCTTGCCAATCTGTGCGATGCCGAAGGGAACCTTCTGCCGGGTCGCCTGCGCGACGTTGCCGAAGTTGACGAAAATTCCCTGCGCGGTTTCCGGCCGCAGGTAGACAACAGCGCTGCTGTCTTCGACCGGACCGATAAAGGTTTTGAACATCAGGTTGAATTTACGCGGGACGGTAAAGGTGCCGGAATTTCCGCAGCTCGGACAGACCAGCAATTCCTTCTCATTCATTGCATTGAATACAGCGGCATCGTCAACCAGTGCGATGCCTGCGGTCTCGACCTGCTGCTCCCGGGGGAGCGCTGCGAACGCCTCGGCTTCTCCGCCCGTTTCGGTGAGCAGTTCGCGGTAGGCGTCTGCGACTTTCTTCTGCCTCTTCTCGTTGTAGGACTCGAACAAAACGTCCAGACGATAGCGGCTGTTGCATTGTTTGCAGTCTACCATCGGGTCGGTAAAGTTCTCGACATGACCGGAGGCCTCCCACACGCGCGGATGCATGAGGATGGAAGCGTCAAGACCTTCGATATCATCGCGGTTGGTCATGGCTTTCCACCACGCTTCCTTGACGTTGCGGAGAAGTTCTACGCCGAGTGGACCGTAATCCCAGCAGCCGTTGAGCCCGCTGTAGATTTCGGACGATTGAAAAATAAAGCCCCTGCGCTTTGACAGAGAGACGATTTTCTCGAGGGTGTTTTGCTGATTCTTTGCCATAACAATCGTTTTCCGTTTCGGAGTGAATATTCGCGAAAAAGCCAATCTATAATGTTACAAAAATCCGCAGCGCGAGAAAATGCCTATTCGCGCTCGAAACGGATGAGCCCCGATTTTGCATCGACGCCTAAACCTGAAAGTCCGAAGCCGCGATCGTCCTGCTGCTTCCAGACTTTAGAGTCAGCGCCGGCAGCATGGATGTATTCATCCTCACCGCCGATATCGAAAAAGAGTCCGGTCGTCGGAGCGAGTTGTGCCCATTCACCTGCCCGCCGCGCCATAGCGTAGCCGAGTGAATTCCCCACCGGTGCGTAGCGGTCATTCCCGCGAATATTCGCGAAAAGGGAAAACGAGTTGTTGAGCGAACTGCCCAGGCTGCAGGCCCGGTCGTCGCCCTCGGACATGGTATAGCTGTCGTCGCCATCGCTGTCGATATAGAAAGCTGCGGAGCAGTCATGCGCCGTTCCGAAACCCAATGTCATCACCAGATCGGAGCGGTCGTTGCCGGCATTGTCGAAGAGCACCCCGATCGCAAAATGCGCGGCAGCGCCGAGGTTGAAGAATACACCGCGATACGTGTCGTCGCCGTTGTTATCGTTGAGCAGTCCGAATCCATACCAGTAGCCGCAGCCCTGGGCAAACACGCCAGCGGAGTAATTGTCGTCGCCCTGCATGTCGTGCAGTATTCCGATACCGCCCGACATGTTATGTCCGTCGGTATGATCGCCGCGTCTGCCTGCGCCATATCCCTGTGCGTCGCTTTCATTGTGCTTCGGCGTTTCATCGCCGATATGCGTCAGCTGCGTGTCGTCAGCCACATAATTGTCGTTGCCCGCAGCGTCGGCGAGCAGGCCGAGTCCGCGAGAGAAGCCATAACCCTGCGCATAATACACGGTGCGATAGTCATCATTTCCGCTGCGATCGAAGAGCAGTCCTATGCCGTACATTCCAGCGCCCTGGCTGAAGCCTTCGCTTCGGTATTCATCGGTGCCGCTTTCATCATAAAGTACACCGACGCCGAAACGTCCGCAGCCCTGCGCAAAGCTGTGCGCCACGTAATGATCATCTCCGCCAAGGTCGAGCAGCATGCCGATTCCCAGCACTCCCGCTCCCTGCGCTGGCATTCCCGCGTATTCGCTGCGGTACTGGTCGTCGCCTGCCACATCAATCAACACCGATACCGGGAGCGAAGGGGACGAGGCGCCTGCGGAACCGACATACAGATCGTCACCGCCGAAATCGATGAGCAGTGCGCAGTCGCTCGCGGCGTGGACGTCCACCCCGCGCCCGCGGAGGAGGATTCGTCCCGCCGGCGTAGGAATGTCGCAAACATAATCGCCTGCCAGACGGCGCAGCAGGGGAACCTCTTTCTCAACCGCCTGCGCAAGCTGCATCGCCCCCCAGGAAGCGGAGCTTCCGTCGAAAGCCAGCGCGGCGTCGTAGACGATCTGATCGAAGGTGTGCGCGTCGCATTGCGATTCCTCCAGCGTAGTGCTGGAGTAGATGTGCTGATACTGATCAGGGCTGATGCGCGCAAGCGATTTCGCCCTCCAGCGTCCGGCCTCGGAGATCGCCGTGACGATGCGCGCAAGCGACTGCTGCAGCTCCAGCGGAAGCGTGGCGCATTGTGCGCGCAGCTTCACAGCCTCATCGCTCCAGTTCTGCGTGGGCAATGGATACACGATATTGTCTCCCATGTCCCGGCCGGCTTCAGTGTAGATGTCCCGCACCGCGGCCAGCAGCGGTTCGGAATCCGCGATCCGGGGGGTGTAGTCGAAGCCGTATTTGCCGACATCCTGTCCGAGATTGCGCGCTGAATTCATGATCAGCGCCGAGAGCGGACGGATCTGCGCCAACGTAGGACGGGGGAAGTTCGCGCTGTCGCCCTTGATCCACATATCGTATCGCCAAAGCATCTCGCGGGTGAATGTCGGGATTTTGAGCGGACGTGCGAGCAGCATGTCAAAGAAATGAAGGCGGAAGGGGTCTGTCCTGTCGGAACTGCTCCATGTCTCCAGCGGACGATAGCCCACAGTCGATGAGTCCAGTCCGAAACCGGAAAGTGCCTGTTCAAGCAGATCGGTTTGCGCCGCCAGCGGTGCGGTGCAGAAGAAAAACAGAATGAAGATTCTTTTCATGGCCATTAAAGTATGTTCGGATCAATCTCCGAAATGTAGGAAACTCTGTTCCGTCTCCAAAGAGAAAAGCGCTTTGGCCTAAATCAAAAACGGCGGTTCCAGAATTTGGAACCGCCGCCGTTCGCGCTCTAAGGAGGGATTAGAAGTAGAACAGCATGTTCAGTCCTATCGTGGACTGCGCATCGCTGTTTTGGAGGGAAGGAATCCTGAATGAATCGCCGTCTTCAAACACCTCTTTGTCGGAACTGTCCATACGGAATTCGGCGCGGATTACCATGTTGTCCGTCGGACGGTATTCCGGAGTGACGGTGATCCCGGTGAATTTCTGCACACCGCCGGTACGAACACCGTCAGTATCGTCAAACTGTTCAGCGCGCAGCGACAGGGAGAACGAATCGAAAAGGTTGAAACGCAGGTAGCCGGCGTAGCCTGTCCATGCTGCATCTTTACCTTCAGCGGCTGCGCCCTGGGCCGTTCCCATGTCCACATTCGCGCCAATGGTAATCAGCTTGCTCGCCGACCAGCTGGCAACCAGATCGATCACCGAAGTATTGTTGCTGTTGTCATTGCTGCCTTCAGCACCGTAGATAGCGTTCGCAATAATGCTCAGGTCTTTCATCGGGGTGATTGCAAGCTGTGCGCCGAAGGTCTTGTTGCTGTTGTTTTCGACGGCATTGTCCCAGCCATTGGCGAGCATTACCATCGCGGAAACGGATTCTCCGAAACCGTAGCGGGCACGGAGACCGGTGTGTGCGAAGGGAATGGCATAGCCGAAACAGTAGGAACGGCTGATGTTGTCGTTCCAGCCATCGCGTCCTTCGATCAGCTCATAGCCCATGTGGGTGAGAAACTTTCCGCCGTCGAGCGTAAGTCCGCTGCCTATGGGAATGATGTACGTGGCGTAGGCCTGAAGGACGTCGATATTCTGTCCCCCGAAAAGTCCGGACGAAGCGGTGTACATCGGAAGCTGTCCGAAGATTCCGTCGAAGCGGAATCCGGCTTCACCCGCTTTCGCCGCATCCTTTTTAAGGACGAGCTGAAACACATCGAAGTTGAAGCTGTTATGATGCCGGTCGAAAATCCGGAAGCCGTTTTCACCGCTCGCCGGGGTGTTGAGGTTGTAGGTGAACGAAGTGGAAACGAATCCCTGCATCTCAACAGAGTCGTACCAGCGTGCATCCTGTGCCTGCACAGATGTGCATGCAAGCAGAAGGAAAACAAAAAGGATCGCTGTGATTTTCTTCATATCAGATTCCCTCCATGTATGCTGTTTCTCCGTGGAGGACCTCATCCATGTTTGCTTCTTCGGCATCCGAAGTGCGGACCGGAGTGATGAGATTGATAAGCTTCAATGCGCCGTAAGTGAAAAGGAAGGCGTAGGCGCTCGCGCCGGCCACGGCGACAAGCTGCTTGAAGAAGAAATCGGCGCCGCCGAACAGCAGGCCATTGGCTCCGGCTGCGTTGACTGCGGTAGTGCCGAACAGTCCCAGTGCTATGGTTCCGATAATGCCGCCCACACCGTGTACGCCCCACACATCGAGCGCGTCATCCCAGCGCAGTTTATTCTTCATTGCCACGGCAAAATAGCAGATCACACCAGAACCGATACCGATGATAACAGCGCTGCTCGTGCTGATGTAGCCAGCGGCGGGAGTGATAGTTGCGAGTCCCGCTACAGCGCCGGTGAGTAATCCAACGAATTTCGGTTTTTTCTCAATCGTCCAGGCGAGGATGAGCCAGGTGATGCCGGCGAACGATGCTGCCACATCGGTGTTGAGAAATGCGAGGGCCGTAATCTCATCGACGCGAAGCTCGCTTCCTGCATTGAAGCCGTACCAGCCGAACCAGAGAAGTCCGGTGCCGAGTGCAACGAGAGGAATGCTATGAGGTCCCTTTTCATCAACGCGGCGCTTGCCGAGATAGAAGACTGACGCCAGTGCCGCCATTCCCGCGATTGCGTGCACGACGATTCCGCCTGCGAAATCAAGTACGCCCCACTGTGCGAGCATTCCGCCGCCCCAGACCATGTGGACGAACGGGAAGTACACAAACAGCAGCCACACGACAAGGAAAATCAGATAGGCCTTGAATGTCACGCGGTTGGTGAATGCACCGGTGATAAGTGCCGGGGTGATGATGGCGAACATCATCTGATAGGCAATAAAGACAAGCAGGGGAATGTTGTTTTGACCGCTGCCGTAAATGTCGGTTACGGAAACCCCCATCAGAAAAGCATGGTCGAGGTTGCCGATGATGCCGCCGACGTCGCCGCTGAAGCAAAGCGAGTAGCCGACCGCAAACCAGAGCACTGTCGTGATGCCCATAGAGACGAAGCTCTGGATCATGATGGTGAGGACGTTTTTCCGGCCTACGAGGCCGCCGTAGAAGAATGCGAGTCCGGGCGTCATGAGCATGACCAGACTCGTCGCCACGAGCATGAATCCGGTATTTCCGGTGTCAAACATTGGAAACTCCTGAAAATTTGAAAGAAACTCTGCTTTGCAGGACGCATTTCCGTATAAAGCAGATAATACGCTCTTAAACTATCGAGCCCGGAGCTGTCCGCAAATACGGGGATTGCTGATTTCGCTGTGGGGAAGTCGGCCCTTGCGGCGTAGGGAAAAGCCTACACATCGAAGAGTAACCACCCGCCTTCGTCGAAGAGTAACCACAGATTACACGGATTACACAGATTGGATTTATGGAGGAGGAGCAGGCAAGTTCGTCCTGTGCGGATGATACAGTCACCGCGCGGAGCAGGCGCTCCGCGGTCCTGTGGAGGATGAGCCTTCAGGCTCGTCCTGTGCGGTGGGGAGGGAAGGCCGCTAGTCGAGGAGTTTGTACTTGATGGCGTAATGCGAAAGGTCGACGTTGTTGCGCAGCTTCATTTTTTCGAGAATGCGCGCGCGATAGGTCGTGATGGTTTTTTCGCTGAGGAAGAGATCCTCCGCAATTTCTTTGAGCGTCTTTCCGGATGCAAGCATTCGCATAACTTGATACTCCCGGTTGGAGAGCGCTTGATGCGGAGCTTCCTGATGGTCGATCTTGACGGCATCTGCGAGACGCTCGGCGACACTCGGACTGATATACCTTCCGCCCGAAGCAACCTTGTGGATCGCCGTGATGAGTTCCGATGCCGCGCTCTCCTTTGTGAGGTAGCCGGCGGCGCCTGCACGCAATACACGAACGGCGTATTGATCCTCCGGATGCATGCTCAGTATCAGCACCGGCATATCAGGATGTTCTTTGCGTACCTCTCCCAGAATGTCGAGACCGCTGCGTCCGGGCATTGAGATGTCGAGAATGACGACGTCGTAGTGATTGCTGTAGATTTTCTCAAGAGCTTCGGTTCCGCTGCCGGCCTCGTCCATGACTTTCAAATCCTTGTGCTTACCGAGGATCTGCTTGAGGCCTTCGCGGAAAAGGACGTGATCGTCTGCGAGAAGTATTCGAATCATGAAGCTGCTCCTGCCTTTTCGGTGGGAATATTCACAGTCACCGTCGTTCCGTTGTCTGGTTCGCCGAGGAAATCAACGGCCCCGCCCCAGTAATGGACGCGCTCGCGGATACCCATCAGACCGAACGAATTCGGGGCGCTGATATTTTCCACTGTGATGCCTCTGCCGTTGTCGCGAACCCGCAGCGTGAAAGCCTCATCGTCTGCGACAAGTTTGATGAGTACGCGATCCGCTTGCGCATGACGTGCGACGTTGGTCAGCGTCTCCTGAAAAATACGAAACACCGCGGTGGATCGGTCTGCGTCGAGTGAAAGATCGGGAGGCTCGATGTGCAATTCACAGCGAATTCCTGTGCGGCGCTGGAACTCCTCCGCCTGCCATTCGATGGCGGCGACCAGACCGAGGTCATCGAGCAGTCCCGGACGCAAATCGGAAATCAGGCGCTTCACAGATTGAATGGTCACGTCGATGTCCTCGACGATGCCCTGGAATTTCGCGCGAAGCGCCGCGCTGACTTCCGGAAGATCCTCAATCAGAAGACTCAGATGAAGCTTGAGCGTTGTCAGGTTCTGTCCGAGTTCGTCATGGATCTCGCGCGCAATTCCCTTCCGCTCTTCCTCTCGCACGGTCTGCAGATGGCGCGAAAGATTCCGGAAGCTCTCCTGCGAATGCATCAGCTCTTCCTCGGTTCGGCTGCGGACCTGAACCTCCTCTTCGAGCTGCCTGGTGTGCAGCTTGATTTTATCGGCCATCGTATTGAACGTTTCCGCGAGAAGGCCAATTTCGTTGCGGGCACGGACATCCGCACGATTGTCGAGATCTCCCCGGCCGAAGCGTTCGGTGACTGTGGTCAGGGACTGGATGGGACGGGAGATCGTCTGGGAAATGAAAAAACCGAGCCCCACCGCGAAAAGCAGAATGATGAGTCCGCTGAGAATAAGTTGTTCTCGCAGAGTGTACACGGAGCGGAAGGCCTCGATTTCATCGATCTCGGAAAGCATCACCCAGTGGAGGTCAGGAATATTGAGCGGTGAGAAGGAGCTGAGTACGCGCACTCCGCGATAATCGAGCACATTGCGCGTATCGGTTTTTCCACGGAGCGCAGATTCCGTCGCCTGTGTACGTACTTCCTGCAGCAGTACTGATGTCTGATGTTCACGAATACTATTGATGATTGAAGTGTCTGTCCCAACTTTTGAGAGAGTCTTGAAATAGGCCTCCGGCTCTTCGATAAAGAATCGTGAGTCGTTCCGCATCCGGTAATCCGTTCCCACGATATAGGTTTCGCCGCTTTCTCCGAGTCCCTGGTGCATCCAGTTGCTGTTCTCGGTCATGACCATGTTGATGTCGTTGATGGAGATCTGGAAGATCAGCACAGCGACCAGGCGACTGCCATCGTATACCGGTGAGGCAACGAAGGAAGCGGGAACTCGTCCAGATGGTTCGTATGGTTCGAAGTCGACAAATCTGGCGAATTGACGCTCGGTGGAATTCACCGCCGCCCGGAATACCGCTGCAATATTCGAATTGCTGAATGGTCCGATTATCAGGTTGGAGCCGAAATCCAGCTCTCGTTTCACGGTGTAGACAATATCGCCTTCGGGACTGACAAGAAACACATCGTAATACCCCTGCTGCTCGAAATGTCTGCGAATGTCCGGATCGTATTGATGCATGACTTCGACGAGCTCGGCGATTGCCGGATCGGTGGAAACGGTGGTGTCCCGCTCAATGCGCGCTGCCTCACGCGCGAGTCGGCTGCGATCACCTTCGGCGTGAGCGAGCGGGGCAAACGCAGTCGTCAGCGCGCTCGCGGCGCGGATGACGAGCTGGTCATTGGAATAGGAAATCACATCGCTGCGGATGTGTTCGAAATAGTATTCAATCTGCAGACGGCGTGATTCCCTTACAGCCGTCAGTCGTTGAAAGGTAACTTCTTCCAGGGCTGTTCGCGCGCTTTCATACGCCTGCCACCCGGTTATAAAGATGGATATGAAGCCGATGAAGACGAATGAAAGCTGGAGCTTTGTCTTGAGTTTTGTTGCGGGAAGCTTCACAGGAGGATAAACGGGAAGTGAAAAGCAGTCGGTGTCATTGACGCAAACATACATCCCCTGCCGGTGAGAATCCACCATGTGCCCCCGTTTGCAGTTCGAGGATGGGACATGCACGAGTCAGGGGAGAGGTTTTTAACGCAGAGTTGCGCGGAGCTGGCGCTCCACGGTCCTGTGAGGTGAGGAGAATCCTTTTTCGCTGCTCGAACATCTTATGGTTATTGGAACGGAATTCACGCAACAAGCAAGGATTGAATTAGCTATGGAAATGAAAATAGTCTTCCCGGGAAACAAGAAAGTCGACGCACTTTATAACGGCTTCCGCATCAGCACTGACCAGCCCACCTTCGGCGGCGGCGACGGCACTGCTCCTGCACCGTTCGACCTGTTCCTCGCTTCGATGGGCACCTGCGCGGGAATCTATGTGCTCGGATTCTGTCAGCAGCGCGATCTTCCCACTGAAGGAATCGAACTGACGCAGACGCTGGAATTTGATCCTGTGCGCCGCATGGTCAGTAAAGTCAATCTCGAAATCACCGTACCGCCTTCCTTCCCTCAGAAATATCACGAGGCGCTGATCAAATCGGCATCACTCTGCGCAGTGAAGAAGCATATGGAAACACCCCCCGCGTTCAATATTTTCACCGCGGTGAAGGAAGTTTCCGCAGTCTGACAAGCTGAACAGAAGCTCGCTGCACCTTAATAGTGAGGCTGATCCGGCAACGGACAGCCTCCTTTTTTTTGCCAGCCCGGAGAGATTTTGTTCTTCATTGCATCGCCGCTCCGTGCATCCTATATTCCTCTTTACCCCGGATTTTAAATCATGGAGCGTACATGGGTATTCTTGGCTGGATTCTTCTCGGCGGCATCGCAGGATGGATCGGTAAGTCCGTCACCGGCATCGGTGCGGAAAAAGGCTGCCTCTTCAATGTAGTCATCGGTGTTATCGGCAGCGTCGTCGGAGGAATGCTTTTCTCCTGGCTGGGAGAGCAATCCATTACAGGATTCAATCCATGGAGCCTTTTTGTCGCCACTGTCGGTGCTATCGCCTTCCTCTGGATCGCCAGTCTGCTTGGCGCGGGAAAGAAATAGGACTGCCCCGTTCGGCGAGGAATCGTGATTTAATTCTCCGTATATTTCGGATAATGACGGGGGAAACATATAACCTGTTCTGCGCAAATTGAGGAGTAGTTTATGGAGAATTTAAAGATCACAAGGGCTGAACAGTCCCGTATCAGTGGAATCGATTATAGCAATCTCTCATTCGGACGTTATTTCTCCGACCATATGTTCGTTGTGGATTATGATGCCGGAGAGTGGGGAGAACCAAGAATCGAACCCTACGGCGCCATGCAGATCGAGCCCGCAAACTGCACGCTGCATTACGGACAGACCATTTTTGAGGGAATGAAAGCCTATCGTTCCGCGAAGGGTGGAATAAATCTCTTCCGTCCGTACATGAATGCGAAGCGATTGAACAATTCCGGCGCCGCAGTGTGTATCCCGAAATTTGATGAAGAATTGTTCGTCGAGGGAATTCGTGAACTGATCGCGGTCGACCATAATTTCATTCCGAGAGAACGCCATCACTCCCTGTATATTCGCCCGTTCACCTTCGGAACGGGAAATTTTCTCGGTGTGCAGGCATCGTCGCAATATCGCTTCATGGTCATTACCTCACCCGTGTCCTCATATTATGCCGAAGGATTGAATCCCGTCCGCATCAAGGTTGACGAGGAACATATCCGCGCCGTACGCGGCGGACTTGGTCAGGCGAAAACCGCTGCGAACTATGCAGCCAGTCTCTACGCCGGCACGCAGGCGAAAAAGGAGGGCTTTGCACAGGTGCTCTTCCTCGAAGCTGTGACGCGCGATTTTGTGGATGAAATCGGCGCGATGAACATCATGTTCGTTATCGACGGTGAACTCATCACTCCGCCGCTATCTCAGGGATCAATCCTTCCGGGCATCACGCGCGACTCCGTCCTTCATCTCGCCCGCCATTGGGGCCTGAAAGTTTCGGAACGTTCGATCGGAATCAATGAAATTCACGACGCGCATAAATCCGGCAAGATTCAGGAAGCCTTCGGCACCGGTACGGCTGCTGTGATTTCGCCTGTCGGTGAATTTGTCTACCGCGGTGAATCCATGATCATCAACGAGGGAAAAATCGGATCTCTCGCGCAGAAATTTTACGACACGATCACCGGCATCCAGTACGGCGAACTCGAAGACGAGTTCGGATGGATTGAGAATATTTCGATTGATGCTGAAGTCACCGCCTGATACGTTCCCCTGCTCGTACAATTTTTGAGAATTCAGCGCCCCGCACAGTCGGGGCGCTGCCTATTTGACACTGCTCGAGTGAATGAATATATTCTGCCACAACCATCTCACATAGATTGAAGAGGACCCCATGGTGAAACGCATTCTGCTCGGAACGCTCGCGGTATTTGTCGCTTGGCAAATCATTGACTTCGTGCTCCATTCCATCATTCTCATGAAAGCCTATGAGGAGACAAGCAGTATCTGGCGGCCGATGGAAGAAATGAAATGGATTTCGATGTACATTTCCTCACTGATCTCCGCCTTTCTGTTTGCCGCCATATACGGCTGGCTCGTGAAACCGAAAACTCTGAAAAACGCATTGATTTATGGACTGCTCTTCGGTTTAGGTGCTGGCACAGCCATGGGTTACGGTACCTATGCGGTCATCCCCATTCCGTATTCCATGGCTTTCACTTGGTTCATCGGAACCACAGTCGAATGCGTGGTCGCAGGACTACTCCTCGCCTTCATTGTCAAGGAAGATGCCGTGGCTTAAAGAGTTTACAGAAAACGCACAACGCAAAACGGGACGCCAGAGCGTCCCGTTTTGCATTTATCATGTTTCTTTTACGGAAACAGCAGGCTGCGCAGATTAATGCGCGACGATTACAAGCCGGCGTGCGCGCTGCGATCCGTTATCGAGCTGCAGTACGTAGCTTCCTGCGGGGAGTGATCCGAGGGGTATCTGCATCGTCGATGAAGCGCCGCTGTACACTTGGCGGCCAAGCACGTTGAACAGGCGAAGCGTGCCGGTCGGAGCGTTGTGTGTGACGTGCAGCTGCTCGCGCGCAGGATTCGGATACGCGTTCAGCGCCAGCTCGGTCGCCTGCGGCACATCGCCGCTGCTGAGCACAGTACCGTTGATGCCGATATACTGATTGGCAGGCACGTTCGTTAAAATGGTATGGGCGAACGGCTGGCGCGGCCAGTACACGACGATGCTGTCGGCCTGGGTGTTGGCGCCGAGTCCGAATAGTAGCTCCAGCGGCTGCTGTCCGGAGAAATGTCCCCGGCCGGCCTGCACTTCCTGCATCTGACGAACTCCGCCGGCGAACACGACAACGCGCGCACCGACGGCGGTTCTGTTTACACCAACCGGACCCTCAAGCTGAATACCGATCCAGTTGTTCTTGTTGCCGATCGTGTTTTCCAAAAAAACGATATCCGCCCGATCGGTGTTGCCCTGAGCGGAGAAGTGGTTGGAATTCGTCACGAGATCGAAATCGCCGTCGCGATCATAATCGAGCGCTTCGAGGGAATGGATGCTGCGGAGTTGCCCGATCAACCCTAGCTGCGGAGTGATGTCGTAGAAATGGTTGTCCGCGCTTTGCAGGTAGAAGTACGGCCGGTCCGTCGCGTCGATGTATTCGCATTCGGTGATGATGAGATCGACGAGCATGTCATTGTTGAAATCGATCCACTGCGCGTCCATGTTTCCGAGATGCGTGGACTGCGGATTCGCCCGATGCAGACGGTTCAGATCCTGCACCAGTTTGTAATCCTGTGCCGGACCGAGGTTGGTTGCGATGGTAGTGTGACCCTCGCCTGCGTCGAGTCCCCCGTGCACCAGCACCTGTAGAACATCCATGTCGCCGTCATTATCGTAGTCGTAGGGATACACGCCCCACTGGCAAAGATTCTGTCCATTATCGCCCTGCAGCGCACGGGCGTTGTAGCCGACCATGGGCGCGATGTCGCGGAACGTGCCGTCGCCTTCGTTCCGCAGCAGGCTGCCGTTGCTTCGGCAGTACGGCGAAGTCAGGACGTCGGTCCAGCCGTCGTTGTTCCAGTCGATGCAGGACGCACCCTGCATGGGATACGAAGTTGTGACACGGGCCTGCGACGACACGTTGGTGAATGTTCCGTCTCCGTTTCCTTTCATGAGCCGGTCCGGGTGAAACGGTCCGTTGGGTGTACGCCAATACGCGGCGACGTAGACATCGAGAATGCCGTCCAGATCGTAGTCTATCCACGAAAAGCCGGAGGTACTCAATGCCCACTGCTGATCGGTGGGATCGGTGAGCGTCTCGAAACCGTCGTCTGCGACATGGGAAAACACACCGTTCCCGTCATTGAGCATGACTTCGCTGCGGTCCTCGCGAAACGGAATGTTGTCGTTATACATCCACACGCCGTTGATCAAATCGACGTCGCCGTCGTTGTCGAGATCGCCGAAACTGATGCATTCAACTTTCTTGGTCGTATCCAGACTGGGATGCTTATTCACTCCGCTGGCTTCGGTAAAGTCGGTGAATCGTCGGGGCGGAGTCTGCGCGGGCGGGACGGTAACATTCGGTTCGTTGATATAAACACGCATATCGCCGCGCTTGTAGGTGCTTCTTACAACAGCGATGTCAGGGAAACGGTCGCCGTTGAGGTCGACGGCGTTAAAGCGCAAAGCTTTCGTATCCTGGCCGAAACCCACTTCATGCGTGATGATTCGAAACCAGGTACTGTCCTGACTGAAGAGGGGTGAGGCGAGGAGGAGAAGGAGAAAGGAAGTAATCGCAATACGCATACCCGGCATTCTCCGATTATGAGATGTTCAATGATGCTGCCGCGGCAGCTGGAGGGTGAAAACGGAACCAACACCGCTCGTACTGTTCAGGGTGATCCGGCCGCCAAGTACATGCGCGAATTTCTGGCTTACGCTGAGACCGAGGCCGGAACCATCGTAGGCCCGGCTATATCCTTCGCTGGCCTGGCGGAATTCATCGAAAATCACTTCCTGGTCTTTGGTTGAGACGCCGATACCTGTGTCCTGGACGTGAATGCAGACAAGCTCTCGATGGGGATCATGCATTTCTTCGATTGACAGGGTGACGCCTCCATGACGCGTGTATTTGACGGCATTGTTAAGAAGATTGATGAGAATCTGCCGCAGAAGTCGTTCGTCGGTCTGTATGATGAGTGAATTCAACTCGATTTTGCTCTTCAGTGCCAGGCCTTTCTTTTTGGCGTTGGCCTGATGGAGATTTTCTACTTCGGTGAGAACGGAAATAACGTCGACATCATCCCAGTTGACGTTGAGCTTGTCCGCTTCGACTATGGAAAGGTCGAGAATACTGTTGAGCGTGTCAAGCAATCTGTGGCCGCTTGCATTGATAATGCCAGCCATCTCAGAAAGCTCCTCATCCAGAAGCGCCTCTTCCAGCAGACTGGCGAAGCCGAGAATTCCGTTCAGCGGAGTACGAAGTTCATGGCTCATGGTAGCGAGGAAATTGGATTTAATGCGGTTCATCTCCTCCGCTTTGTTCTTCGCGGCGACCAGGGCAGCCTGAATGCGTTTGCGTTCCGTGATGTCGATGATGATGCCGTCCTGGCGGATCAGCATTCCGCTTGCATCGAAGGCAGCCCGAATATTCAGCGCGCAATCGAGAGCGTACCCGTCCTTTCGCTTCAGCGTCACCTCCCAATCCTTGATCAGCCCATGTTTGTTAAGCACTTCGACAATCTGTGTGCGCTGCTTCGCATCGACATACAAATCTTCAGTGGGAACTTGAGAAAGTTCCTCAACACTGGAGTAGCCGAACATGCGCGCCATGGCGGGATTGGCATACACGATGCTGCCATCGGGTTTGCTTTGGTACAGTGCGAGCGGAATGTTTTCCTGCAGCGACCGCATGCGTGCCTCGCTTACGCGAAGCGCCTCCTGCGCATTTTTAATGTCACTGATGTCGCGGGTTATCGAGAGTATATGCATCTCCCCGCCAATCTGAATCATCTGTCCCGAAAGAAGGGAGGTACGGACGCTGCCATCCTTCATTCGGAAACGCGCCTCAAGATTCCTTACCAGACCGTCTTTCCGCAATCCTTCCACGAGTTTCAAACGCTCGTTAAAATCGCACCAGATGTCGATCTCAAACGAAGTGCGCCCGATCACCTCATCCCTCGTGTACCCTGTGAGGGCGGTGAATCCCTGATTGACGTCTATGTACATACCGTCGGATAGCCGGTTGATATTTACGGAATCCGGACTGATATGAAAGGCATTGCGGAACAGGGCTTCATTTTCTTCAAGCTGCTTTCGCGCAAGCGCTTTAGGCGTATCATCGAAACTATAGATCTGCACACACTCGAGTTCAGGCATCGGAATCAAAGATAGATACAGCAGCGCACTTCCGGTCGTTACCTCGGTATCGTGACGAACGCCGTCATTCAGCACTTTTGTGATAATGCCGCGCCAATCCTCCGGCAGGCGATCGCCGACCTGGCATCCCCAGAAACCGAGGAGAGGAGCGCTCGCAGGATTGGCGTAGAGAAGTGTTCCGTCGCTGTGAACGCGGAGAACCGGGAAAGGGCTATTCTGTGGGAAGAGCTCGGATTTTTCGACCGAAACATCAGAACTGTAATTCACAGCAGAGTTCATCTGTCACTCGGGTGAGATTAATTGCGCCAAAACGCAGACTAGGAAAAGGAGTGCGTGATTTGTGAAATTCACAGGAAACATTGAAGGCTCCCAAGGGAGCATTGACTTTACGTGAGATAGGATAATAGGGAAAACGGGCACAAGATTCAATAAGGACAAAAATCCCGTTTTTCAGTTTTTCCGGGCCTGACTAGGGAAAGCATTGGCTAGCGAAATGGAGCAATGCTTCCTTTCAGCAGGAAGTCCGGGACAAAGCGGTTCTATTTCACCGAATGGAAAGAGGGGAGAAGGCGCTGCTGCATTCCGCCCGGACCATGCACGCGAAGCAGAAGCATTCCAGTCGCCTCCGCAGAAACGGATATGCGAATATTATTCCTTCCGGCTGCGAGCCTGCCTTGATCGAAGTGCTGCAGCGTCCGCCCCAGCATGTCGCAGACTTCCACAACGACGGATGCCGAAGACAGAAGTTCGAGCTGCAGATTTAAAGTTGCTGCGCTGCCGCTCATCGTTGTGAGTGGGAGCGGATACAAATTTGTGATGGAAAATTGCTCTGCTGCCTTCTCCGGCGATGGAGATGAGAGCGTCCAGTTGACGCTGCGAAAAAGTCCGTGGGAGCGGCTGCCCAGGAGAATGTGGCCCCAGTACTCGTTGCCCCAAGGACAGAATTCAAGGCAGGTGAAGTCGGAGAATGGCGCTGCCGGAAACGTTTGCCAGACATTCCCCGGGTGGTCTGGTTGTTTCACGTAGTGGATGCTATCCTCATCCAGAAGGTATATATCCCGATCAGGGTTGTAAGTGAGTTGCTGCGGAGACGAAAAATTGCCCGTCATGATGGTCCATGTCGCCCCCCTGTCGCTGCTGCGATACACGGCATCGCCTGTCGATGCGAAGGCCTCCGACCCCCATGGCAGATTCACGATAATCTCGGTAAACCATTTCGGAAGTCCTTCAATGAGTACAAGGTCCCAGGTGTAGCCCCGGTCCGTGCTGCGGAAGAGTCCGCGATCCGTGCCAATGAGAAAAACAGAATCGAATGTGGCCAGTGTGGCGGCGCCGATACTTCCTGCTGATGGCTGAATTGTTCCTCTTTCATCCCAAACCCTGTTGTAGCCGCTATAATGGAAAAACCGACCTTCCGACGAAACTGTGTAGAAATCCTCCAGGCCCTGGATGGAAAGGAATGGACCAACTCCAAGCGAATCGTATCGGAATGCCCAGCTGTCTCCGTTGTCCGTCGTAATGAGTAGCTCGCCATCGTCCGTGAGCGCGTGTGCATATCTTTCAAATCCGATACGCAGCTCTTTTACAGTGTAGTCCCACCTTCCCGGAGTTGCATATTGCCAGTGCTCACCATTATCCGTGGAACGGTATAGCCCTCCACCTTCATTTGCAGCAAGCATATTTCCGTCCTCCAATCCTCCTACCGCAGTAATGTTCTGAAGATAGAGGCCCGCATCGCTGATCTCGAATGTCGCTGCTTTGTCGCTGCTGCGGATGACGCGGCCGTTGTCGGAAAAGAGGATGAGGCCGTTGCGCTGGGCGAACAGTCCGTAAGTATCGACAAACGGAGCAAGCGTGCCTGTCTCCCAGGTCGCACCGAAGTTCTGCGAGAGATACAGTCCTTTGGATGTCTCCGTCACCATCGTGTTGCCGCCCGCATGCTGCACGGAGAAGACATTCATCGCGGCTAAATCGCTGATATGATTCCAGGTAGCTCCCTGATCGCTTGAGCGATACGTCGCGCTGTTGAGTCCGATGAAGACAACATCCCCGGTGGGTACGCTGATCGAATACAACGCGTTGCTGGGCAGGCCTGCTTCGATGGACTCCCACGTCTGCCCCCGATTGCTGGAGCGGAATAATCCGACCTGATAGGCGCCGGCGTACCAGTTGCCGGCGAGATCCGCGGCTACCTTGTAATCGCGGCTGCTGCCCGGACTCGGAGTGGTTGTCGTCCAGCTCACACCTTTGTCGGTGGAGATTGCGACAGAGCCGCGCAGACCAAGCAAGACGGTGCCGTCCGCCTGCGAAGCGGCGAAAAGCGCGGTTTCGCCCACATTGCATTTCGTCCAGCTTTGCCCGTGATCGGAGCTGCGGTAGGTTCCGCTGTAGCCGAGCGCAAACAGCATGCCGTCGGCCGTCCCGTGCAGCGTATAGGTGTTGCGGGTCCAGGGTGCTTCGAAGAGAAATTCCCAGGTGACTCCCGCATCCGTCGAATGGTAGAATGCGCCGAGATAGGGCGCCGCGATGATGTCGCCATCCACAGCGGTGAAGGATTGAATCAGTCCCCCCGTTGGTCCGGGCAGACGATCCCAATCCGGCCATTGCGCTTGAGCGGCGGGTGTCGTAAGCAGCAAGAGGATGAATATGGATAGGAAACGGTGCATGATTCCTCCGGAGCCGGATGGCGGATAGCGAATGGCGAATGGCGAATGGCTGATGGCTAATGGCTGATGTCAAAGACGAGATTCAATGGAAATATAACAGATATCTCTTACCGAAGTTACACCGCCGTATGCCTTGCCAATGTGTCTCGAATTTATTCAGGGTGCGATGGGCGCCCGTACTCGCGATCGGAGCAATTGATAATCCGCTTCAACATCTATATGTTGCTTTCGCCGCAACGATATCATTATGAAAGATATTTAACTATGATTTGTCATGACAATTACGGCAGATGGAACATTCCTAACCTCGCCAGTAGAGTTTCTTTTCCCTTCATGCTGATATGGTGTGTGATCCTATTCGATTGCGCTAACGCTCAGTCTGTTCCCGTGGTAGCTTTACACACATCCTCTGGAATCGTGACGCCAGTGATTCTGTTGTATGTCAATCAGAATGGCTTGCTGACAGATACGAAGTGTCAGGAATGGAACGGGAAGGACCTGCCATCATTCGACGGGATCGTCTATTTTCAGCTCGATTCGTTGAAGGAAATTGTGATCCCGGGAAGTTTAAATGCCTCCTCTCCATCCCCAAATATTGGTGGCTTTCTTGGGTTTTTCAGCGGAATACTCCTCGGCGGGGTTATTGGATACAGATTCAGCGATGAGGATCCCACGCCATTCGTTGTGGGGGTAGTAGCGGGCGCCGTACTTGGAGGTCTCCTCGGTAATAGTATCAAAGCCTCGCTATCTCAGGAAAGCCTTACTCGCTCCGTTAATCCTCAAGACAGCAGTGCAATCGATCAAATTCGTACGCTCTGTGTTTATCCCAATGAGCTGCCAAAAGAGTTGCGGGGAAGGGCGGTGGTTCGATAGAGAACCATAAAAAAGGCGGGTCCGCAATAGACCCGCCCTGAAAAAACCAATCTGTGCAATCCGTGAAATCTGCCTGCCGCGCCGAAGTCTAATCCCGTTTTTCGGGATGAGGACGATGGCGGGTGGTTACTCTTCAGTGCCACCGGAGATGGTTTATTTCTCACCCATGAACGGATATTCCCAAGTCTTCGCGGGAGCGAAGGTCTCCTTCAGGGTGCGGACGGACATCCACCGCAGGAGATTCATCGCGCTGCCGGCCTTGTCGTTTGTGCCGGAGGCGCGTCCGCCGCCGAAGGGCTGCTGTCCGACCACCGCACCGGTGGGCTTGTCGTTGAGGTAGAAATTGCCTGCGGCGTTGCGCAGACGATCCGACATCTTTACGAGCGCGTAGCGGTCCTGCGCGAAGATCGCGCCGGTGAGGGCGTACATCGAGGTGGTGTCGCAGAGATCCAGCGTCTCGTCAAGCTTCGCATCTTCGTAGACAAAAATCGTCATGACCGGTCCGAAGATTTCTTCCGCCATCGATTTGAATGCGGGATTCGTGGTCACGATAGTCGTCGGCTCGATGAAGTAGCCCTTCGACGCATCGTAATTTCCACCGGTGATGATTTCAGCATCCGCTGCTGCTTTCGCATGATCGATGTAGCTGGTGATGCTGGTGAAAGCGGCCTTGTCGATTACGGCGCTCATGAAATTCGTGAAGTCCTCGGGGTCGCCGACCTTGATTTTCGCGACTTCGGCAACATACTTCGCTTTGAACTCAGCCCAGATGGACTGCGGAATGTACATGCGGGAAGCGGCGGAACATTTCTGTCCCTGATATTCGAAGGAACCGCGGAGCGCGGCGACGACGAGGGCATCCACATCCGAGCTGCTGTGCGCGAAGATGAAATCCTTTCCGCCAGTTTCGCCGACGATGCGCGGATACGCATGGTATTTCGAAATATTCTCGCCGACGGTTTTCCACATATCCTGGAACACTGCGGTCGAGCCGGTGAAATGGATGCCTGCGAGATGTTCGCTGGCCAGGACCGGATTGCCGACCTTCGCGCCGGAGCCGGGGATGAAGTTCACCACGCCCTTCGGCAGACCGGCTTCCTCGAGCAGCTTCATGAGGAAGTAGGCGGAGTACACTGCGCTCGAGGCCGGTTTCCAAAGCGACACGCCGCCGATCATGGCCGGAGCGGTCGGCAAATTGCCTGCGATGGAGGTGAAATTGAACGGCGTGACGGCAAAGACGAAGCCTTCGAGGGGACGGTATTCCACGCGATTCCACATTCCCGCGGGGGAATACGGCTGGTCCTGCATCAGCTCGGTCATGAAATGCACATTGAAGCGCCAGAAATCGATCAGCTCGCAGGCCGAGTCGATTTCCGCCTGGAAGGCGGTTTTGGACTGTCCGAGCATCGTTGCGGCATTGATCGTTGCGCGCCAGGGACCTGCAAGCAGATCCGCTGCTTTGAGGAAAATTGCTGCGCGCTGTTCCCACGGCATGACCGCCCAGGCCTTCTGTGCTTCGAGCGAGGCGGCGATTGCCATGTTCACTTCCTTTTCGGAAGCGCGGTGGTAGATGCCGAGCTTGTGTCCGTGATCATGCGGAATGCGCATCTCGGCGGTGTCGCCGGTACGGATTTCCTCTCCGCCGATGATCAGCGGCACGTCGATTTCCATCGCCTTGAGTTCGGCGAGTTTTGCTTTCAGTTCAGCTTTTTCCGGACTCCCCGGTGCATACGACTTGATCGGCTCGTTGATAGGCGCCGGAACCTTGAAATATGCATTGGACATGAATCTTCTCCTGCGAATCGGTTATCGGGATTAATGCTCGATGACTGTATTCAGCCCCATTATTATGTATTCCCCGCAGCGGCATAAACAACATACCGCCGACTCCAAAATTACGCATCCCGCGTGGAACATAAAAATCGAGACGAATCGGCCAAATGGATATCGTCGAGCAGTTTGCAATGCATGAAAAAATTAAATGGCTAATAGCTGATGGCTGATGGCTAATAGCCAATGAAGAAAAGCCAATCGAAATGACAGAAGCATCACCATTCGTGTTATTTTGCCATCAGCCATCAGCCATCAGCCATCAGCCATCAGCCATCAGCCATCAGCCATCAGCCATCAGCCATCAGCCATCAGCCATCAGCCA
>JBATDG010000118.1:0-109784 GCA_049663345.1 Bacteroidota bacterium
GCGCTGAACATACAGGAAAGGAAATTATTTCTTCGCGAACGGATTGTTCGGCGCGTTCTGGAAGGACACTGCCATTTCGACGAAACGGTCATTTCCGGTGCCCTGAATAAGCGAACCAGCGCTGCCCTTTTTAACGAGCATGCGGAAGTAGAACTTGTCGGTTCCGCGCACGATGCGGCCGAAATAGATACGGCCCGCGGTGGCGCTGCCGGTGGCAATCGTGAGTTTGTTCAGGCTGTAAGTGGCGTCTGCAGGAGGATCGGCGGCCAGCTGCCCGTCAAGGTTGTCGAAATCAAGCGGTGCGACGCTCGAGAACTGTGTTGCCATACCCTTGTTGTTTGCCTGATCCGGGCTGATGACTTCAAGAGCGGAAGTGGCACTTGCGGCAAAGACGTACATGTCGCCGCGATCTTGGAACACCTGACCGGACTGCGGAATCACTTCGGCCTTACCCAGGTCATTGTAAAGATCAATTGCGCTGTTGAAGGAGGAAGACGTCGTGGCATAGACCTTGATCGGCAGGCCATTGTTATCGGTATTCTGACGGGCGGCAGGCGACCATTCGACCATCGAGTAGGTCGTGCCTTCCTTGCCGAGATTCGTCAGGGAGCGGATGGTGAAGAGATAACGGACGCCGTTGGTAAGTCCGTCGACGCGGAGGCTGGTGATGCCTTTGCCTGCGGTGCGGGGAGCGAGCGTTTCGTTGGTGGACTGGTTGAGGATGCTGATCTCGTAGCTGCCAAAGTTGCTGGCGCTTTCATCGATCGAGGCGGTCCAGCTGAGGAAGGTCGCACCATCGGCAGACCCGGCTCGCAGGTTCGTCGGCCGCTCAAGCACGGGGTCGGTGTCGACCGGATCGGTGGTTGTGCTGTCGCAAGCAGTGAACGCGGATGAAAGCAGCGCTGCGAGCGCAACCAGGGTCATAATGCGGAAAATCTTCATTGTTATCCTCTTGTGTTGATGGAAAATATTGAGAATTCTTGTGAGTAAAGTTCAGGTGTTTTCAAAACGGCTCATTCTGGTAAAACGCATGGGATTGGATTCAGGTTCCGCGCTGTAGAATTCATCAAATTGTAGCTCTTTCGCAAAAAGCGTACTTTATTCGGTTCCCGAAAATGTTTGATAATGAACTATCCAATATATAAAAAATGCGTCAATTTACGGAATTATTGTTGGCCTTCATGCTGCTTCTTCCAGGCCTTGGAAGACCGTCCGCAGCGCAGGTGATGGAGACGAAGCTCTTTCCCGGCTGCGTTGCCGCGGCACCGATCCCAGATGGCGGTCTCTCGTCAGGTCTGCCGCTTCGGGAGCCCGTGCGGTTGGATCCCTCAGTACTGATGTCCCTTCGCGGCGCTTCAGCTCCGGGCGATCTCATTGTCGGTTTCCCGAACTCCAATGAAGTACGCGAAATCAATGACAATCTCGATGTCGACGGCGATCTGATCGTAGTCAACAACGGCACACTCCGCCTCAATGGCATTACCCTGCGCGTGCGCGGGAATATATATCTCATGCACAGCGGCAGGCTGGAGGTTCAGGGTGGGACGCTGGAGATCCGACAGGACTATCTCTACCAGCGCGGAATTACTATCGCGAATAAATCCTCGCTCTGGCTCAATTCCGCATTGCTGAATTGCGGCGGTTTCAACCTCAACGTGGCGGTGACGGACACCGCTGTCTGGCGCCTCGACGCCACTGCGGTTACCTCGGGTCTCACCACCACAGTATTGGATAAATACGCCAGCGTAGAGGCGGCAGGCAGCGAGAAACTCGGCGAATTTCTCTATTTCGATCATGCACGGGCTGATTTCACGAACTGTACAGGGTTGCTGACCTGGCTCACACTGCCTTCCGGATCAACGCTTGAAACATCGCTTCCGGGATCCCAGGTGCTCGGGAGCTACGCCTTCCCGGATTCTGCCGCCGCCGCCGGATTTGATTACCGATTGCGCTGGGAAGGGTGCTTCGGCCTTCTGTGGGGACTCATGCTCGAGAGCGGCTGCACGGCAACGCTTCGGGATTGCGACCTGCTTGCCGTCGGGTCCATGTTCCGTGGGAGCGGCACAGGAACGGTCAACGGCCTGGTGAACAATGCGACCCTGGAATCTACGCGCTATCCGGCGCAGGATCGGGACGTCCGCTTCGAGCGCTGCAAGGTGACGACCTGGAACCTCTATTCCTTCGATACCTATCAGCTGACGATCGGCAGTTCCATTTTCGGGGAGGTGATCGCATTCGGCAGAAGCGACGCCACGGTGCAGAACTCCATCTGCGACGGAAGCGGCGGGTACATCGGCGCATTCGATAATGCGACCATGCTCATTGTCCAGTCTCAAATCACGGCGCGCATTATCGCAAGGGCGCAGTCGCAGATCATTGTGCTGGGGTCGACTATCAATACGCATATTCCCCATGCCGCGGACAATGCCGTGATCGCGATATTTCACTCGAGCTTTCCGGCTCTGCCCACCGTCGAGGCAGGCGCTGTCGGTGCGGTGTTGTCTGTCGATGAACCGAAGCAGGCCACTGTCGACGCAAGCGTTCCTGTCTACGGCACCGTGCGTTTCCTGCCCGGCGCTGACGTACCGGTGTATTTTCTCTCGTACTGGATGACAGCAGCGAATGCCAATAATCCGGATCTCGTGCTCTGGAAATCCCAGCCATCGATCGTGCAGCGCTTCCGCGACACTCTCGGCACGTGGGATACCAATGGCTTCGTCCCAGGCGACTATCAGTTGACAGTGCATGTACGGTTGAGCAATGACGATACAATCAGCATTCCCGCTCTGGTGCGTCTGACTGAGGCAACCGTCGGCGTGCCCGCCGATCCATCCGTTGGGGATTTCTCCATCTCAGCGGTATTTCCTCAACCGCTGCAGAGCGGCGAAACGCTCACCGTGCGTTTTTCCGACGCGTCGGCGCAGGGCCGTCTGCTGCTTCACGACCTGCTCGGCAGGGAAGTGCTGCGCACGGAAATACACGACGGTTCGATCCGTATCGGGACAGCGGGACTCGCTCCCGGCGTCTACACGCTTTCTGCACTGGTCCATGGTTTACTCCGGCAGCGGACCATCCAAATTCTCAGGTAAACAAGCAAAGGAATCCTCAAATGGAACTCAAGGTCATCCCTATCGAAAAGCCTGAGGATATGAATTTCATCCTCGGACATTCCCATTTCATCAAAACCGTTGAGGATCTGTACGAGGCCATCGTGCAGACCAACCCGTCGATGAAATTCGGTATCGCGTTCTGCGAGGCGTCGGGTCCGGCTCTGGTCCGCAGGGAGGGGAACGAACCCGCACTCGTCGATCTGGCGGTCCGCAACGCGATGGCGCTTTCTGCCGGACATTGCTTCATCATCATGCTTGAAAACGGCTTCCCCATCAATATTCTCAATTCGATCAAGCAGGTTCCTGAAGTCACGCGCATTTTTTGCGCGACTGCGAATCCGACTGAGGTCATTGTCGCCGAAACTGCGCAGGGGCGCGCCATTCTCGGCGTGGTGGATGGAATGAGGACGCTGGGAGTCGAATCAGAGGAGGACGTCATCGTGCGCAAGCGGTTCCTCCGAACCATCGGCTACAAGCTCTGAGGATGAAATTTCCTGCACGATCCATACTGGTGATTCGAATGAGCGGTATCGGCGATGTCCTTTGGACAACGCCCCTGCTCAGCAACCTGCGCCTGGCCTACCCGGATGCGCATATCGCCTATGTGGTCCGCAGCGCCAGTGCTTTCGTGCTCGAAAATAATCCCGACATCGATGAAATCATCCGCTTCGAGGATGAAAGTCTGGCCTATCAGTTCGGCTTTCTCCGGCGTCTGCGGAAGCGCCGATTCGATCTTTCTATCGACCTGATCTGTTCTCCGGCCACTGCGATTCAATCCGTTGTGAGCGGCGCCCGGGTACGCATAGGATTCGACTTTCGTCTGCGTGAGAAATTGTACACTCACCGCCTGTCGGCACGTGAAGCGAATCACGGACACGAAGTGGAATTCAATCTCTTTGTGCTGCGGCACATGGATATTCCTGAACGAAGCCGGTCGCTGGTGTGGAGAGTCTCCGAAGCCGAACGCGTGCAGGCCGCAGGGCAGTGGCAGGAACTGGGACTTCCCGACAACGGACAAGTGATCGCGCTGATTCCCACAGGCGGCTATCCCTCAAAAAAATGGCCGCTTGGGCACTGGCAGCAGCTGGTGACTGATTCTCGCCTCGATCATTTGCGCTTCCTTGTGTTCTGGGGCAGCGAGGCCGAGAGGCAGGATGCCGAAGAAATTACGCGCGTCAGCAGCCGCGCCGTCGCAGCGCCGCGAGGGAATCTGCGGGAGGCAGCGGCTCTGATGGACCGCTGCGCCGCCGCCATAGGTAATGACAGCGGTCCTACGCATATCGCCACGGCACTGGGGAAGCCCGTCATCGCGTTTTACGGACCATCCGATCCGAAAAGTCAGGGGCCGTGGAGCGATCGCGCAACTGTGCTGCGCATCGACGATGTCGAGAACCGCTGCTGCCGCCGTCTCGACTGTCCCGACCCGGTATGCATGACAGAGCTTCCCGCATCCCGCGCAGTGGATGCGCTCTTGAATGCGCTCGCTTCGATGGACGCAAGCAGAAGGGAGCAGGCGTAATGAGTTTCGGTTGCTCACTCGTCGTCGCCGTGTATAATCGTCCGGACTACCTGCGCATGATTTTCGCGGCATGCGCCCGGCAGTCGCACAAGGATTTCGAAATCATTGTCGCCGACGACGGTTCTGCCCCGGATATAGCCAAGGTCGTCGAAGATGCACGCACAGGCTACGGACTATCGATTCAGCATCTCTGGCATGATGATAGCGGCTGGCGAAAAAACGTCATGCTCAACAATGCCATACGGGCTGCACGAAGCGAGTATCTGGTCTTCATTGACGGCGACTGCCTTCCCCATGCCGATTTTCTGGCGGATCACATTGAGGCAATGGAGGAAGGGTACTATCTCTGCGGCCGACGGGTTGAAACCTCGGCGCGATGGACGGAGCGGCTGACGCTGCGCGATGTCGAGAAGGGACGTTTCGAGCGGATCAGCGCTGCTTTGTGGTGGGATGGTCTACTCGGGAAGGCAAAACGTGTTGAGGACGGCCTCCGTTTTGAAAGCCCGCTCCTTCGGAACATATTACACGGGTCTGACCGCGGCATGCTCGGCAGTAATTTTTCGGTGCATCGTGCTTCCCTCGCCGCCATTAACGGATTTGACGAAGGGTACGACGGACCGGGCTGCGGTGAAGACAGCGATGTGGAATTGCGTCTGAATCTACTGGGCCTGAGGGCCCGCTCACTCAGGCATCGTGCGATTCAAATGCACCTTTATCACTCCCGGACGGAAGTGCCGCAGCGTTGTCTGGACCGTTTCGCCGATTTGCAGCGGAAGCCGCTGCTGCGCTGCCTGCTGGGATTGGAACACCTCGAAGATTCAACGGAGAACACTGTTTCGTGAAGACTGTCATTCGTATTCTCAGGCTTCTTCTGCCCTATAAAAAGAACCTGGCCCTGTCATCTACCGCCATGTTTTTTTCCATTGTCTTCAACATGGCGACGGTTATCCTGGTTATTCCCTTCATCAATGTGCTGTTCGATCCCGTGTATCCTACGCCGCAGCCGGTGCCCGAGTTTTCTCTCGGCACATTCAAGGTCTGGGCTTTTGCGCAGCTGAATAACGTGATGGCCTCCACCGATGCTGTCACGGCATTGAAGTATCTGTGTGTGATGATCTTCGGGGCCTTTTTCTTTAAAAACTTGTTCGGGTATGCGCAGTCCTGGAGTATGGCTCCAGCCGAGCAGGGCATCATTCGCGATCTGAGGCAGAATCTCTATTCGCATATGAACCGGTTGTCGCTGAGTTATTTCACCGAGGAGAAAAAGGGCATGCTCATGTCGCGGATCATCAGCGACGTGCAGTTGGTCAACGACTCGGCCATAGCTGTGGTCAACAGTCTGTTCCGCGATCCGCCTCAGATTCTGGTCTATACCATTCTGCTGTTTTTCATCGATTGGCAGCTGACGCTGATCGCCTTTGTACTGCTTCCGGTGACAGGCTTCATCCTGACGAAAATCGGCAACTGGGTCAAGCGGGAAAGCAATGTGCTGCAGGAATCGCTCGCACGGCTGACCTCCGTGCTTGATGAAGGACTCTCGAGCATGCGCATCATCCGCGCATTCCGGACCGAGCAGTATGAAATCGGCAAGTTCGGTGTCGAAAACCAGTCGTACTACAAAACCTTCGTGGGCATCAAACGCAGAAGGGATCTGGCTTCGCCGATCACCGAAACGCTCAGCGTGTTTGTCGTCGTGATCATCCTTTGGTTCATGGGTGATGCGATCCTCTCCGGCCGCAGCGGCATGTCCAGCGGCGTATTCGTCGCATACATCTTCGCAATGTTGCAGATGATGCAGCCGCTCAAGTATCTCGGACAAACGGTTAATCATATTTCACAGGGAATGGCGGGAGCGGATCGTGTATTCAGCGTACTCGATATTGAACCGCGCATCGTCGATCGTCCCGGCGCTCAGGACATTGACGCCTTCCGTGATCGAATCCTCTACCGCGATGTGCATTTTCAGTACAGCACCGGGGAAGAAGTGCTCGGTGGAGTGGACATTGAAATCAAGGCCGGCGAAGTCGTGGCGGTTGTAGGTCCGAGCGGTGTGGGGAAAAGCACCATGGTGGATCTTGTCCCTCGCTTCTACGATGTGACGGGCGGCTCGGTGCAGATCGACGGACGCGACATTCGCGACATCACAGTACGTTCCCTGCGCGGTCTGATGGGGATCGTCACGCAGGAGACATTTCTCTTCAACGCCACTATCCGGGAGAACATCGCATACGGCGAGGACCATATCGACATGGAGAGGATCATCGCAGCGGCCAGGGCGGCAAACGCACATGATTTCATTGTCGAGACTCCCGAGGGATATGACACCGTTATCGGGGACCGCGGGGTGAAGCTTTCCGGCGGACAGCGGCAGCGGCTTTCGATTGCGCGCGCTATCTACAAAAATCCGCCGATCCTTATTCTCGATGAAGCGACCTCATCGCTCGATACCGAATCGGAAGTGCTGGTTCAGAAGGCGATCGAAAATCTGATGGAAGGACGAACCTCGATCGTCATCGCGCATCGTCTCAGCACCATACAGCGTGCCGACAGGATTTACGTGCTTAACAGCGGGGGAGTCGAAGAGACCGGCACTCATATCGAGCTGCTGGCACGCGATGGATTATATAAACGGCTGTATGACATGCAGTTTCATTTATGAGTACGACGATGATGAAGGGATGTATTGAGGAAACGCGTGCGTCTTTCCGGGGCCGCTCCCTCGATGTCGCTGTCTGGGCCGCCTCCATTACTGCTATTGCTGCGCTGATATTCTCAATCGCACTCGCTCAGGCAGCCGTTTTGATCGCCGTGCTGATCTGGGCGTACGGTATGGTCAGGGAGCCTGCGCTTCGTCCCCGCAGCTCGCCGATTTTCTGGGCCTATGCTGCCTTCATCGCGGCGCGTACGCTGGCGATAGCGACCTCCATAGATCCGGGGGCAAGTCTCGATGCATTCAGGACCGAAATCCCATTCCATCTGTTTTTTTTCGTGGTCTATTCCACCTTCCATCCCGCAAGGCAGGACCGAATGCTGCTTTTCATTCGTCTGCTGATTCTTGCTGCTGTCGTAGCAACGATTATCGGCTTCATCCGCTATGCGGTGGGGATGGATGAGCGTCTCACCTCGACGACGTCCGGGTATTATACGCTGGGTATGTTCCTCGCAAGTGTGTTCACCGTGGCCTTCGCATTGGGGCGGCGCAAGGATATTTTCCCGAATCGGAGCTTGTGGATCGCTGTTTGCGTGCTGCTGCTCCTCGGCTTGCTCTTTACGTTCAATCGAATGCACTGGATGATCGCAGGCCTGGCTGCCCTCATCATAGGAATTTCACGCGAACGCCGCATCCTTTCCGTCCTCGTGGCGCTCGCAGCTGCCGCATTGATTTTTGTAGCACCATTGCAGGAGCGTTTCCTGCAGCTGCTGAATGCCGGCGGCAACATGTCAGGCCGGGATATAATTTGGCGCGGCGCCTGGATGATTGGCGGAGAACACCCATTCACAGGTTTCGGGTTGAGGACTTTTCCCGACGTCTTCCCGCTCTTCGACCAAATGCCGGACAAAGGAGTCGGAAGCTGGCACAACGATTATCTGCAGGTGTATATGGACAGCGGTTTGATAGCGCTGATCCCTATCCTTATCGTACTGATCCTTACTTTCACTCTGGCGTATCGAGCTATGCACCGCTGGCCAGCGAAAACACTGCAGTACGATCTTACCTACGCCCTGACGATAATGCTTATCGGTTTTGTCATTGCCGGAGGGATGCTTGATTCACTGCTTTCCATTCTGTTCCGGGCGGGTATTGCTATCGTAGCCGTGCTTGGGTTGACCGGGCCGCTTGATCGGGACACGCAAATCGACTCGGATGCAATTCTCGAGGTGACGATGGTGCCTGATACAGAGGATTGGCCGGCGGGGAAGTGATGAGATGATAGAAAAGAACGCATCTTCAGATGTATCTACTGGAGGTTCCTATGGCTAAAAAATCGATGCAACAGATGCGGTCGGAAGAATTCCCGCAGTATTGTGATTATAGCTGCAAGTTCTCAGCATTCGCGGATCCATGCGCCGTAGGAGCATGCCGACGCGATGTCGGAGTCTGGTGCAGCAGGGCAAATCGGCTGCACAGCAAGCATACAAAATGCCTGTTCTGGCCAATAGGGGAGGATGAAACGGCCAACTCGAAGAATTCTGTGTAATTCTCTGCACATTTTGAATGATTTCTCTTGACAAAGCGTTAGCCATTCGCTATAATTGGCGCGATGCATTATGGGAACCATATCCAGTTGCATCAGAATTGCAACAACTCTTTGATAGGAGATACTGAAAATGATTTGGACCATGGAACTCGCCACCTGGTTGGATGACGCTCCCTTCCCCGCAACGAGGGATGAGCTTATCGATTATGCCACCCGGATTGGCGCTCCTTTGCAGGTGTTGGAAAATTTGCAGGAGCTTGAGGACCCGGATGAAACCTACGAATCCATCGAGGATATCTGGCCCGACTATCCAGTGGATGAAGATTTCTTCTATGGCGACGAGGAAAACGAATATTAATCACCTTGTCTATCAAGCAAAACAGCAACACTTTGCATGAACTTCTTCACAACACAGCCCGGCACATGAGTGCTGGGCTGTTGTCTGGAATGTGCTGCTTTTTTGTCCTCTTGCTCCTTCCCAACCTTTCCCTGCATGCCCAGGGAGACCCTTCCTATTACGACTCCGTCCAGGTAGCGAATATCCGTTTCGAGGGAAACACTACCTTTGACGAAAACGACCTGCGTCTGCTTCTCCGGTCCCAGGAATCCCCTGCAGGGTTGTGGGTCGGGATTTATGAAAATCTCGGTGAGCGATTCCCTCTCGCTCAGGAACCCCGCTATTTTGATTTCCAGACCTTCCAGGACGATATCGCTGTCCTTCGGCAGTTCTACAAGAACAATGGATTTTTTGCCGCCACAGTCGATGGCAGCTACGTCTACGATGAAGAGGAGCAAACTGCTGATGTCCTTTTCAGCGTCAAGGAAGGACCGTCCTCTCTGATTGATTCCGTAGCTTACCGCAATCTCGGAGCGCTGCCGCCGCTGGTGCAGGGAGAGATCAACCGTTCCCAGCTTTTGCGTCCCGGTCGCCGCTACAGCGCTGATGAAATTCACGCCGAGCGAACTCGCATTCTGGAAATTCTTGGCGATAACGGATATCCCCGGGCAAGCGTCGACACGATCCTGGTCGAGCGGAAGGTGTCAAATAACAATGTCATCGTGAAAATAACCTTCAATTATGGCAGACGGCTCTACTTCGGTCCGATCACCGAGGAGATCAAGGGTGTGGACGAACTGAACCTGGCCAGGCAGATCGTCTATGACCGGATAGAATTTAAACCCGGCGAGGTCTACTCCCTCAGCCGTCAGAATAACGGCGAAACGAATCTCAATCGTCTCGGTGTATTCTCCTATGTTGCCTTCACACCAGAATATCCGAAAATAGAAAATCGCGAAGATTCGCTGGTCGCGATGACGCTGGAGCTGGAACCACGGAAGCGTTTCGAAATAGCGCCCGGCTTGATCGTGAACAATCAACTGAGCGGATTGACAACCGGCGCCGAAATTTCATTTCTCATGCGCAATGTTTTTGCCGGGGCGCAGACCCTGACAACGCGATTTAATGTGCTGGGACGCATTCCGAATCTCACCGGGACCTATATCGCAACATCCCAGCTGCGTTTCGACCAACCGTATATTCTTTCGAGCAAGAATTCAGGATACATCTCAGGGACATACAGTCTCGTCGGGGAAGAGGACGTCGCTGACGGCAACATCCTCCAGATTGTTCTGGGTACGGAGCGCTATCTAAGCAAGCGCAGCTCTGCAAAATTGAGCTGGACCTATGAAATTTCTGAATTCACGGGCGATGCGGCAAAGCTCTTGGGAAAAGGCTACATCAACATCGATACTACGGAAACCATAAATTTCCGGAATTCCATCCGCTCGTTCAGCCTTGAAGAGGATGGGACCGACGATCTGTTCAATCCTTCCACGGGCAATTTTCTCAAGGTGATCGTCGAGGAGGCTGGCCTGTTTGAACAGATCGGGATTAGTCCGCTGCCGCAGGGAAACGAAGCGCGCGGAATTCGCTCTACCCAGTACATCAAACTCGAAGGCATCGCGAAATTTTTCAGCGATCTGTCGCGCAACCGAACCTCGATTTTCGGATTGAAGCTTCGCTTCGGCGGAATTGTCCGCTTAGGGAAAAGCAGTGAAGAAGGGCTGCCTGTGCCGCCCAACCGCCGCTACTATGCGGGAGGGGCATCAAGCATACGAGGCTGGACAGCGCGTGAACTCGCTGCCGACCCCAACAGGTTGAATTTCGGCAGCAACGATCTGCTTGAAATGAGTGCGGAATTCCGCTGGCAGCTTTTCCCGAATTCCAGGAATGACTTGATTCAACCGTTTTGGCTCGTGGCCTTCGCCGATGCAGGGAATCTCTGGACAGAGTTCAACAGAATCGATTTATCGCAAACCGCACTTGCCATTGGTTTCGGGATTCGCTACAATTTTTTCTTCGGTCCGATTCGAGTGGATTTCGGTATGAAGGCCTTCAATCCATCCGCCAGCGTGGATCCCTGGTTCTGGCAGAAGAATTTATGGAGCGACGTCGTCGCCAAAGGTGTTCTGCAATTCGGCATCGGCCACGCATTCTGATACTCACGCAATTTCTCACATTATCGCAATTCCCCGAGCAAGAGTATATATGTCCTGGGACAACGTCATCGGTCAGCAAAGAATCAAGGGTCTTCTGCGCAGCATGTTTGAGAGCGGGCGCATTCCTCATGCCATGCTTTTTCACGGGCCCGCCGGCGTGGGGAAGGATGCGGCGGCCCTGACCTTCGCCCGGGCATTGAACTGTGCGGAAGGGAAGTTTGAACCCTGCGGCAGCTGTCCGAGCTGTCAGGCGATGGAGTCCCTGAGGCATCAGCGTCTGAAGCTCATTTTTCCGATGCCATCGAAGGCGGATGAGGATAGTGCGGTCGATAAGCTGAGCGAAGACGAGCTGGGAGAAATGAACGCGCAGATCGACGCGAAGGCTGAGAATCCGTACCATCACATAAGTATGGCCAAGGCCGCCGGTATCAAGATCAGCAGCGTACGCGATATCCGCCGCGAGTCAGCATTTCGCTCCGGGACGTCCGGCCGCACCGTCGTGCTGATTTCCGATGCGGACCGCATGAACTCCAGCGCCGCGAACGCGCTGCTCAAGACGCTTGAGGAGCCATCAGGCGACCTCCTGCTCATTCTGACAAGCGCTCGCAAAGACACTCTGCTGCCGACCATCATTTCCCGCTGCCAGCTTCTCAGATTTGACGTGCTTGCGGAGGAGCAGATTCTCACCGCGCTCAAGCGTCTGCCGGATGTTCCGCTCGAGGTTGCTGGCGCTGCCGCCCAGCTTTCAGGAGGCAGCTACGGTCTTGCCCTGCAAATGGCGCGTGAAGGCGGACTGATCAGGCGGGAGGACGTCCTCACCTATCTCCGTGCCGTTGTGAAGTACAACCCGCAAAATCTGATGGAGCGCATCCAGGCGATACTTGCGCTTGAAGAGAAGGAAACGCTGATTCGTTTTCTGGTTGCAGTAGCCAGTTGGTTTCGCGATGTCCTTGCCGTACAGGAGGGAGCCGGGGATCGGATGCTGAACACGGATTTTCGTGAACCCATAACAAAATTTGCCGAGCATTATCCGGATGCGGATTGTTCGCGCGCTTTAGATGAGATTGAACGCTGCGTTGACCTCGTCCAGAAAAATGTGCATCTTGTTAATATGATGATTGTTCTTTCCCAGCGCCTCCGACGCTGCATTACTCCGGCGGAGAGCGTGATTTTATAGAAAGGTATAGTATGATCCACGAGCAGCCGATACAAGGCGGCGAAGTTCGTGAGGAAAAGGAAGTTCCTCTCGATCTGCACAAACTCGACGATTCCGTGTTGGTATATTCCAGCGAAGAAGGGGATGTCTCCGATTCACCAACCGGAAGCTCATGTTCTGATTCTTCCGGTGAAAAAACCTCCGGCTGCTGCCATGAAAAAGGGCAGGGCGAGGACCAGGAAGCGGCGCCTCATACAGAGGTGGTTTTCAAGGGCGAGCGTCGCGGATATTTTGTCAACCATGCAGGACTGGAACTCGCTGAGGGTTCTTTTGTGATTGTGGAAGCGGAGAAGGGAATCGATCTCGGCATGGTTGTCAGTGTCGGTTCCATAGCTTTCATGAAGAGCCGATTACGCAATCGCCCGTGCGCGGGCGAAACGATGAAAGTCATCCGCATTGCTGCGGAGGCCGACGTCAAGGTGCTCGACTTCCATCGCGAACAGGAGCAGACTGCATTCAACATCTGTCTTGACAAGATCCACAAGCTTGACCTGCCGATGAAGCTGGTTGATGTCGAGTATCAGTTCGACCGCAATCGCATCACATTCTACTTTACGGCAGATGGGCGTGTGGATTTCCGGCAGCTCGTACGCGAGTTGGCAGCGGAATACCGGACGCGCATCGAGCTGCGTCAGATTGGTCCTCGCGACGAGGCAAAGCGCATGGGCGGTTTCGGTGTGTGCGGACGCGAACTTTGCTGCAGCTCCTGGCTGGGAATGTTCGAGCCTATCTCCACCGATATGGCGCGCCTGCAGAATCTGACTATCAATCCGTTCAAGCTGGCCGGACAGTGCGGCCGCCTCAAGTGCTGTCTCAGCTACGAGGCACAGCTCTACGAAGAACTGCTTAAGCGTTTTCCCCCGCTCGAATACAGTATCACTACCAAAAAGGGCGACGGGAGAATTGAGAAGATCGACATCTTCCAGGATGCTATCTACGTGCATTACAACAAGGATAACGCCTGGGACCGCATGACGCTTGACGAGGTCAATGCGATTCTCGAACAGAAGCACAGCGATCCCAGACAGCGGAAAACAGAAAAATCCCCCACTTAGGGGGATTTTTCTTACAGACATTTCGGGGGAATTCTACTTTTTCATCCAGCTCTGCCAGTACTCTTTCCACTCCGTGTTCTCAGCCTCGGGGGCGATGTGAAGTGTGTTGAGTGTGTCGAGCATCACGGCGATTTCGTCCGTGCGCTCAAGCTTGTGCATGTTGGCCAGCGCCTTGGGGTGCGGACCGTGATGCACACCAGTTGGATGGAAGGTGACCATCCCGGGCTTGATGTTGTCGCGGCTGAAGAAATTGCCGGCGTGATAGAACAGCACTTCGTCGTAGTCCGCGTTGCGGTGGTAAAAAGGAACCTTCAGAGCATCGGTGTCTTCCTCGAGAGGACGCGGGAGGAAGGTGCACACCACAGCATTATTCATCATGAATGTCGTGTGTGCCGGCGGCGGAAGGTGGACCCGATGGCTCATCACCGGACGAATGTCGCGGACGTTGATTTTCCACGGATAACAATCGCCCTTCCAGCCGATCGCGTCCAGCGGATTAAAAGGATACACGACCGATGTCCACTCGCCTTCACGCTGCACCACTATCTCATGATCGATGCCTGCGCGCTCCTCGTAAACCTCGGGCAGCTTCGGCAGTGTGATCGCCGAAAGATCGAACAGCGCATGAACGCCGATCAAACCCTTCTGCTCCTTGGTCGGGACGGTGACCTGGGGAATCGCCTCAATGATGAAGAAGAAATTCTCCTTCGTCGCGGGATGGAAGCGATAGGTGGTCACTCTTGGGATGACGATGTAATCGCCAGTCTCGTATGTCAGTTCACCATAATCCGTTTCGATGCGGCCTTCGCCTTTATGCACGAACCAGATTTCGTCGCCGTCGCCGTTGCGAAAATAATACGGCATGGCTTCGCTGCGTCGGGAGATGCTGACGACGACGTCGTCGTTGTACATCAACCGAAGGCGGCTGCCGCGTGGATCATCAATATCCGCTGGCTTCGACTCGTTGAAGTCAAATGCACGGGGACGGAGCGGGCCGTCGAAGCTGGTCCAGTCCGTGGGCGGGTGGAGGCGATAGAGATGGGACACCGGGCCGAAAAACCCAAGGCGGCCGTGCTCTTCTTCATACGTGCCTTCAGGCAGGCCTACATGAGCCTGACGCGTATGTTTTCCTTCATGGTACAGATACATAGAGCGTGATCCTTTCGTCTTGTCCTTTTGTTCACGAACGTATTAATGGCAAATGAAGCGAACGCCGATCTGTTACATGTTTGAGATAAGCGCGGTACCGAATTCGGAGCACTTGACTTCCGTGGCGCCTTCCATCAGGCGGGCGAAATCGTAGGTGACCGTCTTCTGTCCGATAGTCTTTTCCACAGCAGCGATGATAAGATCGGCGGCTTCGTTCCAGCCGAGGTAGCGGAACATCATCTCTCCGCTGAGAATCACCGAGCCGGGGTTCACTTTGTCGAGTCCCGCGTATTTCGGTGCGGTGCCATGCGTGGCTTCGAAGATCGCATAGCCGTTCTGATAATTAATGTTGGCGCCCGGCGCGATGCCGATACCGCCGACCTGCGCTGCGAGCGCATCGGAGATGTAGTCGCCATTGAGATTCATGGTCGCGATCACATCATATTCTGCGGGACGCGTGAGAATCTGCTGGAGGAAAGCATCGGCGATGACATCCTTTATGATGATGCCGTTCGGCAGCTTGAGCCACGGCCCGCCGTCGATGGGTACGCCTCCGAATTCGTTCTGCGCGAGTTCATAGCTCCAATCGCGGAAGCCGCCCTCGGTATACTTCATGATGTTGCCCTTGTGCACGATCGTCACCGACTTGCGGTTCTGCGCGATGGCATACTGAACGGCCGCGCGCATGAGGCGCTCGGTGCCTTCCTTCGAAGCGGGCTTGATGCCGATGCTGGAGCTTTCGGGGAAGCGGATTTTCGTCACTCCCATTTCGGTCTGCATGAAGTTGATGATTTTCTGAACTTCAGGCGTTCCGGCTTTCCACTCGATGCCTGCGTAGATATCCTCCGAATTCTCGCGGAAAATCACCATGTCGATGCTCTCGGGGTGCTTGACAGGGGAGGGTACGCCTGTGAAATACTGCACCGGACGAAGACACACATACAGATCCAGCTGCTGACGGAGAGCAACATTGAGGGAGCGGATACCGCCGCCGACCGGAGTCGTGAGGGGCCCCTTGATGCCGACGGTATATTCCTTCACCGCGTCGAGTGTATCCTCGGGCAGCCAGACATTCTCACCGTACTTCGCCACGGATTTCTCGCCGGCGAATATTTCAAACCAGTTGATCTTTTTCTTTCCGCCATAGGCTTTTTCCACGGCGGCGTCGAAAACGCGAACAGCGGCTGCCCAGATATCCGGACCGATTCCGTCGCCTTCGATGAAAGGAATGATGGGGTCGTCAGGAACGACGATGTTGCCATTTTCTACGCGAATTTTCGTGCCCGTCGCGGGCGGCGTCAGCAATTGATATGCCATGCCATTTCTCCAAAGGATATAGGTTGGTGTTGCAGAATTACGGGGTGTGTCGTCCCTTTTTTCGGGACGCACTGCATCTATACTGGATGCAGTGAAGGTGCGTCAGGATTCAGAATATTCTATAAGGTACGAATTTCAGCGGAATTGGGAAAGCGGGAGAAAGGCACCCGGCTCCGTCACGCAGAGCGTGACTATGCCGTGGCAGGCGTCGGCACAAAGGGACCGCGGAGCGCCTGCTCCGCGTCTTCAGCATGAAAGAACGGCTAAAATGAAAAGGCCACCCCGGAGGATGGCCTTTTCGAAAACCTGGTGGATGAGAAAAAGCTGGAAGGATCAGCCGCCTACGCGACCGCCGCCGCCCATGCCGCCGCCCGGACGAATTCCGCCGCTGAGATACTTCAACCAGATTTCAAGCTGTTTAGCATCAAGCTGTGCCTTGATAGCCTCGTTGGTGCGCGCCTGAAGTGCTTTCAGCGCTTCGGCAAGTCCACGACGGTCAGTGCCGTACTGCTGAACGAGTGCCTTGATCTGATTCTGATGATCGGTGAGAATCTTGGTGATCGCGCCCTGCTGTTCTCCATTGAGAGTGAGAAGCTCTGTGAGGTGCTTGACCTGCATCAGCACAGGATCGACCTTGTCGCCGCCGCCGGTACGTCCGCTGCGGATGTCTTTCCACTGCTGCCATTTCTCTTCACCTATCGCTCCGATCATTTTCTGCTCGAGCTGTGCGAGGAGTTCCTGCAGTGCTGCGCGCATACCTTCGGGATTGTCTTTGAACTCGGCACGGATGCGTGCGATTTCAGTCTGCTGCCAAAGAAGGATTTCCTTGACTCCAGCGGCCTGCTTTTCGTCGAGACCAAGCTTCTGGGTCATGATAAGCACTTCACGGTCAATGCGGAGAGCCATCATTTCCTGACGCAGTTTCTCACGTTCCTGCTGCAACTGCAGCTTGAGGTCTTCGACCGCCTTAACTCCCTCGGGACCGATAAGACCGTTGATCTGAGCCATGAGGTCGTCATGGAGTCTCTTCAGCTCGGCTGCGATTTCATCGCGGGGCGTGCCGTTGGCGATACCGTTTTTGATGACCTCTGCGCGCGCCTGGTTGGAGGCGGCAATAAGGTCGCGAATCTGCTGCAGCGTTGCTTCATCCATACCCGGGTTCGCTTTCACGATCAGGTTGTAATAGACGATCGCAGCCATGTCTACAAAACCACGGGCTTCACGGCGGTCGCCAGGACCGGCAGCAATGTCGCTCATGGCGTCGAAGCTGGTGGAGTTGAGGAGGATACTCATATCCTCTTCCATGTAATACATTTCATCGACGAAGGCCATCTGCTCCATGGTCAAATTAAGTTGGGCAATCTTCGCCGCGGAGCCTGAGGCAGTCGGCGTCGTGTCCGGGCCGTTAACCTGCGATTGTTCGCTGCAGGCGCTGACCAGAAGCATCAGTCCGAGAATCGGAAAAAGCAGACGTGCTTTCATTGATATTCCTATAAAAGTGTAGATAGGTTGGCTTCAATCTTGTGCCGGTATTTCCGACATAACGGGGGAATGACAACCATGTACAAGGCAAAGTTACATGATCATATGGGGTGCTACAAGATATTTTTCATGAAAACGGGGCTTTACAGCAAATACTACCAGGAAAATTTCTTTTCGCGTTGGTTCCGGAAAGTGGAGAATGTTGTGTGGAGAGGTATATTTGCATTCATGAAAGCTATTCTCACCCTCGGCCGATTTTTCCGCGGCTCCATCCGCACCGCTGCGGTGGTCACTCTGATCACAATGATGTACGTCGGACTCACCCGCGTACTGCCTCCTTCATACACTCCAATTATGTTCCTCCGAGTGTACGAGGGACTTCTGGATGGCAAGCCCGTCGGTATTCAGAAATCCTGGGTGCCGTATGCGCAGATATCGCCTGCGTTCTTCCGGGCGTTCGTAGGTTCGGAAGACGCACGCTTCATGCGGCACAACGGTGTCGATTGGAAGGCCCTTGAAAATGCCATGCGCTATAACCGTGCGCATAAGGGCGGAAAGGTACACGGGGCATCGACTATCACCATGCAGACGGCAAAGAACGTATTCCTTTGGCATGGACGCACGTATGTACGCAAGGCCTTCGAGGCCTGGTTCACTTTTCTGATCGAACAGTTGTGGGGAAAGAAGAGAATTCTCGAAGTGTACGCCAACGTCGTGGAAATGGGAGACGGTATCTATGGCGTGGAAGCCGCCTCGAGGGCGTATTTCGGGAAATCCGCTTCGGAGCTGACCCGCAGGGAAGCCGCCCTGATCGCCGCTGTTCTGCCGAACCCCCGAAGATGGTCTCCGGCTAAGCCCACCGCGTACATCAATCGCCGTGTGACCTGGATCATGGGTCGTATGGGAGGCATCGCCCTACCCAAGGACAAATTGGTATTCTGAATCGATTTTGAATCGAGGGCGAGATCGTTCATCGAAGGCGAGATCGTTAATCGAGATCGAGATCGTTAATCGAGATCGAGATCGTTAATCGAGGGCGAGATCGTTAATCGAGGGCGAGATCGTTAATCGAGGGCGAGATCGTTAATCGAGATCGAGAGCGTTAATCGAGATCGAGAGCGTTAATCGAGATCGAGAGCGTTAATCGAGGGCGAGAGCGGAAGGGGGTGTAGATTTGGTCTTGCTGTGTCAGAAGTTTTACTGTTAATTGGGTGGATCCATGCATCATCATAGGGAGATACAGGCATGTTTCCGCATGAAGAACTCGATGTTTACAAAGTGAGTCTGGAATTCAATCAATGGGCCAAGCAGGTTTGCAGGCGTTTGAACTCAATGCACAGGTCCTTGCATGAACAGATGATCCGCGCTGCTGATTCGATTGTTTTAAACATTGCCGAAGGTAATGGAAAGCGCGCTGGTGCTGATCGAAAACGATATTTAGAATCCTCCCGCGGTTCTGCAGCTGAATGCGCCGCTATAATCGATATCCTTCGCACGAGCGCGATCATTCGCAATATTGAAGCCGAGCACGCCAAGGAATTGCTCAACCGCATCGCAGCTATGCTCACGAAAATGATCCGATAAACGATCTCGATCTCGGTACGCGATCTCGATTTCGATGAGCGATCTCGATTTCGATAAACGATCTCGATCTCGATAAGCGCCCTCGATCTCGATGAGCGATCTCGATTTCGATAAACGATCTCGATCTCGATAAGCGCCCTCGATCTCGATAAGCGATCTCGATTTCGATAAGCGATCTCGATTTCGATAATCGATCTCGATAAGCGATCTCGATCTCGATAAGCGCCCTCGATCTCGATAAGCGCCCTCGATCTCGATAAGCGCCCTCGATCTCGATAAGCGATCGCGATCTCGATAAGCGCCCTCGATCTTGATCTCTCTGTATCAGATAACCCCCAGGTGCTCGAGTAGTATTCTCATTCCGATCAATATCAGAATGATTCCCCCGATGTATTCCATGTGGGTGCCGAACGAGTGTGAGACCCGCTCGCCCAGACGAATACCAATGAGCGACATCACGCCCGCAATGATGCCGATCAGAATAGCGGGAAATATGATCTGCACATTGATGCATGAGAGACTGAGCCCCACAGCCAGTGCGTCGATGCTGGTCGCGACCGAGAGACTCATCAATGCCCAGCCTCTCGTCATGTCTGTTCGCACCGTCTCGTCTTCGCTTCTGAAGGCGTTCCAGATCATGTGTCCCCCAATGATTCCCAGCAGGCCGAATGCGATCCAGTGATCGGCGGACTCTATCAGCGAAGCGAACGTCGATCCGGCAATCCAGCCGAGGATGGGCATGAGAAACTGGAATAAACCGAAATGAAACGCCATCCGGAAGGTCTGCCTCGGATTCGCTTTCACCAGATATGCCCCTGTCGACAGCGATACCGCGAAGGCGTCGATGGCTAGAGCGAAGGCGATGAAGAGGAGGGTGAGAAAGTCCATTGGGCGCTTTGCTGCCTGCGAAGGATTGCGAAAGTTGATCCGGACAAAATACGAGATACAGGACGTAGGATGTTGGATGTTGGAAAGCAAAACGATGTACGAGATGCAAGACGTTGGATGTAGGAAAGCAGAACGGTGTACGAGATGATTTAATGTGACACGGGCCAGCATATACCGGCCCGTGCTACGAAATCGTCTTCCTATGTCCTACATCCCAGATCGCCTCGCGAAGCGAGGCACGGAGCGTTACCGCACCACGACCATGGCTTTCGTGAGCGTGCCTGCTGCTCCGGTAAGCCGGTAGAAGTACATGCCCGGTGTGAGTCCTGTGAGTGGGATGCGCAAGGAGTGTACGCCAGCTTCGCGTAGTCCTTCGCTAATTACGGACACCTCGCGTCCAGCGGCGTCGAAGAGCGACAGCCGCACAGCGGTGGAGGCCGGAAGTGAGAAGCGTACCGAGACGCTGCCGGTGGATATGGAGGCCGGGTTCGGTGCGTTCTGCTCAAGTGCGAAGCTCATCGAGGACAAATCGCCGGTACCGAGAATACTCATCGGAGAGAGATCAACGGTTTCGCTCTGCCATGCATCACCCGCATTGTCGAATGACAGCAGGCGGTAGCTCCAGCCGCGCGAGGAAGGCACTTCGTCGACAAAGCGATAGCTGCCGTTGACATTGGCGGGCATTACGCCAGCTGTCTGCCACTCGTTGCTGCCTTTTTCGCTGCGTTCGATGATGTAGCCGAGATCACTGACCTCTGTCGCATCACTCCAGTTCAGCTCTGCACGGTCATTCGCGATCCAGTTGGCTTTCGCATTGATGATGTATTGCTCAGGGAAGTACGGATACGCCATACCCCAGATGCCGTTGAGGTCGCCGAGTCCGACACCGGTCACGCTCTGCATGACAGGAGTGGAATAGCCGGGGAAGGGAGTCCAGATAAACTGATTCGGTACCTGGCGCCAGAGACGCAGCAGTTCAGGCTGCGTGATGCCCGTCTGTCCGCGCTCGCTGAGCGTGTAGTACAGCGTCAGGTTCGAGGTGTAGCTGCCTGCGGCCGAGATAATGTAATGACGGAAGGCGTAGCGCAGTCGCTGGATGTTGCGCGGCAGCCCGTACGGCATGAGGCGCATGCTGAAATTCTGCATGGTGCCTGCCGTTACATCAAGCTTCGCGATGATCTGTCCAATCGGATTGAAGAAGGAAACGCTGCTGCCTGCCGGAAGCGTGGAGACTGTCTGCACGACCTGATCCCATGGCTCGACTTCGAGAATCACGGGTATGGTGAGCGGTGAATTCAGAATCGGGGTTCCGGTCGAGGAGTTTGTTCCGGTGATAACGATTTCACCGGTATATGTGCCGACAGGTTTTGCCTGATGGGCTATGCTCAGTGTAAACGCATCGCCTTCGAAGCCGCTGCCGTTGGTCATCGTGAGCCATGGCGTGCTGGTCGATGCGTTCCATGCGATGATGCCGGGACCGAAAGCTTCGCCGCCGTTAATGACGGGAATCTGCGCAGTGACAGCCACACGCTTGTAGGTGACCTTGATGCGCAGCGTGTCAGTGCCGATGGAAATCTTGCGCGGCTCGTACACTCGGTAGGAAACCGGGATCACAACGGGGTTATTCACTGCATGCGGATCGGTTACGGTGATGTTGCCGTAGTACCAGCCCGAGGTAAGGTTGCTGCGCGTCACACCTACTGTGAAGCTGCCGGCATTGACGCCGGTGGCAGGAGAAGGAGTGATGCTGAGCCAGGTCGGGACTTCGATGGTAGAAGAGGTCGCGGTCCATTCGATAATGGAACCGTTGCTGTAGGCATTCCAGACATCTACATCCTTTGTGGCAGGCAGCGGGCCATTCTTCTCCGTCTCAAAAGTCATCGCAATCGGATCGGTCATGATCATGCCCTGCGGGGGATTCGCATGCATTGTCCAGAGTCCGTCGATGTCGGAAAGGTCCAGCGTGAGCTTGTTCGCGCCGGTGTCGAGATTGGCAGTGCGGACGCTCCAGTTCGCGCCGTTGTCGGCGGACTTGTGCAGCTGAAGATTGGCTTCCGTCTGTCCGTTGAGATCCTGTGCCGCGTAATCCACAATCATGGTGACAGGCGCCATGTTGGGGTAGTCGTCGGTGATCTTGTAGTAGCGGAGAATGGAAGGCCGATTGCCGACCCAGATGTATTCACCGCTGGTCATGGTGACACTGACTGTACCCGGCACCGCTGCCGCCATCGTCACGATCTGTTGGCCGATCAGCGTAATGCCGATTCCGCCGAAATTATTGTTGCCGCCATAGAACATGCGGGTCGAGCGGATGTCGCCGAAGAAGCGTCCATTGTTAACGTACGTTCCGAATTCTCCGAGAACGGCGACCTGCGGATCGTCGACATACAGCCATGCCGTCGGATTAATGGTCAGTGTGCCGTTGATTGTCACAGCGCCGCTGATGTGCTTGGACTGAGGTTGTCCGCCGTTGCTGAGCGTCAGGTTGAAATACGTTGCGGGCATGATCGTCTGCGCGGAGTTCCCGTTGTAATGAACCGTAGCGTCGCTATGGTCGAAATCCATCGCGCCCGTCACCGTCGGCGTATTCATCGGCAGAAGCAGTGTTGCGCTGGCATCCATATCGTCGCCGATAGTCAGATCCCCGGCACCGATGCCGTTCTGCGCATTGCCCGCTCCGTCGAGGGAGAGTCCCTGTCCATTCTCGTTGAATGTCCCTTCTTCAACAAACAGAAGATTGCTTATCGAGACCGGACCGTTCTGCGTAAGCGTAGCGCTGTTCTGCACATTCACATTCCAGAAAAACGTTCCAGCCAGATTGCGGTTGGCGGTAACTGTGCGGCTGCGGATCGAGCGCAGGTACGCAAGGTTGCCATCCGCGTCATTCGCGTCGCCGAGAGAGGGAAGAACCACGACAGTGTATGTACCATTGAGAAAGTCTGTGTAGAGCATCGGCGCACCGCTGCGCGCGAAGCCGAGGCTTTCGGTGCTTGCAAGAGAGCCGCTCTTCCAGCCGAACATTCCCATCGGGAAAGTGTTCTGATTGTTCGTTCCATGCGCCAGGCCATGGACGAAATTTCCGCCGCCGTCGCGGATGGCCAGGGCGTCCGATGAACCGGCGAAGGAAAGCGTATTGCTGCTGTGCGTGAAATACTGGTTGCTGTTGCCGTTGGCGGGTACCTGCACTCGCAGAAGGCCGTCCGAGGCGTCGAGATCCTGGATGGGTACGGAATAGATTCCGCCCACCACTATGATGGTGCCGGCCTGCAGATTGCTCCACAGCGCATCATTGGAGAATGTCACGACGGCGTAGGGATAGGTGCCGCCGCTGGTGGCGTCGGCGAGGGACCACCCGCGCATGTCGAGTCCGTCGCTGACGACGAAGAGTTCCGCGCCCTCATCCGTTGCAATGTTGCCGTAGGCGTTGAAGTACTCATTCACGATCACGCTCGGCATGGGGGGCGAATCATTTTCTATAATCGTAAGGGTATGAGTGGACTGCGCTCCGATGGAGGCGGTATTGCCTCCGGCAATATTCTGCAGACCAAAGACGAAATCCTCATTCCCTTCGAACAGGGCATTGTCGACAAGCGTGAGACTCACGTTCTGATCGGCACTGCTGCCGGCAGGGAAGGTGAGCGTCTGCGTGACGTAGGCGGGGTTGTTATCGGTGCCGTTCGTTGCTGATCCTCCGGTAAGGATAACCTGCACGGTTGTCGCGGCAGAGGGAGAGGGATTGGCGATGCTGACGGCGACATTCACCGTACCGGCTCCTTCGCTGAACGAGGAAGTCGTGCTGCCGAATTCCACCACAGTCGGGGCAGCCGCGCCAAATGCGGTCACAGAAAAGTCGTCGATGGAGAGGCCATGATCGGAACCGGAATGATCAGGGTCATACCAGCGCAGCATGACTTCGTCCCCGGGACTCAAGGTGATCGAAAGAGTCGTTGCCAGGGCGGTCTGGTTGGCCGTTGCGTTGCCGTCAATCGCTCCTGCGGTCCCGCCTGTGATCGGACTGACGAAATCAAGCGCAGTGACATTTGTCCAGACGCCGGTGGTGAGACTGGTCAGTCCTGAGCCGGTTTGATAAGAGAACGCGACGGTTTGCGCGACGGCAGCCGAGTTGCGCCACTGCTCGCCCGTATAGCCGATGGAGAGCGAGGTGATAGTCGCGCCGGTGTTATTCACCAGACGCACGCCCCACCAGAGATTACCCACCGCTGCGTTGCTTGACCCCACAGATCCCAGCGCGCGGTCCGTCGAGGACGCTGCACCGAAGCTGTAGAGTGCTCCGCCGTTGCTGCTTCCCGTTCCTGTGACGATCAGGTCGCCAGTGCCCGTGCGTGCATGATACCAGCCAGCGATCGTGCTGTTGCTCACGAAGCTGGCCGAGCCGGTGTTGATCAGTGTGTTGAAGTCCTGTGTATACGGCGTGCTCAATGCCGAAACCGACACCTGCGCCATTGCGCCGGAAGCAAGCAGCAGCATCGCCACTGCGAAAACCGGGAACATTCGTTGCATTGTCCTGCCCTTTGCCAATGTCATTGATATGAGAAAATTCCAATGCACAAATGTACGGAATTCTCTTGTATCGGAATATCATTTTACGTGAGAAAGATATGAGCGGAAGTAGCGTGGCAGGGATGTGATAGAGTGATGACGCGAGTGGACCGCCAAGCGCCTGCTCAGCGTCTTCGCCAGCCTGAGCGTATATCAAGGCCGCGACAATTTTGTGCTTACAGTGGATCGCTGAACGCCTGTGCTGCGTTTTCGCTGACATGAACTTGTGGTTGGAACAGCGAAGCCGAGATAATTTGGTGCTGTCCGGGTACATTGGATATATTTGTCGTTTCTCTCTTGGTCATCTTTCATCCGGAATTCGAATGGGCACTCAGCATCCGCCGTTTCTTGAAGTTCGCGCATCATCCGTGCATGGTACCGGGGCGTTCGCCGCGAGGCGCATCCGCCGCGGCACACGCATTATCGAATATCTCGGTGAGAAGATATCCTCGGAAGAGGCGGATAAGCGCTACGACGATGAAGCAGTCGAGTTTCCGCATGTTTGGCTTTTTTCAGTAGACGAGAAGACGATTCTAGACGGAAACGTAGGCGGCAGCGATGCGAAATATCTCAATCACTGCTGCGAGCCGAACTGCGAAACGGAGGTCGTCAACGGACGCGTCTTTATTTACGCGCTTCGTACCATACAGCCCGGTGAGGAGCTTACGTTCGATTATCATCTCGAATATGACGGTGAATACAACGAAGCGGCCATGCGGAAATTCGCCTGTCACTGCAAGGCCTCAACCTGCCGCGGTTCCATGCTGGCACTGAAATAGACGCCCGATAGAAACTGCCATAAATAAAAACGCCCCTGGAATTCCGGGGGCGTTTGCGTACAGCGTAACTCTGGTAGCTGTCCTAAATCCTAAATCCTAAATCCACGGGAGCGCGAAGCGCGAACGTGACTTATACCGTGACCTTCCAGCTGTTCAGCGCCTTCATATAGTTGGCGCGTTCGAAGGCTGCGGGTTCGGCGACGGAACGCTGACTCATGCTGCCTTTCAACTGGTTGACGGAGATGTATTCCTTTTCTTCCATCCACTGCTGAAGTCCGCTGAGCACCGTGCCGATGTGCTGGGGGCCGTTCTCAAGGAGAGCGGAGCACATCATGGTGACGTCGGCGCCTGCCATGAGCATCTTCAGAGCGTCGAGATGCGTGTGGATGCCCGTCGTGGCGGCCATGCTGGCTTTCAGGTGTCCGTGAAGGATGGCGATCCAGCGCAGCGGCAGCCGCGCCTCAGTCGAGGTGCTGAGGTTCACTGCCGGTACGACTTCCAGCTGCTCGAGATCGAAGTCCGGCTGATAGAAACGATTGAACATGACCAGCGCATCAGCGCCGGCTTCGTCAAGTTTCTTCGCCATATTCGCCATCGCGCTGAAATACGGGCTCAGCTTCATGGCCACGGGAATCTTGATCGCTTCCTTTACGCGGCGAAGATCGTCGACGTAGATGCTCTCGATTTCTTCAGCCTTGTAGTTGGCATTCGTGGGAATGTAGTACACGTTCAGCTCGAGACCGTCAGCGCCGGCTTCCTCGATTTTCTTCGCATACTCAAGCCATCCGCCGGCGGAAACGCCGTTGAGGCTGCCGATTATGGGAATGCTGGTGGCTTCCTTCGCGGCACGGATGTGCTCGAGATATTCCTCGGGACCGAGGTTGTAATCCGCAGTGTCAGGGAAATAGCTGATTGCTTCCTGGAAGCTCTCGGTTCCCTGAGTCAGAAAGTGGTCGAGTTCGCGCTGATCGTGTTCGATCTGCTCTTCAAACAAAGAATACATGACGACGGCTGCTGCGCCGGCGTCTTCCATGCGCTTGATATTGCCGAGATCTTTCGACAGCGGCGAGGCCGACGGGACCAGCGGGTTTTTCAGCTGCAATCCCATATAGGTGGTTGTAAGATCCATTCGTATATCCTCGATTATTTGATTTGCCTGGGTTGGCGCGCTCAAACGCGCCGTCTTGGAGTGGCTTGTCACACTCGCAAGAGCGTGGAGGGCGCGCACTCATGCACGCGCCTCTCCGTACACGGGATTATTCGGCAGCGGGTGCTTCTTCGGTCTTGACCGAGATGCTTTCGTAGAGGTTTTCCAGCTGCTGATACTGTTTGAAGCGCATGTTTACGTGCTCCTGTGATTTCGCGAGCAGTGCGGCGGCTTCGTCAGGATTGCTCTTGAAGAGCATGTTGAAGCGCGTCTCCGTGGTCACGAAATCCTTCACCGACTGCTTCGGCGGTTTGGAATCGAGTTTGAACGGATTCTTGCCTTCGGTGGCGAGATCGGGGTTGAAGCGGTACAGCGGCCAGAGACCTGAATCGACGAGCGACTTCTGATGCTCCATGCCCTTCGACATGTCGATACCGTGCGCGATGCAATGACTGTAGGCGATGATGAGCGAAGGACCATCGTAAGCTTCGGCCTCGAGGAAGGCCTTGAGCGTCTGCTGATCATTCGATCCCATGGCGACCTGGGCGACGTACACCGAACCGTAGCTCATGGCGATGAGCCCGAGATCCTTCTTCGCCATCGCCTTGCCGCCTGCGGCGAATTTCGCAACAGCGCCGATCGGCGTGGCTTTCGACATCTGTCCACCAGTGTTTGAGTACACTTCAGTATCCATGACGAGGACGTTCACGTTCTTGCCTGATGCGAGCACATGGTCGAGACCGCCGTAGCCGATGTCGTATGCCCAGCCGTCGCCGCCCATGATCCACACGCTGCGGCGGATGAGGAAGTCGGCCACGGAAAGCAGACGTTTTGCTTCGGCATTGGTGCTGCCGTTGAGCTTCTCCTTGAGGGCGGCAACGCGCACGCGCTGTTCGCGCAATCCGGCTTCGCTCTTCTGATCGGCATTCAATAACTCGGTAACCAGAGGTTCGCCGATTTCGCCAGCCATGCGCATGAGCATTTCGGTGGCAAAGCGCTGCTGCTGGTCGATCGTGAGGCGGAAGCCCATACCGAATTCAGCATTGTCTTCGAACAGGGAATTCGACCATGCAGGACCGCGTCCATCGGAATTGACAGTCCACGGAGTCGTGGGCAGGTTGCCGCCGTAAATGGACGAACAGCCGGTGGCGTTGGCGACGATCATGCGATCGCCGAAAAGCTGGCTGGCGAGCTTCACATACGGAGTTTCGCCGCAGCCTGAGCAGGCGCCGGAGAATTCAAACAGCGGCTGAAGCAGCTGCGAACCCTTGATGGTGTCGATGCGGCAATCGCTGCGGTCGAATTCGGGGAGGTTGAGGAAGAAGTCCCAGTTCTCACGTTCCTGCTCACGAATCGGCGGCTGCGGAACCATGTTGATGGCCTTCAGTCGAACTTCTGATTTGTTCTTCGCAGGACACACCTCGACGCAAAGTTCGCATCCGGTGCAATCCTCGGGAGCGACCTGGATGCTGTATTTCATCCCGGCGTATTCCTTGCCCTTGGCATCGGTGGACTTGAAGGATGCCGGCGCATTGACCAGTTCCTTTTCGTCGTAGACCTTGATGCGGATCGTGGCATGGGGACAAACCATCGCGCACTTGTTGCACTGAATGCAGGTGTCGATATCCCATTCCGGAATTTCGAGGGCGATATTCCGTTTCTCCCACATGGTCGTGCCGGTGGGGAAGGTACCGTCAACAGGCAGGGCGCTGGTGGGGATGTCGTCGCCGCGACCGGCGATCATCATGGAGGTCACTTCGCGGACAAACTTCGGTGCTTTGTCCGAAACTGCAGGCGGAAGTTCGATGCTGCTGGTGGCCGTTGCGGGCAGAGCCACCTCATGAAGGTTAGCCAGCGTCTGATCGACAGCGTTATAATTCATCTGCACGATGCGGTCGCCCTTTCCGCCGTAGGTCTTCTTGATCGTGCCCTTGATCTTTGCGATCGCTTCGTCTTTCGGCAGAATGCCGGAGATAGCGAAGAAGCAGGTCTGCATGATCGTGTTGACGCGCGAGCCCATGCCCGTGGCTTCTGCAACCTTGTAGCCGTCGATGACATAGAATTTCAGTTTCTTGTCGAGAATCTGCTGCTGTACCGGCCGCGGAATCTGATCCCATACCTCATCCGCACCGAATGCGCTGTTGAGCAGGAACGTGCCGCCTTCCACGATATTCGCAAGCATGTCGAATTTCTCGAGGAAGAAGAACTGATGGCAGGCTACGAATTTTGCAGTGGTGATCAGGTAGGTGCTTCTGATTGGACGGGGACCGAAACGCAGATGCGAGGTGGTCATCGAGCCGGATTTCTTCGAATCGTAGACGAAATATCCCTGCGCGAAATTGTCCGTTTCCTCGCCAATGATCTTGATGGAATTCTTGTTTGCGCCTACAGTGCCGTCGGCACCGAGTCCGTAGAACATGCCGCGGAACACATCATCCGGCTCGACGCTCAGCTCATGATCCCATTCGAGACTGGTGTGCGTGACGTCTTCGTTGATGCCGATGGTGAAGTGATTTTTCGGTGCGTCAAGTTTGAGGTTGTCGTACACGGCTTTGACCATCGTCGGAGTGAATTCCTTCGAGGAGAGGCCGTAGCGTCCGCCCACAACTTTCGGGTACTGTGCCAGCGGCAGAGTGCCTTCGCCCATCGCCTCGGCGAGTGCGGTGTGAACATCCTGATACAGGGGCTCGCCGGCTGCGCCCGGCTCTTTCGTCCGGTCAAGCACTGCGATGGCCTTGACGGTGGTCGGGATGGCTTTCAGGAAGTGTTTCATTGAGAAAGGACGGAAGAGGCGAACGATGACGATGCCGACTTTTTCTCCGCGTTCGTTGAGATAATCGACCATCTCCTCAGCGGCGCCGACGCCCGAACCCATCATGATGATCACGCGATCCGCATCCGGAGCGCCGTAATAATCGAACAGATTGTACTGGCGGCCAACGACTTTCGCGAACTGGTCCATCGTCTCCTGCACGATGCCGGGACAAGCGTCGTAGAAGGGATTCACCGTCTCGCGTGCCTGGAAAAATACATCCGGGTTCTGTGCCGTTCCGCGCAGCACCGGCTTTTCGGGGCTGAGGGCGCGGGCGCGATGGGCGGCTATGAGATCGTCGTCCATCATGGCGAACATATCTTCATTCGTCAGTTGTTCGATTTTCATCACTTCATGTGAAATGCGGAAGCCGTCGAAGAAGTGGACGAAAGGAATGCGGGAGCGGAGCGTCGCGGCCTGTGAAATCAGTGCGAAATCCATGACTTCCTGCACCGTATTGGATGACAGCAGGGCAAAGCCGGTCTGGCGCACCGCCATGATATCCGAATGGTCGCCGAAAATCGAGAGCGCATGCGCCGCGACTGTACGAGCGGAAACGTGGAACACCGTTGAGGTCAGCTCGCCGGCGATTTTGTACATGTTCGGGATCATGAGAAGAAGTCCCTGCGACGCAGTAAACGTTGTCGTCAGCGACCCCGTCTGCAGTGCGCCGTGTACGGCACCTGATGCACCGCCTTCACTTTGCAGCTCGGAGACCACCGGGACCGTGCCCCAGATGTTGGTCTGTCCGACTGCTGACCATGCATCCGCCCATTCACCCATATTGGAGCTGGGTGTGATCGGGTAAATAGCGCATACTTCGTTTGTTTTGTGAGCGACGTATGCGGCGGCTTCGTTGCCGTCGATAGTCACTTTCTTACGATTACTCATACGATACCTCAGTTTATCAGATCAGATGTGAACTTCTGGGTGAAGCATCCTCACGAAATGGCGATCCGCACCGTGCGTACAGCGCATCCGTTGCCTGTAGCCGGCAGGATCGGAAATATTATTCGAGAGAAAGAACGATAGAAAACGTACCCTGTGGAAATCTTACGGTGCGATGGGAAGGCAGCCATCCTTTCTGCTCCCGGCGAGGAGCGTTTGCGCCGCTGGAGCACCATCACGGCGGCGGAATCAAGAGAGCGGGATTGCAGACTCCGCGTTGAACGGAGAGAAATGTCGGAGTAGTCAGAGTTGCATTCAGACAGTATAAAGGTGCTTCGCGGTCGGGTGTCCATAGGACGCAGGTGCTTGATTTTGTATCGGATATAAAGGTAACTCTGTCCAGTAACAAAAGTAGTGATTTCCGCCGAGAGAAAAAAGCGATGTACCTGGCCTTGCGCGGCGCGCAATGGGGAGGGCGCCGCGTGGGGACGGCGCGCCCCAGCGCGCCTTATTGGAGTGCCGCACGAGAAGGATTTGCGCACTAAAAGGAATGTCGTCCCGTGGGGACGGCGCGCCCCAGCGCGCCTGGTTGAAGTGTCGCACGAGGTTATGGATATTTCAAATTGAGTTGATTTCGCCGTTGCCGCCGCAGATATTTATTGTTTTCATCAGAAATAAGGGAGTTTGATGATGAAACAGAATTCATTGCATAGCCGTGGGGAATTTGAGGAAGCCCAAAGGTATAGAAAGGTCAGTCTACCACATTTGGATGGCGTGAACGTCATTCAGCACATCACCTATCACTTGTCAGACTCTGTTCCGTCCCAGGCTCTGATGAATAAGAAGACAATTTGTGAATCGATTAAAAACGAGGAACAAAGGTTGAGACGTTTCAGAACATTGATTGATGAATTCATGGACAGTGGTTATGGATCCTGTCTTCTTAAGACGCCAGAGCTAGCTCAGGTTATAATTGATACCTGGGAGCATTTTCGTGAAGCTCGATATGATCTCCTGGCCTATGTCGTCATGCCAAATCATTGCCACGTATTGATTCAAACCAATGGGCAGTGCACCCTGCCGCAAATTGTCCTTTCCTGGAAATCATTCACTGCGAGAAGAATAAATGAGTGGAAGACTCAACGAGGACTTATTGAAGTCCACGATACAAATCGAAAGGTCTGGCATCACGATTATTGGGATCGGTACATCAGAAATCTCACACATTACTACCGGGTTGTTGAATACATTGAAAACAATCCTGTAAAAGCAGGGTTAGTAAACCGAGCAGGTGATTGGGAGTGGAGCAGCGCGCGTTAATTTGATCCTGGGAGTGTATTAATCGGAGCCGACCCCAGCAGGGCGCGCTGTTGCGCGCCGACCCCAGCAGGGCGCGCTGTTGCGCGCCGATCCCGGAAGAATTCCGTATATTTCATAGATGATTTGTTTCACACGTACAAACGGATTTTCATGAACTTCACGAAGCGCACGCATACTTGCGGAGATATGAGAAAAGATCTCGTGGGACAGACGGTCACCCTCAACGGCTGGGTGGATGGACGGCGGAATCTCGGGGGAATGATATTTATCGATCTTCGCGATCGCTATGGTCTCTCACAGGTAGTGTTTGCGCCGCAGCATAATGCCGAGGTTCATGAGCAGGCTTTCGATCTTCGTACGGAATACGTGCTGTCGGTGACCGGAACCGTGCAGCCGCGTCCTGAAGGCATGACGAATGCTGATATGCATACTGGTGAGGTGGAACTGGTCGTCGACGCGTTCGAAATTCTAACCGCCTCGGAAATTCCTCCCTTCGAAATAAAAGATGATGTGGATGCGAATGAGGACCTGCGGCTTAAATACCGATACCTGGATCTGCGCCGTCCCGAAATGCAGAAAAATCTGCTCCTCCGACACCGGGTGTACCAGATCGTGCATCGCTACTTCGATGCACTCGATTTTATCGAAGTCGAAACTCCGGTGCTGATGAAGAGCACTCCCGAAGGCGCACGCGATTATCTGGTTCCCAGCCGCGTGCATGCAGGGAAGTTCTATGCCCTGCCTCAATCACCGCAAACCTATAAGCAGCTGCTTATGGTGGCGGGCTTCGATCGGTATGTGCAGATTGTGAAGTGCTTTCGTGATGAGGATCTCCGTGCGGACCGCCAACCGGAATTCACCCAGATCGACGTGGAAATGTCATTCGTCAGCGCGGAGGATATATATGTGCTGATCGAGGGACTCGTCAGCCGCATTCTCAAGGAAACTCAGGACGTCGAACTCGCGCTGCCGATTCCGCGGCTCGATTATTTCGAGGCGCTGGAACGCTACGGATCGGATAAACCCGATCTGCGCTTCGGTATGGAACTGGTTACTCTCAACGCGACGCTCGCGGCGACGGATTTCAAGGTTTTCAGCGGCGCGATAGAGTCCAACGGTATCATTTCCGGCATCACTGTGAAAGGCAAGGCTGAGGAATTCAGCCGCAAAAAGCTCGATGATCTGACCGAGCGCGCGAAGACGCTGGGCATGGGCGGACTCGTCTGGATGAAGGCTTCCGAAGGTTCCCTGCAGTCGCCGGTAGCAAAATTTCTCAACGAGGAAATGCTGAGCGGAATACTTGCGGCGATGAACGCTGCCGACGGCGATCTGATTCTCATAGTGGCGGATGCGCGGAAGAGAAAAGCGCTCGAAGCACTGGGGACGCTGCGCCTGGAACTCGCCCGCGAACTCGGACTCATCGACCCTGCTGCGCATAGCCTGCTGTGGGTGACTGACTTCCCGCTCTTTCAGTGGGATGAGGAAGAACAGCGCTTTTATGCCGAACATCACCCGTTCACTTCACCAATCGCCGCAGATCTGCCGCTGCTCGACAGCGATCCCGCCGCAGCGCGGGCCGATTGCTACGACCTGGTGTGGAACGGCAATGAAGTCGGCAGTGGAAGCATCCGTATCCATAACGGGGAATTGCAATCGAAGATTTTCTCGATCCTCGGACTCTCAAAAGAAGAAATTGACGAGAAATTCGGCTTCCTGATCAATGCTTTTCGCTACGGCGCGCCTCCGCATGGCGGACTCGCACTCGGACTCGATCGAATCATCACTATCCTCGCCCGGCTCTCCAGCATCCGCGATGTGGTGGCCTTCCCGAAAACAAACTCGGCGCTGTCCCTTATGGATGGATCGCCTTCGCCGGCTTCGGAGGCGCAGCTCAAGGAATTGCATATCGATTTGCGGAAGTAAACACCATGATGGATCTGATTTTCTACAATGCCAGCCAGGTCGTGACAGTCGCTTCGGACGGCGCACGGCGCAAGCATGGCGCTGAGATGCGCGAGATCGGCCTGATCGAGGACGGAGCCGTTGGCGTGAAAAACGGCCGCATCGAATATGTGGGTCCTTCGGACGGTATCGATATTTCGAAAGCCGAACGCAGCATCAACGCCTTCGGCAAAACCATATTGCCCGGCTTCATCGATTCACATACGCATCTGGTGTTCGCCGGCGCGCGTGAAGAGGAATTCGCCCGCCGCATCGCGGGTGCGACCTACGCTGAAATCGCGGCTTCCGGCGGAGGCATCAACACGACGGTGAAAGCCACGCGTGCCGCCAGCAAGATCGAACTGATCGAATATGCGCTGCATCGCCTCGACAGCTGCCTGGGTTTCGGGTCCACCACGGTGGAGATAAAAAGCGGCTACGGACTCGATTTCGAAAATGAAATCAAGATGCTCGAAGTGATCAGTGAACTGCAGGATCTGCATGTGGTGGAAATTGTGCCCACTTTCCTCGGCGCGCATACCATTCCATTCGACTATAAAGAACGGCGGGAAGAATACCTGCAGCTGGTGATGAACAGCATGCTGCCGGAAGTAGCCAAGCGGCGCCTCGCTGAATATTGCGATGTGTTCGTGGAAAAAGGCGCCTTCACAGTCGAGGAGGCGCGCAGCATTTTCATGCGCGCCCGCGAGCTTGGACTGAAGGCTCGTGTGCATGCGGATCAGATCACAGCAGGCAGCGGTGCCGAGCTTGCAGGGGATGTCTTTGCATCCTCCGCCGACCATCTCGATCACATCAGCGACGACGGCATTGCGCGCATGCGCGACAGCGGTACGGTGGCCACGCTGCTGCCGGGTGTGTCGCTTTTCCTTGGGGAAAAATTCCCCGACGCAAGGCGCTTGATCGATGCCGGCCTTGCGGTCGCGATTGCCACCGACGCGAATCCCGGATCCTGCACAAGCGAAAATATTCAGTTGATGATGAGCCTCGCTGCCACGCAGATGCGCATGACGATGGAAGAAATCATCACCTCAGTGACGCTCAACGCCGCAGCGGCACTCGATCGCTCCGACGTACTTGGAAGCATCGAAGTCGGCAAGCAGGCGGATCTGCTGATGTTCGATACGCCGAATTATCACCGCATCATTTATCACTTCGGCGTGAACCATCTGAATACCGTCGTAAAAGCCGGCAGCGTCGTCATGGAAAAATCCTACGCCTTGACATCTTGACCTTTTAACCTTTTAACCTATTCCCCTGATCTCACGAATGTCCTTTTGATACACGTAAGGAGTATGCACATGAAACCTATTCTCACACTCGCTCTCATCGCGCTCGTTTTCTCGGCTTGCGGCCAGAAGCAGGAAGCGGAAAACGCCGATGCCGGGAAAGTTATGACCGTCTCGCAGCTGATGGAAAATCCCGCGCAGTACATCGATAAGGAAGTCACGCTTGATGGCACCGTCACCCATGTGTGCAAACATGGCGGACGCCGTATCCACCTGACCGATCTCGAGCCCAATGTCACTGTCCGCATCGAAGCGCCGGAAAACATGGCTGCTTTCGCTCGCGAGCTCGAAGGCAGTGACGTCACCGTGAGCGCCGTGCTCCGCGAAACCCGCATCGACGCAGCTTATCTCGACGAATGGGAAGCCGAAGTCAAGGCGGCCGAAGCCGAAGCTGCAAAGGAAGCCCCTCCCGTCAAGGAGAAGAGCAAGGGAGAATTGAAAGGCGACGCAAAGGCGAAAGCAGACGGCATCCATGTCGAATCAGCTGAAGTCGAGCAGGCCAATGGCGGACACGTCGAACCGCAAGGCATGGACGCTATCAACAAATTGCGCGAGGAACTCAAGGCAAGCGACAAATCCTACGTGTCGCAGTGGTATATGGAAGCCGTTTCCTACAAGATGAATGACGGTTCCAAGATTCCGGTTGCCAAAGACGAGCCCGTCGAAGCAGCCGAGTAATACGCGACGATGAAATTTACCCAACGCATCCGCAAATGGAACCAGGCGACGCACCGCGACCTCGGCTATTTCTTTGCGGGAATGACCGTGATCTACGCCCTTTCGGGCATTGCCTTGAATCATCTCAAGGAATGGGACCCGAATTATCAGATCACGCAGAAAGACGTCCAGGTGAAGCCCTTCGAACAGGAGGGCTTCACCCGCGACATGGCCTTGTCAATGCTCAAACCTCTTGGCGAGGAGAGCAATTATAAAAAACACTACTTCCCGGAACCGGGTATCCTGAAGATATTTCTTGATGGTGGGTCCTTCGCAGTGGACTCTCAAACCGGCGAGGGATTACTTGAGCATGCACGGCGCAGGGCGGTGTTTTTCGAAGTGAATTACCTGCATTACAATACGCCGAAAAATCTTTGGACATGGTTCTCCGACATCTTCGCCGGAGCGCTGGTGCTGCTCGCTATTTCCGGTCTGTTCATCCTGAAAGGGAAGAACGGCATCACCGGACGCGGTGCATGGCTGACTGCCGCTGGCATTCTCATCCCGGCGATTTTTCTGATCCTCTATCTGTAACTGGAAATAGCGGTAGTGTGCATGGACGATACGGAAATCATTCTTCAAACCAATCAGCTGACCAAGCGCTACGGCAAGCGACTCGCGGTGCACAACCTCAACCTTGAGGTTTGCCGCGGCGACATCTACGGCTTCCTTGGTCCCAACGGCGCCGGGAAAAGCACCACCATCCGGATGGTGCTTTCCCTTATTACCCCAACTTCGGGAACCGTGCGGCTCTTCGGGGCGGATGTCGGCAGCGACCGCTTCGTGCTGGCACGAGTAGGCGGTCTGGTCGAACGGCCGGATTTCTACCTCTACCTCAGCGCCATGAAGAACATGGAGATCGTCTCCGCACTCTACGGCAGGGTTGACAAGAAGCGCATTATGGAAGTGCTCGACATCGTTGGACTCGCGGATCGGGCGGGGGACCGCGTGAAGTCTTATTCTCATGGCATGAAGCAGCGTCTTGGCATCGCGCAGGCTCTGGTTGCGAATCCGGATCTGCTCATCCTGGATGAACCTACGAACGGGCTCGATCCGCAGGGAATGAAAGAGGTGCGTGAGCTGATCCTCAGGCTGAATCGCGACAACGGCATGACGATTTTTCTCTCCTCGCATTTGTTGAATGAAATCGAACTTATCGCGACGCGCATGTGCATCCTGCATCGCGGCGAGCTGGTGGTGCAGGGGAACGTCCGCGAGCTGCTGGACCGCGAACGCATCGCCGTGCGCATCCAGGCTGAGCCTGTCGATCTTGCCGTTGCGCTGCTCGAAGGAATGGAATGGATTGCGGAAGCCGCCAGACTCGATGATTACATTGCCTGCACGATGGCGGAGACTGATCTCGCACGCACGAATGCTGCGCTCGTCGCAGGCGGCGTCGCTGTATCTTCCTTCGCACCCCGCCGCTCTCTCGAAGATTATTTTCTCAATATCACCGAACAGCCGGCGGAGAACGTGGCATGAATGAACTGCAGAAGCCTGAGATGAAACGACTTCGTCTTCTCGCCTCACTCGGAGTGTCGCTGGCCGCACTCGTCGTCTATCTCCTCACCATCGCACCATCAGTAGATTTCATCGATGCCGGCGAACTTGCGACCGTCGCGCATACATGGGGTATCGCGCATCCTACCGGTTATCCGTTGTTCACACTGCTTGCCGGCCTCTGGGCAATGCTTCCGATCGGGAGCGGGATTTTTAGATTGAATGTCTTCGCGGCTGTCCTCACCGCCGCGGGTGCCGGTATCTCCGTGCAGTTCTTTTTCGAATTGCTGGGTGTTCTTCCGCTGCGATCCAATCCCAAAGCGCAGGGCAAGAAAAAGAGCACACCATCCGTATCTTCGGCGCCGGCCCAGATTGACAGTATTGCTGCGCTGAAAGCCGCGTTCATCGCAGGACTGCTGCTGGCATTCAGCGGCACATACTGGCGCACAGCACTTTCGATCGAAGTATATGCGCTTCATATCCTGCTTCTTTCTCTCGTGCTCTGGAGCGCCGCGCGTCTGTTCTTTCTGCCCGCCACGGATGCACGAACACTGCGCCGCCGGATGATGATTACGGCGGGATTGCTCGGCCTGTCTTTCTCCAACCACATGAGCACGATATTTCTTCTTCCTGCATTGCTGCTGCTGCTCGTACTGACGCATCGTCGCAGTGTGGAATTCTGGAAGAATCTCGGGTTCGCTGCCGTCGCATTCATGGCAGGACTGCTGCCGTATCTGTATCTGCCGATCCGCGCCGCCTCGCATCCGTATCTGAACTGGGGTAATCCTGCCACGTTCGAGAAATTCTTCTGGCATCTGAGCGGCAAGCAATACAGCGTGTGGATGTTCACCAGTTCGGATGCATGGGGAAAGCAGTTCCTTTACGCGATGGAGGCCTTCAGCCGCGATCTGGTTTGGGTGGCGCTTCTCCCCGCCGTAATCGGAATCATTGCCGCATTCCGCCGCAGCAGCCGGCTCGGATTATTTCTTTCGTTGACTTTCCTCACCTGCCTGATCTGGGCTGCGGGCTACGATATCATGGATATCGATTCCTATTTTCTGCTGGGATTTTTCATCCTTGCCGCCTGGGCAGCGATTGGAATACAATACATTGGAAGCATGAAAGCGCTGCGCGATTATCGCATACTCCGGGAACCGCTGGTGATTGGCGCTGTGGTGCTGATTCCGCTCTTCACCCAGTTCGGGCACAATTCGCAGAGCGGGAATTATCTGGTCGAGGACTACACGCACAACGTGTATGCGTCCCTCGCGCCGAATGCGTTGATCATTTCGTACCAATGGGATTTCTGGGTTTCCGCTTCCTACTATTATCAGCAGGTCGAGGGTGAACGGAAGGACGTGACGGTGCTGGACAAAGAGCTATTTCGCCGCTCCTGGTATCTCGAACAGCTGCGCAGCAATTATCCTGCAATCTATGAAGCCTCACGTACCGAGATACAATCATTCCTTCAGTATCTCGACTTGTTCGAACATGGAAAACCGTACGATGCGGCGGTTATCGAATCGACTTACAACGGCATGATCAACAGCATCATCGACCGGGCGTATGCAACTCGGCCGGTCTATCTCACGATTGAGATGGAGAAGCAATTCGCCCCCGATTATGTGCGGGTGCCCGAGGGACTCGCGTTCAGGCTCTATCGTAAGGAGGATCTTCCTGATCCTGCCTCGGTGAAGACGCCCGTACTCAAATTCCGTCCTTTCGACAGCGACGAACGGCTTCCAAAAGAGATGCGCAATTTTTACGGATCGATGCTTTTTAACCGGGGAGTGTATCTGTTCAACGCAGGGTTGTTCCCGCAGGCCGACCCGGTATTCAAGCAGGCCCTCACGTTCGCCCCGGGCGATGCCAGGTTGACGGAATGGCTGAGCCGAAATCAGGCCGCGATGGATGCTCCTGCCGCAAAGTGACAGGATATGGTCACGGGAGGTTGGAAGAGAATTTTACACGAATGAAAAAAGCGGACCGTGAGGACCGCTTTTTTCATAGTAACCTTAGGCCGGAAGGGGATTAATCTACGACGGGCTTGCCCGAAATCGGATCAACCAGAAAACTCGCGACTGTGCGTTCGATGGTGTCGAATGATTTGAACACCTTGATCAGCTGCGTGATCATGAACAGGCTGTTGATTTTCTCTGTGACATTGGCAATGCGCATATCTCCGCCGCCGCTGTTCACGGTGGCAAGCGCGGATATGAGGGCGCCAAGGCCGGAACTGTTGATCCATTTGATTTTCGAGACGTCGACGACGATCTTCAGGAAGCCGTCGCGGACGAGGCCTTTGATCTTCTCGCGAAACTCCGTCGTCTCCGGATCGCCCATCAGGTTTCCTTTGAGTGCGAGTATAACGACATCGCCTTCGATTGTTTCCTTGATCTGCATTACATGCCTCTGCAATGTGTATGTTATGATTGTTCTTTCTTTGATTCCTGAACGTAATGCGCGAATTCGCAGTTCCCCTGCGAGGTGCAGCTGCCGCAATTCACTTCCGTCCTTTCAACATGACTGAAGCAGCGGGGGCAGCGATCGCTCAGTGGATTCATGATGTCGTAGCCGCAGCGCGGGCATTGGCGTTGTTCCCGGCGCAGTTGATCATCATGCGTTTGCGCCGGCAAACCGGTCATGATGCATCGCTTTCCGGGACAGCGGCGAGCGCTTTTGATATCATTTGCACCGCTTCAGCCTTTGTGCAATGCAGTCGCGGCTGGGCGACGTGCAATGCTTCATCGAGACTCGGGAACTCGCCTTTGAGATATAAAAACACGTGATATCCGAGGCGGTTGCGATCGTTTTCCTCAAACACCGGAACGAGCTTGACGGCATCATATGCGCTGCGTTCCGGACTGTTGTCAGGCCATGGTTGAATCCCTGGCGTCATGAATTGCTCCTTTTATGCGGCGGTCGCTGGGGTGGGCTCGCCGCCGGGTGAATCGCTATCACCTAATATGTGAGATTCTCTGCAGATAGTCAAAGCTGGAAAACGTACGGCCACCAGCGAGTGAACGCCGGTGGCCGCAAAAAAATCGTGATTTGTTATTTCTTCCGAGCCGGAGCTTTTTTAGCTGGAGCGCTTTTTTTTGCTGCCTTCACTGCGGGCTTCGCCGCGGGAGTTTTTTTTGCGGCCGGTGCTTTCTTTGCGGCTGCTTTTTTCACGGGCGCTTTTGCTGTCGCCGCGGCCCCATCGCCAAGTAATGTATGTGCATCGATAGCGCGGACGCCTCCAGCGATCTTCAGAATGTCGTCGTCATATTCATCAGAGAAAAAGGCGACGGTGCGGATGCTCATACGGAGCTCGTTCAAATCAATATTCGCACCCGAAATCGAGTGACGGAAAATAATGGTATCATCGAAAAGCAAGCCGAACGCCCCGATGGGATTGGTCGCGTTCAGGCGCATGAGCATACCGAGAATTTTCGGACCTATTTTTGCTCCCTGAACAACGTATGCCTGTGAAGTCACGAGGCAGTCCTCCTTGCTCAACGGACGCACAAAAATATTTATCACAGCCGAGCCTTGGCGGATGACGTACGAGTCATCTACTTCCTGCACGCTGTTTTTATAGTTCTTACCGTAGATCTCTTTCAGGTAGCTCTTGACCTTCTTCTGGGTGGCATTGACGATGCTGGCCATGCGTGATGCTCCTTGTGATTTGATTGCGTGTTCAGGATTACTCTTTGTTGGCTGCCGCTTTGAGCAAGGCTAGTTCGTCGTCTACAGAACTGCCGATCTCGAGCTTTGCAAACTCGTCGTCAAGCGATGTCGCATCGCCTGCGAGTTCCGACATGGCTTCGGCTTCGGATTCCACTTGGAGCACTTTCTGCTCGTACTTGTCGAAGTTCGCGAACGCACCGTCGCCGATGCCTGCGAGACTTGATGAAATCTGCTTTTTCGCCTTTGCCGCCTGGTGACGCGCGATCAATGTTCCCTGACGCACGCGAGCTTCGTCGAGCTTCGCTTTCAACTGTTCGAGTTGGGCGCGCATGGTCAACGCAGCCTTCTGCGCTTCGGCCAACGGAGACTCGAGATCCTTAGTCGCCTTTTCAAACATGTTCTTCTTTTCCAATGCCTGCCGAGCCAGATCGTCGCGTCCGGCACCCACTGCCTTTATAGCGCGTTCCTGCCACTGATCGGTAAGCTTCTTCTTTTCGCTGTACTGCTTTTCGAGCATTTTCTCATTTGCGATGGATGACCCGACAGCGGTGGTGGCCTTGTTAACGGCTTCCTCCATTTCGATCACCATCTGCTTGATCATCTTCTCCGGGTCTTCAGATTTGTCGAGCAAATCGTTGATATTTGCTTTGAAGATATCCGTGATGCGGGCGAAGATACCTGCCATACCAAACCTCCGAAATTGGATGGATGTGAAAATCATGTCATGATTGCGATCAATATAAAGAAATCCTTCTGGAAAAGCATGATCGATTTTGGGGATTGCGCCGCGATAGCCTGTGGAACTATCTTATAGGTCATCAGGTTGTCTGATTCGTTTGAACGATTTTTTTTACACTCTATACCGGACGATTGTCATATGAAACGTTTCCTTTATCTACTTACGCTGTGCCTCCTCTCCGGTTCATTACATGCCCAGCAGGGTGCAGTGCTCCCGCCGGTTCCGTCTTCCTCTGACGACGATGTGACCGCAGCGGAATTGAAAGCCCATGTGTCCTGGCTTGCCTCTGACGCTCTTGAGGGACGCGGTACGGGCACTCCTTCAATAGATTTGGCCGCTGAGTACATCGCTCGTGAGTTCAAACGCTACGGACTCAAACCCGCAGGTGATAACGGCACATATTTTCAGACATTCGATGTTATTACCGGTATTGAGATGGAGGAGAAATCTCTTTCACTTACGCAGGAAGGCAATGACCTGATTCTGGAGTCGGGAGAATTCATGCCGTATACATTCTCTGCTTCCGGAGAATTTCGCGGCAAGATCGTATTCGCTAAATACGGCATCACGGATCCATCCGGTACGCAGGATGATTACGCCGGACTGGACGTAAAGGGCTGTGTCGTTCTTGTACGCTCCGGATATCCTGAGAGCGCCGATCCTCACGGAAGTATCCCGATGCTTTCGTCCGCACGCGCAAAAGCTCTCTCCGCTCGTGAACATGGCGCCGTTGCCCTGATGATAATTCATCAGGATGTGGATGAGGTGAGAAAATTTCAGTACGATCGTTCGCCCAGCGATGCCGGCATTGCCGTCGGGAAGATCCAGCTTGAACTCGCACGCATGATCCTTGATATGGCGCGCATTGGTGGTTCCGTGCTCGACGGAGGAGAACCGCAGCCGCCGACTGAGGGTCCGACGGTCGAGCTGCGCGGCAATTTCAAAGTTTCGCTTGTGAGGAAAAATACACGCAACGTGGTAGGAATGGTCGAAGGTGAAGACACCGACGACTGTTTCGTTGTCGGTGCGCATTACGATCATCTGGGATGGGGACAAGAAGGAAGCCTCTACCGTGGAGAGGAGCCGATGGTACACAACGGTGCAGACGACAACGCGTCCGGCACGGCTGGAATGATGGAGCTGGCACAATGGTATGCGAATAAACCCGCGCGTCATGCTATGCTTTTCATGGCTTTCAGCGGCGAGGAAATGGGTCTTTTGGGGTCGGCACACTGGGCTGAACATCCGACGGTCCCAATCGAAAAAGTACGTTCGATGTTCAATCTCGATATGATCGGCCGTCTTCCGGACAGCACGCGCCGGCTGAACGTACAGGGCATCGGTACCTCCCCCGTGTGGAAAGAAATTGTTGAAAAAGAGAATGACTCTGAGAAATTCAACCTGGCGCTTATCGAGGACGGTCAGGGCTCGAGTGATCATTCTTCCTTCTATACCAAGGGCATTCCTGTCCTGTTCTTCTTCACTGGTTTGCATACCGACTACCATCGTCCGAGCGATGACACGGAAAAAATCGATTTCACCGGTGAAGAGCAGGTGACCCGCTACATCGCGGAAATCATCAATGACGCGGATGCACTGCCGGAAGTCCCTTTCACAAAAGTCGTGAAAAAGGACGATGAAAAAGTCGCACGCTTCAATGTTTACGTCGGCACGATTCCCGACTACTCGGAGAACGAGCATGGATTTCGTATTACCGGTACGAGTCCCGGAAGTCCCGCCGACAAGGCTGGGATGAAGGAAGGCGATATCATTACGAAATTCGGGGAAACGGAAGTGCGCAATATCTATGATTACATGACCGCACTCAGCCGTCACCAGCCCGGCGACGAAGTCCCTGTCATTGTCCTCCGCGGCGAAGAGAAAGTAACCGTCAAGGTCGCTCTCGTCAGCAAATAGTAAAAAAGGCACAGAGGCACAGAGGCACAAAGGCACAGAGGCACAAAGTCGGCCTCTGTGCCTTTGTGCTGTATTTCGTATATTACGACAATGCGCTCCGAAACGCGTGTGTCCAACCCTCTCCACCCTAGCAGTATTGTCATGAAGTCGTTTCTGCCGTTTGCCGCTCTGCTGATCCTGCTGCCCGGGTTTCTTCTGCTTCCCATCATTGTTTCCGCACAGACTTCCCGCATTGCGGGAATTGTAACAGACGAAGCCGCTTCGCCCGTTCACGGTGCCCATGTTCAGGTCGTGGGATCGCAGTCTGGCGTGGTGACCGATAATGGCGGAAAGTTCATTCTGAAAATTCCTGCAGCGGACGTTGTCACATTGCGCATCACGCATGTCGGATTCACACCGGCGGTTATGGATGTTCCTGCAGTCCCGGGCATGGATGTCCATCTCACCTTTGTTCTGCATGAAACCCCGATTGATGTCGGTGCAGTCACTGTGACCGCTACTCGTTCGAAGGAACTGCTGCGGAACATCGCGCTCCCTATCAGCATCACAGATGCCGCGCAGCTGCAGGCGGGTACTCCCGTAAGCATTCCGGATGCACTGGCTAATGAACCGGGTGTTTCGCTTGTTCGCGATGGGGTGTGGGGCACGGATGTGAGTATTCGCGGAATGAGCCGCGCGAATGTTGTCACCCTCGTCGACGGCGCACGCATCGAAACCGCGGCCAATCATGCAGCTGGACTTTCGATGATCGACGTCAACGATATCGAACGCATTGAAGTCATCCGCGGCGCCGCTTCCACTCTCTATGGTACAGGTGCGACCGGCGGTGTGGTGAATGTCGTTACCGACGAAGGACAATTCAGCGACAGCTTCCAACTGCACGGATCCCTGAATAGCAGCTACAGCGCAGTGAACAAAGGCAGCGCAGGATCGCTCGGAGTGGATGCCGCTGATGATGCCTGGTTCCTACATCTGCGCGGCAGCATGCGCTCCGCAGGTGACGCGCAAACTCCCGACGGAGTGCTTCGCGACAGCAGGTTCCATGACCAAAGCGTCGCGGCGAGCGTTGGGGTCCGCCTGCATGACGCGCATGAACTTCGGGCACGCTACCAGATCTTCAATGCCATCGACGTCGGGATTCCCGGCGGAGCTTCGTTTCCGCAACAGGCTTCGGCGCGCTATCCCGATGAGCGGCGGGAGATGGTGCAGACAGAGTATCGCGCCCTCGGACTGGGCAGCGCTCTCGACCAGCTTTCGCTGCGGTTTACGCATCAGCGCATTGACCGGAATGTGGAGCTGATTCCCAATCCGTCTGTCGTACTGCGGCCCTCAGCGGAGCACACGATGAATGCGGCGCTGCTTCAGAGCAACTGGATCGTGGGAGAGCAGCGGCTCATCGCGGGCCTCGATGCATGGCAGCGTGAATATAATGGACGCCGCCTCCGCGAAGTGAAGGCAACGAATACTGTGATTGCCGATCTGCCCCTGCCCACGGCGCGCTTTCGCAGTCTCGGAGCCTTTGTACAGAACGACTGGACGCCGCCGGGCGAACGTCTGCTGCTGTCAGTCGGGGTGCGGGCAGATCAGATTCATGTTGAAAACGACGAGGCCTTTGATCTGCTCTATATCGAGACGAATGGAATCCGCAACGACTCTCCGGCTAGCCGGAAGCTGCGCTGGACTGCTCAGCAATACGATGAGGTCTCCTGGAGCGCGCATGCGGGACTTCTGTATCATCTTCACTCCCAACTGGACGCTACTCTGAATCTCGCCCGTTCATACCGCGCCCCGTCGCTTGAGGAACGCTATCAGTTTATCGAGCTTGGCGGCGCAACATATCTCGGTGACGTGAATCTCTCTGCTGAAAAGGGGAGCGTCGTTGATCTCGGACTTCGCTTCCACGGTTCCCGTCTCGCTTTCTCCGTGAATGGTTTCATCAATTCGATGAACGGCCTGGTTGTGGACGAGCGCCTCAGTGATACTCTGTATGTGAAGAAGAACGTCGGCGACGCGCTGCTCAGTGGTGGAGAAATCACGCTGGAGTACAATCCCTTCGACGCCTGGGTTCTGCATGCGGGCGCGTCGTATGTCCGGGGGAGGGATACCGGAAGCGATACAGATCTTCCGCAGATGCCGCCGCTCTCGGCCCGCATCGGTTTGCGGATCCCCGTATCCGGAATACTCACTGCGGACATCCTCTTCGACGCTGCCGCGGATCAGGATGCGGTGGCCGTCGGCGAAGCCCGCACACCGGGCTATGGACTGCTGCATCTGCACGTTCGTTCCCATGCACTTCGGGTAGCTGGTGTGACGGCGGTGCTGAATGCGGGCGTGGACAATCTGCTTGACCGTTCCTGGCGGCGTCATCTGTCCACACTGCGCGGGATCATCGTCAGCGAACCTGGCCGCAGCATCTTCCTCCGCATACAACTGCTGTTCTGATATGAACTGGTTTGCCCTTGCATTTGCATCAGCGCTGCTTTCCGCCGCCGCCTCCATTACGGAGAAGAAGGCGCTGTTGGGCATGCGCGCACTGGATTTCTCGGTCCTTCTCGCATTGCTGAATGCTCTTCTGGCACTTCCGCTGTTTTATTTCGTCGACTTCAGCGCGGTGAGCGGAGAAGCACTGCTCGTGCTCGGTGCAAAAAATCTCCTTGGGTCGCTGGCTTTTCTTTGCGTGATGATGGCCATCCGCAATCTCGAACTCAGCGGAGCCCTGCCGATCATGGTGCTGACACCAGGACTCGTCGCGCTCGCTGCGTTCGTGTTTCTGGGTGAGTCGCTTTCTGCTGCCGCAATTGGCGGTATCGGATTGCTGATGACAGGCACCTATGTACTTGAGATGAAATCCGGTGACGCCATGGCTCCGCTTCGCGTCTTTTTCGCTTCTCGAAGCCACTATCCAATACTCGCCGCCCTGCTGCTCTTCAGCGCCACCTCAGTACTCGATCGCCTGCTCCTAACCGATTTGAAGCTTCATCCCGTGCCGATGATGGCGTTTCAGCAGCTCTTCACCGGCGGATATTTTCTGCTGTTTGCACTGATAGCCCGCAGAAGCATTGGCGAATTACGCGGAGCAGCGAAGGGCAGCGGACGCTGGATTCTTTTGGTGGCAGTGCTCACATTCGGCTATCGCTTCGCACAGATCGAAGCCGTGGCTCTGGCTCCTGTCGCGCTCGTGCTCGCAGTCAAACGATTCTCCGTCTTCATCGGTGCCATGATCGGCGGACGCCTCTTCCACGAATCCCATCTTCTCCGAAAGGCGCTTGCGATCATCATTCTCCTCATCGGGGCCGGCATGATTGTTGGAATCGGGTAGAAAGGGCGGCAGGATTATTGGAGGATGCGCCTTCAGGCTCGTCCCTGCGACCAATGGAGGATGCGCCTTCAGGCTCGTCCCTGCGACCAATTGCTGCACGATCAGCATTGAGACCAATCTGCGGATGTCGTACCTTTATCTAATTGCGATACACGAATTCCGGAAGGACAGCCCTTCACAGAATGGGAAAAGGAAATTCACATAACGACCCGGCAAACCGCGTGCACGAGCAGGTCGGTGGTGGAACCGATGATCACGGACATTCCCATGCGCACGGACATTCCCATGCGCACGGACATTCCCATGCCCACGCGCATATGCACGACAGTCTCGGGGACATTCGCTTTGCGTTTTTCCTGAATCTCCTTTTCGCCATTGCGGAAATCTTCGGCGGAATCTGGACCGGGAGTCTGGCCATTCTTTCCGATGCGCTGCACGATTTCGGCGATGCTTTGATGCTTGGACTGAGTTGGATTCTCGAACGCTATTCGAGGCGTGATCCCAGCACACGATTCCCGTATGGGTACCGTCGGTTTTCTCTTCTCGGGGCGCTGCTCAACGCGCTAGTCCTGATCGGGGGATCGGTATACATAATATTCGCAGCCATTCCGCGGCTGGCCAATCCTGCTGAACCGAATGCGCAGGGAATGATGTGGTTCGCTATCGTGGGAGTACTCCTCAACGGACTCGCCGTGCTTCGTTTGCGCCGCGGTACCTCCATGAATGCCCGGGTTGTGGCCTGGCATATGATCGAGGACGTCCTCGGATGGATCGCTGTTTTGATCGTCAGCATCGTGATGCAGTTCTGGTACGTCCCGATTCTCGACCCGATTCTCTCTCTCCTGATCGCCTCGTATATTCTCTACTACAACGTGGCAGTCAACATTAATAAAACCATCCAGCTTTTTCTCCAGGCCGTGCCGGACAATATTGATGCTGACCGAATGGAGAAAGAATTGTGTTCCATCGACGACGTGATTTCGGTACATCATCTGCACGTCTGGTCACTTGACGGCGCATATCATGTTGTCAGCGCACACATCGTCGTAGCAAGCGGCGTGAGCAGGGAGCAAATGCTGATGATAAAGCAGAATGCCAAATCCGTATTGCTCGGCAACGATATCGAGCACATCACACTTGAAATAGAATTTGAGGATGAGGACTGCATCATGGGAAGTACATGGGCAAGCGGAAAGGGGAAAAATGGGTAACGAACATATTCTCTTTGCTTTCGGGCTCACCTTGTTCGCAGGTCTGTCCACTGGAATCGGCAGCGCGCTCGCCTTTTTTGCGAATAGCACCAACACCAAATTCCTCGCCATCTCCATGGGCTTCTCCGCTGGCGTGATGATCTACGTGTCCATGGTTGAGATATTCGTCAAGGCTCGCGACGCGCTCACCATTGCGCTGGGACCAGTTGCAGGCAGTTGGACGACCGTAGCCGGATTTTTCGGCGGCATTGCGCTGATTGCGATTATCGATAAGCTCGTTCCATCCGGCGAGAATCCGCATGAGATGCGGATGGTGGAAGACCTGCCCGGAGGCGACAGTGAAACCCGGGATATGAGCGGGCTTTACCGTACCGGACTCTTTACTGCCATTGCCATCGCGATCCACAATTTCCCTGAAGGACTCGCTACATTCCTGTCCGCCGTCCAGGACCCCATGCTCGGAATTCCCATCGCGGTTGCCATTGCGATTCACAATATTCCGGAAGGGATTGCTGTTTCGATTCCCATCTACTATGCGACCAAAAGCCGCAAGAGAGCTTTTTTACTCTCGTTCGCATCGGGATTGGCTGAACCGGTCGGTGCGATTATTGGCTATTTCATTCTCATGCAGTTCTTCAGCGATGTCATTTTTGGAATCGTGTTCGCCTCCGTCGCTGGGATCATGGTGTTCATCTCGCTTGATGAGCTGCTGCCCGGTGCGCAGAAATACGGGGAGCACCATCTTGCCATTTACGGACTCATTGCGGGGATGGCCGTTATGGCGGTTTCGCTGCTGCTGCTTATGTAGACCATTGGAGCGGCGCGCTCCAGCGCGGCTCATTCGATTATTCGATTATTCGATAATTCGATAATTGGAAAATTAGAGCATTGGAGCATTGGAGCATTAGAGCATTCGATATGCAGATAATTAGAGATTCGGAGCCTTTACGGAGCGGCGCGCTCCAGCGCGCCCAATTCGATAATGCGCCCGCAATGATTTCCGAAAGGTTTTTTGTATTATCACTAACCCGATATACTGGTCTCGATAACAGGAAATAAAAAGCGGAGAGTATGCGATGAGGACTCCACTGGACGAATATCCGCTGTACGAGGTTCCCGAGATTCTGACGCTTAGGGATGTACTGCTGAAGGGAGTGCGGGAGCATCCGGAGGCGTTGGCGCTGTCGGATTTGAATCCGACGCAGTTTCAGCACGTGACGTATGTTCAGCTCTCGCGTCATGTGCAGAGATTCGGGGCGGCGCTGCAGAGGATGGGACTGAAGGAGAGGGATCATGTCGCCGTGATCGCAGAGAATCGGGTTCAGTGGGGCGTCGCGTATCTTGCCGCGGCTTGCTTCAATTTTGTTGCCGTCCCGATCGACAAAAATCTGCAGGAGAATGAAATTCTCACGATTCTGCATGCCTCTACTGCGAAGGCTGCAGTTTTCTCAGAAAATTTCCGCGATATGTTCGAGGGATTTTTGCTCACAGTGCAGACGCTGACGTTTCTGGTGGATATGGATCTGCCGACGCATCGCGGGAATCTGCACAGCATGAGGGAGATGATTGAGGCGGAAGCGGTCAGCAGTGAGGCGAATCCCTTCCCGGCAGTGGATCCCCATTCAATGGCGGTGATCGTGTTTACATCGGGTTCGATGGGTAATGCGAAAGGGGTCATGCTCTCGCATGAAAATCTCTGCGCCAATCTTCGAGGAATGCTGAAGATGGTGGAAATCCTGCCATCCGATCGCTTCCTCTCCGTGCTCCCGATGCACCACACTTACGAATGCACCTGCGGGTTTCTCTGTCCGCTAGTCGCCGGTGCCTCTGCACATTATGCCCGCTCGCTTAAATCGGTGGCGGATGACATGCTGTCCGTTCGTCCGACGATAATCCTTGGCGTTCCGCTGCTGTTCGATAAAATGTACCGACGAATTTCCAAGGCGATTGCGGAAAAGAAAATCGCGACGGCGGTCATGAAGCCGCTGCTGGGAATGATAGCTCTGCTCGAAGGCCTGGGCGTTCAGGGTGTGCGGCGAAAGGTATTCAAGGACGTGCACGAACGCTTCGGCGGATCCATCCGCATTCTGATCGTCGGAGGTGCGGCGCCGGATCCGGAGGTGGCAAGCGGTTTCCGCTCCCTCGGCTTCCACTTCATCCAGGGCTACGGCCTTACAGAAACCGCGCCTATCCTCGCCCTGAATCGGTTGCGCAAGTTTAAGGATGAGGCCGCCGGCCTTCCGCTCCCGGGCGTGAGCATCCGCATCGAAGATCCGGATCACGAAGGACGCGGTGAAATCATCGTCTCTGGTCCCAATGTCATGCTTGGCTATTACAGAAATGAGAAAGCCACGCTGGAAGTGCTGCGAGAGGGATGGTTCTCCACCGGAGACATCGGTTCCGTCGATTCCGATGGATTCCTGCATATCAACGGGCGAAAGAAAAACGTGATCATTGCGCGCAATGGGGAGAACGTGTTTCCCGAGGAAATCGAGGAACATGTCAACAAGATTCCTTTTGTGCTGGAGTCGATCGTCTTTGGCGACCGAGCCGAAAATGACGATGAGATGATTGCTGTCCTCATCGTTCCCGACGCTAATGCGGTCTATGATTACGGCATAGCGCACGACAAGGATGTTACGCCGGAGATGGTGCAGCAATTGATACAGGAGGAAATCAACCGGCTAAACCGCCACTTGCCCGTACACAAGCAGATCCGACGAGTTCAGATCAAGGATACCGAATTCGAAAAGACGACCACGCAGAAGATCAAGCGCTTCCTCGTCAACGCCGAGGATTCGACGCGGTAGCCTGACAGTTCGCAGGTTCAGGAATCTCCAGGGATAAAAATGATGGGGATCTCCATTCCGTGATCGGCGGGATTTTCGTACCTTGCCACACAACTACGCATCATCATTGGAGTGTTCATGAAATACAGACTGCTCTCTATTGCCGTTCTTATCGCCGCCATTACTTTCGGCGGATGTATCGAAACCCAGATGCTTGTAACCGTGAACAAAGACGGTAGTGGGACGATTCGCGAAACAGTGACTATGAAAAAGAAGGTGGTTGAGTCGATCCGGGAAATGTCCGAACAGATGAAACAGGGCGCAGAAGAAGGTGGCTTGCAGACTGAAGAAGAACAGAAGCCATTTGAATTATTTTCCGATGAGGAAATTCGCGGCAACGGTGAGAAGCTGGGAACGAACGTGCGCTACGTGTCCCACGGGATGATCGATGAAGACGATGTCGAGGGATACAGCGCCACATACGCATTCGATGATATCAATACCGTCAAGGTCAACCAGAACCCAGGCGCTTCGATGCCGGATATGCCGGGGACCGAGAGCACTGACGAGACGGATGACGCCTTGGTTCTGTTTTCCTTTACTCCCGGCAGCTCTGCGAAGCTCGTGATTCGTCCGCCGAAAATGAAGGAAGGCGAGCCCGATCAGGCTGATGAAGTCGAAAGCCCGGAAACTGATCAGCAGCAGGAAGAGGGCGAGGGTGGCATGGAGCAGATGAAGGATTTTTTCCGCGATATGCGAATCCTCGTGCAGGTCGCAGTTGATGGTACGATCACAAACACGAACGCCTCGTTTGTTGATGGCTCGGTTGTCACGATTATGGACGTCAATTTCAATTCCTTCCTCGACGATCCGGAGCTTCTCAAAGAGCTGCAGAAAATCGAGACAAAGGGCCCGGCCGCCGCAAAGGAGCTGTTCCAGAGCGTCCCGGGCATCCGGGTAGAGCTGGAAGAAGAAATTACCGTCAACTTCAATTAGCGAAACCCGGAGCTGAGGGGCTGACGAAATACCAGTGCTGGACGCAGTGCCGCACTTCATGCATAATCAAAGGAAGTTTTGTATGTCCGATAGAATGATTCAGCAATTCATGGAAATGGTACGCATCCCCAGCGAGTCGGGGAATGAAGCGGAAATGATATCCTACCTGAAAACAGAATTCGAAGCAATAGGCGCCGATGCACAGATTGACAGCTACGGAAACCTCGTCGCCAAATTGCCTGCGAAAGGATGTGAAGGGAAGGATCCCATTCTGCTTTCCTGTCATGCCGATACGGTGAAGCCGGGCGTGGGCATCGAACCGGTGCTCGTCGATGGCGTGATTCGTTCCGCAGGGGATACCATCCTCGCAGCCGATGACAAGGCAGGCATAGCAGAAATGCTTGAAGCTCTGCGTATCGCCGAGGTGCGCCCGCCTGTGGAAATCGCCATCAGCAGGCAGGAAGAAATCGGATTGCTTGGTGTGAAAAACCTCGACTACAGTCTGCTCACGGCCAAACGCGGGTTCCTGCTCGACAACGATACGCTGGATACCATTGTGATTGGCGGACCTTCGTACTTCGCCATTGACGTCGCCATCACTGGCCGCGCGGCGCATGCAGGCATGGAGCCGGAGAAGGGCATCAGTGCCATTCAGGCAGCGGCGCGCGCAATCGTAGCCCTGCGTCTTGGGCGCCTGGATCATGATACTACCGCAAACGTAGGTGTCATTGATGGCGGCATCATCCGCAACGGCATTCCTGATCATGCTCATTTTCTTGCGGAGTGCCGCAGCCTTGTTCATGACAAAGCCGCCGCACTCGCCGAAGAAATGGAAGGCATTATCCGCCGCGAAGCAGAGAGTAACGGAGCGAAAGTTGAGATCACAGTGAATAATCTTTGCAAGGCGGTGGATATCCCGGCCGATTCCTGGACGGTGCTCCTGGCCATCAAGGCGCTGAAAACCGCGGGTGTTGATGCAACGACGACTTTCATCACCGGCTTCACCGATGCGTCGATTTACAATAACATGGGAATAGAAATGGCCGTCGTCGGGATCGGCGCCCGGCTCGAACACTCCACCGATGAACATATCTACGTCGCAGACATGGAAAAAGCCCTGACCATGATCGTCGAGCTCCTCCGTCTCTCCGCTGAATAAGAAAAAACCACAAAGTCACGAAGCCACGAAGGAAGACACGAAGGATTTTTTAAAGCGCAATTTGCATACCCCGAAAGCGATGATGGCTGCCGGGGTTTGTGCTTAATGCGCTCTAAAAAAACGTTGTGCTCTTTTTCGTGTCTTCGTGCCTTCGTGGTTTTTTCTTACCCGGCGCTGGGGCAGCTCTTTGCGATGGTGCATTCAGCGCAGCGGGGACGCCGGGCGATGCAGGTCGCTCGTCCGTGCAGGATGAGCAGATGGCTCGCTTCAGTCCACTCAATTTCGGGCGTGATTTCGCACAGATGTCGTTCGATGATTTCCGGATTGTCCGAATCGGTGAGCTCAAGCAAATTTGCGATGCGGCGGACATGCGTATCGACCGGGAAACCAGGAACCCCGAATGCATTTCCCAGCACGACGTTCGCGGTCTTTCTTCCGACTCCAGGCAGTGCCGTCAGTTCTTCCATAGTACGCGGCACATTCCCGCCATGACGTTCGATGAGTTCGGCGCAGCAGCCCTGGATGTTCTTCGATTTGTTGCGGAAGAACCCGGTGCTTCGAATGATATCAGCGATGGACTCCACCGGTGCAGCAGCCATAGCTTCGGCGGTTGGGTATTGTGAAAACAGGGCAAGGGTGACCATGTTCACTCGTTCATCAGTACATTGTGCTGAAAGGATCGTCGCAATAAGAAGTTGAAATGGATTCTCATGCAGCAGAGCACATACGGGCGCCGGGAAGCAGAGGCGGAGCGCGGCCAGAATGCGATTCATTCGGGCGCGTTTTTGTCTGATGGATTCAGTGATGAATAGAGATATATCGTTCATTGCGGTGCAGTCACATTTTTCTTATACTAGCGGCACGACTCCGCGCACGTACATGCCCAATATTGCCTGAGAAAGTTTGCGCGTCTATCGCTTCCAATCTAAGGGTTTTTCATGAAACGCTTCATGTTTATCGCGCTGCTCTTTATCATTCTCGCTCCACAAGTGGACGCCCAGATGCGCGGCTTACCCTACACCCCACGGGTGCGATCATGGCGTCTTGGATTAGCCGCCGGCATGGGAGTGCTCGGAGGCGATCTGACAAGAGAATCGCAAAACTACCATTTCCGGCCGATCGCGAATCTTGAAGTGGCGTATCTCCTGCATAAGAATTTTGCGGTGGGAGGATACTTGGGCGGGGGATACTTGCGATCGACCGAACTCGACATGGAATCGAATACGAGTTTTATCAACGCCGGAATACTGCTGGAGTTTCGAATTCCTATTTTGCGCGGCAGCGTCTCCCCGATCTTTCAACTGCGCAGCGGCCCCGTCAGCATCAGTCCGGAACTGCGAACTGGCCCTGTAACTGTCGAAGCTTCCTCTTCGATCAATTATTCATATGACCTTGCCGCGGGTATCGAGGTGATGTCCTACAATCGGCTGGGCATTCGCGTATTGGTCGGAGTCACCTATACGACTACGGATGAATGGGACCTTCTCGTCCGCGGGAACGATAACGACGGCTATTCCTTCTCGATGCTCTCCATGCATTATTACATCAATCCCAGACGGTGACCTCAGGCCATGCTCTGCTTTTTCGTTTCCGATCTGCACGGCCATGAACACCGCTACGAGCAGCTCTTTAACGCGATTGAGAAGGAACGTCCCGATGCTGTTCTTCTCGGCGGAGATCTGCTGCCCGGCGCTCGCCGCGCTGCCGCACACTTTCCCGCAGTCGATGATTTCATCGAAGATTATCTTGCGGTGCAGCTGCGGCGATTATTTGTAGAACTTGGCGAACGGTACCCACGGGTCTTTCTCATCCTGGGTAATGACGACCCGCGAAATGAGGAGGAGTCCCTGCTCGATCCTCAGTATGCAGAATTGTGGACGTATCTGCATGGAAGACGCGACGAGCTGAACGGTTTTTCGCTGTATGGTTACAGCTGCGTCCCGCCTTCACCGTTCCAGCTGAAAGATTGGGAGCGTTACGACGTTTCGCGCTATGTCGAGCCGGGCTGCATTTCACCCGAGGAAGGCCGCCGCAGCGTCCCGGTCGATGCATCGGATATACGTCACGGCACCATCAAGGATGATCTCGCGATTCTCACCGCCGATCAGGACCTGTCAAACACGATAATGCTTTTTCACGCACCACCGTATAATACATCGCTTGATCGCGCTGCACTGGACGGAAAGAAAATTGATCATGCGCCCCTCGACGTGCACGTAGGAAGCGTTGCGATACGAAAATTCATACTGCAGCGGCAGCCGCTCATCACGCTGCACGGACACATCCACGAATCCGCATCTATTACCGGTAGCTGGCAAGAGCGATTGGGTGAAAGCTACTGCTTCAGCGCTGCCCATCGCGGCCGCGAACTTGCGCTAGTGCGTTTCGACCCCCACAACCCCTCCTCCGCCATCCGCGAACTGCTCTAAATCTGGAGGATGAGCCTTCAGGCTCGTCCATTGAATGGTGCAGCCGCGCTGGAGGATGAGCCTTCAGGCTCGTCCATGCGGCCGTTTTATTCGCTCAACCTCAACGCACGTGCTGCGTCGGTAATCGCATCGATCTTGGCGGCATAGCTGCTGCGGCGGGAGATGTCATCATCCGTGACGTAGTGGATGTCGAGAATGTCGTCGACACGGTAGCCGGTGCGGAGAAAATTCATCTCGGCCAGACTCTGTCCCCAACCCATGAACCAGTGCTGCAGGCAGCGCAGCGACTCGGGCGTCGTCTCAAGATGGACAAGGAGATCGATATCGCTGGCGGGTCCTGCAGTACCGTTTTTCGTGCTTCCGAAAACATACAATCCCTTCACGCCAAATTCATCGAGGTGGATTTCGGATGCGATGCGTTCCGCCATGCGCAGACGCCACTCCCAGTGATCCTCAGCATTGCGTTGAGTGGGCATTGCAATTTCCTTCGGCTCGGGATGCACGTTCACCGGGTCTTCGAAGAAACCGACGGCCTGTTCGAGATCCGCATTCATCAGGACACGCAGAATTTTACCTTCCGTGCTTTTCACCACATCGATCACAAAGATTGTATCGGAAAGAAATGCATAGTCCGGAAGAATGTCCGCGAGTATGTTCCTGCTGTGCGTAAGAAAAGGTTCGTTGAAATACACTGCGGGTTCGTCCGGATACAGCGGGAGATAGCGGATTGAGGCCTCGACAAGATCCTGGAAAAAATGCGTGCCGAAAGATAGATCCGGCAGGTAGCCGCCGAGATCCTTCGCGATTTCTACCAGCAGTGCCGTATTGTTAATGTCGGAGTAGGTGACGTTGACACCGAGCTTGATATCGCCGCGGCTGCCCCAGCGGCCGGGACCCATGAGTACGAATTGTCTCTTCGGCAGAATCTTGTTGAGCCGGCTGACGCAGCGGCCGACCGAGAGAAGCGCCTGCCTGTCGGGAAGTTCGGCGTAGCGATCCGGATGGACGTACACGATGTGGGTGATGTCAGGCACGTGCCCGTTTGAAATGTAGCGGTTCGCAGTGAACAGCTTCCGATCGCGCGGAATATCCTGAGGAATGGAAGCAGGAATATTGTGACGCGTGAAGCTTTGAGGACGGCACTGCAGCAGATACAAATACTTGCCATCGGAAGCGAATTCGATATCGACCGGTGTCTGCAGACGATCCTTCAGTAGGAGGAGCATGTCGCGAATATCCTGGAGAAAGCGCGTGTTGGTGGTAAGTCCGTTGAACGTGACGGCATAAACACTGTTCTCAAAATCGAGATCGAAGCCGAAAGGCTGCCTTATGGTATCGCCGTCATACAGCGACACGATGTTGTTGATGCCGGGATAATCGTGCCCGGCTTCCCGCAGAAGATCAAGTATGTCGATGGTTTCAAAGCAGCCGCTCTCGAGATTCATCACATCGATTTTCTTGGGAGAGTAGCGGACGATCTCATCCGGTGTGATATTCACTCGCAGGGATGGCTGTCCGGGCGCGATCAGTACGGGATAATCGTCGCCAACGCGATCGACGGCGCGTGTGCCGAGTCCCGGCACCAACCGGATCAGCCCGTCTTCGCGCTTAATGCGCGGGGACCAGCGGAATTCGTTGTGGCTGAAGGCAACCCCGGACCAGGCGGGCATGTGGTACTTGCCTATATGCGTGCCGACAACCTCCTGAATCATGATCCCCATTTCCTCGTGGAAGTCGAGGAGTCCGCGCTCTGCGCGATACTCGATGGGGTCGGGACCAAACGTTGAGGCATACACTTCAGCAATCGCATCGAGCAGCGCCGCGAGACGATCAGCTTTGGAACCTGTATTTGCAAGGAAGAGGCTTTTATACTTGCCTGAGAATGCCGCGTTCATGCTGTCTTCAAGCAGCGAAGAGCTTCGCACGATAAGCGGGATGTCACCGAAATCATCAAGAGCCATTGAAAGCCCTTTGATGAACTCGGGTGATATATAGGAATTCTTGAACACCTGAATGATCGAGGAATACTCTTCCCGCACCTGCTCGATATCCAGGTATTTCTGGTTGAATACCTCCTCGAGATTGTTGTAGTGGATGAAATTCAGAATACCGTCGGAGGTGACGTACCAGGTTTTGGGAACGCGCACATTTTTAAAACAGCCGTTTTCCTCGGATTCCTTCCTGATGATCTGTCCAGCAAGGAAGAGCCCTGAACTCTTCCCGCCGAGTTTGCCGTGACTTTTCTGATGGAAAATGACCCGCCGTATGAGTTCCGAGAAATCACGCACCTCCAGATAATGCTTGGCGACATTGATGTAGGGGAGCTGCTCGGTGAAAAATCGGCGGATCAGAGAAACACGGAGCCCTTTCTCAGTCGAAGGAGAAAGCTCGATGCCTTCAGGAAAAATATGATAGTAGCGACCGATTGCATCGACGATATCCGAAAGGGAAGTGTCAAGGTTCTCCACCGTGTTCACAAGGAAAGAGGCCTTATCGTCCTTTATCCATTTCTGGATCAGTGATATGATTTCCTCCTCACTCAAATGCTCTGCGGCGATCTGGAAGATATCATCGCTGGAGGAAATAAAGTTGTAGAGCTCTTCACGCTGTCTGGGACGATTGCTCTCGCCGAAGACATCCTGGCTGTCGCTGCTTCGTGCGCTGAATCGCTGCATAAGCTCGCAGGCGGTTTTGATGCCGGACCAGCAGAGGCGGTTGAGCATCTTCCGTGAAATTCGCGTGTAGAGGTGCTGATCCGTGCGCCGGAGCATGTCGAGAATGACTTTCCATTCCGCGCGTTTTTTTTCAGCGAGCTGCTCTTTGAGCGTCTGCCATTCGTTGAAAACGTTTTTGAGCTGCTGATGCAGTATGTAGTGGCCGACGCGATCGGCGATAGTGTTTATGAGCTTGCGTTCGTCCTGCAGAAAGACACCCTCGTCGGCGTTGCCTACCTCGCGTGTATAATACACCTCGATGCTGCCTTCCACCTTTTCCTGCACTACGATGCTGGATACCAGCCTCCAGGGCGTCTGCTGGAAATCCTTCGAAGTAAACGAGCGCTTTCCAAAACGGATCCGCACCTGACAAATATCCGGATACTGCCAGCCCGGTGGAATTGCCTCGATGATCAGGGCAAAGACATCCTCCATCTCGCTGTCTTTCCGGGAAAGAACTTCCTCGACATGGTAGAGGCAGTTCAGTTCCTTGGCGCGCTCTCCGAGAGCGTAAAGCAGATCGCCGAGAGATTTTTCTTTTTTGTTCATGTTCATGGCACACCGCCCTTGAATAATCTATATCAGGAGAAAAATAGCGAATTATTCGGCAAACGGATAGATGGGTAATCCGTATATACTGGTATTCCGGAGAAACGGATACGATTGAGTCGGAAGCGAAAAAGTGATACCTTGCGGAATCTGGTTGAACTCCGCCGTCGGCGGAGGACGGCCTTTCTCACCCGTAATTCGTACTGTCGAGGAGACATGGCATGAGTGGTGAAGCATTTAACCCGTACCGCATGGCCCAGCAGCAATTCGATGGGATCGCGGAGCAACTGGGACTTGACGAAGCGACGTGTGCGCTGCTGCGCACTCCGGACAAGGAATTTCATTTCAACATCCCCATCCGAATGGACGACGGCAGCTATCAGGTCTTCCGCGGATTCCGCATCCAGCACAATGACGCACGCGGTCCTTGCAAGGGCGGTATCCGTTTCCACCCGCAGGAGACCGTCGATACTGTCCGCGCGTTATCAATGTGGATGACGTGGAAAACCGCCGTGGTGGACATCCCGCTCGGCGGAGGCAAGGGCGGTGTTATCTGCGACCCGCACAATCTCTCCATGCGCGAGCAGGAGGCGCTCTGTCGCGGTTGGGTCCGCAAGATCGTCGAGAACGTTGGTCCTGAGCGCGATGTGCCTGCACCGGATGTGATGACGTCCGCACAGCACATGCTCTGGATGCTCGACGAGTATGAAGCGCTCACCGGCCGCCATGCTCCCGGCTTCATAACCGGCAAGCCGATTGGCATCGGCGGTTCTCTCGGACGCACTGAGTCAACCGGCTACGGCGTGATTTACACGGTGCGCGAGGCGCTCGGCGAACTCAATATGCGCATCGAGGAAACGACTGCCGCGGTGCAGGGCTTCGGCAACGTGGCGCAATATGCGATTGACCTCTTTCACAGCTATGGCGGGAAGGTTCTTGCTGTTTCGAGTTGGGATCAGAAAGCACAGACGGCGTTTACCTTCCGGAAAAAATCTGGTGTCGACCTTAAACAGCTGCGCAGTATTACCAACTCGTACGGAGAAATCAATCGCGAAAAAGCTGCGGATTCCGGATATGAGATTTTGCCGGGTGATGCCTGGATCGAGCAGGAGGTGGACGTGCTTATCCCCGCTGCCATGGAAAATCAGGTGAACCGCGATACCGTGAAGGATATCAAGCAATGCGTGCGCATCGTTGCTGAGGGTGCCAATGGTCCTACCACGCCCGCGGCGGATGCGGTTATCAGAGAGAAAGGAATCTGGCTCATTCCTGATTTTCTGGCCAATGCTGGTGGCGTGACCTGCAGTTATTTCGAGCAGGTGCAGAGCAACATGAATTATTATTGGACGAAAGACGAGGTCATCTCCAAACTCGATACCAAGATGACCGATGCGTATTTCGCCGTCTCGCAGATGGCCCATCGCCGAAACATCCCCATGCGTGACGCTGCTTACATGATCGCCATTGCAAGGGTGGCCGAAGCATGCAAGATGCGAGGATGGGTATAATCACCGGCACCAAGCAATAGCCGAGCACAGAATGAAATCGAAGATCCGTACAGACGACGAAGTAACGCAGCTGATCCAAGCGCATGGCATCGCCGAGGCGGCGCCGGGCAGTCGGCAGCTGGAGTTCCGGGACCTGATGCGCTTCCGCATAAATAACATCCTTCTCGTTTCGAGTCTGTACGATTACTACACTCTCGTGGAAGACGGCCAGCTGACCGAAGCAATTTTCAACGAATACACTGAACTGAATCTGCATTATGCACCGAATCTGACCCGGGTCAACTCGGGTGAAGCGGCGCTTCGATTGCTCGAATCCCACGACTTCGATCTGGTCATATCAATGCTCCGTCTGGGCGATATGGATCTCGATTCATTCTGCGGCTCGGTGAAGCGGCAGCATCCTGACATCCCGCTGGTGCTGCTCTCTTTTCCATCGGCGGAATTTGAACTGTTCATGAAAACAGTTCACACGAGTAATTTCGACAATGTGTTCGTCTGGTCCGGCGACCGCAAGCTTTTCCTCGCTTTGATCAAATTATTCGAGGATCTGAAGAATGCTCCGGTGGATTGTCTTGAGTTCGGCGTACGCACCATCCTGCTGGTGGAGGATTCTCCATGGTTCTATTCCTCATATCTGCCGCTGATGTATGCGGATGTGATTCAACAGGTGCAGGATCTGATTGAGGAAGGGAAAAATTTTGCCGATAAGCTGCTGCGGCAGCGTGCGCGTCCGAAGATATTTCTCGCACGTTCTCTCGACGAGGCTATGACTCTCTACCGGAAATACCGGCATACGATGCTCGGCATCATTGCTGATATGACCTTCCCCGGTGCTGATGACGAGGCTGAACCCGCCGGTCTGAAACTCGCGCGCCTGGTTCGAGCCGATAACCCCGAACTCCCGATACTCGTGCAGTCATCCAATACCGAGCTTCGCTTCGAAGTCGAAAAAGAGGGAATGTCCTTCGTCGATAAGAATTCCCGTATGCTGCTGCAGTCGCTTAGCGATTTCATGAAGGCGCATTTCGGTTTCGGCGATTTCGTTTTCCGTACCCCGGATGGCAGCGAGGTTACCCGCGCAAGGAATCTGCGTGAATTACGGGAGCGCCTCCATCTCATTCCTGATGCCTCTCTCAACTATCATGCCTCGCGCGATCATTTCAGCAACTGGCTGAAAGCGCGCACGCGCTTCGAACTCTCCCAACGGCTCAAGCCTGTCAAAGTCAGCCAGTTCGAGTCCATTGATGAGCTGCGTGCGTATCTGATCAATGCTATCAACGAACAACTTGTATTGGATCAGAAAGGCGTCATTTCTGATTTCGCCAGAAGCGATTACGATTCGGAAGACACCTTTCTGCGAATCGGTTCCGGCTCGCTTGGCGGAAAAGGCCGCGGTCTCGCATTTACGGACAACCTGCTTCGCAAATATCTGGAGCCTGATTATTTCCCCGGCACCCGTATTTCCATTCCCCGCACTATCGTGCTGGGCACGGATGTGTTCAGTGAATTCGTTGAACAAAATGATTTGCTTTCACTCGCGGTGCAGAACGTCTCGGATCAGGAAATACTCCGGGCATTTCTCCATGCTGATCTGCCGCCGACGATACTTGGTGATCTGCGTGCAATTCTCGAGAAGGCGCGATTCCCGATGGCCATTCGCTCATCATCGCTGCTTGAGGACGCGATGTACCAGCCCTTCGCCGGTATTTATGCGACGGTGATGATTCCGAACAGCAGTCCCGACCTTTCTGTCCGTTTTCATAACCTGCTGCAGGCGATCAAATATGTTTTCGCCTCGACATATTTCCGGCAGGCGAAGAATTATATCGAGGCGACGTCCAACCGCATCGAAGAAGAAAAAATGGCGGTGATCATTCAGGAGATGGTTGGGACCCGGCACGGCAGGTATTTCTATCCGCAGGTGTCCGGTGTCGCGCGCTCCTTCAACTACTATCCCTTCGGCAAGGCGACGCAGAAAGACGGCGTCGTAAATCTTGCGCTCGGTCTCGGACGCACCATCGTCGACGGCGGCACCAGCCTGCAATTCTCGCCTGCCCATCCTACAGTCTACCCTCAGTTCGGTACGACGAGGGATCTGTTTCATAATTCGCAGTTGAAGTACTTTGCGCTTGATCTGCAATCCGACATAATTCGTAAATATCCCCGGGAGGATCAGAATCTTGTGCAGCTGGATCTGAGAGATGCCGAGGAGCAAGGCACGCTGACGCATGTGGCGAGCACGTATTCAGGACAGGAAGATCGTCTGTACGAAGGAATCAGCCGCCCCGGCACACGTATTCTGACCTTCGCACCGATCTTGAAGTCGGAGATCATTCCTCTCAATCAGGTCATAAAGCTGCTGGTGAATATGTGCGAAACCGCCGTCAACGCACCGGTTGAAATAGAATTCGCAGTTCGACTCGGTCGCGATAAACCCCTGCCTGCGGAGTTCAGTTTTCTTCAGCTCCGTCCTATGGTGAAGCAGGAAGCGGGTACGAGTGTGGACATTCAGGCCATTCCGGCCGACGAACTATTGTTCCGCTGCGAGAAGGCGCTTGGAAACGGAATCGCACGCGTGCGCGATATCGTGTACATCAAACCAGAAAGCTTCGATGCGATGAAGACGCGGCTGATGGTGCAGGAGATCAGCACCATCAATCATGCGCTGCTTCGGGAGCGGCGATCGTACCTGCTTATCGGTCCAGGACGCTGGGGCAGCAGCGACCCGTCTCTCGGCATCCCCGTTTCGTTTTCCGACATCTCCGCCGCCCGTGCGATTGTTGAGACTACGCTGCCTAACATGATCATCGATCCGTCGCAGGGCTCGCATTTTTTCCAGAATCTTACTTCCTTCCGCATCAGCTACTTTACGCTGCGGCATTACAACGAAGAACATGCCATCGATTGGGATTGGCTGGCAGGGCTCGAATGCGTCGAAGAAACTGCGCACACCCGGCATGTACGCACCGCCGAGGATATCAGGATTCTCGTCGATGGACACACAGGCAACGGTGCCGTGCTCAAGCAAAGCGGCCTTCCCCTGGAATCCGAATGATAAGTATCGCCCTGGAGAATGATCCTTCTGGCTGCCAACGAAGAACGCCCCTCCGCGAGATGCGGAGGGGCGTTTCGGTAACCAAAAGGTTATGAACGGAGCGGGAGTTTAGACCACGCCCTGAGCCATCATTGCATCGGCGACTTTCAGGAAGCCGGCAATGTTTGCGCCGTTGACGTAGTTGCCCGGTGATCCGTACATCTCGCCTGCGGTGACGCAGGACTGATGGATGTCTTTCATGATCTTGAACAGGTGACCATCGACTTCTTCGCGGGTCCAGGACATGCGAAGGGAATTCTGGCTCATCTCGAGACCGGAGACAGCGACACCACCGGCGTTCGCGGCTTTACCCGGACCATAGAGGATGCCCTTCTCGATGAATAGATCCACTGCTTCCGGGGTGCTCGGCATGTTTGCGCCTTCGGAGACCAGGTAGCAGCCGTTTGCGAGCAGAGTCTTTGCGTCGTCGCCGTTGAGTTCGTTCTGTGTTGCACAGGGGAACGCGCAATCACAGGGAACACTCCACAGGCCAGTACCTTCGTAGTACTCAACGTTAGGATACTGCTCTGCGTATTCCTTGATGCGGCCGCGGCGGTTGTTCTTCAGGTCCATCACGAAATTCCATTTCTCACCACTGATACCATCCATATCGACGATATAGCCTGCGGAATCGGAAAGCGTAACGGCCTTGCCGCCCAGCTGATTGATTTTCTCGACAGCATACTGCGCCACGTTTCCGGATCCGGAAACCACACAGGTTTTTCCTTCGAGGGTCTGGTCGCGTGTGCCAAGCATGTTTGCTGCAAAGTACACCGCGCCGTATCCCGTTGCTTCCGGACGAATCAGGGAGCCGCCCCAGCTGAGGCCTTTGCCCGTGAGCACGCCTTCAAACGCGTTGCGCAGTTTTTTGTACTGGCCGAACATGAAGCCGATTTCACGACCGCCGACACCGATGTCGCCTGCGGGGACGTCAGTGTTCGGACCGATATGACGGAACAGCTCGCTCATGAAGCTTTGCGTGAAGCGCATCACTTCGAGGTCGGACTTGCCTTTCGGATCGAAATCCGAGCCGCCTTTTCCACCGCCCATCGGAAGTGTCGTGAGGCTGTTCTTGAATACCTGCTCAAAACCGAGAAACTTAAGAATGCCGAGGTTGACACTCGGGTGGAAACGAAGTCCACCTTTGTACGGACCGATGGCGCTGTTGAACTCAATGCGGTAGCCGCGATTCACTTGCACATCACCACTATCATCTACCCAGGGAACGCGGAACATAATTACGCGCTCAGGCTCGACAATGCGCTCAAGAAGCTTCGCTTTGCGAAACTCCGGATGCTTGTCCACAACGGGGAGTAATGAAGCGACGACTTCTTCCACCGCCTGATGAAATTCCGGCTGCGCAGCGTTTTTCGCTTTGACCTCGTTCATGAATTCGGTTAATGCGGTCGACATGGAACACTCCTTAACTGCTGATGTTGAGTGAAGTGGAGAGTAGAGTCAGCTGCAGCATTTGGTCTGCAGTCGAGTCCTCTTTATGAAGTGTGTAGCAGCCGATTGTAGAGATGAAGATCGTATCCGGTTCGGTGATCAGGCAGAAATAAAAGGTTTTAGGACCCAGCAATTCGAATAGTTATGAACAAACTTACAATCATTCAACAATTCACGATGTAGGGAATGCGCTCGGTGTTTTGTAGGGAATACCCTACGCTATATTGAGATTTCTGATGCACAAAAATGCGAAAAATGCTGCTCAGAAAAAATCTTTGTGTGTCCCGCTTGCGCTCTCGCACCGCTGTCCGTAGATTAATCAATAGCCTTGGCACACACATTGGAAGCACCTATGAAACGCAAACGCATCAAGCGCGACGAACTCCGGGACCTCATCCTCGATTTCGGATTTTCCGATAAAGACATCAGTCCGCAGGATCTCGATTTCAAGGATCTGATGCGCTTTAGGGTGAATAACATTCTGCTCGTTTCCAGCCGCTATGATTTTTACACGCTGGTTGATGACGGACAGCTCACCGAAGCGATCTTCAGTGAATACCTCGAACTCAATCTGCATTATGCGCCATCCATTACGCGCGTCTATTCAGGCGAGGCTGCGCTGGAGGCGATGGAAGAAAATCGCTTTGATCTCGTTATCACGATGATGCGCCTGGGCGATATGCGGCTGCAGGATTTTTGCGCAGCTGTCAAGTCCGCTTACCCTGACGTCCCTGTTGCGCTGCTCGGCTACCAGAGCCGGGAACTGCAGATGCTGATGGACACTTCTTCACTGGATCTCTTCGATCGCGTGTTCGTGTGGTCCGGTGATCGAAAACTCTTCCTGGCTATCATCAAGCAGCTTGAAGATCTTGTCAATGCTCGCATTGATTGCAAGGAATACGGGGTTCGTGCGATTATTCTTGTTGAGGATTCACCGCAATTCTATTCATCCTTCCTCCCGCTGATATACACCGAGTTGATCAAGCAGGGGCAGATGCTGATCGAGGAAGGGAAGAATTTCGCAGAGAAGCTGCTTCGGCAACGAGCGCGCCCGAAGATACTCCACGCGACGAACTTCGAGCAGGCATGGCGCTATTACCATAAGTACCGCAATGAGCTGCTCGGCATCATAACGGATGTGAAATTTCCGATCAACGATATCGAAGACGAATATGCCGGCCTCAAGTACATACGCCGGGTTCGCGAACACAGCCCTGAGCTTCCTATTCTCGTGCAATCATCACGTGAAGATCTTCGTGATCAGATTTTCGCGCTCAACGCAGGATTCTCGGATAAGAATTCCCGCACACTGCTTCAATCAGTGCGCGATTTCATGCTGACGAATTTCGGTTTCGGTGAATTCATTTTCCGCATGCCCGACGGTACAGAGGTCGATCGCGCCCGCACCATCCGGCAGCTGCGGCAGCGTCTGCACTCCATTCCAGATGAGTCACTCCTTTTCCACGCATCCCACGACCACTTCAGCAACTGGCTGCTTGCCCGCACGCGCTTTCGACTCGCAAAGGAGATAAAGCCGATCAAGATAACCGAATTCAAAACGATAGAATCCCTTCGTCGCTATATCATACGCAAAATTGATGAACTGGTGATTTATGATGAACGCGGTCTGATCGCCGATTTTACGCATGAGGATTTCGATTCCCGCGCGACCTTCCTGCGCATCGGACGGGGCTCACTCGGCGGCAAAGCGCGAGGATTGGCATTCATCGACAACATCCTCAAAAACTATCTTCATCCCTCGTACTTCCCGAATGTTCGTATCAAGATTCCGCGAAGCATCGTGCTTTGTACCGAAGTGTTTTTGCAGTTCATGGAAATGAATGCTCTCCTCCCAAAGGTGATAGAGAATATTCCTGACGAAGATATTGTCCGGTTATTCATGGAGGCACGCTTCCCGAGTAATATCGAGGAGGACCTCCGTGCGATCGTCCTCCGGAATCAGCATCCGCTGGCTATTCGTTCCTCCAGTCTGCTGGAGGACACACTGTACCAACCCTTCGCCGGCATCTATGCGACGGTTATGCTCCCAAACAGCGATCCCGATCCCTATCAGCGGTATAAGGAGCTTGAGCAGGCAGTCAAGTATGTGTATGCTTCTACCTACCTCCGTGGAGCCAAGAATTATATCGAAGCTACGGCCCATTTACTGGAAGAGGAACAGATGGCGGTGATCATCCAGGAAATGGCGGGGAAGCGCTACAAGCACCACTATTACCCTCATTATTCCGGAGTTGCCCGCTCATTCAATTATTATCCGTTCGGCGATGCGAAACAGGCGGACGGCATCGTCAATCTCGCATTGGGGCTCGGCAAGACCATCGTCGATGGCGGTCTCAGCGCACAGTTCTGTCCGATGTATCCGACAATCATGCCGCAGTTTGCAACTCGTAAGGATTATTATGCGAATTCGCAGAAAAAATTCTTCGCGGTAAATCTTGAGTCGCATCCCCTGGATGAGGACCCAAGCGAGGATGAGAATCTTGATCTTCTCGACATCAAGATCGCGGAGGAACATGGTACCCTCGAATACATGGCCTCGACGTTCTCTACTGACGACGATTCCTTATACGAGGGGACTTTCCGAAAGGGATTGCGCGTCGTCAACTTCGCTCCCATCCTTCAGTCGGAATACATTCCTCTCGCAAAGGTGTTGAGGCTGATGATGACGTTGTGCGAGACGGCGATGAACTGTCCGGTAGAAATTGAATTCGCCGGCGTGCTTGGAAAGCATTTCGATGATATCAGCGAATTTGATTTTCTTCAGGTGCGGCCGATGGTCAAGGAGGAAGGGACGGTGGACATCGATTTTGACAACATCCGCCGGGAGGATATTCTGCTGAAAAGCGAAAACGTGCTCGGCAACGGAATCTACAGACTGCAGGATATTGTCTACGTGAAGCCCGACACTTTCGATAACGCGAAAACGAAGGAGATGGCGCTTGAGATCGCTGAGTTCAACAAGCGGCTGGTCCGCGAAGAACGACCCTACGTGCTTATCGGGCCTGGCCGCTGGGGTTCAGCCGACCCGTGGCTGGGGATCCCGGTTCGCTTCCCGGGAATTTCCGGTGCGCATGCGATCGTCGAAACATCACTTCCCAATATGCTGCCTGATCCTTCGCAGGGGTCGCATTTCTTTCAGAACCTGACATCATTCCACATAGCGTACTTCACCACGCGGCATTACAAAGTCGAGGATTCAATAGACTGGGCCTGGCTGGATTCGCTGGAAGTAGTGGAAGAAACCGCATACGTTCGCTACGTGCGCGCTCCTGAACCCCTCGAAATCCTCGTCGACGGGCAGAGTGGTTCCGGCGTGGTATTCAAGAAATCCAGGGCTGCGGTTGAATCGAAAGATGATGATTGAAATATGCGGAAGGGCTCCCGCGTTTCAAGGAGGGGCGGGAATTTAAAGAGGCTGTTTGAACCACGTAAACTAAAAAGACACCCGGCGATTAGGCCGGGTGTCTTGTAAAGGGAGGGAGGATAAGGTTACACGATGCCCTGTGCAAGCATTGCATCGGCCACTTTTGTGAATCCGGCGATATTAGCTCCGGCAACGTAGTTGCCCGGCATACCGTATTGCGCACTGGCAGCGAGGCAGGATTGGTGGATGCTCTTCATGATGCGGTGCAGGTGCTGATCCACCTCTTCGCGAGACCAGCTCATGCGAAGTGAATTCTGCGACATTTCGAGACCGGACACTGCGACACCGCCTGCATTGGCAGCTTTGGCGGGACCGTAGAGGAGACCGGCGTCCAGGAAATGCTTTGCAGCTTCCGGAGTCGTGGGCATGTTCGCGCCTTCGCAAACACAGATACAGCCGTTTGCGAGAAGATTCTTCGCATCGTCTTCGTTCAATTCGTTTTGCGTCGCGCAGGGAAGTGCGACGTCGCACTTGACTTCCCACGGATGTTTGTTGGCGATGAACTCGACGCCAAAGCGCTCGGCGAAGGGCTCGACGATATCCTGATTGCTTGCGCGAAGTTCGAGCATGTACTCAACCTTTTCGCCGGAGATGCCGTTGGGATCGAACACGTAGCCATCAGGTCCGGAAAGTGTGACCACCTTGCCGCCCATATCGTTGACCTTGATCGCGGCGCCCCAGGCGACGTTGCCGAAGCCGGAGATCGCAACTGTCTTGCCCTCGAAGGACTGGCCCTTCGTTGCGAGCATTTCATTGGCGAAGTACGTGACGCCGAAGCCTGTGGCTTCCGGACGGATCAACGAACCACCCCAGCTCAATCCCTTGCCGGTGAGAACACCGTCAAAGGAATTTTTCAGCTTTTTGTACTGGCCGAACATAAAGCCGATTTCCTGTCCGCCTACGCCGATATCACCGGCAGGAACGTCTGTGTTCGGGCCGATGTGGCGATAGAGCTCGCTCATGAAGCTCTGGCAGAAACGCATGATTTCATTTTTGGACTTGAACTTCGGATCGAAGTCCGAACCACCCTTGCCGCCGCCCATCGGAAGCGTTGTAAGAGAGTTCTTGAAGATCTGCTCGAAGCCGAGGAACTTCAAAATACTTAGCGTCACACTCGGGTGAAACCGCAGACCACCCTTGTACGGACCGATGGCGCTGTTGAACTCGATGCGGTAGCCGCGGTTGACGCGAACCTCACCGTTGTCTGCAACCCAGGGCACGCGAAACGTAATTGTGCGCTCGGGTTCAACCATGCGCTCGAGAACCTTCGCTTTGCGATATTCCGGCTGCTTCTCGACAACCGGCATCAAGGTTTCGACTACTTCTTCAACTGCCTGATGAAACTCGGCCTCGCCGGGGTTCTTGGCTTTGACTTCTTGCATGAAGTCGTTCAGTGCGGTAGACATTGAGAATCCTTCTCAAAAGTTTCTAAAAAAAACCGTGTAGGAGAACGCAATCTCCCTGCGTAAAATTACGAAAATATCTGCTTTCAAAAAAGATTATCCGGTCTATTTGAGAAATAAAAAGCTAATGTATACGCGGTTGGCGGTCGAAAAAAAACGATCCCTCGGGAACAAGGGATCGGCAGTGCTGACGAATCGTACATTCGATGAATCTCTGTTGCCGCCTCTTGTCAGAGGGTGATAGTTTCCCCGTACGCCAGCACGCGGCCATGGAGACCGAGTGCTTCGACTCCAATGCGGAAACTATCGGGATCCGCTTCGATTACAGGAAAAGTATTGTAATGCATCGGAATCGCAAGGCCCGGCTTTACGAATTCGACGGCCTTGACCGCATCTTCTACTCCCATAGTGAAATTATCCCCGATCGGTGCGAGCATGCAATCAATTGAATCGCGCTCGCCAATAAGCTGCATGTCCAGAAATAATCCGGTGTCGCCGGTGTGATACACCGTCTTTCCGCCCATGGTGATTACCACGCCGGCGGGCTCGCCCATGTAGAGTCCATCTGGAGATGAAGAGCCATGATGCGCGATGGTGAACTTAAGACGGCCGAAGGAGAAGATATGCGCGCCGCCGATATGCATGTTATGCGCTTTTGCACCCTTCGAGGCGGCGTAGTTGGCAAGTTCATTGACGGCAATGATTGTCGCATCGAGCTTCTGTGCAAGCTCGATGCCATCCCCCAGATGATCACCATGCGCGTGCGTGAGCACGATGAATTGGGCGTGGATATCTTCTGCCTTCACGGGACAAGTCGGATTGCCCGTGATGAAAGGGTCGATGATAAGGTTGTGCGTCCCGTCATCGAGAACGAAAGAGGAATGACTGAGATAGGTGAGCTTCAGCATGGTTGTCTCCATGATGAGTGTTACAATGCGGATGCCGTGTGCTTAAGATTTGCGAGCAACGCACCTGATCGCTTCAGGCTGTCGAGAATCGTCTCGAATGCTTCTTCATGTCCCTGCCGCCGGGCCTGATCGATCAAGTGCTTTTTCACCACTTTCGCAAAAACCGTGGGTGAAATATGCGCATCCCCCTGCGTAACGAAGGTGCCGAACACCCCATCCTGATACAGGAACCACACGTCGAAACCTTCGATGATGTCGCTTGTCAGACCAACGCGGGCAACGAGGGAGTCCGCAGTCTGCGGCTCCAGATGATGCTCGGTTGAGAGATAGTTTATACAGAGCGTGTAGTGGTTTTCCCCCGGTCGTACACGATGCGGAGCTGGAAGTTCGGAAGTAATCTCATGAAGACGTTCGCATTTTGAGGCGATTTCCTCATGAATCTCTACGATGTTTTCAAGCAGGCTGAGGCAGGAGGGGTCGGTCTCGGATTCGATTTGCGCGTCGAGCTTTTCGAGTTCGTTCTCGCCGAGTGTATGTTCGGGTTCCAGGACCAGCTGCAGTCTTCGCTCCGCAGGAACAGTCTGATTGTAAGACTGGAGGAGCGAACGGATCTTTTCCTGCTGCGCGGCTATGGACGTGGATTGGAGCTCAGCCTCTTGTGCCATGCTCTGAAACTCTTCGATGCTCATCTGTTTGCCGCCACAAGCGGTCAGCACTACAACAGAAATGAAAAAGGCGGTAGCCAGTCGAATCATTGAGGCCTGTTCGGAGGTTGCATTCACTGTTTTCGGTAGGGGCCGAAGGGACCACAAAAATGCAAAGAAATGTGATGAAAAAAAAGCGATTCCTCGGCAGAAAAGACTACCGGATCGTGCGGGATATTACCCGGGTAAATAAAAACGGCCCCGGAATCCGGGGCCGTGAAAAAGCGATGTACGATCAGCTTATTTGCTGAGCATCATTTTGCGTGCGGTGCTGAAGGAGCCGCTCTCAAGGCGATAGATATAAACGCCTGAGGGCAGTACCGATGCATCGAAATTCACGCGATGCGTGCCTGCGGTAACGAATTCGTTGACCAGGGAGGCAACTTCTTTTCCAAGGATGTTATAGACGCGAAGGACGGTCTGACCAGCCTGCGGAAGAGTGAAGGTGATCTCAGTGCTCGGATTGAACGGGTTGGGATAGTTCTGCGAGAGCGAGAAATCACCAGGCGTTGCGTCAAGCTGTTCGACGGAGGCGGTGCCTACCGGAACCTTTGCATCCTGCACATACCAGATAGTCTGATCGGTGTTGACAGGATCATCGTCGAGTGTCTCGCCGATGCCCCATTCCACGAAGATCATGTGGAGGGAGCCGTCATCGCCGGCATAATATGCCATCTTCGTGTACTTTGCCATGACTTCTTCAAGAGCGGTCATGCGCATCGTGCTGTCCATCTCGTTTGTGACATTCGACGGTGTGCTGAAATCGTACGGGAAGACATACGGACTGGCGCCCTTGCTGTCGATATGACGGCCGTTGGCATAGATTTGGCTGATTGTGTCGGCAAACAGCGTATTTACGCCAGCCACAGGAGCGATTCTCCATGAAAGGATCGGGGAGATCCATTTCGCATAGATTTTCTTGCCATCATAGCTGCGGGCCCACTTGGGCTCGTTGCGGAAGATGGTGGGAGTGAAATCTGTGTTGCCAGCGGTGAAGGACATACGGTCGGTGCGCACGCGGCGTGCAGGGCCGATCGGGATCATCTTCCAGTTCGAGGTGACACTTGGGTCACCATCATAGGTGATTTCCGTTGCAAAGGTCGAATCGACGCTCGTAAGACTGATGGTAGAATCCGTCGGTTGGTCGTCAAACGGGCTGTACGGATTGAGGTCGGCAGATCCGATAACCAGGAAGTGGGGGACATTCTGATAATCGAGAATGACATCGAAATCCCAGGTCTGGTTGAATTTGTTCGCAAAGGGACCCGGCTTGTTGGGCATGTCGTTTGGAACAAATGTCTGGAGCGTACCCCAGGTCATACCCTTGTCCTTGGAAATGCGCCACGCGACGCCATGATTCGGATCGACGAGGAATGCGCGGCCGGGCTCACTCTCGATGATGAGAGCGAAGGCCATGATCATCGTGCTGCCGTCAGGGCTGATATCGAGGCGAACATTCGAAGCAAAATAACCGGCGGGCACGACATCAGCCGTGTACACAGGATTGTCGAAGGTCACCGGGGTCCAGTTCAATCCGCCATCCGCAGAACGCAGAAGGTAGACTTCACCGGTAGAAGCGCCGTTCGAAGGCTCGAGGCCAAGCGCCATGTTGTACAGGTCGCCAGTGCTCTGATCAGGAACGGTCAGGTAGGGAATAGACCAGTACGGCGGCGAAGGAGAAAGACCATACTGCGCATTTCCGTTGCCGATGTCGCTCTTCATGGTGTAGAAATCACGCCAGCTCTGGGTGCCGTCGTCGAAGCGATCGATCTGCGGCCACATCAATGCGGTACTGGCTTTGCTGCCGCTGTTATGAATGAAGATATTCGGGTAGCGGGGGCTCGGGGAGGTTGCGACGTTGTCGCCCTGGGGACCCCAATTCTGGCCGCCATCATTCGAGTAGCGAACGTACAATGTGTTGCCGTCGCCATTGGTCGAGCGATCGTTGCCGCGGAAAACCACAGCGATGCTGTTTGACTGCTTGTCGTAAGCGATCTGGTTGCGGCTGTCGCCGATCATGCCATACGTATTGGCCATCAGGCCGACTTCAGTCAGACCCTGATGCGTGCTGACTTTGGTAATCCGTCCGACGCTCTTGTCGCGGTGGATGGTGGTGTTTTCGTCGATAGGCAAGAATTGCATTTTGAGTGTCGGTACAGCTGCCTCATTCTGATTAAGAACGGACGGGCTGGCGACCTCAGGCGATTTGACAATCACCTGCTGTGCCTGAGCCATCCCGGCGCCAAGCACCAGGAAAGCCAACAGAAACAGTTTCTTCATAGCGGGTAACTCCTGTTGGTGTGTGGAAACATTGATTTGTATCAAGAAAAATTGAGTGGCGAACTTCAGACATGCCCCCACCCGATGGCGATGCTACCATGATAGACACCAAAAACTCTATCTGGTAACAACCAACAAAGCAAGGCCACATAAAGGCGGCCATACGATTGCGCCACGCCATGGTGGTACAATTCGCCTAATTCAACAATGTACGAGTTTTCAGGAATAAAGACCAAGAAAATTCAGAAATTAAGCGGGAAAGGGTCAATAAAGCGGTTTTGGCGATCAATCTACAGCAAGATTGACTGTGTATGCATCATTTCCGTACGTCACATTCAGCAGCTGCTGATACCGATCAGCGTCGCTTTTTTCGGAGAACGGTCCGACCAGCACACGGTACCAGTTTGTTCCACTGATGTTCTTGCGCGTAATGAAAGAAGGATAACCCTGCGTAAGCACCTTCCGTGCTTCCTGTCGGGCAAGATCTTCCGTTTTAAGGGACGATACCTTCACCGCCCAGCCGGACATCGGTTGATCGATAATCTCAAAATCCTGCCGCGCTCTGCCCTCATTGCTCTCACTGCCGGTAATCGAAGCAGCGTCTGAAGTGCTGCTGCGAGAGTCTCTCTTTACCGGCTGCGGTGTGGAAACAGGCATAACTGGCTGCTCCTGCGTAAGCCTGATGCTATCCACATACGCGTCTTTTGGAATTACGCCCGCATTTTTCGCCAGGGTCTCGCGTGCAGCGAAGCTGCTTTCGTAGGGACCGAGTCTGACACGATACCAGGTACCGCCTTTGTTCGAGATGAATTCACTTTCAACAAATACATCAAAATTCTGTGCACGATATCGCTCGGCATCGAGGTCAGCCTGACCAAGATTTTTCCAGGACGAAACCTGCAGATAGAAATCCCAGGCACGCATTTGCGGCGCCTGTTCTTCCGCGACAGCAGGACGAGTGCTTTTCACTTTCTGCTCACTGGTCTTGGCAGAATCGGAGCCGAACAGCCCGGCAATACTGTCCTTCAATGAAGGCCAGGGATTGACATGCCAGATGAAAGCCAGGACGACGAGCAGCAGCACGATGCCGAGAATTGCTGCAAGTGGTCCCTTGTTCGTGGATGCGCCCATATTTGCCTCCGCTGCGGTAGTCGGAATATCTGTCGTACCGTCATCAGCTGAATATTCGGTATCTTGAAAATTCTGTGAATTCTGCGGCTTCGCCTGATCCGTACCTGAAGCTGCGGCCGAATCATTGTGCATACCGGCAGCTTCGTCAGGAGGTGCGGTCCTGCCTGCAACAGTAAGGCGTGAAAGATCACGTTCGGGGTATTTGTCAAGGACGCTTCCCTGCGGCCGCTGCGGCTGCTGTGCTGCTGCCGGATTTGTGCGGTTGGGTGCCTGCTTCACTGGCTGCGCAGATGATCGTGGCGCCCGCTCAGGAGATGCATTCAATTCGTCAGCAAGTCCCCCCTGCGGATGCGCAGAAACCGGTCGTTGCTGACCGGCTGATTGCTGCGCTCCTCTGGAGGAAGAGGCTACTTCATCCCGTTTACTGCTTCCTTTTGCGAAATTGAAATCAGGCACGGGCGAAATCCTTTTCTGTGAAAGTATCTATTAGCGACGCTTTTTGGGGATCGTGATCTGCTTGATATTGTGCTCGACCTTCCGCTTGTAGTAACTGGATTCGGGTCCGAGTTCCATGTAGCGCTGATAGGCGGTGAGCGATTTCTGAAGATCGTTGAGACGAAGATACGTGTCGCCGAGAATGCGGTAGGTCTTGTTGTATTCCGGATCGAACGCCCGGGCGAGAACCAGTGTCTGCTCTGCGTCGGAATATTTTCCGTCATGCATGAGGAATTCGCCGAGGCGGACGCGGGCCCAGGTCATGAAAGGATTGACCTGCAGGGCATCCTGCATTTTCACAATGCCTTCGGTGCGCGTTTCGTCGCGGTTCAACTCCTGGCGACCGGACTTTGCCAGAACTTCCGCTTCCTGAATCTTGTCATAGCCAGCCGAATCGTACACTCCGTAGCGCAGGTGATTCGGGAGGAAATCCAGCGTAAGAATGTACTGGTCGACGAGATTCTTGGAAGTGGGTGCGCCGCCTCCGGTTTCATGCATATTGTATCGGACCACCAGCTCTTTTATATTGTCAAAGCTGAGGTCGATGAACACGGCATCCACCTGCTCGGTTATGTACGTGTCTTCACGCATTCCCGCTCTCTGTGTCCACGATGTGAGAATAATCAGTGCCGTCTGCGTGTACGCAAGCACTGATCCCTTCACTTCCGTGCTGCCGTCTTCCATCGTATGGGTATTCTGCATGTACATCTGCACGCCGCCGTCAAGAGCGATCATAGGGCGAAGCAGAGCCTTGCCGCCGGGGAAACTGAGAAGATCCATAAGCTGATATTTCCCGCCGCCGGATGGTGTGACTATCAGCGTCACGTTGCAGCCGGCATCTTCGGGACCCGAATGATACAGCAGCCACATTTCTTCCGTGCCGTCTCCGTCATAATCAGCCTGGTATCCGCTAAGCGTGCCCTGCGGCTTGTCGCCGAGACAGACGTCCTTACTGGTGATAGCGTCACCCGACTCCTTTATTAAATCGGCCAACGCGGACGCGGGCAGCGTAATTTTCGCATAAGCGTCTTCCGCAGCAACGGAATATTGCATTCCGAAGGCGAATTGAGCAGATGCTTTGGACACAGGCAGAATAAATGCGACGATGATGAGGAGGGAAGTGGCGAGTGTTTTCATGAGCATCAGGGATGAATATTGAGTATATGTAGAAACACGGTCAAAATACAGAGTTGGCGCGCCAGTTGCAACAAACTATGGAAGCGTTAGAATTTGGCACAGAAGGGGTTATACACCGTCTGGCTCGCATGGTTCCGGACTCGATGACGTTATCCTCGTACGTAGTCCACGCATCAGGATGTTTTTGAACACAGCAAGATTGTAAAGGAGAGTGTCAATGAGTCCCGATGCTGCTTTCTTCATTGAAAGGTTGTCCCTCACGATGCATTTCCTCAAATTGCAAACTGTGCAATGTCTTAATAGTGGAGAAACAGATGCAATTTGAATCCGTCAACCCGGCTACGGGCTTGTTGCTTGAGCGCTACGATGAACACAGTGCCATCGAGGTGGACGAGAAAATCAAGCTCGCGGATGCCGCATACCGCTTGTGGCGGGATACGACCTACTCGCACAAGGCGCAGCTGCTGCACCGGGCTGCCGACGAATTGCGAACACGCCGCGAGGATTATGCACGCATGATGACGCTCGAAATGGGCAAGCCCATCACTCAGTCCCGGGCAGAAGCTGATAAGTGCGCATGGGTTTGCGACTGGTATGCTGACAACGCAGAGCAGATACTGGCAAAAGAAATCCTGAATTCGGATGCGTCGGAAAGCTACGTACGTTTCGACCCGATAGGCGCCGTGCTTGCTGTGATGCCCTGGAATTTTCCGTTCTGGCAGGTCTTTCGCTTTGCTGCACCGGCACTGATGGCAGGAAATACTGGATTGCTCAAACATGCCTCCAATGTCCCGGGCTGCGCGCTCATGATTGAAGACGTGTTTCGCCGCGCCGGTTTCCCTGAAGGCTGCTTTCAGACCCTGATGATCGGCTCCGCTTCCGTGCAGGGGGTTATCGACAATCCGGCGATCGCCGCTGTTACTCTCACTGGCTCAGAATCCGCTGGCAGCCATGTCGCCTCACAGGCGGGCCGCCGCTTGAAGAAAACAGTATTGGAACTCGGCGGCAGTGATCCGTTTATCGTTCTTGAAGATGCGGATATAAAAGCTGCGGCGCGGGTTGGTGCCTCCGCGCGCATGCTCAACACCGGACAAAGCTGCATCGCTGCTAAGCGCTTCATTGTCATGGATGCGGTTGCTGAACAGTTTACCTCGCTGTTTGTTCAGGCAGTGGAAGGAATGAGACTAGGCGATCCGCTTCTTGATGCGACCGAGATCGGAGCTTTGGCACGCGAGGACCTTCTGCTCGATCTCGATGCCCAGGTGCGTGCATCCGTCGAACTGGGGGCTGAATTGCTGACTGGCGGCCGCCGTCAGGATGGCCCGGGCGTGTACTATCTTCCGACCGTACTGACGAATGTACGCAAGGGTATGCCGGTGTTCGACGAGGAAACATTCGGTCCTGTTGCGGCGGTCATCGTCGTGCGCAATGAGGAGGAAGCGATCGCAGCAGCGAATGACAGTCCCTTCGGATTGGGTGCCAGCTTGTGGACGCGGGATCTCGATCGCGCCTCGCGCCTCGCCCGGCAGATCGAGTCCGGAGGCGTTTTCGTGAACGGCCTCGTTAAATCGGACCCACGCCTCCCATTTGGCGGCATCAAGCGCTCGGGATATGGAAGGGAGCTCTCGCATTATGGCATTCGAGAATTTGTCAATATCAAAACTGTTTGGGTCGCCTGATCATGAGCGAAGCACTGCAGCAGGATAAGGCGAAGAAATTCTCAGGTCAGCGAGAGGTTCTCCCGCATCGCGCAGCGTGGTCTGGGATTCACCGGCGGTTCGGGTTTATTGCTTTGCTTCCTCTGCTTTCGCTGCTGCTGCTTCCGGGCTGCTCTGCTGCTCAGCAGCAGCGGGATGCCTCTCAATTCGAACTTGTGGAAAGCGTGCCTGAGGAAACCGTACTCGATCAACCTGCAATTCGCAACACGCAGGAGGTCTGGCTTCAGATGCTTCGGTCAGCCAGGTTCAGTATCGACATCGAACAGTTTTACATAGCGAACAGCAGCGACGGTCCTCTCGAGGCAGTGATTCGGGAAGTGGAGGCAGCCGCTGCGAGGGGCGTTCGTGTCCGCGTCCTCACGGAAAATAAATTCGCATCCGTCTATCCGGAAACACTCGAACGCCTGGGCCGTCTCTCACGGGTCGAACTGCGAACAATCGATATTACTGCGATTCTCGGCGACGGAGTTCAGCATTCGAAGTATTTTATTGTGGATGACGCCGAAGTGTTTGTCGGAAGTCAGAATTGGGATTGGCGCGCGCTTTCTCAAATAAACGAACTCGGAGTTCGGGTCCGTGACTCGCTCACGTCACATGCATTCGCCGTAGTATTCGCCTACGACTGGGCGCTGGCGGGTGGCGCGGATACTGCGGCGGCAGCTGAAGCAGCGGGCGCCATGCCAGTATCCTTTCCCCGAACATTTTCCGATGATATCGGCACGCCCGTGATTTCTCCCGTATTCAGTCCGCGTCCTCTGCTCCCGGATGGCGCTCAGTGGGATGCCGACGCGATCATATCGCTCATCGATGGTGCGCGTGATTCCGTCAAGCTGCAAGTGCTCAGCTACGGCAGCTATCCGCCGTTGGAAGAAGCGCTTCTGCGCGCTGCCTCGCGTGGGCTGCGCGTTTCCATGCTCGTTTCCGACTGGTCGCTCTCCTCGTCGAAACAGAAAGATCTCAAACGTCTCCAACAGATCACCGGCATCACCGTTAAATTCACGGCAATTCCCGTGCACAGCCGCGGCTTCATTCCATTCGCACGTGTTGAGCATTGCAAGTACCTGCTGGTGGATGATGCGGACGCGTGGATAGGAACGAACAACTGGTCTCCCGAATACTTTCTTTTTTCCCGCAACGCTGGATTTACAATCCACTCTTTAGAACTCTGTGCCTTGCTTCAACATAAATACGCGATGAGCTGGGATGGTCCCTACGCGACGATCGTCGATCCTGATACGAAGTATACAGCACGAAAGCGCGACGATGGCGGCGGAAAATAATCACCTGCAGGAGGTACCCGACATGGCAGACGCAAAGATAGATAGTTCCGGATTCGCCCCTGTTGCGGATCCCGGAGACCGCCGCAGCAGAATTGTAAAATATCTTTTTCTGTTTGCGATCAGCAGTTCGCTGCCGTTGACCATCCTGGTGTTGTGGCTGCTCGCGTACGTGCAGATGTGGCCGCGCGACGTTGATGTTTCGGGACTCCTGGCCATATCCATCGGAATACTGGGTATTTTGATATTTTTTATGTTTTTGTACAAATATCAGATGAATGTCATCGTGTCTGCTCGCCGAAGATGGATCATGCTCGGTGGTCATGCCGCCGTTACCCTTGCGCTTTTCTTTTTTACAATCTGGCTTGGCTACGATTCACCCTGGAAGGACGAACTTATCTGGGGAGGCTACGACATGCTGGCTTCCACAAAGCCATGGATTATTTCCGTGCTGGTCATCGGCAGCATCACTTTGCTTGGCAGCCTGTTCGATCTCATTCGAAAACGCTTCGAACAGAAATGGGCGAACGGCGAGGACTCGGGAAGCCGTTAGGCCGTTAGGGCGTGAGGCCGTTAGGGCGTGATGACGTTAGGGCGTGAGGAGAGCCCGTTTTGCGTGCGAGCCATTCGGCTCGTACGCACAATCCTCGAAACGATATTCGTAGCGTTGACGTAGGGCCGAGTCATTCGACTCGGCCCCTGCATCGACAAGGGATGGCCGTCAGGACGTGAGGGGTGCAGGTTCAGGCGAAAAAAGCAGTGAGCGCAACTGCGATTTTTTCGGCGGCATGGCCGTCGCCGAACATCGATGCGTCGTAACCTGACGGAGTGGGCGAATGCAGGGCGGAGCGGATCGCGCTGTCATCGGCACCTGTAAGTGTGCACCAACCGCTTCGGCAGAGTGCGTGCCAGGCCGTGACGTCGTCGAGACAGAGGGATGGAACGCCGCAGAAAAATGCTTCGCGTGTAAGCCCGCCGGAATCCGTGAGCACTCGCTCGGCGCCGGAGGCAAGTGCAAGTGTCTCCGCATGAGACAGGGGAGGGAGGGCGTGCACACTGCCGGGATTAATATCCAATCCAAATTCTCGAATACGCTTTTCTGTCCGTGGGTGCATCGGGAGGAGCACGGGATATGGAAGAGTGCCGAGCGTCGCTAGCAGATCTCCCAGACGTTTCGCGTCGTCGGTATTGACTGGACGATGGACTGTGCAGAAATAGTAGGGCTGGCTCTGCATGCCTAGTTTGTGCAGTACAGCATCGGTATCCGGAAGATTATCCTTGCCGGCAAGAAACAGGTCGTACATGATATCACCGGTAATCACTGTATCACCGGGACAGGATTCCAGCTGACAATTTTCCACAGCGTCTGCAGTAGTGCAGAGCAGAAGGGAAGAAAGGTGATCGACTATGACGCGATTGGATTCCTCGGGTACCGTCCACCCAGCCATGCGCGATCCGTCGGCGTGCCTGCTTCGCTCTCCGGCCTCGACGTGAATGAGCGGCACGCCGCGTATCGCCGCGGCCATCCCTGCGGCAAGCGTGCTGTCAGTATCGCCAAAGCATAAAAGACCGTCGGGGTTCAGGTCGCCGATGACAGTATCGAGCTGCGAGAGCATCGCAGCGAAGCGTGCGCTGCCCTCCAGGCCCGTGGTGTCGAGGGTGCGGAAATCCGCGCCGATGAGAAATTCCTGTTTGAATTTGCTGGAGAGCGCTTCGTCGTAATGCTGCGCGGTGTCGACGACGATTTCATGGAAATCGGTTGAAAGACGTCCGGCCATCGCGGCGTACTTGATGTACTGCGGCCGGGTACCGATCACGGTCAGCAGTCTGCGCATGCGGTGAATTCCCTTGGCTAGGCCAGAGTGAAGCGTGCGGAGGTGAGTTCGTTGTTGACTGCAGCCAGTTTCGTGTTTTTCAATCCCAGCTCCTTGACGATCTGAACCATCTCGGGAAGGCTCCCGTCAAAATTATATTTCTCACGAAACTCATCTTTCGGATACAGCACCCAGATCACGCCGTCAGGATCGATGGCGGGTTTTAGCCGCCGCGCTTTTTGCTTCCATTCCGCAGCGGAGCTTGGCGCGACGAAGGCCAGATCGCAGACTCCCTGCGTGACGATTTTATTATCATCGCAAAGGGGGAGAACCAACTCCGCCAGAAAGGCGGGGTCTTTGTCGAAGCGGATTTTCAGCCAGGGCACGATGCCCCATTTTTCAGCGAGTGGTTTTTGGATGCGGCTCATAATGAAATTCTGTAGTAGTGATGCATTACTGTAAGGCTTTTTTACCTATGTCGGTGCGGTAATATGCTCCGTCAAAACGGATGCGGTTGACGGCGCTGTAGGCGAGCCGAATGCTCGCGGCGATGTCGCTGCCCTGCGCGAGAGCGGTGACGCCAAGTACGCGTCCGCCTGCACTCACAATGCGGCTGCCATCTGCACGAGTGCCGGCATGAAAAACAAGCACTCCTTCTTCCTCTTCGTTGATCGAGTCAAGTCCCGCGATGGTCTTGCCGGTCTCGTAGGCGTCAGGATAGCCGCTCGAAGCCATGACCACGCAAACGGCATTTGCATCGTGCATCGGAAGCCGGTTGAGCTGGAGCTTCCCGTCGGCAATGTCGCGAAGAAGTACGCCAAGATCGTAGTCGATCAAAGGCAGCACGACCTGTGTTTCAGGATCGCCGAAGCGGCAGTTGAATTCGAGTACTTTCGGACCGTCCTCGGTCAGCATCAGGCCGACAAAAAGGACACCAGAGTAGGGAATACCGTCCGTGCGCATGCCGTCGATGACGCGCTTGATCACGTGGATTTTTACGTCGGCCAGCACTTCGGTGGGTACATGCGGAGTAGGAGCGAACGCACCCATCCCGCCGGTATTTTTTCCGAGATCGTTGTCGAGAACGCGCTTGTGGTCCTGAGCGGGCGCGAGGGTGACAAATCGAAAACCATCGGTGAGTGCGAAAACGGAGGCCTCGATTCCTTCCAGAAATTCTTCCACAACCAGCGTCGTACCAGCGTCTCCGAAGGCGCTGCCTTCGAGCATGCTTTCGCCATTCAGGAAGGCCTCCTGAAATGTTTCCGCGATTATTACGCCCTTGCCAGCGGCCAGTCCGTCGGCCTTAAGTACGACCGGATAACGACAGGAGTCAAGGTACGCGCGCAGCCGTGCATTGTCGCCGGCATGGAACACCTCGTAAGCGGCAGTGGGAATGTGATGCCGCTTCATGAAGTCCTTGGCGAAGGCCTTGCTGGTCTCAAGCTGCGCTGCGGCGCGGGTCGGGCCGAAGACTCGCAGTCCCTCAGTGGTGAACGCGTCAACGAGCCCTTCGGCGAGAGGGCCTTCGGGCCCGACGACAGTGAGATCGATGTGTTCTTTGCGGACGAACTGAATCAAAGCGCTGATGTCGGTGGTCTTGATGTTTACATTCGTTCCGATCATCGCGGTACCGGCATTGCCGGGCGCGCAGAAAATACGGTCGACTTCTTTACTGTGGCTTAGCTTCCAGCAGATGGCGTGCTCGCGGCCGCCATTGCCGATAACGAGAATATTCATGGGGCATCAAGTGAAGTGGGAATGTGTGTTGCGTCCTCGCCCGGATGCACTGCTGCTTTGCTGCGGACCCGCATCACAGGCGGTCCGGGTTCAAGCGCGGTGGCGAGCAGAGAAGCGAGCCGACCGGTGAGCATCTTGCGATCGAATTGGGAAACGTAATCGTATGAAGGAGCGGGCAATCTATCATTTTTGTGCAGTTCAAACAAGGTACGTATTTGTACTGCGATTGCTTCGGCGTCATTCGGATCGGCTGCGAAAACAGCGCCGCCTTTTGCCAGCACCTGCTGTGCTGCGCCTTCCGGCACACATGCGAGTACGGGCTTTCTTGCGCCGAGATACTCGTACAGTTTTCCGGTGGACATCATATCCTCGCCCTTGCCGTGTCCGATGACAAGCAGAAGCACGTCCGCATCTATGAGATGCTGAATGGTGTCGCGATGCGGCAGATAGCCATGGAAGGTCACGTTTGACTCGAGCCCGAACTCGTGGAGCAGCGCGGCATCTTCATCGCGCCTGGTTCCAACGATGTGCACGTCGATAGATCGCAGCATAGCGGGCATGGCTTCGCCGAGTGACCGCAAGGCCGTGAAAAATGCGCGGGGATTGCGGTTGTAATAAAACGTTCCTGCATACACAATGCGAAGGCGTCCGTCGCGACCCCTTTTCCGCTGCACACCTTCGAAATCGGCCTGGTCGTATCCTTGCGAAATGATCGTAACGTCGTTGTGTGAAAGAAAGTCGTTCCCCTTGACAATGCGTTCCTTGATAGGACGGTTGATGCTGATGATCTCGTCCGCATGCCTCAGCACCTTCTGCTCGAGCCGATGATGCAATGCCTTGTGCAGGGGAGTCAGGTAGAAATGCAGGGGGTTTTCAAGCCACGCGTCGCGGTAATCTATAATGAGCGGCAAGCCGGTGAGCCTCTTGAGCTCAATGCCGATGAGAAAATCCGTGTACGGCGGGGCAGTGGCGTAAATTGCGTCCACAGGATGCGCTTTGATATGCGCCAGCGCCGCTGCCACTGCGTGTTTTTTCCAGCCGAGCTTGTTGTCCGGAATGAACACGGCCTGACTCAGTTTTCCCAGGATATTCAGCGAAAGTGCGGAGGGCATTCTGACCACTCCTTTCTTCCGGAAGAAATGCAGCGGGTCGAGTGAGGGTGTACGGATGATGGTGACAGGCAGTCCATCCAGTTCGCGCAGCAGCGCATCATCCTTCGCGAAATATCCGCGTTCCTCCACGGTGAGCACAACCGGCTCCCACCCATGTGAGGGAAGGTACTTGGCGAATTTCAACGTCCGCTGCACACCGCTTAAACCGAGGGGAGGAAAGTAGTAGGCGATCATGAGCACGCGATGCATCGTACGGTGTTCCATCAACGCTCCAGCTCAATCAGCTCGCGCTGAAGGGAAGACAAGAGCACGGCGCCGTCTTCGGTGACCAGCAGATCATCTTCGATGCGTACACCGAAAGTGCCGGGGATGTACACGCCGGGTTCGATGGTGACGACCTGACCCGACTCCAGCGGAGCGGGGTTTCGCCACGACAGCAGGGGAGCTTCATGCATTTCAAGACCGATGCCATGTCCAAGGCCGTGCTCGAAATATTCTCCCAGTCCTGCGTCGCTGATTCCCTTTCGGACGATCGTATCCAACTCTGAGGCGGCTATGCCCGCTCGGACAGCATCAAAACCCGATTGCTGCGCCGCGAGCACGATTGCATAGGTGTCGCGGAAGCGTTTGCTCGCCTTGCCGATATGCAGCGTCCGCGTGAGGTCGCTGCCGTAGCCGGAGACCCGGCATCCGAAATCGATGAGTACCGGAGCGCTGCGTGTGAGACGAGCACGGGTCGGCTGTCCATGGACCAGCGAACTCCTCTTCCCGAACAGCACGATGGGAGGGAAGGCGTCGCCATCGGCTCCCAGCCGGCGCTGACGGAACGTTAGTTCAGCAGCGATGTCGATTTCCGTGACGCCGGGGACGATCATGGGCAGCACTTCGCGATACACCTGTTCGCTGATGCGCACTGCCTTACGGATGGCATGAAGCTCATCTTCGAGCTTGACGATCCGTAATTCCTCGACGATGCCGCTGATGGGGATCAGCTGCATCGGCTTCAGCATTTTTTTCAGATTGGCGGCGACAGTGGCGGTGAGGTGATCCGATTCAAACCCGAGGGTCCGCAGCTTTCCGTGCAGCTTCATGTCCTGCAGGGATGAGGTGAACGTCTGTCCCGAGACGATGAGTATGCGCGCGCCACGCACTTCCATCTCCGCCTGTTCACGATATCTCGGGTCGGTCATGAAGAGTGCAGAACTTCGCCGCAGCAGGAGCCAGCCGTTGGACCCTGTGAACCCGGTCAGATAACGCACATGCGGCAGGTGCGTGACCAGCATTGCATCGGGACCTTCGCTGCGCAGCAGGCGCTGAATCGTGTGCACCGCTGCCGCCCGACGTTCGTCGGCGGTCTGTTCAATCCGGCTAAGGCGACGAGACGTCACAGGCGTTTCAGAATTGTGGATAACTTTTGAAATTCTGTGGATAACGATGTGGATAAAGCCATTGACCTCGAAACCAGCCCTCTAGTGGGAATGCGGGGGCTTTTCAGGAAGCTCAGAAATTCGCAGGAATGTGGATAATCTTATCCTCAGGCCGTGCCCGACTGATAATTCGGCGCTTCCTTGGTAATAAACACATCGTGCGGATGGCTTTCCTTGAGTCCGGCAGTCGTGATCTGAATGAATTCGCTTTTCGTTTTCAGTTCAGTAATATCGGCGACGCCGCAATAACCCATAGCGGCCCGCAGTCCGCCGATGAGTTGATAGACGATTTCCTCGAGTTTGCCGCGGTAAGGCACCATGCCTTCGATGCCCTCGGGCACGAGTTTCTTTATATCGTCTTCTACATCCTGGAAATAGCGGTCTTTGCTGCCTTCTTTCATCGCACTCAGCGAACCCATGCCGCGATACATTTTATAGCGGCGGCCTTCGTAGAGAACTTTCTCACCCGGACTTTCTTCCAATCCGGCAAACATACTGCCGATCATGACCGTATCGGCACCTGCGGCGAGAGCTTTCGCCACGTCGCCGGTCTGTTTGATTCCGCCGTCCGCAATGATGGGAACGTCATATTTCGCAGCCATCTCAGCGCAATCCATGATGGCGGTGACCTGAGGAACGCCTACGCCGGTAACCACGCGCGTGGTGCAGATGCTGCCGGGACCAATACCAACTTTCACGGCATCCGCGCCGGCTTTGACCAGATCTTCCACGGCGGAGGCGGTGGCCACGTTGCCGGCGATGATCTGCAGTTCAGGGAACTGTTTCTTCACTTTCCTGACCATTTCCACGACGGCAATAGAATGTCCGTGCGCGGTATCGATGATAATAACGTCTACAGAAGCCCCTACCAGCGCTTTAACCCGATCAAGGGTGTCTGCTGCAATCCCCACAGCCGCGCCTACGCGGAGGCGTCCGAAAGAATCCTTTGCCGCATTGGGATGGTGCTTTTTCTTCATGATGTCTTTGAAAGTCAGCAATCCGCAGAGATGTCCCTTTTCATCCACTACAGGAAGTTTCTCGATGCGATATTCCTGAAGGATCGATTCGGCCTCTTCCAAAGTGGTGCCGAGCGGAGCGGTGATCAGCTTATCCTTGGTCATGATATCGTAGACGAGCATCGATCGATTCGGTTCGAAGCGAAGATCGCGGTTCGTAAGTATGCCGATGAGTTTGTTCTCATCGTCCACAATAGGGATGCCGGAAATGCTGTATTTCTCCATCACGTCATGGGCGTCGGCAACAGTCTTGTCAGGGCGCATGGAGATAGGACTCACGATCATACCGCTCTCAGAGCGCTTGACCTTTTCGATCTCCTCAGCCTGATTACGAATGCTCATGTTTTTGTGGATGATCCCGATACCGCCCTCCTGTGCGAGCGCGATGGCCATTTCGGATTCCGTTACGGTATCCATCGCAGCGCTGAGCAGAGGGATATTGAGATTGATTTCACGGGTGAGCCGGGTTCTTACATCTGCTTCGCGCGGCAGGACCTTCGATTTCATGGGTACGAGCAAAACGTCGTCGAAGGTGAGTCCCAGTCTGATGCGCTTCTGAGGCATAATAATGTTCCGTATGTGTGACTAACTGTACGCGGGAATGCCGGTGATCTCGTGTCCGAGAATCAGCGTGTGAATGTCGTGCGTTCCCTCATAGGTGCGCACGGATTCGAGATTGTTCATGTGGCGCATAACAGGATATTCGTCGAGAATGCCGTTCGCACCGAGGATGTCCCTTGCCATGCGCGCGATTGTAAGTGCGATGTCGACATTGTTGCGCTTCGCCATCGAAACATGTGCGAAGGTCATCGTTCCGTTATCTTTCATGCGTCCGAGATGCAATACCAGGAGCCGCGCTTTTGTGATTTCGGACTCCATAAATACAAGTTTCTGCTGCACGAGTTGGAATCCGCCGATGGGTTTGCCGAACTGCGTGCGTGTTTTCGCATAATCGAGGGCGGTGTGGTAGCAGGCCTCGGCAGCGCCGATCACGCCCCAGGCGATTCCGTACCGCGCCTGCGTCAGACATCCGAGCGGGGCCTTGAGCCCGCGTCCATCCGGGAGGATGTTGGCAGCGGGAATGCGGCAATCCTGGAAAACGAGTTCCGAAGTAACGGATGCACGCAGCGAGTGCTTGCCTTTCATGAGCGGCGCCGTGAATCCGGGAGTGCCTTTCTCTACTAGGAATCCGCGCACTTCGCCGTCGAGTTTAGCCCAGACCACTGCTACATCGGCGATGCTGCCGTTGGTGATCCACATTTTCGCGCCGTTCAGCACAAAGTGGTCTCCGTCCAGAACCGCACGAGTTTCCATTCCACCAGGATCGGAGCCGTGATCAGGCTCTGTGAGTCCGAAACAACCGATGGCTTCGGCGCTCGCAAGGCGCGGCAGCCAGTGCTCGCGCTGCTCCTCGGTGCCGTAGCGGAATATCGGATACATAACCAGCGAGCTCTGGACACTCGCGAAGCTGCGCACGCCACTGTCGCCGCGTTCGAGTTCCTGCATCATCAATCCGTACATGACATTGTTTGCACCGGCGCAGCCGTATTTCTCCGGAAGAGTAGGACCGAAGATGCCAAGTTCTGCCATTTTTGCAGGGAGATCCATTGGGAAATGCTGGTCCCTTGCCGCCTCTTCTATAATAGGAAGCACTTCTTTGCGCACAAATGTTCGGACTGCATCGCGCAGCATAAGCTCATCTTCCTGAAACAGACTGTCTATGTTGTAGAAATCGCTTCCGGTATGCATACGCGCTCCGAATTCTTGGAAGGGAGGTGGGCTGGAAAATCCAAAGTATCAACAAAGCTACGGAGAAGACCATCGAAATGCAACCCGCACCGCGTGCCCATCGCTGCCTTAAAGACTGCTCCACGTTGTGCTCGATTCTCTTTTGATTGGGCTTTTTCGTATCATTGCGCTTACACAACCATCTACGGAGTTTTTATGAAACAAGGCTTCCTTCTTTTGCTTGCCGGATTGCTCATTGCCGGTTCCGCACATGCTCAATTGCGCTTTACGCGTTCCGATATAGAGAATACCCTTGTTGATCGGAACTTGACGATTTTCTCAACCCCGGAACTCTCCGGAGTTGCCTTTAACCTCGGCAGCGCTGGAGGGGGACAGGTTTACGATTTTACCGGATTCACTTTTGAACAATCCGCGTATCAAACGTTGTACATCTCTCCTGATGCCACGCCGTACGCGATGGACTATACCACAGCGACGCATGCGCAGCTGCTCGGAACTACCGATCCGGCTTTCGGCTATTACCGGCTGGATGACAATGGCTTCTACGATCTCGGTTTCGCGACGGAGGTTTCCGGAACAACGTATATCCTTAAATATGATCCGGAGATGCCGTCGGTGAAATTTCCGACGCAGCTTGGTACTTCCTGGAGCTATTCCGGAAATGAAATCAGTCCGTTGGAGGGATTCTACCAGAAAACGGATGTGCAGGTCGATGTCGTGTCAGAAGGCATCCTGATGACAAAGCAGGGAAGCTGGTCTGCACTGTGCATCCGCAATGTTGAGAAAACCACAAACCGGATTGAATTTGCTGGAACGGTCATCAGCGAAGATGTCACCCGCAGTGTTGGCTATACGTTCGTTACGAAAGACGGAGTAACCGCTTCCGTGTCAGTCGATACTCTCGATGCGGCAAGCTGGAATCCGAATACTACCGACGCCAGCGTCACTTTCGATCAGCTCTCCGCAGTGCGCCCGACGACGGCGCCGGATGTTTTCGGCATCATGTCGGTGTATCCGCATCCCGTCGCTGGCGGCAGTGCAATCGTGTCCTGGAAAACACAGGGCCCGGCTACGCTGACGCTTCATGACAATTGCGGACGCGAAGTCCGCCGCATCGCCGCTGACGGCGCCTCCGGGCAGCAGCAGACGCGCCTTTCGGTGCAAGACCTTCCCGCAGGAATGTATTTTCTGCGTCTTTCTGAGGGCGCGGCGGTTGCTCAGAAGCCGCTGCTGATCCTGAGGTAATCTGATCGTTTCGTGGAACATCGCGCAGATGTTCCACCAACTTTTTTCTGCCGAAATACCACGCCTGGTTCTGGTCATGCAGCGGCATTTTTTGTACATTTTAACACAATTTGTTATTTCGTGCTCTCAATCACAGACCCCATACAGGTGAAATTGAAGACGATCATTCTGCCGGTATTTATTGCATTGGCAGCATTCGCCTTTCTCCCTTCAAATACCGCTGGGGAAAAGCTTCCGAACACTTTTATTGTGCCGGAGAATCTGCCTGCGGAGCCCTTCCGTCTTGTGGAAAACCGGGGGCAGTGGATTGCCGCTTCACAATCCGGCGCCCTCCTCGCCGTTAGCACGCCTTTGAACAATGCACGGCTGTTTGTTTTTCAGCGCGGATTAAGCCTCGTCTACTATGGAACGCCGCAGGAATCACCGACCCCAAACGGTGACCAACCGCCTGCACCGCAACGAGCGGAGCTGGAAGCCTATCGCGTAGATATCCGCTTCGATGGCAGCAGCGCAGGACGCACCCTGCTGACTGGCGGACAATCGGAGATGCAGCATTGGTACCTGCCTGGAAGCACAGCCGGCAATGAAGACATATCGCTCTTCAGCGGCGTCACATTTACAGAGCTGTATCCAGGGATCGATCTTGTCTGCCGCCTTGAGAAGGATGGAGTGAAGTACGAATTCGTCGTGCGTCCCGGTGCCGATCCTTCACGCATCGCGATGCGTATCGACGGGGCAGGTGATCCGCAACTGCAGAGCGACGGCGGGCTGATGTTCCAGCATACTGCCGGAACCTTGAGTGACCGCGCTCCCTTTGTGTATCAGCACGCCGAAGGCGGCGGCCGCGAAGTGCTGCAATCGCACTGGTCATTGGAGAATGGTGCGCAGAGCATCTATGTCGTGGGAAGAGATCCTTCGCGAACACTGATCATTGATCCATTTCTGCAGTGGAGTACCTTCCTCGGTGGCAAGCTTTCTGATTATGCAAGGGACGTGGCGATCGACAAGCAGGGTACAATGTTTATCTGCGGCTACACCGCAAGTTCTGATTTCCCTGTCACTCCGGGAGCTCTGCAGGGTAATCCGAAAGGCAGCTTCGAGGTCTTTGTCAGCGCCTTTTCCCGGGAGCGCCGTCTGCTTTGGTCCACCTATTTTGGTGGAAGCGCTTCGGAAGAAAATCCACAAATCGCCATAGGGCAAAATGGCGAGCTCTATGTCTCTGGGTCTACGTCGAGCATCGATTTACCAGTGACGCCCGATGCGCTGCAGCCGCGCAACGGCGGGCGCTATGATGTATTTCTGCTGGCTCTCGACGATAAGGGACGCCGCAGATGGGCCACGTATTTCGGCGGCAGTTATTCGGATGAATGCGGCGACATCGCTGTGGGGCCGGATGGTTCGGTTTATATCACTGGCGGTACCTACAGCACGAATTTCCCGGTCACTCCGGACGCGATCCAGACCAGCAATAACGGCGACTACGATATTTTCCTCGCACGCTTTTCCGCAAAAGGAATACGTGAGTGGGCAACGTATATCGGCGGATGGAGTATGGATTACGGTGCAGCCCTGGCCATCGATAAGGGCGGAGACATCTACATCGCTGGCCGAACCGAAAGTACGAATCTCCCGGCGATTACTCTGGAACGGCAGTCGGCGTATGGAGGCGGCAGCTTCGACGGATTCGTCATGCGCATCGACGGCAGAATGCGCAAGATCCGCTGGAGCACATATCTTGGCGGCGAGCAGGAGGAAAGCGTTGAACGCCTCGCCCTCGACAGCGAGGGAAATATCGTGCTCACAGGCTACACAGCCAGTACACAATTCCCTCTTGCTGGAAATACGCTGCAGAAGCGGCAGGGCGGACTGATCGATGCATTCGTTGCGAGCATGGATCCGAACGGAGCGCTGCGCTGGTGCGGCTACCTCGGCGGCGTTGAAGTTGACAAGGCCAACGGAATCGCGATCGACAAACACGACAATATCCTCATCTCGGGATTCACGGGCAGCCGTAATTTCCCGCTCGCAGGCAAATCGATCCTTGATCGAAAGGGGGGCGGGTATGATGTGTTTATCACGCAGTTCAGTCCTGGCGGCGGCTATCTTTGGGGAAGCTTCTACGGAGGCGAGACACATGATATCAGCTACGGACTCGGAATGGACCCGCAGGGCAATGCCGTCGTTGTCGGCGGTACGGAAAGCAAGGGCTTCCGCACGGCAGGGAATATCTACCAGGGTGATTTGTCGGGATTAACCGATGCGTTTGTCCTGAGAATCATTTTCAACGAACCTATCGCCTTCGCCGGGCCTGATACGACGATTTGTCGCGACGGCAATACAAAGCTCGGCGGTGAGGCCAACGGCGGCACTCCTCCTTACAAGTATGAATGGAGTCCGACCGCATCGCTCTCGAATCCGCTCGACGCTCGTCCCGTTGCTTCGCCGCGTGTGACAACAGCCTATGTTCTCACCGTGACGGATGCGGAAGGCGCGATCATCACTGACACAGTCATTGTGACCGTTGCCCAGCCTCCGATTGTGGAAGCCGGGATCGACCGCTCTGTATGTCCCGAAAGCAGCGTCGTACTTCAATCACGGGTTGAAGGCGGCCGCGGCCCCTATCGTTTCCTGTGGACACCCTCCGCCGGACTGAACAATCCTGAAGCTCCGAATCCCATTGCGGCACCTTCGCGCACCACGCGCTATGTATTGACGGTCACCGATGCGTTGGGCTGTTCAACGAAGGACTCCATATCCGTAAACGTTTTTCCGGGTCTCGAAGTGGACGCAGGAGGCAGTATTACTGCCTGCGCGAACATTCCCACTCCATTGCTCGCGAAAGTTGCCGGTGGATCCGCACCGTATCGTTTCCTCTGGTCGCCTGCGTTGGGGCTCGATAATCCTTCCGTTCAGAGTCCACGGCTGACGCCCCGCAGTGATGCTATGTATTTCGTCACCGTAACCGATGCCAATGGCTGTTTCGCCTCCGATACTGTTCGGGTCACGGTGTATAGTCCTCCCGTCGTTGATGCAGGCAATGATCTCGCATTGTGCGCCGGGACCTTTTCTCAATTGGAGGCCCGTGTCAGCGGCGGAAAGAAACCCTACAGCTATGAATGGAATCCGCGAAACGGATTGAGCTCCGCGGCCGTGCTCACGCCAGAGATTCGTCCCGAACAAAGCGCGGTGTATGTGCTCACAGTTCGTGACGGCAACGGCTGCGTTGTGTCAGACTCGGTGCTTGTGACGCTGCACCCCCAGCCGGTTTTAAAGCTGGCTGAGGATGTGACCGTTTGTTCGGGCCGCAGCGCTCCAATCGGTGCCCAGGCATCGGGCGGCAGCGCTCCTTACCGGTATCGCTGGTCGCCGTCGGCAGGACTCGACGATGCAACAGCTGCAACGCCGCAGGCATCGCCTTCACGCAACACGACCTACGCTGTAACTGTCACCGACGCCAACGGCTGCACGACTGGTGGCAATGTGAGCGTGACTGTTCAGCCGCGCCCGGAACTGCGGTATAAAGATCGCCATCAGATTTGCGCAGGGGCGTCGGCGGAACTGAGTGGCAGTGTTCGCAGTGGTTCTCCGCCATTCGCCTATTCCTGGACCCCTCCGCTCGGATTAAGCAACGCCAGCATCGCGAATCCTGTAGCGAATCCTCAGATCAGCGCGACATACACACTTCGGATTACCGATGCCGCCGGATGCTCCGACGAGCAAAAAGTTGATGTCGAAGTCATCGCACCGCCAGTCGCGCAGGCCGGCGAAGACGTCACTCTTTGCGATGGAACCCCGACGACCCTTAATGGAAAAGCTTCGGCCGGCAGGCCGCCTTATACAATTCTCTGGAGTCCGGCGGACGGCTTGAGCAGCGTGCGCGAACTCTCTCCAACCGTGCGGGTTTCAGCATCGCGCGTCTACACATTGACTGTCACGGATGCCAATGGCTGCGTTTCTACGGATGAAGTTTCCGTGTTCGTTGCACCATCGCCCGAAGCTCATGCCGGTGCCGACGTTCGCATGTGTGCTGCCACAAGCACGCCGATTGGCGAAACCGCAACAGGCGGTACACCTCCGTATCGCTACAGCTGGACACCGACCTTCGGACTGGATAATCCGAACGCGATGAAGCCGATCGCGAGTCCCAATCAGACGACTGAATATACCGTGACTGTCACAGATGCGCGCGGATGCGTCGATAGTGATGCGATATCGGTGTTTGTGTATCCTCGCCCGATCGTTTCCGTGCCGCGCGAGATGACCATTTGCCGCGATCAGGGCCGACGCATCGAACTCGGCATCAGCGGGGGCAGTGGCCCTTACCGATATGACTGGACGCCGCGAGAAGGACTGAGCGATGGCGCAGCCGCCAATCCGATCGCGAATCCTATCCAGACCACGACCTACACCGTCACGGTGACGGATGCGAACGGCTGCCGCGTCAGCGCTATAATCACCGTAACCGTGCAGCCCTGCAACAAGTCCGATGCCGGGGACGATCAGGATCTGTGTATCGGCGGTGAACTGCGAATCGGTCCCGCGAGTGTCGACACCGCGTACGGTGCACGCTACTCCTGGTCGCCCGAGACCGGTCTCAGTTCCGCGAAAACCGCCAAACCGATTGCGCGACCCGTCAAATCAACGACGTATGTTCTCTCACTGCGAAATCGCTATGAATGTGTGAGCACCGATACTGTCAGAATCAACGTGTGGCCGGTACCTTCCGTCGAGGCTGGGAAAGACCGGGGTATTTGTCCGGGAGGGGAAACCGAGCTCAATGCGATCGCAAAAGGCGGGCAGCCGCCGTACCAATACGAATGGGAACCCCGGGAAGGGATTGCCGATGTGCGCAGCGCAGTGGTGAAAGCGCGTCCCGCCGGCAGTACTACATATCGCGTCACTCTTACCGATGCACGCGGATGCAGGGCAGTGGACTCCGTACGCGTGAATGTCTCGGAACCCCTGCAGATCGCGATGGCGCGAAGAATGGAAGTATGTGAAGGGCAGCCCACCGGCATCGGCGGCAACATCACCGGCGGAAGCACGCCTTACAAGATTTTCTGGAGTCCCGCCGGCGGCGTCAGCAATCGCTCGATCGCCACGCCTGTACTCACTCCTGTCGGGAGCATCACCTACAGCGTGACCGTGACCGACGCCGAAGGCTGCCAGCTTATCGACAGCGTGCGTGTAGACATGCTCAGGGCGCCGAAAGTCGCTATTGCTGCTGACGGGAGCACGGATCTGTGCAAGGGACAGAGCGTAGCTCTTCGGGCTCCGACGGGGTTTGCGAACTATGTCTGGAACTCGCAAAAAAAAGGTGAAATCCAGCGAAGTATATCCAGGAAGTCGAAGGTTGTTAATGACGACCAGGATGTCACCTTTACACTGGACCTGAAGGGCGAATCGGTTTCCATCAGCGAGGCGGGAGAATACACCGTCACCGTCGTTGACGGCAAAGGCTGCACGGCAACATCCGAGCCCGTGAGTGTTCGGGTATTCGATCTGCCGCAGCCGCGCATCGTTGCGCTCGGACCGCTGACTTTCTGCGAAGGAGATAGTGTCGTGCTCGATGCAGGGAAGGGATTCAGCGCCTATAAGTGGTCAACGGGCGAAGCGGGGCGATATTGTACCGCCCGTCAGGCCGGTACCTATTTCGTGCGCGTGACAGGGGAAGGGGGCTGCGAGGCGGAAGCGACTCCTGTGAGTACATTCACCAGACAGATGCCAATTGCGGCGTTGGCGCAATTCCATGATACGCTTCGTGCCTCCGAATCCCCGCGGTATCAGTGGTTTCGAGACAGTAAACCTCTGCCCGGCGCGGCCGCTCGTATGCTCGTAGCTGATCGCAGCGGACGGTATCAGGTTCGCACCGCGAATGAAACAGGCTGCGAAACAATGTCTGAAGTTCGCGACCTGCGCTTCGGTTCGACGACTGTCAGTCTTCCAAAATTGACGGCCCGTGTAGGCGATACGATAGATATTCCTCTGCGTCTGGTCAAGCCCAGCGGACTCGACGCGGCCGGAGCCGGCACCTTCACTGCCGTCGTCACGGTCAAAAAAAAAACGCTTGGCATAATTTCGGGCGGAGTTGTCTTGTCTGAAACGGAAGATGAAACCCGTATTCGTGTTGATGGACAATACCGCAAAGGAAGTTCGACCCTGGCGGTGCTCCGTGCCGCGGTGCTTGACGGCAAGCGCCGCATCACACTGGAGCTTGAATCGCTTGTATGGGGCGAGGGATTGATTCGCAGCAAATTCAGTAATGGCTGGCTGCAGCTTCCCCGCTGAAATCAAAACACCAGGCATGCCTGCCGGATTTTCGGCATGTATGCTGGCATCGGACGTTCAAAAAGTCTGATGTACTTCATAGCTGTACGAGGTATGATGTGAAACGAAGTCTTCTCATGCTCCTGTTCGCCGTAATCGCGACCATGCCGCTGTTGGCTCAGTCCGACGACGAAGCAAGTGAACTGCGCGGCCGCTTCGGAATATTCGGAGATTATTCTCTGAATTATCATGCTGCGGATTTTCAGAAATTGCCGGGCGTTCCGAATTGCTGCCCGCGCTACGAAAAAGGAGATGGCACCGGTTTTGCTCTCGGCCTCCTTTATGAACTCCCTCTGCAGCAAAGGCTGGCTCTGCTTATTCGGCTCGGGTATGTGGATTACAGCGGTTTGCTGACAGCTCAGGAAAAGGAAATGCTCTACGTCGCCCCGTCATTTTACGAGGGGACCTTCGAGCATACAGTGGACGCCGCCTTGGCTACCATCGCACTGGAACCTATGCTGGCATGGCGGCTGGTGGATCGTCTCTCCCTGCTTGGCGGATTGCAGGCAGGCTATGTGACGACGGCCAATTATGATCAGATAGAAACTATCGTAGACCCTGCTGACCGCGGCGTGTTTGCCGACTCCCAATTACGCACGCGAAACGCCTCCTCCGGAGCGATTCCGGAAGCCTCAAGCTTCATGGCGTCGCTGGTGGGTGGATTGCGCTACGAAGTCCCGCTCGACGACGACGGCACGCTCACAGCCGCTCCAGAGGCGCTGTTCGCTTATGGTCTCACGCCGGTCGTTTCGAATCTTAACTGGCAGGTAAATACACTGCGCCTCGGCGTGAGCCTTTTGTATCGTCCTGCCGAAAAGAAAGCCGTGCAACCACCGCCGCCGCCACCGCCGCCTCCGCCGCCGCCTCCCGCACCGCCAAAACTCACTGCCGAGGTGCAGGCTTTCGGACTCGATGACAAGGACAACGAGCTGCCCATTGCGACTATTCGGGTTGAGGAATTTATTTCGTCGGAGATGCGGCCGCTTCTGAATTATGTGTTTTTCGACGAAGCGAAGGCTTTGCTGCCGGAACGCTATAATCGTCTGACCCCTGTGCAGACGCAGGATTTCTCAACAAACACGCTCAAACCTCTCGACAACCTCGCGACCTACCACCATGTTCTGAACATCATCGGCAGCCGCATGCGTGAGTACCCCAAGGCGAGACTTCGTCTGGTTGGCACAAACAGCGATGAAGCGAATGAACTCGGCGACACCGAGCTTTCGAGGGTCCGTGCAGAGGCCGTTCGCGACTACCTGACGCAAGTCTGGGGAATTGCAGAATCGCGACTGAGCATTGAATCGCGGAACCTGCCTGAGAAGCCATCTAATATTGGCGAACTCGACGGCATTCAGGAAAACCGTCGTGTGGAGCTTTGGCCGAGCATCCCGGAAATCATCGATCCGGTAGTAATCGACGACACATTGAGGACGGTCAACCCGCCGCGAGTTCGCTTCCGGCCGGAAGTTGTCAGCGATGCCGGCATCTCGGAATGGGTGTTGTCGGTGAAGCAGGACGAAAGGACGCTAAAATCATTCGAAGGTAAACTCGATGTTCCCGCAACCCTCGATTGGCAGGTGCAGCATGACAAAGCGAGCATACCCCGAACCACCACCCCGCTGCACTACTCGCTTTCCCTGACAGATAACGCTGCGCAGACCTTTACCACCGAGGAAGGCCTGCTTCCTGTGGAGCAGCTGACCGTGCAGCGGAAACGCAGTGAACGATTGGGCGATAAGGAAATCGATCGCTACAATCTTATTCTTTTCGATTTCAATTCTGAGGAACTTGGCGAGCGCAATTTGCGCATTGTGAACATCATCAAGCCTCGTCTCAGTCCCACTTCCTCTATCACCATTACCGGCTACACTGACCGCATCGGTGAACTGCGCGTCAACCAACCTCTATCTGAGGGACGTGCTCAATCGGCCGCGAAGGCGCTGAATGTCCCCGCTGCAAACGCTGTCGGACTTGGTGAAACTGACATGTACACCAACGAACTGCCTGAGGGCCGCTTCTATTGCCGCACCGTGACTATTTTGGTAGAAACCCCGGTGGAATAGGCAAATTCGGAGAAAAGTATTCGATCCAAATGCAGGAACAGGCCCCACGTGGGCCTGCTTGCATTTATAATGGAGTGTGGAAAGTCGGATGAGGTGGTGTTACTAATAGAGAACGATCGCACAGTCGCTTGAGAGCGAAGCAAGAGAGACTCTCGAGGTACCATTTTCGATCGTACCGACAACTTTCGTGTGGCCTGAAACCATACCTATGTATCTCGGCGGAGTAGTTTCGGAACCGTGCCAGCGTACGGTCGCCTCAAGCCCGTCATCAAAAGCGCGAAGATGGATTGTACTGTCTTCCGAGGCGAGAACGACACCTTCATGCGAGGCCAACTCATGGGATTCGATCCTGCCGGCCCGCATCCGATCCAGCGCGTAATACACGGACATGCTTACTATCTGCACGATGTCGAGTTCGGAATCTGGAATCCGGAATGCACCATCGACATCAGTCATCATGGGCTCTTTACCCGGAGCGACGAGCAGCGCATGTGGAATATGGTCGGTTTGTTCAGACATCAGCTGGAAGAAGTAGCTTGCGTTCCCTCGTTCATGGAGAATGCGCAGTAGTGTATGTCCGTCATCGCTGTAGAGCGTCGCTACCGGCTGGTAATCAACCAGCGTACCTTCACTTTTGGCGGCAAGTGCGAAGCCATTTGCTCCCTCACTGGGGCTGGGAACGGGCTGCAGTGTCAGAATCACAGCATGCTGTGCCCTGAAGCTGCTGATCGGAATCATTCGCATAATCCGGGCAGTCTCAAGGTCGATGCTCTTTTCATTGACATCAAGAGTGTTTTCCATCAGATCGTCGATTTCATCAAGCATATCACGGCAAAACGCACATGCTTTAACGTGGTCGATTATTTCCGCGATCTCGCCGGGTTGAAGCGTCGCACGCCGAAGCGTGAATCGCTCGAGGGCTTCAATATGTGGATGTTGTGTTTTCATGATTTGATTTTCACAATAGAAGTACACACGTCATCACGAAGTTGCAGAAAAATCAGCACGAAAATATTTCTGACAGCGAAGAAAAAATAAATCCTTCGCACTTCCAAGCACGTATTCGAAACGCCCCCTGTAAGTATCGCGATATTCCTCGTAGCTGACATGGGGGAATTCCTGCTCGTGATATTCAAACCATGGTGCGGCTTCCCCGGAGGCAAGATCGGCGATCATCGAACTGACGGCGCTCAAGAAGTGCTGCGCGTCTTCGCGGGTAAGAGTGCCTCGTTTTGCATAAGTTGCGAGAATCCCTGAGGAAAGTGCTTCAAGTATAGGCTGGGCAATGCGCTCGATGTCTCCGTTCTCAAAAAGACGGTCGATCTCCTTCGATTCGTCCGGACTGCTAAACGACCAATACAGATGGAAAAAATCCCGGATTACAGTTACGAGTTGGCTGATTGAGACAATCCGCCGCACATGAGCATTGTCGTCCAGGATATCAAATAATTTGCCCACGAGCACATGTGTTGAGTCATCAGGAGAAGCCCGGCGTGAAAGTTCCGCCACCAGCTCATCCGCCGTCAAGGCGGGGAATTCCATCTGAATGCTTTCTCCCGGCCCTCGGGAAATCATGTCTTCAAGAAAATCTCTATGCCGCTGGTAATTCGAATCCTTCGCTACTGTTTCCATCACCATCCGAAGAATCTTCTTGTACTGGGGATCAAATTCCCCGAGCAGCTCCGGAATATTTTGTTGGACGTTGAAGAAAATACAGCGTTGGAGGACCTGTTCGCAATCACCGTTTAGCGACAGGCCATTGCCTTCGCATGCATTGCGTACGAAGGTAGTCAGTCTGGCGCAGGGGATATCATGGTGGGGAAGGAACAACCCTTCAATACAGCGAGATGCAGCGCTTTCCGGTGTGTACCCTGCATCATAAAGTAGGACGAGATAACGGCTGAAACGCGATTTCAGAATACCAGCCGCAATTCGTATTGATCGGTGGATCAGCCGGCTAAGCTGCACCGATGATACGGAGCTCCGCAGAAGGGATTCAAGCGTTTGTCGAAGTTCTTCGTGGTTCATACAAACCGAAAAAGCAACATAAGATGGGGTCACCTTTAACTTAGATGATTTGCGAATGAAAAAAAACAGAAAATCCGCCAGTCGACGCTGCAATACGTTCTTTTTACGGGATCCTGAGAGACCGGACGAATCACCACCGGAAAAATAATTGGATGGATGTCTATGCTGTAATACTGCATCATGGATGTATGGTTCATTTGTCGATGGAGGACAATCATGGTTCTCGTAGTCTCGATCCTGTTCGTCGTAGGTTGTCTGCTTCTTATCGTGCTAGCGCTGGGAATCTGCCGCGCTTCTTCACTGGCAGAAGAGATGCTCGGACGCCTACCCCGACCCCAACATTGCCCTGATTTTTTCGATGGTGAGAGGAGCTGATCCTTCGTAATGGTTGTTGACGTTTAAAAACACGTCTGTTCCTTGCGAAAGCATCGACTGCGCTAGCCCAACGATCCGAATCAATTCCGCGTCGCGAGCTTCGATGATGCGGCTCCACTCCATCCCACTTTTTTCCTCCATGCCTTTCCGGTCGGGACCGTGCAGCCGCAATACGCCTGTGCTTCCGGCTGTTTGTCCCGCTTTTGCCGCCACCTCCCATACCGGCGGCATATAATACCCCTGCAAATACACGTGATGGGCTCCATACCCGGCCAGCAGGTCGAAATATTGCCTGTTGAGATAATTCGGGTTTCGCGATTCGATGCCGATCGGGAAGTCCGGAGGACAGCTTGAAAGGAAACCTCCGAGGCGGTCAAGAAACATCGATGACGCAGGCATCTTCTGTTTGTTGAGATATTCGAACTGCAGCATCAGCGGCCCCAGCAGCTCATGCATCGGTTCTATTGCTTCAAGGAAACGGAAAAACAATTCTGATGAAAGGAAATAGGGGTTCTCCAGCAGCGGATCGTTTTTAGATTTCTGATAAAAATGGCTGAGCGTGATGCTGTTCGGTACCTTCACAGAGAAACGAAAATCCTGCGGCACAGCCCCGGCGTATTCAGCAGCGGTTTCCCGCTTCGGAAGACTGAGTTTTCCGGGACCGTGCAGAGACCAGAACCACTGGTCAATTTCTACCGTGTCGTATTTTGCCGAGTATTCCTCGAGATAATTTATCTCCCGGGATGAGGAATACACCAACCCTTCCCATGACGGATATTTCCAGCTACAGGTACCGATGCGGATTTTGGACATGGAGTCAGTGCGTTGTTTGACGAACAGCCATAGTTGCAAAATTCTGCAGAAAATGCAAGATGCAGCAGGCGGTAGGCAGTCGGACCGCGGAGCGCCATCTCCGCGCAACAGGACCGCGGAGCGCCATCTCCGCACAACGGCTCGGCCTGGTTCGCCGAAGGGCTGGTCAGCCATCAGCCATCAGCCATCAGCTATCAGCCATCAGCCATCAGCCATCAGCTATCAGCCATCAGCCATCAGCCATCAGCCATCAGCTATCAGCCATCATCCATCATCCATACAAGATTCATCGATTCGATTATTTCAAGGAAATAACGTATTATTGTGCATTCCGTCACATACGAATCTGGAGAAGAAATGAAGAAAGCCGTAGCAATCGCGCTGCTTATAATCCTCGCAAGCAGTTACGCCATAGCGCAGGAAAGGGAAAAAACTGGTGAGACGAAAGTGATCATCAGGAATGAGGAAGTGAAGAAGCATAACTATTACTCCATCCGCGTTGGAGCCTGGTTCCCGAAGGACAAGGAGAAGGGACTGACCTTCGACGACAATGTGTATGACGAAACGAAGGGCAAGATTGAGCAGTCGCAGGCGCTGGGTCTTGATCTGCACTTCCGCAATCAGGCCGCTCATCCCCTGTATATGGATCTTTCAGTGGGTGCGTGGTACACAAAGAACAACTTTGAACGCAATACGGACCTAACGAATTTCGATCTGAAAAAGGCAGAAACCTGGGCGGTGATCATACCGGTGACGATCGGTGTCTCCGTTGCGCCGCTCCCTGATAATCCCATCCAGCCCTATGCCATGGCAGGCCTTGGCGCTTATATCGGTATTAGCGGGCGGGATGACATCATGCAACTGTCAGAACAGAACAAAAGCGCTTCCGAGACCGTAGTCGCTTTTGGGTACTATCTCGGAGCTGGTTTGGACTTCATGTTTGCCGAAACTTTCGGTATCAGCGTCGGCGCCAAATATCAGTTCATTGAATTCAAGGATCCACTCAAGACCGGACAGAAAAATCTCACCGGTCTGCAGGCGAGCGTCGGCATCGCAATGATGATCTGATTCGCGGAAGAGTCTTGTTCCTTTTGTTGGCCCGCCGAAACGCGGGCCATTTTTTTTGAAAACGGGAACGTTTGAACTTCCGTTGTGTCTCTTTCTTTGCATGCGATCCGCTTCATGACGAGATTAGCGGATTGAAGTTCTACACAAGGCGGCCAGAACTCATACGGAGGCAGGACGATGAATCGACGACATTTTCTCTCGACTACACTCGCCGCGGGGGCGGGGCTTTCAATTGCACGGCGGCTGGGTGCAGCTCCATCTCGGGCTTTGCGATCAACGGGCGCTTCACAGGGTCCGCTTGCTGCCACTTCGCTGCAGCTCCATCCCTTTATCAACGCGCATCCTGATGCGGTGTTTATCCGCCGCACGAATGTCGCCGATAAACTCGACAGCAACGCGAAATTTACCGTGGGCTCCGAGTTTGCGTCCGAGCTGTTTTCCGCCTCGGATACGGGCGATATCCCGTTCACCAATGCGATGGCAATCAAGCCGAACCTGACCTGCACTTCCGGCACAGGCAATTCGCCCGCGGGCATGGGCATCATGACGGATATTCCGTTCGTTGACGGCGTGCTGCAGGGACTTCGCGACCGCGGCTTCCCGGGGTACAATTTGTTCATGCGCGAGGGGAACTGGCTGGGCGACGGCTACTGTGCGAGCGAGTATCCGGTGACCGGACCCATGCTCGAACAGCTCGTTCAGCGGCACGGCTGTCACGTGTATGATTTCCCAACCGGCCGCCGCTTGACGGACATGACTCTCGAGACGCTGCAGAGCGGAACGGAAGTGATCTGGCGCGATGTTCCCGATGGCGTAGTGTTCAAGCGCATTGGCTACGTTGCGCCCTACAACGACGACAATACCTTCCTGCTCAACATCGCGAAATTCAAAACTCACGGCATGGGAATGACGCTCACCGTGAAAAATCTGCAGGGGATGGCGGTGAGTCCCTACGTGCGGTTCTGTGAAGGACTCGACTCAACCGCGCAGCATCCTTCTTCCGTGCTCATCAACTATCACACCGATCGCGAACAGCGTATCGATGCATTTTATGCCGCGCATCTCGCAAAGGGATATCCGCGTTGGGATTGCCCGGGGCGCACTGCCGAGGGCGGGTACGGCATGGAAACCTGGGCGCAGCGCACCTGCGATTCTCACAGCATAACACGCGTGGGACTCAACATCATCGAAGGAATTTACGGACGGAACGGCGATGGCTTTAACGCTGGTCCGGGTCCGGGCGACACGCCGCAAGACTTCATGAGCAACATTCTCATTTTCGGAAAGAATGCCTTTCTGGTCGATATCATAGGAGCGTGGCTGGCGGGACATGAACCCGGAAACTTTGGCCTCTTCCATATCGCTCGCGAACGGGGACTCTGTCCCACACTTGTCCCTGATCACATCCCGCTGTACGACTGGAACGCCGGCGAACCGGCACCAATCATTCTTTCTGAACAGCAGCGGACTCCGCTCCTCACGCCGTATCTCCGCCGCGACTACAACGGTCAGACGGAGGCGAAGTATCACCTCGTCAACGAGCCATTCGATTACAGCACGGTGTCCGTAGGCAATGTTGAAGCAAGACCTTCGCAGCCTGAAATTACTGCATTGCAGAATCCGGTTCGCGAAACCGCGGTCTTTGAGCTCCGTTTCCCTGTCGAGACACGCGCGCGCGTCGAGGTTTTCAACAGCGTGGGTCAACGCGTCTACGTTCTCCGTGACGCCAGCTTTGCCGCCGGCGCGCACAGCATTCGCTGGCGACCTGGCCATCTCGCCCCTGGTATGTATGTTGCGCGCCTGTCTGCTTCCGGCTCCACAGTGAGCGCCCGCGTAATGCTGCTGCGCTGAGACAGCGGATACCTGTCCTGTCCGGTTTCAGATGAATGCAGCGTCTGCGGTGTCGAGAACCACTGTATTTATTGAGTCAGATTGCATGTTTGAATGAATTAGGTTAACATGCTCCTAAGAATCTTGGCCCACGCCACGCTCACTTATTATTGCGATTCAGTTTGCTAAATTTGGGCATCACTGAACATTTACAGTATGGTTTGTATGCCGGAATGCGCAACAATATCCCGGGAGGATAAACGCGATTATCTTGATGCCTTAATCAAGGGCGACAAGCGTGAGTGCGCGCGCGTTGTGCAGAGGCAGATCGATGCTGGAACGACCGTCCGCACGATTTTTATTGATCTGTTTCAGGACTCGCTTTACTCTGTCGGACGACTTTGGGAGCAGAACCGAATAAGCGTTGCCACCGAGCATCTGGCCACCTCGATTACACTCTCCCTGTTCCATCTGATCTATCCGCAGCTGTTCTCCGTTCCTCGCAGGGGGAGGACTGCCATCGTCGCGTGCACATCCAACGAATACCATTTTATCGGTGCACGGATGGTTTCGGATATCTGTGAATTGCATGGATGGGATGGACACTTCATCGGAGCAAATACCCCTGTAGCGGATTTATGCAGCATGGTCTCCGATATGAATGCCGATCTCCTCGCGATCTCGCTCACACTCTATTCCCATATCTCGAGCATGATCAACATTATTGAGCGTGTTCGGATTGTTGCTCCCGATATCCCCATCATCGTCGGTGGGCAGGGCCTCATGATTGGGGGAGGCGATATTCTCGACGGTTACGAAGGAGTTATCCATCATAGGTCACTTCATGAATTTGAATCCTACCTCGATCGATCCTGACGTGGCTCAGCAAATGGAAGAAAAAATCACGCGGCTGCTCTTTGAGCACGCGTCGGCAGTACTCGTTGTTCTGAATGCCAACGCCGAGGTGATCCGCGCCAGCGCCTCGCTTGAAAAACTTGCCGGGAAGAGTCTGAGTGGTTCGAGTGTGTTCGAACTGCTTGTCGATTTTCAGGGCACCCTTGATATTTCCACCTTGTGCTCACCTGGAAGCGACGGGCAAATCTTACACATCTCGACGCTGGATGGACTTCCGGCCAGTTTTCGTTTTTACGGCAGGAAGGTTGAGGAGTATTACTTCCTTTATGCCGAAACAACGGAAGCAGATCTTCGCCGGCTGCGATCGGAGCTGCTTGACCTGAACGCGGAAATGCATGATATGAGCCGCGAGCTGCAGCGCCGGAACGTGCAGCTGGAACAACTGGACAAGCTGAAAAATCAATTCCTCGGCATCGCTGCGCATGATCTCCGGAATCCGATCGGCGTCATTATGGCATTCAGTGAAATACTGCTTGATGATGCCGCTGATTTCAGTGAGGAACAGCGCGATATCCTCACAACGATGCACGAGTCAAGCCAGTTCATGCTTTCTCTGATCAATAATCTTCTGGACATTTCCGCAATCGAATCCGGCAAACTCAATCTGGATATCGCCCCGACTGATGTTGCTGCCTTGATCAGAAAGAACCTTGCACGCAACCGGCTTCTGGCGGCGAAAAAGGAGATCCAGCTCGAAGAGCACATCGCCAGCGATATGCCCGAACTTTCACTCGATGCCGGGAAGTGCGAGCAGGTACTGAATAACCTTGTGACGAACGCAGTCAAATTCTCGGCCGCCGGCACGGTGGTCACCGTGAGTTGCGTTTCCACGCCTGATACTGTCGTTATCTCCGTACAGGATCAGGGGCAGGGCATACCGGAGGCGGAGCTCGAAAAACTATTCAAACCGTTTTCCCGAACGAGTGTCCGTTCCACCGCGGGCGAAACTTCGACGGGATTGGGGCTGGCGATCGTTAAGCGCATTCTCGACGGACACGGCGCATCGATCGATGTCAGCAGCGTGGTGGGTGAGGGAACCTGCTTCACGATCACATTTCCACATCAAATGAAAACGGAGACTGTATGACCCGCGACGACCTGCTTACCGAAGCAAGTGAACTGCAGCAGCTTTCACCCTCCGCATTGGATGAATTCTCAGCGAAGCGAGAAGAACTTGTGGCGAAATTCAATGCGCAGTTCTCAACTCGATCCGACCTGAACCACCTCATCGGAGAGGGAAATCAGGCGATGATGGAAGACAATCATCGCAACCACGCCCGCTTTCTTGAATCGATCTTCGGACAGCATTCCGGCGAAGTTCTGGTTGACACAATTCTCTGGGTATTCCGTGCCTACCGCTCGCACGGCTTCAATCTGACCTACTGGCCGGCGCAATTGGATTCCTGGATCGAGCTTTACCGCAGCGAACTGACTCCGCAGACCTTTAGCGAGGTCGAGCCGTTCTACAACTGGATGATTATCCGCAATCCCGCCTTCGCAATGCTCAGCGACGCCTACCTTGGAGACGAGCCGGCGCATACGTTCTGAGCCTTTTCGCTATGGCCTGACTCCATTAGTACCCATGAAGTCTGCAATCATATTGCTGATTTTTATTTTCTGCATGGCTCCGGCCATTCAGCTTTACGGGCAGGACGGCGATGCAAGCCGTCCTGTGTCGTATACGGTAATCACCAATGCAGGCGATACGCTCAGCGGAAGCTTCGAACGATGGGCCGGGGATACGCTGATTTTACGAGGTGAAGAAGGGACCATGCTGCGGGTCCGAAGAATCGAAATGGCCCGGCTGGATGAGAGCGCCATCGTACTCAAGGAGGCGGAGGAGCAGAACGATCCCGTCGCAGAGGCATTTCGACGGAGGCCTGCTTCGAGCCTGATACTCCTCCCGACCGCCTGGCCGAAACCAGACGGACATCCGGTCCTCGGCGTCTATGACTTCGCGTTCGCTTCTGCTGCAATCAGCGTTGCGGATTTAGTGACTGTCAGCGGGATGACATCCTTCGTCGGCCTTTTATCCAGAGACGGGGACGTTTACAGCTTCAGCATGAAATTCAGTCCGCTGGTAACGGAAGATATGGCGCTCGCTGCTGGCGTGACCTTCCTGGAAGGGTACAGTGAACATGTCTATCCCGTACAACTCATGCATGTCACCGGATCGTTCATGCTGGGAGAGGTCAGTCTGACGGCCGGATTTGGTCTCATCCGGGAGCGTTCCAGTAAGACGGGATCTGTTCTGTACCTCGGTGCCGATATCCCGGTGATGGAGTCTATGCGCCTCCTGCTGGAATTCGCAAAACCGAGCGAATACGGCCTCAACGCCTATTTGCTTGGAGCCGCGGCGCGCATGCAGTTTAGCCGATTACTGATCGAACTTGGCGTCATCGGCGATCCGAAGTCGAGTCGAGCGTTCATCGCCCCGTGGTTCGGTGTGGGTGTGATTCTGTGAGGAATTTTCCGGCTACGGATTGTGCCGCTATTCCGCCCCAGGTATACAGCCTGACATCCCTGGCTTGTCCGATCTCGCGAGACCGAAGGATTCGTATCAGAAGCTCGAAGGAATATCTCTGTACGGAAACCCTCTGAGTGAAATCATCCTTGACCGCATCATGCGGAGATTCCCGGGCGTCACAATTAATTATTGATTGGCACTTCCAATTGGTCACCTGAACTCCGGATACGAAAAAACCCCCGGAAACATTGAGTTTCGGGGGCTTTTGTGGACGCAGTAGGATTTGAACCTACGACCTCACGCGTGTGAAGCGTGCGCTCTGAACCAACTGAGCTATGCGTCCGTACAGCCTTATAAAAATAAGGCTGTAGCGTCAAATAAACAAGATCAGATCAGGAAAATCAGAACGGCAGATCGTCTTCTTTGTCCGCCGCGGGCTCGGGAGGAGGCATCGGTGAACCGCCGCCGCCGTTTTGCTGGCCGCCGCCGCCGCTTCCCTTGCTGTCAAGGAAGGTGAAGTCGCTGATCACGATTTCGGTCGTGTAGCGCTTGTTGCCTTCCTTGTCATCCCAGGCGCGCGTCTGCAGTTTGCCCTCGAGATACACTTTCGAACCTTTCTTCAGATATTCGCCGAACAGCTCGGCAAGCTTGCGCCAGGCGACGCAGCGATGCCATTCCGTGCGATCGACGAGATTGCCGTTCTGGTCCTTGTACGACTCATTGGTCGCGACGTTGAATGATGCCACCGGAACGTTGCCTTCTGTGTAGCGCAACTCCGGATCGCTGCCGAGATGCCCGATGAGCATCACCTTGTTTAGACCGTAAGACATGAGGAGTCCTCCTAAAATTGTTCCCTAAAAGTTACTTGGACGGGAACAGTATACATGAATGAGTTGTCAGGATCAAGAGAAAAAGAGAGGTATATATTGCGTCGCGAAATTCTCCGGAATCGCCCGCCAAAACCATGGCCGAACGTGCGACGCTGCGCAGATGATCGCCGGCAGGCGTGAAGAAATGCAGGGCGTCGGGAGTGACGACGAGAACACGGTCGGAAGCGATTGCCAATCCCTGCGCATCATTGAATTTGCCGCGGCCGAATTGCCGGATGAAATTTCCGAAATAATCGAAGACAATGACGCGCCCGTTTTCGAGAACGTAGAGAAGGGTGCTGCCGTCCGTCGCCATCGCGAGGGGGTCCTGCAGTCGTCCATCTCCCGCGCCGTTGTCGCCGAATACCCGGTCCACGGATTTGAAGCTGCTCACTGCCAGCACGCGGCTGTTTTCGCCGTCAAGTATGAACAATTGTTCGAGCGTGGATTGTGCGACATCCATCGGATAGCCGAACCCGGGATCGAGATTCTCATCATCGCCGCTGAGCGCAGCCATGAAATGGAGGTCGCGATCGAAGCGGGAGATTCTGTTGTTTCCCATATCCGCGACGTAAATCGCGATGCCCGGACTGGCGTCAACGCCCAGCGGGCGATCGAAGCGTTCGTTGTCCCAGCCCGGACCACCGACCTCCGCCAGCTTCCGTCCGCGGATATCGAATTTGAGCAGCGTCGATGTACCCGCATCGGCAACGAAGAGGTTGCCGAATTGATCAGCGGACACAGCTTCGGCGGATACAAAAGAACCGAAACGATATTCCTCAACCATCAGCGCGCTATCCGCATTCTGTGCTATTGCAGACAACGAAGCTGCGGCACAGAAAACGATCATTGCCGCGAGAAAGGGACGCATGAAATTCCTACTGGGTTTCGAAGACTTCAACGACTGGACTGCCAAACTGCAAAGTCTTCTCAACGGAAGACTCCAGCCGCAGCATGTAGCGCACTTTCGGGTACGCTGTCATATCAATGGGCTCCAGTCCGAAATCGGGTGAGCGGAATACGACTTCGATCGAATCACCTACGTCTAGAGTCAGGTCGCGCACGCGTCGGTCGTCGATCGTCATCAGGGGTGAGAATCGCCGCAGTGGGACTCCATCTGGCGCCACGATCACGATCCCCTCCGGGTTTCTCAGCTGAACCGTCTGTTCGCCATGGTTGATGATTTGTAATCGAAGCAACGCGTTGCAGCGGGGCCGTGTGCCGGGCATGCGGTTATTCCACACCTGCGTCTCCGCAGGAGCGAAACGAAGCCAATCGTAAATCGTAGGCGGGGCGGATACGGTGGAACAGGCGCTCGCCATGAAGACGAGCGCCGCGCCGACAATAAGATTACTTGGCAGTGACCATGACTGGAAGGCTCTTCGCATCTGTACGGTATCCATCTGTGGTCTGGAGGGAAAGGCTCACGATGACCTGCGGGTGTTTGCTCTTGTCAAAGGCCTGCAGACCCAGCGGCAGCACTACCGGCACGTCGCGGGTTTCTTTCGGGAGCAGACGCATGGTGGAAATCGATCCGTAGGAGTCGGGGATGATTGGCCGGAAGCGAAGCAGCACTTCGTTCGTCGCGGCGCTGATGATTTCGCCTTCGAGGAAGCCGACGTTCATCTGTCCCTCGGTACGGTTGATCAAACGCACGGTGATCATTCCGTTCATCGTCGTCTCGTTGCCAGACTTTTCCGTGGCAATCGTAATTTCACCATACTGGATGGCGAGAGAATCGGTGATGGCGTCGGACGAACACGCCGACAGGATCAGCGCGGCCATAGGAAGCAGCGCAAACAAGGTCGCAATTCTTTTCTTCATGGACAGACTCATTGATGTAATGATACTGGAAGATACGTAGCTCTGCTAAAAACGGTCGCGCTCGCTGCGGGAG